>JAZKCD010000019.1:0-167467 GCA_040388355.1 Pseudomonadota bacterium | reverse complement strand
GCCCGCCCGGCTGTCGCTGTCCCAGCTGGCATAGATCATCGCCCAGGCCAGCGCGCAGCACCGCGCGGGCGGGCAATGGGCCGATGCACCGCCGCCCGACGATGCCTGCCGCACCGCGCTCCACGCCGGCAAGGGCGAGCTCGCCCGCGTGACGCTCCTGCCGCTCGCGCCCGAGGCCGCCGCGGGGCTCGGCGACCCGTTCCTGGCGCTCTGCGCGCCGCAGGACATTTTCTTTCCCATGATCGACATCCTCAGCGTAGCGCTGATCCAGTCGCCGCATTTCGGAATCGGCGAATTGTCCGCCTCGGGCGATTCGCACCGCTTCGCGGCGTTCGACAACAGGTTCAACCGAGGCAATTTCACCGGGAGCGCCGTCGCGCCCGGCGGAGCGATCCGCTGGGTATCGGCCGATGGCGACCACGCGACGGTCGATTGGGCTCCCGATCCGACGGCGCTCAAGATCACGATGCACGGCGCCGCCAATGGCGCCGACATGCGGATGGAAGGAACCCAGCGCAGAGCGCTCCGCGTCGTGATCGACCGCGGGAGCGGGGCGCTGCTCGGCGCGACTGCGCCCTTTGACAGCCTTGATGCGATCATGGACATCAAGGATGTTCCGCCGCTGCCCATCGCCGTCGCGCGCGACGTGTCGATCGCGCCGCGCACCCCCTGACACCGTTGACGGCTAGCTTTCCGCGAGCGATCGGCTATCCACGGTAGCGATAACATAGGCAGGAGAGTGATGATGCGGCTGGGCACGAAGCTGTTGCTGGCGACGACGATTCTGTGGAGCGCGCCCGCGCTCGCCCAGCAGGCAGCCCCCGCAGGCCCCAATGTCGCGCATCCCGAGCTCTGGCCGGTCGCGCACAGCCAGGGGCTGGTCGATCCCGCGACCGAGGCGATGATCACCGCGCTGATGGCGCGGATGAGCCTCGAGCAGAAGGTCGGCCAGCTGATCCAGGCCGATATCGGCAACATGAAGCCCGAGGAGCTGCGCCAGTATCCGCTCGGTTCGATCCTGGCGGGGGGCAATTCGCCGCCGCTCAACGGCGAGGACCGCTCGCCGCAAGTCGAATGGGTCAAGACCGCGCAGGCCTTCCGCGCAGTGGCGATGGAGGACCGGCCGGGCAACCTCAAGATTCCGCTGATCTTCGGAATCGACGCGGTGCACGGCAACGCCAACGTCATCGGCGCGACGATCTTCCCGCACAATGTCGGGCTCGGCGCGATGCACGACCCTGCGCTGATCCGCCGGATCGGCGAAGTCACTGCGATCGAGACCGCCGCCACCGGGATCGACTGGGCGTTCGGTCCGACCGTCACCGTGCCGCAGGACGATCGCTGGGGCCGCGCCTATGAGGGCTATTCGGAGGACCCGGCGCTGGTCGCCTCCTATTCGGGCGAGATGGTCAAGGGGCTGCAGGGCGCGCCCGGCACCACCCGCCGCATCCAGACCGGCCATGTCGCCGCGAGCATCAAGCATTTCCTCGGCGACGGCGGCACGTTCAACGGCATCGACCAGGGCGACACCCGCGTCGACGAGGCGACCCTGGCCCGCGTCCACGCCGCCGGCTATCCGCCTGCGATCGACGCCGGCGCGATGACCGTGATGGCGTCGTACAACAGCTGGAACGGCGTCAAGATGCACGGCAACCAGTCGCTGCTGACCGGCGTGCTCAAGGGGCGGATGGGCTTCGAGGGCTTCGTCGTCGGCGACTGGAACGGCCACGGCCAGATCCCCGGCTGCACGGTCAACGATTGCGCGCAGACCTTCCTCGCCGGGCTCGACATGGTGATGGCGCCGGACAGCTGGAAGGGCATGTACGAATCGACCATCCGCCACGTCCGCGACGGCACCATCCCGATGTCGCGGATCGAAGACGCGGTGCGCCGCGTCCTGCGGGTAAAGGCCGCGCTCGGGCTGTTCGACCCGGCGCGTCCCGTGGAGGGCAAGCCCGACGTGATGGGGGCGCCCGAGCACCGCGCGGTGGCGCGCGAGGCGGTCGCCAAGTCGATCGTGCTGCTCAAGAACAACGGCGTGCTGCCGCTCAAATCCTCCGCCAATATCCTCGTCGCGGGGCCCGGCGCCGATTCGATCGGGATGCAGACCGGCGGCTGGACCCTGAGCTGGCAAGGCGACGGCAACGGTAACGAGCTCTTCCCCGGCGGCACCTCGATCTATGCCGGCATCGCCCAGGCCGTGCAGGCGGGCGGCGGCAAGGCGACGCTCTCGGCCGATGGCAGCTACACCGCCAAACCCGACGCCGCGATCGTCGTGTTCGGCGAACAACCCTACGCGGAAATGCGTGGGGATATTCGCACCCTCGAATTCCAGCCCGGCGACAAGCAGGCGCTGGCGCTGCTCCACCGGCTCCACGCCGCAGGCATCCCGACGGTGTCGGTGTTCCTCTCCGGCCGGCCGATGTGGGTCAATCCCGAGATCAACCAGTCCGACGCGTTCGTTGCGGCGTGGCTGCCGGGGAGCGAAGGCAATGGCGTCGCCGACGTGCTGATCGGCGACAAGGACGGCAAGCCGCGCCGCGATTTCAGCGGCACGCTGTCGTACAGCTGGCCCAAGACCGCGGGCCAGTTCGCGCTCAACAAGGGCGCGCCCGGCTACGATCCGCTGTTCGCGCTCGGCTATGGCCTTACCTATGCAAAGGGCGGCACCGTCCCCGCGCTGAGCGAAGTCAGCGGGATCGACGCCAGCGTCGCCAATATCAGTACCTTCTACGCCCGCGGCGCGACGCCGGCGCCCTTCGCCTTCGCGGACAGCGGCATCGCCCGCAAGCAGGTCGAGGGCCAGGCGCAGCAGGAAGGCGCGGTCCAGCTGCGCTGGCCGGCGGGCCCCGCCAAGCTGCGCATCTCGGGCACCGAGCTCGACCTGTCGCGCGAGACCAACGCCGATCTGTCGCTCCGCCTCGTCTACCGGCTCGACAGTGCCGCGACCGGCCCAGTGCGGCTGTCGATGGAAGGCGGCGACAACAAGGGCACGATCGACGCGACCAGCCTGTTCACCGGCGCGACCGGCCAGTGGCGGACGGTCAATATCATCCTCAAATGCTATGCCAGTGCGAAGATCGACATGGGCAAGGTAACCTCGCCGGTGGTGGTCGATGCGTCCGGGCCGCTGGTGTTCACGCTTGCCGAAGCGCGGATCCTGTCCGATCCGAACAACTCGGTGTGCCCGGGGGCGAAATGATCCGCGCGCTCCTCGCCTTGATCCTGACGGCGGTCGCGCTTCCCGCGGCCGCCGCCGAGATCCCGCGCCTCGCCACCAGCAATGGCCGCCATGCGCTGTTCGTCGATGGCGCGCCCTTCCTGATGCTCGGGGTGCAGACCAACAATTCGAGCAACTATCCCGCGATGCTGCCCCTGGTCTGGCCGATGGTCGAGCGGATGCACGCCAACACGGTCGAAATTCCCGTCGCGTGGGAGCAGCTCGAGCCGGTCGAGGGCAGGTTCGACTTCTCGTTCCTCGACACGCTGCTGGCGCAGGCCCGCGCGCACGACACGCGGCTCGTGCTGCTGTGGTTCGCGACCTGGAAGAACGGCAACAGCACTTACACGCCCGAATGGGTCAAGCGCGACACGAGGCGCTTTCCACGCAACCGCACCCGCACCGGCAGCCATTCGGCGCTGTCGCCTTTCGGAGCGGCGACGCTCGCGGCGGACCGCAAGGCGTTCGTCGCGCTGATGACCTATCTGCGCGACCATGACCGCCAGAACAGCGTGATCATGGTCCAGGTCGAGAATGAGCCGGGAAGCTGGGGGCTTCCCCGCGACTTCGCGCCCGAGGCCACCGCGCTATTCGAGGGCCCGGTTCCCGCGGAGCTGGTGACCAGGCTCGGGCGTACCCCCGGCACGTGGCGCGCGGTGTTCGGCAAGATCGCCGAGCAGGCCTTTTCGAGCTGGCATACCGCGCGCTACATCGATGCGATCGCCGCGGCGGGCAAGGCCGTGAAGCCGCTGCCGATGTACTGCAACTCGGCGCTGAGCGACCCGTTCAACGCGCTTCCCGATCCCGCGACGGTCGCCTCGGGCGGGCCCAACTGGAACGTTATCGACATCTGGAAGGCCGCCGCGCCGCACATCGATCTGGTCGCGCCCGACATCTACAATCGCGACTGGAAACAGTATCTCGCCTATCTCGACCACTATGCCCGGCCCGACAACGCGCTGATGCTGCCCGAGACCGGCAACGCCGCCGAATATGCGCGCTTCTTCTGGCCGGTGCTGGGCCGGGGCGCGATCGGCTTCTCGCCGTTCGGCTTCGACGGCGACGATTATTTCAACTACCCGCTCGGCGCCAAGGCGCTCGACGATGCCACGGTCGAGGCCTTCGCGGCCAACTACCGCCTGTTCGCTCCGATGGCGCGCAGCTGGGCGCGTGTCGCGTACGAGCACCCGACCTGGGGCGTCGCCAAGTCGCCCGATGCCGCCGACCAGTCGACGGTGATGGGCCGCTGGAAGCTTACCGCCCAGTTCGAGCTGTGGCAGTTCGGCGAGCGCGAGTGGAGCTGGATCGAGACCGATCCGCATCCCGCCAAAGGCAAGCCGGTCGGGGGCGCGGTAGTGGCCCAGATCGGTCCCGACGACTTCCTCGTCGCCGGCGCCTCGACGCGGATGCGCTTCGCGCTGGCCAAGCCGGGCGTGGGAGAGCAGTCGCAATATCTGAGCGTCGAGCAGGGAAGCCTCGATGCCAACGGCAAGTGGCTGCCCCACCATGTCTGGAACGGCGACCAGACCGACTATGGCCTCAATTTCACCGCGCGCCCGGTGATGCTGCGCGTCCGGCTGGGGCGCTGGCAATGAGGCTGGTCGAGGGCGGCACCATCGAAACCGTCGAGATCGCCAACGGCCCCTACCGCGCGCAATTCCTGACGCTCGGCGCGGCGCTGCGCCGGCTCGAGGTTCCCGGCCGCGACGGCACGCCGGCCAACGTCGTGCTCGGCTATCAGGACTTGGAGGAATATCGCGGCCATCCGCGCTTCTACGGCGCGGTCGCGGGCCGCTACGCCAACCGCATCGGCGGCGCGAAATTCTCGCTCGACGGGCAGGAATTCCACCTCCCGAAGAACAGCGGCGGCGAGAACAATCTCCATTCGGGCCCGCTCGGCTTCGACCAGGTCTTCTGGGACGTCACCGCGCACGATGCGACTTCGGTCACCTTCGCGACGTTGAGCCATGCCGGGACCAACGGCTTCCCCGGCACGCTGCATGTCGAAGTCCGCTACGCGCTCGAAGTGGACGGCCTCGCGATCGGCTTCACTGCGACCACCGATGCGGCGACAGTGATCAATCTCACCCACCACGCCTATTTCAACCTCGCCGGCGAAGGCAGCGGCGAGTCGATCCTCGGCCAGTGGCTCCAGATCCCCGCGGCGCGCTTCACGCCGGTCGACGCAGGGCTGATCCCGACCGGCGTGCTCCAGGATGTCGCGGGCACCCCGTTCGACTTCCGCACGCCCAAGCCGATCGGCCGTGACATCGGCGCCGGCGACGAACAGCTCGTGCGCGGCCATGGCTACGACCATAATTTCGTGCTCGATGCCGATGCCGGCCGCATCCGCCGCGTCGCGACGGTCTATCACCCCGGCTCAGGCCGTGTCCTCGAAGTCCATTCGACCGAGCCCGGGGTCCAGCTCTATTCGGGCAACCATCTCGCGGGCGGCGCGCCGGGAACCGCGGGCCATGTCTACGCCGCACGCGAAGGCTTCTGCCTCGAACCGCAGAAATTTCCCGACAGCCCGAACAAGCCGAACTTTCCTTCGGCGCGGCTCAACCCCGGCGAACGCTATGTCCACGACATGGCGTTCCGGTTCCGGACGGCAAAGGATGAAGCCGAGGCGTTTCCAGCCTGAGCTTTAGAGAACCGGCTTCCCGTCCACGCGCCGCGGCACGCCCGTATCGCCTTCGCGCAGCTCGGCCGGCAGCAGCGCCTCGGGCAGATCCTGGTAGCAGACCGGCCGCAGGAAGCGGTCGATCGCCAGCGTCCCCACCGACGTGCTCCGCCCGTCCGAAGTCGACGGGAACGGCCCGCCATGGACCATCGCGTCCGCAACCTCGACCCCGGTCGGCCAACCATTGGCGAGGATTCGCCCGACCTTGCGCTCGAGCAGCGGCACCAGCTTCTGCGCCACGTCGGTATCGCCCGCATCGAGATGCACCGTCGCGGTCAGCTGCCCCTCGAGCTGCGCGACCACGCCGAGCATCTCGTCGATATCGGCGCAGCTGATCACCGTGCTCGCCGCGCCGAACACTTCCTCGGCATGCTCGGCGTCGAAATCCTTCGCATCGATCGTGAACAAAGCCGCGCGCCCGCAGGTCGGCCCGCCCGGCTCGGCGCCCTCGGCGACCAGCTTGAACGCCGGCCCCGACGCCAGCTTGGCGACGCCGCTCTCATAGGCCTTGTGGATCCCCGGGGTCAGCATCGTCGCCGCCGGCGCGACGCCGACCGCATCGGCCGCCGCGGTCAGGAAGCGGTCGAGCCCCGGCCCGCGAATCGCGAGCACCAGCCCGGGATTGGTGCAGAACTGCCCCGCGCCCATGGTCAGCGAGCCGACGAACCCCGCGCCGAGCGCCTCGGCACGCGCCTCGAGCGCGGCGGGAAGCAGGAAGACGGGATTGATGCTGCTCATCTCGGCATAGACCGGAATCGGCACCGGCCGCGCGGCCGCCAGCTTCATCAGCTGGGTGCCGCCGCCGCGCGAGCCGGTGAAGCCCACCGCCTTGACCCGCGAGTCGCTGACCAAAGCCGACCCGACCGAATTGCCCGGCCCGTTGATGAGCGAGAACACCCCCGCGGGCATGCCGGTCTTCTCGACCGCGCGCAGGATCGCACCCGCGACCAGCTCGGCGGTCCCCGGATGCGCCGAGTGACCCTTGACGATCACCGGGCAGCCCGCCGCCAGCGCCGAGGCGGTGTCGCCCCCCGCCACCGAGAAGGCGAGCGGGAAGTTGCTCGCGCCGAACACCACTACCGGGCCCAGCGGCACCATCCGCAGCCGCAGATCGGCGCGCGGCGGCGTGCGATCGGGCAGGCGATGGTCGATGCGGATGCGCAGATATTCGCCGAGGCGCAGCTCGCGCGCGAACATCCGCAGCTGGCCCGAAGTGCGCCCGCGCTCGCCGGTCAGCCGCGCGTGCGGCAAGCCGGTCTCGGCCAGCGCGCGCTCGGTCAACGTCTCGCCCAGCGCGTCGATCTCGTCGGCGACCGCCTCGAGGAACGCGGCACGGGTTTCGCGCGGCAGGTTCGAATAGAGCGGAAAGGCGGCCTCGGCGGCGGCGCAGGCGGCTTCGATATCGTCGGGCGTGGCCTGGCTGAAGCGCGGCTCGATCTCGCTGCCGGTCGCGGGCGAGACCGCCCGGAAACCGTCGCCGTCGCGGGCCACGCGCTTCGATGCAATGAACAAGTCGCCGGTCAGCGCCATGGCTCGATATCCTCCCGATTGACCGCCCGAATCAGCGACACGTTAGCGGTAACATGAATGCCGTCCGCACTTAGGGATCGGAAGCGTTCCATTCAACCGTCAAGCGGGTTTCAGCAGCACCCGGCGCGCGGAATCGATCGGCCATCCTCGCCGCGCGCTTCCATCGTGTCGCTCAGCCCGCGGTCGACCAGGGCCGCCATCGCGTCATGCGCTTCCTGCGCGTCCTGCGCCTCGATCGCCTCGAACACCCGCATATGCACCGGCAGCGCGTCGTGCGGCGCGGGAAGGCGGTGCTGCTTGAACGCCGTGGTCAGCTCGATCGCAGTGGCGACGCCGTTGGTCAGCGAGATGACGAAGTCGTTGTGGCTCGCCTCGAGCAGCGCGGCGTGGAATTCATGGTCGCAGCTGCGGCCCTCCTCGGTCGCGAAGCTGTGGTGCTCGACTCCGGCCAGCCCCGCGCGCATCCGCTCGAGCTGCTCGGGGGTGCGCCGTGTCGCCGCCAGCCGCGCCGCATCGGGCTCGACGATCCGGCGCAGCTCGAACAGGCTCCGGATCAGCTGCGGATCGGGATCCTCGTTGGCGAACATCCAGCCGAGCACGTCGGGATCGAGCAGATGCCACGCGTTGCGCGCGCTCACCTGCGTTCCGATCTTGGGCCGCGAATGGACCAGCCCCTTGGCCGCGAGGATGCGGATCGCCTCGCGATAGGCGGTGCGCGAGACCTTGAACTGCTCGCTTGCGGCGATCTCTCCCTCGAGCATCTCGCCCGGCTCGAGCGCGCCGGTGACGATGCGGATGCCGAGCTCGCGCGCGACGGTGCCGTGGAGGCGCAGCGACCTGGGCCGCGGCTTGCGCGACGGCTTGGGGATAGGCTTGATTGCGCCCGCTCCGTTACGCGGGCGGGAAGCGCTGGCGGAGACGGAGGGATTCGACCGTATCACCTAAATTCCCGCGCTCACGTTGAATTTCCAAACTGTCGCGTCACAGATACCCCCAACGCTACCGGTCGGTAGCCGGCTGAGGCCGACTCCTACCGCGCGAGGGAAGATCGGACAAGCGATGGCGCCACGTCGGCAACTTACGCGATACCGTCAAGCACGTCGCCTCGAATGGCGATCCTTACCTGCCAACAAAACGCTTCCGCGCAGACCCGCAAAAGGTTTTGGCGTTGCGGGCCGCCAGCTCGCGAAAAAATTGTTACGGTCCCGGTTCCGCATCCGATGTATTCCTGGGATTCTTCCAGTGAAGCACGGAGGTGGAAATGAGCCGTTCACACGAACATCGTTGCGCTTGCCAGGGTTTTCTGGGGTCTTACGTCTTCCGGGAGCTGATCAAGGCCAACGATCCGGTGTTGCGCGGCATCGCATTCGAAACCGTCCAGCGTGACGAGCGGGCGCGTACGGCGCGGGATGCGCCGGCTGATGTTCTCAGCGGCAACGGCGACGCCCGCGGCAAGTTGCGGCGCATCTTCGACATGCGCGGCTCGGAGCAGCTGCCGCCTTCGATCGAGATGATCGCCCGCGCCGAAGGGGACGAGACGGATATCGGGAACGAAGCGGTCGACGATGCCTATCTGCATGCCGGCATCGTCTATGACTTCTTCAAGGAGGTGCTCGGCCACGATTCGTTCGACGGCGAAGGCGAGTGCGAGATGGAAGTCTGCGTCAACTACGGCATCGGCACGGCGAACGCATATTGGAACGGTATGTACATGTTGTTCGGTCCGGGTGACGGGCAATATTTCCAATCCTTCACCAAGTCCCTGGCGGCGATGGCACATGAAATGAGCCATGCGGTTCTGAAGTTCAGTTCGGACCTGGAATATAAGGGCGAGGCGGGCGCTCTGAACGAAAGCTTCTGCGACGTGATGGCGATGTCAGTCGTCCAATGGCACTTGCAGCAGGATGCCCGATCGGCCGACTGGAGCATCGGCGGCGAAGTCCTGGGCCCGGTACTGGCGGACATTCGCGCGGTGCGCACCTTCCGCCAGAAGCCGGCCTATGAGGGGCACGTCCTGCTGGGGACCGATCCCCAGCCGAAGCATGTCGCCGACTACAAGAATCTGCAAACCGCGGATGGCGGTGTCCATATCAATTCGGGGATTCCGAATCACGCTTTCTATCGCGCCGCGCAGGCCGTTTCCGGCCCGGCGAGAATTTTCGATCATCTAACAAAGATATGGTTCGAGGCCTTCACAAAGCTGCCTCCGGACGCGTCGTTCAAGGACGCGGCGCAGGCGACGCGGAACGCGGCGAGCCGTTTTGGACCGGAGATAGAAGATGCAGTCGCTAAAGCTTGGCACGATGTCGGGGTGGTTTGAGGCGCCCGGCATGAAAGTGACCCTTACAGAAAGCGGCGGCTGGGCCAATATCACCAAGCGTTGCGTGGTCGATATCGCCAACTTGCCCGGCGAGGCGGCGGCGAGGTTGCGGACTGCCTTCCAGACGCGCGCGCTTTTTGCCGACCATCCGCCAGCGCGCGACGCGCGCGACGCGCGCATGATCGTCCTCGAGATGTGCGACGCCGGCGAAGTGCGCCGCACGTCGTTCAGCGAAGCGGCGACGCCCGCCAGCGCGCGGCCGGTGCTCGAGATTCTGCGCCCGCTGTGCAAGGTCGTTCCCTGGGAGGAATGATCGCGGCGGGCGCGGCGACCGCGCTCACCAGATGTTCTTGTTCCGCACCCCGAGGATCGGCCGCAGGTCGTGCTCGGGCCAATGGTTGATCGCGAATTGGCTGCGTCCCTCCGCATCGTCATAGTTGATTCCGAGCAGGGAAGGCATCCGGAACGCGTAGATGGCGCGCGCGAGCTCTTCATCGTTACGCGGGTTGCGCGACGGATCGATCAGGAACTCGCCCAGTTTGGAGCGGCTTGCGAGCAGCATGTTGGGAAGCGATACTTCCGTGACCCAGAATTTTTCCGGCAGAACGAGGTTGAGGGCTTCGCTGAAAGCCCGCTGGTCCGCGGTGAGCGTATCGATGAATATCCGGCCGCCGGCGGTGTGATAGCGCCAAAGGCTTTCCATATATTCCGCCTTGGTGATCAGGATCGTCCTCAGCACACGGCGTTCGCGACGGTCGTTGAACAGGTCCCACCACCGGCCCTGGACCGTGAGGCCCTGCTCAAGAATGATCCGCTCGACATAGGCGAGCCGCTGCCGGGCCTGCGCCTCGATGTCGATCGGCGAGCGGCTGACATTTTTCGGAACGACGACGAGCAGCTTCTTGGGGTGCAGCGACTTGCCGGGCTGGTGGTCGCCCGGCAACAGCTTCTTTATCAGTTGCTGGAATCCCGTCGGAGCGGCCGAGCCCGCGGCCGCGCCCGCCACACCGGCCGGCGCCCTGCTCGGCGATTTGGCCAGGCGCAGCCCCGCTCGGGAAAGGCAATAATAGGGACCCAGCAGGTCGTCGTGGATCACGAGATGATCGACCCAGCTCGTGCTCAGCGCTGTGGTGGAATTGCCATTGCGATGGCGCGTGGAGGCGATCGGGTGCCACTCGTCCGAGTTGAAGGTGTGCCCGAAGATCGGAACGACATGGTCGTTCCGGCGGCTTTCGGAAGAGTGGATGAACAATGCCGGGACACCCGACTCCGCCATTTGCGAAAGGCGGTTCCAGATCTGCTCGGCGGTGTGCCCGCCGGCGGCGCGCGCCCCGCCGCCCGGGGGATCCTCGTGATTTTGCGACGCGCGATGATCGAAGCGATAGGATTTCACTTCCAGCTGGCACTTTTGGAGCGCGCGGCGGATGTCGCTGGAGCTGACCGTGGATCGCGAGCTTCCTTTGTAGCGCCAATCCTCGTTCAGCTTGGGAACGGTCAGCTTGGTCTCGCTCGAGGTCCGGACCAGCATGCGGACCGCGCAATGCCCGCAAATGCTCGACACCCCATTTTGCTGGCAGAAATAGGTGGCGCGGAATTCGAGCCTCCGCTCGCTCCCGGCGTGATGCACCCAGATCGGGAGGAAGCGCGAGACCGGGACATGGTTGTTCAGCAGCTCCTCGTAAGGATCCTCCTGCGCGCGCGGGGCCGCCGGTTGCCCGCCACCAGCCGATGCGACGCAATCGCACGGGGGCGGCGCGGGGCGGCGCTTGGACGGCAGCCGCATCGTCGCCTCGTAGACATAGCTGCGCGTCTCAACCTTGCGGCTTCGGTTGAACGCCGGGAAAGTGATCAGGACGGCCTGGCCGATCGCGTCGCCATTGGTAAGCACGCCGATGTCCGCGTCGGCCGGGCGCGTGCGTGCCAAGAAGGTGACAACTACCGCGCGGACCTGCCCAAGCAGCGCATCGCGTGCGCGCTTGTCCCTGTGCAGCTTGGTGATGTCGAAGAGATGCTTGACCTCGTCCCTGATCTCGGACTTGGCAAGTGCGAGGCCATCTTCGATGATGAACGATTTGACCCCCATCTTGTGCGCGAGAGTCCACAGGCGATGGATGGGCGCCGCGGTCTCTTCGCCAGGACCAGCACCCCAAAACCTGTCGATGAACTCATAGTAGGAAGTCAGTGTCTGGGAGCAGTCTTCCCAGACAGGTGCAACAATATCTACATCCCACACATTACCCCCCCCGGAGTTCATCATTGCGACAGTATCTGTCGTCGGCCAATTCACCACCATAGCAGCGTTGACGTGCACGTAAATCCTAGATTAATCGAAATTATACCACAGTGGTGCATGATGGGCATGGAAATGACTACAGGAATATGCAACTAAGGACGAATCGCTGCGTTCCCGGGGGGCAGCTCGGATAAGAGGTGAAGCCGATGGCTGAAGAACGCGATGCATTAGGACATGCCCGTGCACAAGCGAGCGCGATGATCGCCGCGCTGGTCGGCAGGCCGGGTTTTGTCTCCATTCCGGTGGAAGTCACCGACGCGGAAGCCGATGCGGTTCGCGACGTTCAGCGTTGGGAAGCCGATTCCGAATTGGCGAAGGCCGACCTGGTTCTGGGCGGCGGTTACTGAATACCGCGGGCGACTGCCTGCGCCGCCGCGCTTCCGAAACAATTTTCGTCAGCCGGTTCCGCAATCCTCCGATCGCCATGATTAGCCTTTCGACACCGAAGTTTTCGGGTTGGAGGCTGAACTGGACGATCCCCTTTCCTTCGATTTAAGCGAGATGGGCGCGTCGGGCGAGATTGAGTTCGTGCCCGGAGCGGGCCCGGCCATTCCGCCGCTGACGCGGAACGGCTATCAGCGACGACCCGAAACCGAAGTCGACATCCGGGCACTGCTCGGCTTGCGCGGCGCGGCATTGCTGGACGGCTTTCGAGAAAGCCGTCCAGAGGCCGCCGGCTATCGCAAGACGGAGGCGCTGATCTTCTTCCTTCGCCGCGCGCTGGTAGAAGAAGACGATCGGACCGTGCGCGGGCTGTTTCGCATTCTATACGATCGATGCCGGCAGCTGCTGCGCAATCAGATCCGCGGCTTCAACGACGATATGCGCGAGGAGATCCTCGCGCGCTTCTATGAGAAATTGACCGAGTTGCTGCTGCGCGACGACGACATATGCGATTTCATGCAGCACAGCTTCGGGCGCGTTTTGAGGCTTCGGACGCTCAGCGTGATCGAGCAGGTCGTGGCGGAACAGCAGCGGCTGCCGCTCATCGACGATCTCCGCGCCGAGAGCGGCGAGCAGGACGAACGGTCGCGGATCGACACGATTGCGGACGGCGGCCTGTCTGCGGAGCAGCATATGCTGATTCGCGACAGCCTCGCCAGGCTGCCCGAGGATATGCGCGAATTGGTGATCCTGCGTTACCTCGACGGCTGGCGCGTCGGCGACGACCGCGGAACGGCCGGCGAGGCGGCAGGTGAGCCGACGCTTGCGGAGCTCTATCGAATCACGCCGCGCGCGGTTCGCAAGCGCTTGGCGAAAGCGGATGCGTTACTGGAACAGTATCGGAAGGACAGTGAATGAGTGCGGCCGAATTGCCCCCGCTTGACGACGTGCTGGACTTGATGGTCGCCGAATTCGGGGCGCCCGATGCCCGCGCGGTCGCTGCGTTTTCGCTGCGCTTTCCCGCGCATCGGGCCAAGTTGATCGATTTCGCCGCCGCCTGGGCCGCGCAGTCGCATCTGCCCGTCCCGGAACCGCTGAGCGCAGTGCGCGAGGGTCGGATCGCCGACCGCGCGCAGCGAGCGCTCGACGAAGGCCTTGCGGCGAGGGCCGCGGCGCGCCGGCCGAAATCGCTTGCCGAGCTTGCCGCCCTGTCCGGGCAGGACCTGGATCAGGTGGCGCGCGTGGCCAGCCTCGACCAATCGCTGGTACGAAAGCTCGACGGCCGGAGGATCGATCCCCGTTCGATCCCCGGCACGCTGACTGCGCGGCTCGCGGCGATCCTGCGCACCGATCCCGCGATCGTCGCGCAGAGCTGGGCGGAAGCGCCCAGTGCCATGCCGGCGATGGCTGCGTTCATCGCGATCGACCTGCCCCTGCCCGTATCCGGGCGGGAGGATTTTGCCGCCGCGGTCGCCGCTTCGAGCCTGTCGGCGGCGCAGAAGGCGGCTTTGCTTTCCGGCGAATGACCGTGCGTGCCGCACGCCGCGCCCGAGGCGCGGCTTGCGGACTCACCTGGACGCGCTGCGCACCCTCGGCGTCGCTCGAGACGCAGCCGGCGTGGCGCCGCCCTGGCGCGCCCGTTCGGGACGCGCGCAATGACACCGATTACCCTTTTCTCGCGACGCCGGTTCCGCATCGGCTCCGCGCGCCGGATTCTCTCAATAGGAAGGCAATCGTGACCTTCCCCAGTGAGAGCGAAGGAGGCGGACATGATATATGCGAAGCTGGTGCTGGGAGAGAGCAACCCCGCAACGCCCGTCGATCCCCGCCATTCGGGCGGCGACGGCGGGATCACCGCCAACTGGAGGCGCCGGTCCGCCTGGCGCTCCGATCTGAGCGCGCTCTGGCGCAGCGCGGGAAAGACCAGGTTCGCCGAACCGCCCGCGCGTCGCGCCAATGCGGAGGCAGCGAAGCGCTGTGACGGAGCGGTCGACGTCTGGCTTCAGGCGCGTCGATCGAGACCCCATCATCGCGCAAAGCGGGAGCGGGTGTCACGGCCTCGACGGCTGCTCGAAGACACGGCGGCAGACATAGCCCATTGGTGAAGCAACCCCGATCGTGCCCTGCCGCAGACGTATCGTAGCGGTGCGGTGCCAATGGCGGTTCCGGTCGGAATCGGAACCGCATATCGGGCCGTCGGTGCGGGAGCTGTAGCTCAGACAGGCAGAGCGCTGCGCATCAGCCGTAGAGGTCATAGGTTCGAACCCTGTCAGCTCCACCGGCGGCGATTGCAACGCCCGCCTCGCAAGCGATCGCGCATGCAAAGGAATATCCCAGCTTTTCGAAGGCCGTCACAAATCTCCAAGTATCCCCACAGAAGGCAAGAGCGACAAACATTCATTTCGGCAACGTTTCAACCGTGACTTGCCGCGATTTTTCCAATAATCGGAATCCCCCGCGCCAAAATGAAGGTGAGGCGATGTCGATCAATTTCATTCCCAATGATCCGCTAGCGGATGAGACGGGCAGCGCCGGCGCGAAATCGATCGCGGCCACTCCCGATCGGCCAGCCGAGCACAGCGGTATCTTTGTGACCGACTTGCCGGCCGAAGCGCAATATGGCGTCGACACGCCGGAGTTCGTTGCGTGGCAAGCACGGGAAGCAGCGCTTCGAGCCATTGTCGCGTTCGAGGAAGCCTATGGGAGCTTGCCCGGATGGCGCGGCGAGGAAGATGCGCGCAGGCTTGAGCTAATCCCGATAGCGGGCGACGAATTCAATGCCTATTACGATCGCAATGCCATCGCGACCTATCGGTTCCTGGTGGGCGGCAAGCCAGCCTATGCCGGAGCGAGCACCGACGTCGTGGCCCATGAGACCGGGCACGCGATCCTCGATGCGATGCGGCCCGATCTATGGGGCGTCAATATGATGGAGCCGAGCGCCTTCCACGAAGGCTTTGGCGATTGTGTAGCGATCCACACCGCGCTCGCAGACCGGGAAATTCGGCAGTTATTGCTGGCGCAGGGTCTGGACCTGCGGCGCGCCAATTTCGTTGAAGCGCTCGCCGAGCAATTGTCCGACGCGGTCCGGCGCGAGATCGATCCCCAGCATAATGCTGCGTCGCCACGGCGGGCATTCAACGCGTTCCAGTGGAAGTTTCCCGCGAGCTTGCCGGTGAACGGGCCGCCGGGCTCGCTCATCAACGAGGAGCATAGCCTGGGGCAGATTGTCAGCGGCGTTTTCTACGAACTGATCTGCGGCCTTTTCGAAGCGAGCGATCAGTCCGAGGCCTCTCTGCATGCCGCATCCAATCGGGCGATGAAGCTGGCTGCCCGCGCCGCGGCCAAGGCGCCGCTTCAACCTCGCTTCTTCGAGTCCTGGGGGCGTTCGATGGCGGTCGTCGACCGGACCGAGATGAATGGCGAATACCAACAGCTGATTAAGGCCGCTTTCTCGTCGCATGGTATCATGGTCGGTTCGTCGAACTTCCTTTCCCCGCGAGTACAGCTGGGTGGCCGCGAGGGTCCGACCGGTGAGGCTGGCATGCGCGTGAGCGCCGACAATCGACGCCTGGTGCGGGCGGCGCTCGATGTCGAGGGCTCGGCGCGGCTGACCGCGCGACCGATCGAATTCGGCGCTCAGCAGGTGGTCGAATTGTCAGCGCAGCGGGAAGTGCAGCTTAATGGCATCGACCCTCGTCTCGAGGGTGTGATGTCCCAGGTGCCGCGCCCGGCGATCGTTGGTCGACTCGATGGCAGCACGGCGTTGCTCGGCGTGCTCGACCCGGGCTTCACTTACGATTCCGAGGTTCGCGCCTTTGCGTCGTCGCTGACATTGCGCGGTGCAATCGATTTCGGTCGATCAATTCCCCCTGGGACCGGTTTCGTAGGTGGAACAGGCGTCGCCACTCATCGAGTCGCGACGGAACGCGGACGTAAGGTGCTTAAACGGAAAGCCTTTGTCTGCGGTTGCGTGCACTGAAAAGAGATCAGAAGAACGATTTTCGCTTTTCGATCAGTCGCGGCTTTTCGCCGGGGGTGTTAACCAGCACATGCGTAACACCTTCGGGAAGCGGAGCATCCGCATTCCCGGCGGCGATAACCTTGCGGTGTGCACGCAACGACATCAGAAAGCTGCCCTGCTCGCTATCGATAGTCGTCGCGGGCTTCGCGGGGGGGTTTTTCCGACTGCTCGGCATGATCTAAAGATACGCTTCCCGCAGGAGTGGGACAAGGCAGGAAATCACGATTTACCCGACATTCAGCCCCTACTGGCACGGTGAGCATCGGCGATACAAGCGAGACGCTCGCCTGATTGTGGGCCGGCACCGGCTTTGGCAGCGCAGCGAGGCGCATGCGCCGAAGGGGCGTCCAGGAGAGTGGCAGGCATGAAGATGCGCGCGGCACCGCGTGTCGCCGCGTGTCGCCCAGCGCGTGCGTCAGGGGCAGAGTTCGCATTTGGGACTTGAGATGCCGGGTGATAGCCTTGTCGATGAAGGTGCGGAGGATCATGTCCGACGCACGCGCGGAAAGGCATTCGATGTCCGAGACGATCAGGATTGAGGTTCCCCTGTCCGACCTTCAGGAGGTCGAAGGCGCGCTCCGGCGTCAAGGGGTCGGCGTCACGACGCTTGAATCGCGCGGCTTCGGCGGGATCGCCACGGGAACTGTGATCGTAACGCTAACCGGGATGGCGCTTCGCGCCATCACCAGCCTCTACAAGGAACGGCAAGCCACGCGGCGGGCGACCAAGCTAAAATATCGTGGCATCGAGCTCGAGGGGCCTTCCGACGCGATCCTCGTCGATCTCATCAAGCGTATCGGCGCAGGGGAACCGGAGAAGCCGGATGTCGACGCCCCCGATTGAGGAAGGCCGCCTGGTCTATCTGCGGCACGCGCATAGCCGGGCGACGCAGCGGATCTTCGAGGACAGCGTCGTCCCGCTTTTGGCCCAACTCGGTTCCGAGTGCAGGCTGCACCAGACATACTCGCTCCAGAAGCGGACCGAGCTCGTCTCGTTCGGCGGTGAGCTGTTCATTGTCGTCGACCAGGCGCAGCTGGAGATGTTCCACCTGCTCAATTGCCTGTCGGCGCTGTCGGACGACGACGAGGAGTTTGTGAAGGCCGCCCTGTTCCGGCCCGTCGGCGAGGCATTGCGGGATCTTCGGCAGTACGATGCCGCAGCGCTCTTCCTGAGCAGGGCGCTGGCCGCCAAGCCGTTTTTGCGCCTCGTGCAGGACGGCAATCCATATGCCGGCCAGATGCACTGGCAGCACCTCGTGCTGATCTTCCATGAAGCGGCGCATGCCGTCGCGAGCGAGCATGAGCTCAAGCAGGCGCTGCTGAATTACTCCGCGCTCGAATCCTCGATGTGGACGAACGAGCGGATCATGCGCTCGGTCGATACCGTGTTGCGCGCATTGGACGATGACCGTCCTCCCATTGCGGACGGCGGTCCGGAGCCGATCGGAGACGATCTCGCCAGCCAGGAGGCAGTAAGCGAAGCGGTGACGAGCCTGATGGCGTCCGGCGGATATTTCGACGAGCTGGCGTCGGATCTGTTCGCGGTGAACATGGTTGCCGACCAGTTGATCGAGGAGGCCGGCGCGGGCATCGACCTGGCGATGATCGACGACCAGATCCTGGCGATCTATCAGGCTTTTCTCAATCTCCGGACCCTCCACCATATCGACGAATCCTGTCGCCGGATCACTCTGTCCGGCGGAGCCGCTGCGGAGCCCGCCGCGGCCGTCGATCTCGGCGCGTTCGCCGTGTTGCGGGCGGGTTTCATTGCCAGGCGGATCGTCCACATATTCGAGCCGCTCCTTGCGCCGGATCAGCTTCAAGCATTGAACGCCCGGCTGACATCTGCGCGGCAGCGCCAGCTGGGCGTGGTGCTTCCGATCGCGAACGCGATCATCGACGCCGCAAGGGCATTGCTCGACGATCCCGCGGCGCTCGAGCAGGAGCTCGCCGAAGCCGCGATCGCGGATCTGCTGCGCGACGCGACGTCGCTGCAAAGGAGCGAAACGGTCGATTCATTCTGGCAGATGCTGGTGATTTAGGGCGCCGCGCTGACTCGGATCGCCGACAATGGACCAGCACCTTCCTAGCTACCCACTTCAGACCGTCGCTGCCGTTCCTAGCGCGCATGCTCGCAGCGCCCCTTCACAGCGCCTGCGCCGGATCGGCTCGCGCGGTGAGCATGTCGGCCCATCCGCACGCGATCTCACGCCGTCGGGCCATGGAGTGCTCGCGGTTGTAGCGAAACTCCATCTCTGGACGCCAAACCTTGCTTTTCAATGATTGCTGGACGTCGAGGGACCTTCCTGGACGTCCTTGGATCTAGCCATGGCGGAGACGGAGGGATTCGAACCCTCGGTGCGGGTTAACCCCGCACGGCGGTTTAGCAAACCGCTGGTTTCAGCCACTCACCCACGTCTCCGGTAAAAGGGCCCTAGGAGCGCGGCTATAGCGGCGCATTCCCGCCAGGGTCAACGGGCGTTACCGGATGGGCGCGATTTCGACTCGGGTCGTCGCGCCTTCGCCGCCCGTTCATTGCCGCGTCAGGGAGCGGCGCCTAGCGTTCAGGCTGCAATTTCTGCGCGGGGTTGGGGTTTATGCGTTTGCAATCGCTGATGCTGTGGGTGGCCGCCGCGGCGCTCGGCCTGGGTGCGGTTCCGGCCGCTGCCCAGGTCACCACGATCGATCCCAACACCCAGATCGACTCCGACCTGAACGGACCCCCGCCCGAGCGCACGCGTGAATCGGCGCCGGTCGATCCCGGCCCGCAGGACGCGCAGGAGCCGCGGCAGCAAAGCGGCTATGACCGGCTCTCACCGGTGGCCGCCGAGACCCGGGTCGCGCCGATCGGCGCGCGCGCGCAGGCGACCAACACCTTCCAGCACGATGACCTGATCGGCGCCGCCGAGGGCGTGTTCGGCAAGGGCGCCTCGGGCCTGGCCGGCCTGCTCGAGAACATCCTCAAGGACCAGGGCGAGCCCAACGCCTATATCGCCGGGCGCGAAGCCTCGGGTGCGCTGGTCGTCGGGGTGCGCTACGGCTCGGGCAAGATGTTCCACAAGGTCGAGGGCGAGCGGAAGGTTTATTGGACCGGCCCGTCGATCGGCTTCGACGTCGGCGGCGACGCGAGCAAGGTCTTCGTGCTCGTCTACAATCTCTACGACTCGCAGGAGCTCTACAAGCGCTTCCCCGCGGGCGAGGGCCGCGTCTATTTCGTCGGCGGCTTCTCCGCCACCTATCTGCGCCGCGGCGACGTTGTGCTGATCCCGGTCCGCACCGGGGTGGGCTGGCGGCTCGGCGTCAATGCCGGCTATATGAAGTTCACCGAGAAGAAAAAGTGGCTGCCGTTCTGAGACCGATCGGGAACGCAACGATCGGCTAACCAGCCCGCGCTGCGCTCCCCCGATGCTCGCCTGTGCTGTCCTCGCCTTGCTCGCGATCAACGCTTGGACGATCCATGTCTGGCGACGGGACAAGCTCCGCGCGGCCGCGGGAGCGCGGCGCACCTCCGAGGCCGATCTCCTGTTCCTCGCGCTGATCGGCGGGACCCCCGGCGCCTTCTTCGCGCGCCACCGCTTCCGCCACAAGACGCGCAAGCAGCCCTTCTCGACCTGGCTGATGCTGATCGCGGTGGTGCAACTCGGCGCGATCGTCGGAGTTGCGATTCCAGCGGGAGCCTTCACCCCATAACATAGCCGATGGAATCCGCGCCCGCGCCATGCCAAGCTGGGGAAATGGCAGCCAGCGAGCAGGAACCCGAAGACGAGCCTCGCGGCCTGCTCGCGACCCTCGGGCCCGGGCTGATCACCGGCGCCGCCGACGACGATCCCAGCGGCATTGGCACCTACAGCCAGGTCGGCGCGCAGTTCGGCTACGGCCTCGCCTGGACGATGGTGCTCAGCTTCCCGCTGATGGTCGCGATCCAGACCGTCGCCGCCGAGATCGGCCGCGTCACGGGTCGGGGTATCGCCGGCAACCTCCGCCGCCACTATCCGCGGCCCTTGCTCTGGTCGGTGGTCGCGCTGCTGCTCGTCGCCAACATCGTCAATCTCGGCGCCGATCTCGCCGCGATGGGCGCCGCGCTCCAATTGCTCGCCGGGGGCAACCCCGGGCTCTACACGCTCGGCTTCGGCGTGATCTGCATCATCCTCGAGGTCTCGCTCAGCTATCCGCGCTATTCGGCGATCCTCAAATGGACGACGCTGTCGCTGTTCACTTATGTCGCGGTCGCCGCGGTCGCTGATATCCCGTGGGCGCACGCGCTGCGCTCGCTGGTGGTGCCCGGGATCGAATGGAACGCTGCCTATGCGACCGCCTTCGTCGCGATCCTCGGCACCACGATCAGCCCCTATCTCTTCTTCTGGCAATCGAGCCAGGAGGTCGAGGAGCAACGCCGCCGCCACGCCAAGCCGCTCTATGTCTCGCCCGGCACCGCCGGCCCCGAACTCAGGCGCATCCGCACCGATACGCTCACCGGCATGGCGTTCAGCAACCTCGTCGCGCTCGCGATCGTCTTCGCCACCGCCGCGACGCTCAACGCGCACGGCGTCACCGATATCACCACGTCGTCGCAGGCCGCCGAGGCGCTGCGCCCGATCGCCGGCCAGTTCGCCTTCGCACTGTTCGCCCTGGGGATCATCGGCACGGGAATGCTCGCCGTCCCCGTGCTCGCGGGCTCGGCCGCCTATGCCGTCACCGAGATGGCAGGCGTGCGCGGCAGCCTCGACGCCAGGCCGCTCGACGCGCGGCTGTTCTACGCCACCATCGCCGCCACCACGCTGGCCGGCGCCGGGCTCCACGCGATCGGGATCGATCCGGTGCGCGCGCTCTATTGGGCGGCGGTGGTCAACGGCATCCTCGCCGCGCCCTTGATGGTGGTGATGATGCTGATCGTGCGAAACCGCCGCGCGATGGGCGCGCTCCGCCTACCGTTCTTTTCGACGCTGCTGGGCTGGGGCGCGACTCTGGTGATGCTCGCGGCGTCGGTGCTGTTCTTCGTGTTCGCGCTCTAGCGGCTATTCGACAAACACCGCGAGATTGGCGAGCGACGATTTCAACCCCTGGACATGATCCTGCCTGCGGATTCCGCCGGGCACATTCTCGCATTCGATCGCGATCCGTGTCGCCGCGCCGTCCGCCTCGAACGACCAGCTCATCGTCATCGTCCCCGCAAAGGCTGGATCATCCGACACGAATTCCGCCGCCTGCAGGATCAGCTTGTTCGGCACCAGCTTGAGGAAACGCACCGCCACCACGTCGCTGTCGTCCGAAGTCTTGCCCGGCGCGTGATCCTCGCCCTCGTAGTGGAGCGCCATCCGGTAGCCTCCGCCCGCCCGCGCCTCGAATTCGAGCATCTCGCCGCGCATCCCCTCAGGCGGCAGCCAGCACAACAGCGCCGCCGGATCGGTGAACGCGCGATAGACTTTGGTGACCGGCGCCTTGATCAGCCGCGAGGCGCGATCGGTCCTCATCCGAATTCGACCGATTCGAACCGCACTGGAATTCCCGAAGCTGCGTTCGCGAGGCTCCCGTCCCACATCACCCGCTCGCCGCGGATGATCGTGCCCACAGGCCGCCCGGTCAGCGCCATGCCGGTGAACGGCGACCAGCCGCACCGCGACGCCAGCCAGCTCTCCTCAACCGTCCACCGCGCCTTGAGATCGACCACCGAGAAATCGCCGTCATAGCCGACTGCGATCCGCCCCTTGCCAGCGATCCCGAAGATCCGCTGCGGCCCGGCGCTGGTCATGTCGATCAGCCGCTGGAGCGTCATCCGCCCCTCTGCGACATGGTTGAGCATCAGCGGCAGCAGCGTCTGCACCCCCGGCATTCCGCTCGGGCTCGCCGGATATTCCTGCGCCTTCTCTTCGATCGTGTGCGGCGCATGGTCCGAGCCGATGACGTCGGGAACGCCCTGCCGCAGCCAGTCCCACAGCCCATCGCGATGCGCGCCGGACCGGATCGGCGGGTTCATCTGGGCATAGGTGCCGAGCCGCGGATAGGCTTCCTCGCCCGCCAGCGTCAGGTGCTGCGGGGTCACTTCGCAGGTCGCGATGTCCTTGTTCCGCCCGAGCAGCTCGAGCTCGGCCGGGGTCGTCACGTGCAGCACATGGATTCGCCGCCGCGCCGCGCGCGCCAGCCCCAGGATCCGCCGCGTCGCGAGGATCGCGCTCTCGTCGTCGCGCCACACCGGGTGCGATGCGGGATCGCCCGCCACCCGCTCGCCCAGCCGATCCTGCATCCGGAATTCGTCCTCGGCATGGATCGCCACCCGCCGGTGCCCGCTCGCGAGCACCCGCGCTAGATTGGCGTCGTCCGAGACCAGCAAATCGCCGGTCGAGGCGCCCATGAAGATCTTGACCCCAGCGGTCCCCGGCAGCCGCTCGAGCTCGGCGAGGCTCTCGGCATTGTTGTTGGTCGCGCCGACATAAAAGGCATGGTCGCACCACATCCGCCCCTTCGCGCGGCGCAGCTTGTCGGCGACGGCCTCGGCAGTATCGGTATTGGGCTTGGTGTTGGGCATCTCGAACACCGCGGTCACCCCGCCGAGCACCGCCGCGCGGCTGCCGCTCTCCAGATCCTCCTTGGCCTCGAGCCCGGGCTCGCGGAAATGGACCTGACTGTCGATCACCCCGGGCAGCACATCCAGCCCGGTGCAGTCGATCGTCTCGCCGGCATCGCCGACCCGACCAATCGCGACGATACGCCCGGCGGTCACGCCGACATCGACCTGGGCAGGTCCTCCGGGCAGATGCACCGTCCCGCCCGACAGCTTCAGATCGACGCTCGCCATATTCGCCTCTTTCGCACGCGTGTGGGGCCTCCTACCTCTTGGCGATGAGCGAAGCCACCCTCCTGCCCGATCGCGCCCTGCTCCGGCTGTCGGGCGAGGATGTCCGCGGCTTCCTGCAGGGGCTGGTGACGCAGGACATGGCAGCCGTCACCCCCGGCGCGCCGCAATGGGCCGGCCTGCTCACGGCGCAGGGCAAGGCGCTGTTCGATTTCATCCTGTGGGAAGACGGCGATTCGATCCTGATCGACTGCGAAGCCGGCCAGCGCGAGGCGCTCGCCCGCCGCCTGACGCTCTACCGCCTCCGCCGCGCGATCGTGATCGAGCCTGCCGAAGGCGGCGTCCACTGGTCGCCGGACGGCGAACGGGGCGTCCCCGATCCCCGCCTCCCCGAACTCGGCCGCCGCTGGCTCGGCGCGGCGGAAGGCGCAACCGCTACCGCCTGGCGCGCCCACCGCCTGTCGCTCGGCGTCACCGAAGGCGCCGCCGAGCTCGGCCAGGACAAGACTCTCTGGCTCGAGGCCAACGCCGCCGAACTCAACGGCGTCAGCTTCACCAAGGGGTGTTACATCGGCCAGGAAAACACCGCCCGGATGCACTACCGCGCCAAGGTCAACCGCCGGCTGGTCGTCGCCCCGCTCGGCGAGCAGGGGGAGCGTACCCGCGCGGCTTATCCTGAGCTCGGGCTGATGGTGGAGCTGCGGCGAGTGGAGGCGCTGGGTGATGCGCTGGTACCGGGATGGCTGGCTGCCGCGCTTTCCTCTTCCTAGCCCCGTGGCCGTGGCCGCTCACTGCTTGAAGCAATGCTCGCGGTGCCAGCGGAGGAAATGCGGGTGAGGCCGGTCGATCGCCCGCACGGGAAGCAGCGCCCGGCCCGAACGATTGAGCATCGCGCGAACGCTTTCCGAGTCGTTGGTCTGGCGGGAGACGAGGATGTCGAGATCGTCGGACAGGCTGATGAGACCGCGGTCGAACATCCAGTGGATCGTCCCCGACAGCGCGAGCCCGTTGGTGGCGATGTCGGGCCCATTCGCCTCGACCGGCCGAATATGCGCGGCCTCGGCTTCGGCGCGGCCGCCGCCATTGATGATCCTGAGGCCGGTCAGCGCGCAGCGCTCGCCATAAGCGCGCAGCACGACCTTGCGAAACACCCGGTCGCGCACGATCCGTGACGTATAGAGCGCGATTCGCCTGCGTTCCTGCTCGAAGCCGAAGGCGGTGCGCTCCTCGCGCAGCAGGACAACGGCCTCCGGCGCATCGACACGAGGCAGCAACTCGGCTTCGTCGCCCAGGCCGAGATCGATGATGCGGTTGAAGTCCTGGGGCGAGATCGGGCGGATCGCCGATTGCGCCCGCCCGGATATCCGCCGCTGCTCGTTCAGCAACCCTCGCTCGTTCAGCCCATCCTCGCCGCTGAACGCTACCGGATCGGCGAATGCGAGGTAGCTCCCCGGCTCGATGACGGCGACGTGCATGCCCGGCACGGCGGGATCGGGAATGACGCGCTCGACCCGGGCGACCGCGAAATAGCCGCGCGTGTCGCGAACCTTGACCGGCTCGTAATAGAGGATCCAGCTCCCCACGCATTGCCGCGCCCGTTCGAGATACTGCGCCGGGAACTGATAGCGTTCGTAGGGGCTGTCGTCGTAGATCGAATCAGAGCGATGGATGAAGACGCCGAGCGGCATGCGTGAGGCTTTCCCGGGCCGATGGTCGGCCATCGGTCTATCCCATCATCCTGCCGGCCTGTGAAGCGCCGCCCTCACGATCACGCGCCGCGTCGAGGGACGCCGTGCCGTCATCCGCTACCGCGCGCAGTCTCCACGCGGCCGTTGGCGATCGAACCAAAGCGCACGACGATGGGCTGATCGAGAGTCACACCCTTTCGCATGGCCGCAACGGGTCATGGAGTACGCCAAACGGATTGCCCGCTGGCAGCCCAGGCGAAAGGCCGCCAAAGAAAAAGGGAGGCCGGTTGCCCGGCCTCCCCGATTCTGTTCAGTCCCTGACGGGAGCGAAGGCTTAGTTGCCCGAGCCCGGCCCGTAAGTGACTTCCACGCGGCGGTTCTGCAGTTCGCGAACACCGTCGGCGGTGGCGACGCGGGGCTGGCTCTCGCCGAAGGCCTCGGTGCCGATCACCCCACCCGGGATGCCGCGCGCGGTCATGTAGCCCTTCACCGAGTCTGCACGACGCTGCGAGAGACCGACATTGTAGCTCGCCGCACCCGAACGGTCAGCGTGACCAGCCAGCATCACCGAGGCATTGCCGCAGTTCTGATAGTTGCTGATCGCGTTGTCGAGGATGCCGGCGGCTTCCGGCGTGATGTCCGACTTATCCCAGTCGAAGAACACAATGTACGGTCCGGGGGTGCAGACGACCTTGACTTCCACCGGCGGCGGAGTCGGGGTCGGGGTCCAGACCGGAGCCGGCGTCTCGACCGGCGCCGGGGTCTCGATGATCGGCGGCGGCGGCGGTGCGCCGAAGTTGAAGGTCAGGCCGCCCAGGATGCTGTGCGAACGGAAGCGGCTGTCGAAGTTACGACCGCTGACGTCGACCAGGCGAACATTGTCGGCATTGAAGAAGCGATACTTCAGCGTCACGTCGATCGAGTCGGTCAGCGGCGCACGGACGCCGGCGATCGCCTGCCAGGCGAAGACGGTGTCCGAATCGTCGAGGAAGTCCGAACGCGTGTTCAGGCCGATGTTGGTGTCGATGCGGGCAACGCCCACGCCGCCGCCGACAAAGCCGGTCAGGCCGTCATCGTCGCCGAAGTCGAGCATGCCGTTGACCATGAAGCTGAGCGCCGAAGACGTCCCGCCTGCATAGTTGTAGACGCCCGCAGGTGCGTTGACCGTCGTGCCGTTGGCGCGAAGGACCGGCGTCGTCAGCGAGGACGAGTAGCCGGTGATGTTGGCCTGACGATAGCCCACCTCGGCCTCGGCGCGGAACGCACCGAAGTCGTAACCGATCGTCGCATCGACGTCCCAGCCCGCATCGTAATCGGCCGAGGCCGCACGCGGCGTGGTTCCAATGTCGAAGTCGACATCTTCGACGAGCATCGCGCCGCCTTCTACACCCACGTACCACGCATCGTCGCGGGCGAGGGCGGGCGTGCTCAGCGCGGTCGTCGCAAGTGCCAGAATGACGGCAAGCTTCCGCATCATAATCCCCTTTCTGAGTTGTCACTACGGACAGCGCAAACTCACTACCGAAACGAAGGTTTCCGCGCAAGCGTACAAATGATCTCACTGTTGCGTGAGTGTCACAGGTTAACCCGGATCGACCAGTCCATGTTCCCGCAACGCAGCGAGAATCGCCAGAATCGCATCGCGCGCCTCGATGTCTATCACGCTTCCGCCGACGGGATCGTCGATCGCCTCGCCGCGGCCGCCGACCACCTGTTCGCCATCGACGATCAGCCGGCCATGCGCTTCGCCCACGCGCCATTCGCCGTCGGAAAACAGCGCGAATCCGCCGGATTCGGTCACCCAGGCGCGCATTCCCTCGGCCGCCGCGAGGAAGCGCCAGCCCGATTCGGTCCACCCCGCGACTGCCTGCGCCTGCCCCGCCCAGACGCCCTCCGGCGCGTCCCCGACGATCCAGGCGGCGCCCGCGTCGGGGTCGTCAGGCGGAATATTTGTGGCGGCGGCGATTACGCAGGCCTGAACCGCCAGATCGAGCCGCGCCAGCGCCTCATTATGATACATTTCCTTCTGCGCCTGCCCGGGCTGCAGCAAAGGCAGCGCCAGGCGCGGCGTCGGCAGGTCGGTCATGGTGATTCTCCCGGGAGATTGATCGAAGTTAATCGAGCGCCGGCAACAGGATCGCCGCGGGGGCCGAGAGCCCGTGCGAACCTGCCTGACGCACCGTCACGAGCACCGCCGCGGCGCGCTCGCCGGCGGTGATGGCCGCTATCGGTGCCTCGGTCTCCAAGACGCGCACCGCGCCAGCCTCCGGCGCAATCGCCACCTGGTAGCGCTCGGCCTCCTCGCCGAGCGGCGCGTCGATTCCGTCGATCCAGCGCCATCCGGCCCTGCTGCGCCGCACCCAGCGCACCATGGCGCCGCCATCCTCGCTCGCCATCCAGGCAAGATGCACCGGCGAAGGCGGCACCACCGAGAGTCCGCTGATCGCCGCCATGGCCTCGGCCGGCCCGCCGGTATCGCCCGGCCCTTCGGCCAGCAGCTGCACCCCGGACCCCGCCGCCGCCGCCGCCGCGGGCAGCTCGATCATCCTCAGCGAATCGGCCGAAATCAGCACGAATCGGTCCCCCGCCGCTTGCGTGCTGATCGCCGCCTCAGTCCCCCGCCGCCCGCGCCACAGCCCGCGCAGCCGCCAGCGATTCGCGCCGAGCGGCTCGGCCTCGGCGAACTGGAGCAGCTCGTCACCGGCCATCGCCAGATTCGCCCCCGAATCGAGCGCGGCATCGTCGGCATCGCCCAGCGTCATCGTCGCGTGCGCCAGATCGACTTCGATCGTGCTCACTCGATCGGCCAGCCCCGCGGGCGCGCGCCCCGGCGGCACCGCCATTGTCCCGATCACCGCCGGCAGCGCGGTTCCGCCCGCGCTGTCCCAGCGCACCCCATCCAGGCTCAACAGCAGCGCCGCGCTGCGCCAGCCCGGCTCGGTTCCTGCCGCCGCGACCGCCAGCCGTGGTGCCGACGCCAGGCTGCCGTCGAGCGGAGGCAGCTCGAAAGCTTCGACGATCGTCTGCCCCAGCGCGACATCGGGCGCGGGCAGCACCCGCCCCCCGCTCGCCGCTACCGCCGCCGTCTCCGGGCTCAGCGCGACGCAGTCGAGCGTCACCACCATCGCCTCGAACGCCGCGCGGTCGACGCGCCACAGCCCGGCAACGCCGTCGATCCGCACCCGGGCGCCCGGCGCCAACGCCAGCGCGTCCCAGCCCAGCGCCAGCGTCCGCCGCTCGCGCTCGGCGTCGAGCCGCGCCAGCGCGCGCTCGGCGATGGTCTTGGCCGCCCCAGCCTCGAGCACCGCCGGCAGCTCGAGCCGCGCCGCCCGCGTTCCCGTCCCCGGCCGCGTCGCGCGCTGCACCCCGATCTGATAGTCGCGCGCCGGATCGTAATGCGCGAGGGTCAGCGTCCGCGGTGCGCTGTCCGCCGCCGCGATCGACCGGTCCCCGCGCGCCCCCGCGCGCTCGCGTGCGGACACGCCCGAATCACTTATCGTTACGCTCTCGCCACTTCCGCTCGAAAGCTCGAGCGAATCGCCGACACTGGCAAACCACCCCCCGTCCGCGCCCGCTAGCGTCTCCACCACCGCCCGCACGCTCGCGCCATAGGCCGAGAAGCCCCCCAGAAGCTGGGTCTCGCCCGGGCACGATATGTCGCCTCCCGCGATCTCGCCGACCACCGCACCCGCCGCCACCGCCCCCGCATCCGCCTGCACCTCGAAGGTCAGCGACGGGATCCGGTTGCCGAAATCGGCAAGCTGGAGGTCCTCGAACACCGCATAGGCGATCCCGCGATGCGCGGGCGCCTGGCCTGCGCCCTCGGCCGCGACGATCAGTGGGTCGACATCCTGGTCCTCGCTTCCGACATGCAGCCGGAACGCCCCGATCCCCGCCTTGAAGTCGCCCGCGGCGCCGCGCAACAGCTTCCCGTCCGCCCAGATTCGCGCCACCCCCAGCACCGCCCGCGCCGAAAGCGCCACGGCGAGCGACGCGGTATAGCTGTAGTTGGTCACTGTCGGCCGGCCCTTGCCGGCGTCCCGGGTGCGATGCTCGATCAAATCGGTCGACCAGATCACCGATCCCGCCACCCGGATCGTCCCGAACAGCTTGGGGATCTGGGTGCCGTAGGACGAAGTCTGCACCGCCAGCTCGGTCAGCCGCGGCCCCTCGCGCCCCTTGGGTTTGAACAGCACTTCGCGGTCGATATAATTGCCGATCGTCGCCCCGATCACCTGCCCGATCGGCCCGCCCAGATACCGCCCCGCCGCGCTCAGCACCAATGTCGCCATCTTGAAGCCCCTTCTGCCTTTCCTTCCCCTCGTCCCTGCAAGGGGAGAGGGTTGCGCAGACTTAGGTCGCGCCCTTCGCGCGGCCTTAGTCGGAGCTGGGTGAGGGGTGAGCGGTCGCACTTGCGACCGCGTGGCGCAGCGCGCCGCTATCGGGAACCCGCCACCGCCCGATCACCGGCCAGCGCATCCCCGGCCGCTCGACCACCCGCCGCAGCATCGCGTCGGCGTGAATAATCCCGTCCCCGCAATCGATCGCGAAGTGCAATTGCCCCGGCCCGGTCCGCAGCAGCAGCAGATCCCCCGCCCGCGCCGCGCGCGCCTCCACCAGCCCCGCCGCCGCAATCGCCGCGTAAACCCGCGAAGCATCCCCACTCCGCAGCGCATAGCCGCTCGGCACCACGCCCTCGAACCCTTCGGCCCGCAGCGCCAGCGCCGCCAGCCCGACGCAATCGAGCCCCGTCGCCGAGTCGCGCCCGTGCAGCCGGAACCGCGTCCCCACCGCCGCCCGCGCCGCCGCCACGGCACGCGCGCCCGGAATCATTCCCCCGGATAGCGCGTCAGCAAATCGATTCCCGGCAGATACGGCTCGCCGCGAAAGTTGAGCGCATTGCCGAAGCGCCCCGCGCACGTCGCCAGGCTCTTGTCGCACCCCTCGATCAGCTCGACCCGCGCGCCCGCCGGGTCGAACCGCGGCGCCCGCCGCAGCGTCACCGTCGTCCCGTCCGACGCCGCGACTGCGTCCTCCAGCCCCGAATTCGCGCCCCCGAACCACCGCAGCCGCCCCCCGCCATAAGCATTGGCGCCGGGCTCGGCGCCATCGAGCGTCAGCACCACGCCGTCGCACGCCGTCACCACGGCCACCCTTCGCCGCCCCGCCATCGCCACCCGGCACCGCGCATCGCCCAGCTCGGCGCGGCATTCGGGCGAGGTCTCCTCGACCACCGGCCGCTCGAGCCGCGCCGCCGCGCCGCGCAGCTCGGCGGTCAGCATCCCCCCGCGCGTCTCGACCGCGCCGATTACCCCCTCGCCCAACGGCGCCAGCATGGCCGGTTCCGCCCAGTCGGCCGCGAACAGCGCCACCCGCGCCCCGTCCCATCGCCCCGCCAGCAGATCGGCCTCGGATATCGCCGCGCCGCTCAGCGCCCCCGCCACGTCCATCGAATCGCTATCGAGCGCCGCGCTGCGGCTGACCGCGCTCGGCGTCATTCCCGGCGCGGCACGATAGACCAGCCCGCCGATTTCCAAGTCGCGGTCATGCGCGGTCAGCCCGATCGCCACGCCGTCGCGCCGCTCGACTCGCCAGCACAAGGTGACCGTGGTCAGTTCGCCTTCGAGCCCGCTCATGACTCGCGAATCTCGATCAGCTTCACGCTCGCCGCCACCCCCGCCAGGAAGGTCGCCCGGCTCACGCTCAGCCGGTCCTCGACGAACCGTACCGGCACATCGAAACGGAACCCGGCGGTTACCGCCGCGCCCGCGTCCGGCGCGTCATCGAGTGTCACCACCCCGCCTGCGCCCAGCACGAATCCGCTTGTTTCGATACCGTCGACCGCCACGCGAACGCTTCCCGCAACCGGCCGCGTGACTCGCCGCGCCACTTCGCCATAGTGCTTGACCAGCGCAAAGCCCTGCATCTCGCCATCGCCGATTCCGATAACCTGATCGGTTACTCCGACTTCGTCCGATTCTCCCGACGAGGCGTCGAAAGGATCGCGCAACCGGAATCCCCGCGCCGGCCCCATGCGCGCGCGGAAAAACCCGAGCAAAGCCGCGATGTCCGCCTCGGACCGCACGCCCGGCCCGACATCGTACGCGGTTCGCGCCTCGGCCCAGTCGGCGTTGCGCATCTCCATGCCCCCCGCGCTGGTCACGATCGCAGTCGAGACCTCGGGCGCCACTTCCGCGTCGCGCCCCAGCGCGATCGGGAACAGCACATCGTCGAATGGCGTCACGTCACTCTCCTGGTCGAAATGCACGAAACCGTCGCGAACCACTTGCGGCAGCGCCCAGAGGAACGTCGCCGCCACCCCCCGCGCCCGCGCGGTCTCCGCCGCGGCGTCGATCGCGCGCCACTGCCCGCGATCCTCCGCGGTCAGCACGAACCCGCTCAGATAATGCTGGTCCGCCGCCGGATAGCCCAGCCGCGCCTCGGCCAGCGCCACGCCCGCAGCGCTCGCGGCAGCATTCCCCGCCGCCGCCCAGTCATAATCCTCGAGCTGGAGCACATCGAACGCCGGCGCCGCCCAGCCCAGCGGCAAGTTCGCGCGCGGCTGCCGAACCGCGGTCGGCAGATAGACCAGCAGCAGCACCTGGGCGTCCGGCGCCGCACTCTTCACCGCGTCGCGCAACGCCAGCGTCGAGTCCGCCAGCACCGCCCCCGCCGCATCGAGCGCAGCATCGCCAGGATCCTCGGGCAAATCGCCGAGCACCCCCGCCGCCGCATCGTCGTAAAGGCACAGCCCGCCATCGCCCGCGGTCCACCACCACGGCTCGCCGATCTGGATCTTCACATCCAGTCCCGCGTTCCCGGCAATCCCGGCCAGCGCCACCGCCACCGCCTGCAAATATCCCATCGCCCCCGAATGCGCCGGCGACAGCAGGCAGGAAGGCGGGCTCCACCCGGTCAGCGCCGGCGACCCGTCGAACGCGCGCTGCTTCCAGTCGCCCCAACAATGCTGGTCGAGCAATTCGTACGACAGCGACCAGATCACGCCGAACCCGAGCGCCTTCGCTCGCGCCGCGAAATCTTCATGCCAAGCCGCGCTCGCGACATTGAGCACGCCGCCGGCCAGGCTGGCATAATAGCCGTCGCCAGACGGTTCGAGCCGGAAATAATGGCTCATCCCGACATAGTGGAGGATGTCCCCGCGATACCCCAGCTGCACCGCGTTCCGCAGCACCCGCGCCGGGGTCAGATGATAGCAATCGTCATAGCCGTTGGCGATTTGCAGCCCATGCTCGGGCACCACGACGTCACCGATCGCCAGCACCGCCCCCGGCCCCTCGCAGGCGATCTCGGACAATTCGGCCCAGCCCTCCGCCGGCCCCGCCAGCGCCGCGTCCGCGCCGGTAAAACCCTCGGGCACCAGCGACACGAACATCCGGTCGACATCGCCTGCGAACACCGGATCGGCCTCCCCCGGCAACAGGAACCCCCCGTCCACCTGGGCAAAGTCGATCGCGACGACTGCATCCGCGGCCTGTCCTTCAGCATAGTTCCACAGCCGCACGTACCAGGCCCGCGGCTCCCCCGCGGCGTCGCGCCCTTCGATCGTCAGCACCGGTCCATTGACGGCGTCGAGCGCCAGCACGCCGCCCGAGCGCCACCGGAACCGCAGCCGGCATCCCCGGAAATCGCGGCTCGTCGCGTAGGAAAGCAACGGATGGTCCCACCGGTCCTCCGCTTCCCAGATCAGCCCGGCCAGGTCGTCCTGCCGGTAGAACACCGCATCGACCCGCAGCGCATCGGGCGCGGTCGTCGTCACTCCCGCCATCATCGGCCGCGGGAAATTGACGGTCCAGAACCGCGCATCGAACCGCGACACCACCCCCTCGATCTGCCCCCGCCGCTGCGAGGCAAGCCACCAGCCCATTTCTCCCTCCTCATCGATTGCGGCCGCGCCGCCCAGGCTCTAGCCTCGCCGCATGCGCCGCACGCTCTTCCGCCGCCTGATGCAGGAGGTTCCCGCCGTCTATTATTCGGACGGGCCGCTTTTCGCCTTCAGCGAAGGCAGCCAGCCGCTCGCGCCCGGCATCTATCGCGCGGCCCGCGGGGAGTCGAAGATCCGCTTCGCCGTCCGCGACAGTCACTATGCGGTCAGCGGCGACGCCACGCCCGAAACGGTAGCGCTGATCGCAGCGCCCGCCCATCCCGGCCTCCACATCTTCCAGCAGTCCGGGGGGCTCGGCACGACCTTCTACGGCGCCTTCCGGTTGCATTCGGGCGGGGCCGGCTTCCGCCTCTTCTCCCCAGAGGGAGACGAGGCGGCCGCGCTCGACGCTGCCGTCGGCCATGGCGCGACCCCGACCAGCATCGGCTATAAATTCGCCGATCGCGCGTCACTCCTCGCCGCGCTCATTCCCCTCGCCCAGGAAGCCCAAGCCGCCGCCTGGCAGGATTATCGCGCCGTCTCCGCAAGCGGAGGCCGCGCGTGATCCTCGCCGCGCTGATCCTTGCCGGCGCCTGCGCCGATCGCGCCGCCTGTCCGAGCCATGCCGAGGTCGAGCAGGCATTTCGCGACCAGCAGGTGGCGCTGGAATTCCAGCTCAACCGCGACGCCAATCCGCCCGGCGCCGAAAACATTGTCATGATCAACATCCGGCGCATCGTCCGCATCACCCGCGTCGGCTGCGGCGCCCCCGCGGGCGAGTCACCCGGCGTCACCTGCCGCGCCAGAATCTATCGCTACCACCGCCCCCCCTCCGAAGAGACCGTCCGCCTCGTCCGGGGCCCGCAAGGCTGGACCTTCCCCGACGAAGACGCGGACTAATCGACTCCCGCCAGCGCCGCCTTCACCGCGCGCGCCACCTGCCGTCCCGATTGCGCCAGCGCCCGCGGCGCCTCGCCCGCCCCGGCATGGACCGTGATCGCCACCCGCACCTCGCGCACCCCGCCGCCGCCCGCCGCAGCCACGCTCCCGCTCGACGTCGGCACGAACAATTCGGGCCCGCGCTCGCCCACCCAGTAAGGCCGCCCGGGGCTCACCGGCCCGCCGGTCGCCCGCCCCGGCGATCCGCCGCTGAGCAGGCTGGTCAGGAAGCTCAGCAGTCCCCCGCTCCCCGCGCCGCCGCCCCCACCGCCGCCGCCCCCGCCGAACAGTTCGTTCAGCCCCGAGCTGATCATCTCGCGCGCCAGGTCGTTCATCACGCTCAGCGCCAGCGCGCGCAGATCCTCGAACCCGATCTTGCCGGTGCGCACCGCCTTGAGCAGCGCGCTTTCGATCGCCCGCCCCGCACGCTCGGCGCCCGCCTCCAGCGGCCCCTCCAGGCTCCCGCGCATCGCCGTCACGTCGCGCGCGAAGCCCGCGGTATCCGCGCGCACGCTGACGATCAGCCGCTCGATCTCTTCATCCATCGGGAAAAAGCTCCTTGAGCCGCGCGGCCTCGCCCGCGCCCAGGGGCGCTGCTTCATCACCGCGCAGCGCCGCCACCAAAGCCGCCAGCTCGGCCGGCGTCGCGTTCCAGAATTGCCCGGGCGCCCAGCCGAACATCAGCCCCGCCAGCCCCGCCAGCCGCACCGCGGCCTCCGCAAACATCACCGCCCCGCCAATATCTGCCCGACCAGCACCCGCAGCGCCGGAGTCGCCGCCGCCAGCCCGCCCAGCGCCACGCCCTCGCCGAACGCCTCCCGCGTCATCCCCGCGGGCGGCGCGTCGAGGCAATGCCAGAACAGCGCGACCATCTCGCCCAGCCCCAGCCGCCCCTCGGCCGCGCGCTCGACCAGCGCGAACAGCGGCCCGATCTCGGCCTCCGCCGCGACCAGCGCGGTAAAGCTCGGCCGCAGCACCAGCGTCTCGCCGGCAACCCTGAGCGCCGCCTCGCCCCGCGCGGCGTTAGCGCTCATGCCGACACCACCGCGCCCGAGCTTTCGAGGCTTAGCGTGTAGCTCCGCTCGCCGTTGAAATCCCCAGCATAGTCGAGCCGCGTGACCAGGAACCGCCCGGTCATCGTCGCCCCGCTCTCGAACGCCAGCCGGTAATCGTCGAGCAACCCGGCCAGCGCGTTGGCCTTGACTCGCGCCTCCGCCGCCGACCCGGTGAACACCCCCGCGCCCGACACGCTGACCGATCGCGTCCCCGCCCCCGACAGCAATTCGCGCCACCCGCCCGAATCCTTCGACGTGATCACCACTGCCTCGCCGTTGACGCTCAGCTGCGTGGTCCGAAGCCCCGCCACCGTCGTGAACGCCACCGGCGATCCCCCGTCTCCCACCTTGAGCAGGAACGCGCTGCCTTTTTCCGCCGCCATGATTCTTCTCCTCGATTGAAAGACTCCTTCTCCCCTTGTGGGAGAAGGAAGGGGCCCACGCCGAAGGCTTGGGAAGGATGAAGGGGAGTGAGACTCAATCTCCCTCACCCTCCCACAAGGGGAGAGGGCATTAGCTCTCCTGGAGCAGCCGCACCCGCCACTCGCTGATCGCCGCCCAGCGCCGCCCGCCCTCGTGCACCGTGCGCCGCCGCACGAAGACCAGGCTCGCCACGCGCCACCCCTCGCCGATCGCGCGCGGCAGCGCCGCCATCGCCGCCTCGACTTCACTCGCCAGCGCGCGCAGCCGCACCGGCCGCTCGCCCTCGTCGAAGCTCACCAGCGTGATTCGCCCCTCGCGCCCGGCCATGTCCTTGGTGCTCCAGTCGGTCAGCACCGTTTCCTCGATCAGCGCATAGGGCCGCGCGGCGCGCACCGGCGGCGCGTCGAATACCCCCGTGACGATCGCCGTCAGCGGCGCATGTCCCGCCAGCGCCGCCACCAGCGCTTCGTGCAGCACGCTATCCAGGCTCATTTGAGCAACCCCCCGATCCAGCGCAGCCCCGCCTCGGCGATCAGCCGCCGCCGCAGGGAGCGCCCGCGTATCACCACGCGCCCGTCCTCGGGCTCGGCGGTCACACCGGGCACTTCGGCGCGCACCCGCTCGGCCACCCGGCGCACTGCCCGCGCCGCGGCGGCATCCACCAGCGCCCGCCCGCGCGCCATCAATCCCGCCATCACGCTGCACGCTCCGCCGCCAGCCGCATCCGCCGCCACGGCCGCCACAGCGCGCTCACCGCCGCCGGCGGCGCCGTCTCGCCCTCGCGATGCTCGAACAGATGCGCGATGAGCAGCACCGCGCCCTGCGCAAGAGGCGGCGGCAAGGTCGCCCAGCCCGCCGCCGCCCCGGCGCTCAGGGTGACGCGGACTCTGCCCGCGTCGCCCGGCGCAATCGTGCGCACCCATCCATCCCCGCTCGCATCGATGTCGACTGCATAGGCATCGGCCGCGAGCGCGGACGCCGCGCCTGCCGCCGGCAATCCCTCGACCAAGGTGATCGCCCCGACCGGCCCGATCCCGACTCGCTGCCACGCGCGCGAGACCGGCATCACGTCGATCCAGTCGCGCGCGATCCAGGCGGTGCCGGTAAAGGCCTCGCCCAGCGCCAGGGCGCTCGCCGCGAGGCGTTCGATCAGCGCATCCTCGGTGTCGGTGGCGATCCGCAGATGCGCCTTGGCGGCGTCGCGCGCATCCGCGATCGCGGCGTCCGGAAAGGGCGCCGGAAAGACCGGTGCTGTCATTGCTTTTCCCCTTGTTGAAGGTCTCAGGCCGCCCCGATCCCCGTCAGATAGGCCGACAGCGCCGCATGCAGCGCCGCCACTTCGCCCGCGTTCAGGCCCGCCCCGGCAAACGCCGCGGCAATCCGGTTGTCGCACCCGTTCGAAAACGCCGCGCTCGCGTTCAGGCAACCCAGGTACAGCGAGACCGTCGCCCGCCCGCTCGAAGCCGTCGCAAAGCCCCCGTTGAGCGAAGCCCCCCGGTAACACGACACCAGGTTCGACGCGGTCCGGCTCAGCGCCGTGAACCCCAGCCGGGTCGCCACCGATCCCGAGCTTGCGCTGCTCGCCGCCTGGTTCACGCGTCCCCGGATCGCATTCGCAGTACCCCTGGGGCCCACGAACGCGCCGTTGCTCGCATCGCGCGCGCCCATCGCCACGGCGAAGTCGCTGCCGGTATCGGTCCCCGCATTGAGCCAGCACCCCAAAGCCGCGCTGTCCTGCACGAAGTGCACCGCGCCCGACGGCGCCCAGCCGGTATCGAGATACGACGCCGTCCCGTCCCCGGCATAGCCCCGGTCCACGGTGAACCCCGGCGAATTGACCGCGGTCAGGTCGTGCGCCGCCTCGACCCAGTTGAGCCGCGCCGCCTGCGCATCATGCGCCGCGAGCAGATACAAAAGGTCGAGCTTCGCCCACACCCCCGCATCCTTGAGCCCGCGCACCAGCGCATCGATCAGCCCGGCGCGCGCCTCGCCCGGCGCGCTCGTCATCCGTGCGATCAACGCATTCGCCGCCGCATCGCGACCGCTCCGCGCCCGCCCCGCCACTTCGGGGATCGACAGCCCGAGCATCAGTAGAGCGCCAGCAAGTCGCCTGCCGTCGTCCCCGTCGAGCGGACATATTGCACGCGGAACGGCAGCACGCTCCCGCTCGGCACGTTCTTCCACAGCTGGTCGGCGGTCCCGCCCACCCCGCGCATCGTGATGTTGCCCCCGGTGCCGATGAACAGCGCCTTGGGAATGTCGGTCAGCGCGTTGCTGTCATGCGGCGTCACCGCCACCGCGCGCGTCGCCGGCGCCGAAACCTGGTCGGCGTGATTCGAAAACTGGTCTGCCATGGTCATCCCCCGGCCGCGCAGCGGCCCTGAAAAGAAGATAGATTTCACGCGGAGGCGCGGAGACGCGGAGCAAAAAAGAAGGGCGCAAAAGCGCCCCTCGCTCCCCTCTGAAGCGAACCGGCCGCACAGCAGCCAGCCAGAAATCTCCGCGCCTCCGCGTGAACCCCTCCCTTCTTGTTCGCGTCTTCGCGCCTTCGCGAGAAATCGAAACTTCTTTTTCTCGCAAAGCCGCAAAGACGCGAAGAGAAGCGGAAAGGCGCTTGCGCGCCGGCCATCAGCTCGCCGAGAACTTCAGCAGCTTGATCGCCTCCGAATTCGACACCATGCCCCCCACCCGCTTGGTCGCGTAGAAGTGGACATAGGGCTTGTTCGAATAGGGATCGCGCAGGATCGCGGTCTCCCCCCGCTCGGCGATGAGGTACCCCGCCTTGAAGTTGCCGAACGCGATCGACAGCGAATTCGCCGCCACGTCGGGCATGTCCTCGGCCTCGACCACCGGATAGCCGAGCAAGGTCGCCGGCTGCCCGGCGCTCAGGCTCGGCGCCCACAGGAACTCGCCGACCGAGGTCTTGAACTTGCGGATCTTCGCCAGCGTCGCCGAATTCATCACCCACACCGCGCCCTGCCGGTAGGGGCTGCGCAGCGTCTGGACCAGGTCGATCAATTTCTCCTCGGGATTGACCGCGAACGCCCCCGCCGCCCCGGTCGGCACATATTGCACATGCCCGAAGGTCCGCGTCGCATCGCTCGCGCTCGACGTCGTCGCGCTGAGGAAGCCCTTGGGCTTGTTGGTCCCGTTGCCGCTGACGAACGCCGCGCCTTCGGCCCGCGCGAACTCCATCGCGATCTCGCTCGCCAGCCAGTCCTCGACGTCGAACGCCGCATCGTCGAGCATCGTCTGGCTCGCCGCCGGATTGGCGTAGAGCTCGCCCATCGGCGGCGCGATCTCGTTGAACACCGGGGTGTCGGTCTCGGCCCTGGCGCCGGTCTCGGCGGCCCAGCCCGAAGGCGTGCCGCCGCTGGTCACCAGCTTGCGATACCCCGCCGACCCCACCTTCACGACATTGGCGATCGCCCGGATCGGCGAGATGCTTTTGAGCACCGCGTCGATCTGCGCGTCGAGCTCGTCGGGCACTGCATAGCCGCCCGCGGCGTCGCTCGCCCCGGTGAACGCCTTCATCTCGACGCCCCCGCCGCCCCGCAGGAAGCTTTCGAACATCGCCCCGCTGGGCGCGGCCCCCGCCAGCATCGGCCGCACCGGCGGCAGCCCCGCTTTCTCCACTGCCTCGAAGCTCGCCTCGAGCCCGTCCGCCTTCACTTCGATCATCGTCATTCTCCCCACGCCAAAAGAAAGGGGCCCCGCCGCAAAGCGAAGCCCCGGAAAAATTTCATAAAACTCGGTCGGTTGACGCTCAGCGCCAGTCGGGCGCCACCTGGATCGCACAGCACGCCATCGCCTCGGCCAGCAAATCGTCGAACAGGTCGTCCTCGTCCTCGATACCCTCGCGCACCGCTTCCAATGCTGGCAGCAGCGCGCGGTCAGCGACATAGGCGGCCGCCTCGAACGTCATCGAATCGATCTCGTCTTCCGCCAGCAACGCCGCCACCAGCGGCAATGCCCGCCCGGGTTCGCGCTTCGCCACGCCGATCAGCGCCTCGAGCCGCGCTTCGCGATCCGGATCGTCAAGCCCGGCGACCAGGGCGGCTCGCACATCCTCGGTATCCAGCGCCGTCTGCTGCAGCACCAGCAGCGCCCAGTCGCGGTTGGATGCCTCCGCGTCGCGCGTCAGCGCGATCAGCCGCGCAAGGTTGGCCGCCGCGTCCGGCCCATGCTCGAAATCCATCTGGCTCCGCACTGCGTGCATCAGCCAGTCCGATTCCGGGCAATAGCCTTCGCCGCGCCGCATCGCTTCAGTCTCCAGGCGCGGTGATATTCGAAGCCTGCTTCCCCTTGGGCCCCTGCGTCACTTCGAACGCCACGCGCTGCCCCTCGTGGAGCGACTTGAACCCCTCCATCTGGATCGCCGAGAAATGCGCGAACAGATCCTCGCCGCCATCATCGGGGGTGATGAATCCGAAGCCCTTCGAATCGTTGAACCATTTGACCACGCCCGTCGCCATCGCCTGTCTCCCCGTCTTTTCTGATCCCAGCGTAGCTCGCGACTTGCGGCCCCGCAAACCGGCTCTATCGTGCGGCCCCGGGGGGTGGCGCGCATGAGCCAGTTCGAATTCTTCATGACCTTCTACAGCCTGCTGCTCGGCCTCGCGGTCGCCGAGTTGCTGCTCGGCTTCGCCAATCTGCTGCGCCACCGCGCCCGGCCGAAGCTCGGGCTGCTCACGCCGTTGCTCGGAGCACTCGTTTTTCTTCAACTGATGGCGACCTTCATCGATGCCTGGGCCCGGCTCCAAGGCGTTGCCCTCACGATGGACGGCCTCGCTTTGCCCACCGCGATCGGCGTGTTGCTGTTCTTCGTCAGCGTGATCGTCGTGCCGCGCGATCCGGCCGAATGGACCGATCTCGACGAATATTTCCGGGCCAACCGGCGTTGGGCGTTCGGCCTGCTGATCGCCGCCAATCTGCTCATACTCGGCTATGAAGTGCCCTATTTGGCGCGGGCGCAACTCCCGACCTATGTCGTCATCAACGCTTTGGCCTTCTCCGGGTTGGGCGGCGCGATGCTGCTGCGCCCGCGCCTGGCCATCGCCGCCTGTATCGGCGCGCTGATCCTATTGTACCTCTATGTCTACAGCGGCTTCTCGGCCAAGCTGTTCGGGTAGCCGCGATGACTCCATTCGAATTCTTCATGACCTTCTACGGCCTGCTGCTCGGCCTCGCCACCGCCGAGCTGTTCGGGGGCTTCGCCAGCATCCTGCGCGAGCGTACCCCGCCGCGGCTCGGGATCATCCTGCCGCTGGTCGGCGTCATCGCGCTGATCGAGATCATGGCCACCTTCCTCGATGCCTGGATGTCGCTCAGGGGCATTGCGATCAACATGCCGCAATTCGCAGTGCCCATGCTGGTCGGCCTCGTCTATTACGTGCTCGCCGTCGTCATGGTGCCTCGCCATCTCGATGACTGGCCCGATCTCGACAGCTATTTCGATCACCGCCGTCCGTGGCTCGCCGGCCTGCTCCTGGCCGCCAATCTGTTGCTGATGATCACCGAGGTCACGGCGATGGTGCAGGGCCATCGCCCGTCCGATGCGGCGAGGCTGACCACCTATGTCCTGCGCAACTCCTGGCTGCTCGCCAGCTATGCATTGCTCCTGCTCTCGCGGCGGCGCTGGCTCGATTACGCCGCCGCCGCCTCGGTCTTGAGCTTCTATTTCGTCAGCTACGTCGTTGGAGCGTTGCTCAGCTGATTCGCCACCGCGTGCACGCGCGCCAGCGCCTGCATCGGCGACGCCACCAGGCTGACTTCCTCCAGTTCGACTCCCAGCAATTCGCGGTACCGCCCCCGCCGCGCCGCGCGCACCCGGTAGCCGAACGATAGCCCGTTGACCGCCCCCGCCGCCACTGCCGCCGCCAGCCGCGGCTCGGTCACCGAACCGATAACCCTCAGCCCGCGCGAATCCTCGCCGATCCACTCGACCGCCCCCACCGGCTTGCCGCCATGCTGCCACAGCAAAGGCACCGCGCCGCGCACCCGGAACGCCCCCCGCCGCACGACATCCCCGCCCCGGTCCGGCGCATCGAACACCGCCGCATAGCCGGCGAAGCGGACGCTCACTTGATGAACCCCGAAAACCCCAATTTCACCGCCAGCCCGACCAGCACCATCGCCAGCAGCATCCGCACCACCCATTGCATCGCCGCCTTGAGCGCCGACTTCTTGGCATCGCGCCACGCCGCCAGCAGCTCGCGCAGCTCGGCCATGTCCTTGCCCGCCCCGGCATCCTCCAGCCCGAGGCGCGCCAGCGCCCGCGCCGCGCCCAGCTCGCCCGCTTCCTCGGCGATCGCGCGCAAGGTCGCGAGGTCCGCGCCTTCCGCCGCCGCCTGTCCGATCAGCTGCCCCAGCAGCGCCGCGTCGCTCATGAGCCCACTCCCAGCCCAACTCCCAGCATCGCCCGTTTCTCCTCGGGGCTCAGGAAATCCGCCGCGCTGACCTGCCGCCACAGCCGCTCGCGGTCCTCGCTCAGCGCGGTCACCCGATCGAGATCGACGCTGATCGCCGCCCCCGGAAACCATCCGCCGAGCGCCTGCGAGATCCCGCCCAATATCTTCTCCGCCAGCGGCAATATCGCCAGCCGCCACAGCGCGCGGTTGGCCTCGCGATAATTGGCATAGGCCGCATCCCCCGGCAGCCCCATCAGCATCGGCGGCACCCCGAACGCCAGCGCGATCTCGCGCGCCGCCGCTGCCTTCAGCCCGACGAAATCCATGTCGGCCGGCGTGAGGCTCATCGCCTGCCATTTGAGCCCGCCCTCGAGCAGCATCGGCCGCCCGGCATTGGCGGCGCCGGCGAACCCCGCCTCCATCTCGGCGCGCAGCCGCGCGAACTGATCGGGCGACATCACCGCGCCGTCGCCGGGGTCATAGACCAGCGCCCCGCTCGGCCGCGCCGCATTGTCGAGCAGCGCCTTGTTCCACCTGGCCGCGGCATTGTGCACCGCCACCGCCCCCGCCGCCGCGCTCAGGCAGCCCAGCCCATAATGGTCGTCGACCGGGTTGAACGCCTTGATATGGACGACCGCCGGCCGCCCGCCCGCATCCTCGGCGGTCAGCCGCGCCACATGCGCCCCCACCCGGTAGCGGTACGCCACCGGCCACCCCCCGGCATCGGGCTCGACCGTCACCCGCTCGGGCCGGAGCGCAAACAGCTCGCTCACCGCCTCGTCCTCGCGCGCGAGAATCTGCAGATAGGCATTGCCGTGGAGCAGCAGCTGCGCCGCCACGGTCTCGAGCAGAGCCTGCCCCCCCGACCGCGCGTTCACCAGCGCCGCCAGCTCGGGCACCGAAGCCGATAGCGGCGCCCCGCCCACGCCTTCGCTCACCAGCTTGACCGCACGCTGCGCCACCGGATTGCCCAGATACGCCTCGCGCACCTGCGCTTCGTAGCTGCGCGGCCACTCCCCGATCAGCGCCACGCTCCCACCACGCGATAACGCCGGACGCGACTCCTCGCGCCCGGCCTTCCTGCCGAACCATTTCATGTCATTCTCCTGGAAAACGCCCCGCGCCGCGAAGCCGGGCGGCACCCGCGGCCTATCCTTGTCCGCTCATCCGAATCCGAGCGCCCGCAACAGACCGCCCGGCAAATCCGCCGCCGCCAAGGCCTGCAGCATCGGCACGAGCTGGAACCCGACCAGCGGCAGCAGCCAGGCGAAGATCAGCCAGAGCAGCCCCAGCATCACCGCCGCCCCGACCACGCAGCAGACCAGCAGCTGCAGCACCATCGCCGGCACCATCCAGACCAGCTCGACGTCGAGCACGCCTTCCTTCTGCATTTGCTCGGCGATGCGGGCATTCACCCCCGGCACCCCGCGCACGATCGAAAGCGCGCCCAGCGCGACATTGACGATGCTCGGGACCAGCGTCGCGAACAGCATGGCATAGAGCCACCAATATTCGGGCGCGGCGCGCCGGTGCGGATCGCCCAGCGCGGCGAGCGTCCCGGGCACGTCCAGCACCTTCCGCCCGCCGCCGATCAGCGTCATGCCGTCGAACAATTGCACGGCCCACAGGATGGTGACCGCCAGCAGCGCGATCACCACGACCGCCACCGCGAGGTCGATCAGGCCATAGACCAGCGGAAACCAGCCGCCCTTCTCGATCCCGCGCCGCAACAGCGCCCGCGTCAGTCCCAAAGTCGCCCAGTCGAACGGCGCATTCACTAGGGTCAGCAGGCCGACGATAAGCAGGACCGGACCGGACCAGCCTTCCGGGGTCACGCGCCAGATCGGCGTTGCCAGCGCAATCGCCAGTATGACTACCGTCATTGCCGCGAGGATCGGCCCAATGCCGCGATCGACCCGTCTCAAGACTAAAGCGACACCAATCACGACTATAAAGAGGACGACGATGACGATCTGGGAGAACCAGGGGTTATCGCCAAGCCCGGTCAGGCTGATGACCCCTATCACGGATACCAAGCCAAGGCTTCCCGCGCCGACATTTCCGACTATCGTGGCCAGGATTTTCGAATAGAAAAGCGACAGTGTGATCCCGAAGGCGACGACAAAAGGTCCACTACCGGCAAGCGAGACTGCGGCACCGCCGAGCATAACGAGCGCACCCCACACCACAGCGCGCCATGGTGTGTTGCCAAGCACGCGAAATATCCCGACCGTCATCGCCACGCCGCCGCCGAACGCAAGCCCTCGCAGCCAGCCCGAGCCGCCGGCCTTCATCCCCAATGCCGCCTCGGCGGGCCCGACATGGCCGCTGACCGCCCAGACGAACAGGATCACCGCCAGCGGATAGACCAGCGCGATCGTCACGCACCGGTCATAGCTCGCCGCCGTCCAGAGCGGCGCCGGCTCGCGCAGCCCCAGGAAGCGCGGAAACAGGCTGCGGTCGGCTTGGCCGGCGTCGCCGAAGAACCGGTCGACTCGCGCCAATGTCTCCTGCAGCAGCCGCGAATAGCGCGCCCCGATCGCGCCTTCGGCGACAAGCCCCTCGTGCAGCCGTTCGAACCGCGCACGCTCGCGGCTTCCCGCCGGCGCCGCGCCGTAATCAAAGATCCGCGAATAATAAGCGGCAATGCTCACGCCCAGCATGATCGCGATTGCGGTCCCGGCAAGGATCAGCGGGAGTGCAATCGAAGATGCGCCATCGGTCCTGGGAAGCGTGATCGCGTTGAGCGTGCTGCTCAACGCCGCGCCAATTCCCCCGGACACGACTGCGGAAGCGCCATAAGCGCCCATCGCCCATGATTTTCCGCGCGCGTCTTCCATGCGACGGCCCCCAATCCTGCCGGCGCTGTCAGCCTAGCGGCAAGCGGTCCGCTCCGATATGGCCTCCTAAAGCCTGCGCCCGAACCAGATCACGTGCCGCGGCCCCTTGCCGTTCGAGCGCGCGCGCACGCCCACTTCGTCCACCTGGAACCCGCCTTCGGCAAAGCGCCGCGCGAATTTCGCATCGGGCGCCGCCGACCACACCGCCAATATCCCCCCCGGCACCAGCGCCGCCCGCGCCGCCTCCAGCCCCCGCTCCGAATAAAGCCGGTCGTTGGCATCCCGCGTCAGCCCGTCCGGGCCATTGTCGACATCGAGCAGGATCGCATCATACATCCCCCGCCCGCGCCCGATCACCGCCGCGACGTCGTCGAGCTCGACCCGCACCCGCGGATCGTCGAGGCACCCCGCCGCCAGTTCGGCCATCGGCCCGCGCGCCCAGGCGATGATCTCGGGCACCAGCTCGGCCACCACCAGCTCGGCGTTGGCATCGACTCGCGCCAGCGCCGCGCGCAGCGTGAAACCCATCCCGTACCCGCCGATCAGCACCCGCGGCGCCTTCACCGCCGCCATCCGCGCGAGGGTCAGCGCCGCCAGCGCCTCCTCCGACCCGCTCATCCGGCTGCTCATCAGCTCGTTGCGGTCGAGCACGATCATGAAGTCGCGCCCCCGCCGGAACAGCCGCAATTCCTCGCCGCCGCCAGGGACGATCGCAGTGCCGATCAGTTCGCGTGGAGTCATTCCCCGCCGCTACACCATCGCGGCCGCCGCAGCCATGGCGCGCGGTGCTAGGCGCCAGGCCCGGCACCGCGGCGCTTCCCCCCTATTCGTCGTCGCTGCGCGTCATGCGGTAGGTGCAGCGCGCCAGGCGCGTACGGTCCGCTTCCCGCTCCCCCACCCCTCGCTCTTCCGGCATCGCCACTCCCTCCGAAACGCAAACGGGCCGGAAGGCGTCCCCGCCCCGGCCCGATCCGATATTGCCTGCAGCCCAAGAGCGCCGCGATCTCCGCGACTCGCATTTCTCGAGCATTGCAGAAAGGTACCTGATCAACGTGACGATGTCAAGCGCAAAGTGCCAGATAGGTTATAGAAGCGATTTCCGCTCGCGGGCCCCGGCGGCGGCATGCTCGACGGCAGCGGCGACTTCGATAGGCTCGTCCTCGAGGCGAGCCGCGGAAGCAATGTGTCGCTGACGCTGGCGAAGCTCGGTTCGATACAGCGGCTCGCCGGCACGGCGCGCTCCGGGCTTGAGGGGCCCGCCAGAATGGGGGAGGAAATGGCCCTGTTTAAGTCACGTAAGCCATGGTAGCTCGGCCCGAACCAAAATGGCATGATTTCCGAGAGGCGCGGATGGTGAAGGCTGGACGGGCGTGGATCGACGGCTTGTTCGAAGGCGGTTCGGCGGTCGCCGACCTGAGTGGCCGCGCAGTCGCCCAGGCGGTGTACAGCGGCGGCAGCGGCAACGACACCTATGCTGGCACGCCGGACGCGGACGACATTTCCGGCAATGGCGGCAACGACACGCTGGCGGGCGGCGCCGGCGGCGACACGATCAACGGCAATGACGGTGACGACACGCTCTATTCGGCCGCGATCTCGCCGGCCTGGGACCGCACCCGCTCGACCGGCGTCGCAACGCCGCCGGTGCTCGATACCGGCAGCGAAGTCGATACGCTGAATGGCGGCGCGGGCGTGTTCGACACGATCTACGCCGGCTATGGCGACAATATCGATGGCGGCGCCGGGGCTGCGTCGCTGCTGATCGGCTTCCAGGGCGCGTCGTCGGGCGTCACCGTCGATTTCCGCGGCCTGGCGAGCAACGGCACCTTGGTCGTCGGCGGCGGCACGATCGCCAACATCCGGCAGGTCCTGTGGGTCGACGGCAGCAATTTCGACGACACCATCAACGGCGGCTCGATCGGCTCCTATTCGCCGGACATGCGCGGGCTTGGTGGCAACGACACGCTGATCGCCGGCTTCTACACGAGCGGCATCTATGGCGGCGAAGGCAATGACGTCATCGACGGCCGGGCCGCGGGCAACACCAGCTATTATTATGGCGAAGCGGGCGAGGATACGATCTACCTCGACACCGTCTCGAACTCGCGCGCCGACGGCGGCGAGGGCAACGACATGTTCTACGGCAGCGGCCGTTTCTACGGCGGCGCCGGCAACGACAGCTTCAACCTGACCGGCAGCAATGCCAGCAATGCCTATGGCGACGATGGCGACGACACGATCAATGGCGGCGGCAGCGCCGATACCTTGCTGGGCGGTGCGGGCGCCGACATCGTCAACGGCGGTAACGGCAACAATCGGCTCTATTCGGCCGGGGTCGTCATCAACACCCAGCTCATCGACGAAGTCGACCGTGGCGCCGAGCATGACCGGCTGACCGGCGGGACCGGGCTCGATTTCCTCGCGGCCGGCTATGGCGACGATGCCGATGGCGGGATCGGATCGGACACGCTCGTCCTCTCGCTGATCGGCGCCACCGCGGGCGTGACCTTCGACAGCAACGGCATCGGCACCGCCGGCGGCGTCACGCTGGGCGGCGGCAGGATATCGAACATCGAGACGATCCAGCGGATCTACGGCTCGGCCTTTGGCGACACGATCCTGCTGCACGACCAGGGCGCCACCGTGCGCGTGGACGGCGGCGAGGGTGACGATCACCTGACCAGTAGCGGCACGTCGGCCCTCTTCCACGGCGACGCCGGCAACGACGTGCTGACCGGCAGCAGCGCCCATGACACGCTCTACGGCGGCGCGGACGCCGACGCGATTTTCGGCGAGGGCGGGGACGACGCGATCTTCATCGAGGCCGGCGATGTAACGGCAGGCGAGACGATCGACGGCGGCGAGGGCGTGGATAGCGTGACCGTCTACACGGTCTACGCGCCCGGCTATGCCGATATCACCGGCGTGACCTTCTCGAACGTCGAGACGCTCAACGCCGGACAGATCAAGCTGACGCTCGCGCAGCTGGGATCGTTCACGACGCTGCAGACCGGTGGGATCCTGCTCGCCACCGGCGGCTCCCTGTCGCTCGCGGGCGTCACCATCGGCGAATACAGCAACCGCCGGATCGCCTTCTCCGATGCCGCGACGACCTTCGACATGACCGGCGCGCTCCCGGCCATCCCCGGGCAAGGCTATGAGATCACCGGTGGCGCCGGCGCGGACGTCATCACCACGCTGGGCGGCAACGACACGCTGAACGGCGGCGGCGGCAACGACCGCCTCGACGGCGGGGCCGGCGCCGACGCGATGACCGGCGGTCTCGGCGACGATGTCTTCGTCGTCGACAATACCGGAGACACGGCGTTCGAGGCCGGCGGCCAGGGCATCGATATCGTCACCGCCAGCGTCAGCTGGGCAATGGCGGCGGGCCAGGAGATCGAGCGGCTGAGCACCACCAATGCTGCAGGAACCGGCGCGATCAACCTGACCGGCAACGATCTCGCCAACAAGATCGCGGGCAATGACGGCGCCAACAGCCTTTATGGCCTGGGCGCCAACGACACGCTGTCGGGCGGCGGCGGCGACGATCTGCTCGACGGCGGCGCGGGCGCGGATGCGATGACCGGTGGCGCGGGCAGCGACAGCTATATCGTCGACAATGCCGGCGATACCGTGTTCGAGGCTGGCAGCGGTGGCGCCGATACCGACACCGTCACCGCCTATGCCAGCTGGACGCTGGGCGCCGGACAGGAGGTCGAGCGGCTGCGCGCCGGCCCCGGCGCCGATCCGATCAACCTGACGGGCAACGAGCTCGCCCAGAAGATCCAGGGCAATGATGGCGCCAACATTCTCATCGCCGGCGGTGGCAACGACGTCATCATCGCCGGCGGGGGCGCCGACACGCTCTATGGCGGGCTGGGCTTCGACAAGCTGACCGGGGGCACCGGCGCCGACAGCTTCGTGATCGAGGCCGCCAGCGGAACCGACATGATCACCGACTTCGCCACCGGGTCGGACAGGATCGACCTGACCGCGCTCGGCTTCGACTGGCAGGACGTGCAGGACGCGATGAGCCAGAACGACGGCAACACCATCCTCAATCTCGGCGGGGGCAACTCGCTGATCATCAGCGACGTCGCCAATGCCGCGCTCCACGAGAGCGATTTCGTGCTCGCGGCTCTCGATCCCGACGGGTCGGCCGTCCCGTTCGGGCTGCTCGACGATGACATGTGGGACGGCGGCGCCCTCCGGGTCGCGCACGATGCCGGGTTCGACTGGCACCTGATCTGAGAGCGTCATGGCAAAGGCCGACCGTCTCGAACGCCTCGATCGCGCGCGCATCGATCTCGAGGCCGAATATCGCGCCGCGCTGATCACCGCGCTCGAGAACACCGCGGCGGGGAGCTGGGGCATTTTCGGGCACAACGACCATCTCTGGACCGATGGCCGCACCGCAGCGACACGCGATGCGCTCGACGATCTCGCCGCGGCGATCGACGCGCTGCGCGAACGCCTCGTGATGGACCCGTTCGCGCTCCACCGCGACTTTCGCGCCGCGCGCGGGCCGGTCGGGCCCAGCGCACCCGGCGAGCGGCGGCAGGCGCAGGCGTGGCTCGCGCGGCTGAGGGACGCGACGCCGGGCTGAGCCGCGGCGCTTGCCACCCCGGCCGCGCAGTGCATACTCCTTGCGACAAAACCGGAGGGGTCCCCATGCGCATCATGCTCATCATCGCCGCCATGCTCGCTACGGGCCTCGCCACCCCCGCGCTGGCGCAGGACCGGACCCCGATCACCTCGTGCACGCCGGGCGTCAGGGTCTGGGCGCAGGCCGGCGAGGTCTGGCTGCCGGCGACGCTGACCGGCGCGAGCCCCGGTGCGGGGCAATGCTATGTCCTGCTCGACGATCATCTCCGCGCGGGGCCACAGCCCGCGCCGATGGGGTCGACGACGGCCGTGAACGGTCCCGCCGCGCCCGCTGCGCGGATGCTCGAGCTCGGCGGCATCCGCGAGCTGACGCCGTCGCAGGTCGGCGAAATGTATGCGATGGCCGAGCAGACGCATGCCAATGCCCGCATCTATCTCACGCGCTACAATCTCACGGTGAATGATTCGACGATCGTCGCGCGGCTCTGCAATCCCGACTGGCAAAGCGCGATCTGCCAGCGCGCCAACGGCCAGTTCCACGGCTCGGTGGCCGCGAACAACCAGGTCATCGACGAACGCAACCGCAAGGCCGAGGCCGAGGAACGCGAAGCGCGGGCGATGCGCTCGAGCGAGCCGGTCAACAGCGGCTTCTACAGTTCGGGAACCACGAGCACGCCCTACAAGCCGAGCGCGGGCGCGGCGCCCGGAACGCCGGTGCAAGGCGTCCAGTCCGAAAGCACGATCCGCCAGAACCAGGCCCGCTGCCGCGCCGGCAGCGGGCCCTGCTGAGCCGGTCTACCCGACCCGCCGTCCCGAAATCAGCTGCACCACGAAGACGATCAGAGCGATCACCAACAGCAGGTGGATCAGCCCCGCGCCCACGTTCATCGAGAAGCCGAGCACCCACAGCACCAGCAGAATGACGACGATTGTCCAAAGCATGCGTCCAGCTCCCTGATTCAGGCCCGTAACGAACCCGTATCCGCACCGAACGAAGCCGGAGCGGTAGCGTTCCGCCCTTGACCCGGGGTTGGTTGCATGGCTTGTCGTTGCATGTTCGAAACGGAAGCTGCGCGGATCGCCGGAATCCTCCTCGGGCGCCCCGATGTCTCGCCGCTGCTCAACCTTGGCTCCTCGACCCGCGCCTTCCGCGAGACCGACAAGCCGCACATCCACGCCCGCCTGTTCGCGCCGCTCGCCGCTGCGGGAGTGGAAGTCTTCCACAGCGATCTCAAGGCCGGCGATGGCATCGACCTGACCGGCGACATCCTCGATCCCGCGGTGCGCGCCGGGCTCACCGCGCGGGGTTTCCGCTGCGTGCTCAGCTCGAACCTGCTCGAGCATGTCCGCGATCGCGCCGCCGCGATCGCCGCGTGCGAAGCGATCGCCGGCCCCGGCGGGCTGATCCTCGCCACCGTACCCTCAAGCTACCCCTATCACGCCGACCCGATCGACACCGGCTACCGCCCCACCCCGGCCCAGCTCGCCGCCGCCTTCACGCGCTCGGAATGCCTGCTCGCCGAGGAAGTCGCGGGCCAGACCTATGCCGAGCAGCTCGCCGCGACGGGCATCCCGGTCTGGCGCGCCGCCGCCGCGACTTTGCTCTGGCTGCTGCGCGCACCTGTCCGTCCCAAGAGCGCCCGCGCCCGGCTCGACCGCTGGCGCTGGTACCGCCGCCGCTACCGTGTCGCGCTCGTCCTCGTCCGCGTCCACAGCTTGACCAGCGCATCGTAATGCGCCTCGAGCTTGACCATCTGCCGCACCACGTCGAACTCGCGCTCGACCAGCTTGCGCCCTGCCGCGCCCATCCGCTTGCGGCGCTCGGGCGCGGCGAGCAGTTCGCCCAGCCGCGCCGCCAGCGGCTCGACTTCGCCCTCGGGCACCACGAATCCGGTGCGGCCGTGCACGATCGCCTCGGGGATGCCCGAATGATCCGATCCCAGCACCGGCAGGCCTGACGCCGCCGCCTCGACCACGACATTGGGCAGCCCCTCGGCGTCGCCGTCGCGCGCAGTGAGGCTCGGCACCGCGACCAGCGCCGCGCGCTGCATCAGGTCCGCGACTTCCTGCGGCGGCAGGAACCCCACAAAGCGCACCGCGCCGGCCAGCCCCAATTGCCCCGCCAGCCGCTCGAGCGAAGGCCGGAGCGGCCCGTCGCCGGCGATCACCAGCGTCGCCGCCGGCGCCGCCTTCCGCGCCTCGGCAAAGGCGCGCAGCAGCAGCGCGGTACCCTTCTTCTCGACCAGCCGCCCGACATGCAGCACCGTCGCACCCTCGCCGCCGCTGCCCAGCGCGAAGCGCCCGAGATCGATCCCATTATAGTGCGTCACCGTCCGCCCCGCCGGAAACCCCGCCGCGACCGCGCGCGCGCGCAGGGCATCCGACACCGCGAGGAACAGCTCGCACTCGCGGATCAGCGCGCGCCGCCCGAACGGATAGCGCATCCACGACAGCCGCCCCGAAGTCAGCAGCCGCGCAGTCGACCGCGACACGTCATAGCCGTGCAGCGTCGTCACCATCGGCACCCCCAACGCGCGCACCATCGGCAGCGCCAGCACCGCGTCGGTCCCGAAATGCGCGTGGACCAGCGCCGGCGCCCGGACCCGCACGCGCCGGGTAAGCCCGTCGGCGCGCCCGAGCAGCTTGACCGCCAGCCGCTCGCTCCGCGTCGCCAGCACCACCCGCGCGTCCAGCGCCTCGGGCACATGCCCCCGGTCGTACAGCCCCACCACCACCGGCTGGTACCGCACCAGCCCCGCCGCCTGCGACGAGACGAACCCCTCGGACGCATTGAACACCGGCGAGCGGAATATCGCCGCGACCGGCCGGGAATCGGAATCGAAGGGGGATGGCGGCGCAGGCATCGCCGGGCTAGTCACCCCAAACCCCGCCCCGATTCAAGCGAAACCCCCAGACCGCCGCGATGAGCCAAGCCAAAACCGCCGGACGCGTGATCCTCGCGGGGGCCCGCGCGACGGCGTTCGGCTTCGTCATCCGCTTCGGCGCGCGCATCGGCTTCCTCTATCTCGCCGCGCATCTGTTCGGGATCGCGCTGTTCGGCGCCTACAGCCTCGCGGTCGCCGCGGTCGAGCTCGCCGTCACGATCGGCGGGCTCGGCGCCAAGCGGATCCTGTTCAAGCAGCTCGAGGAAACCCCGGACCGGCCCCCGATCCACATCGTCCTCGATTCGGCGCTGCTGGTGACTGCGGTCAGTTTCGCGCTCGCGGCGCTGTTCGCCCTCGCCGCGCTGCTGCTCCCCGCCGGGATCCTCACCCCGAACCTCGCCTGGGCGCTGCTCCTGCTCGCCCCGATGATCGCCGGCCAGGCTTTGCTCGACCTGTTCTGCGCCGCCACTCGCTGGACCCAGGTGATCCGCTACGAAGTCGCCGCGCGCAGCATCGTCGAGCCCTATGGCGCGCTCGCCTTCACGCTCGCCGCCTGGGCGCTGGGCTGGCATGAGAGCGGGCTGCTGATCGGCTATATCGCCGGCACCCTCGCCGCGCTCGCTTATGCCGTGTTCGGCACCCGCCGCTGCTTCGGCCCGTTCCGGCTGGGCAGCTACCACCTCGCCCCCGCGCGCATCCCCGGCCTCTTCCACGCGGCGGGTGGCGCGACGCTCAACGACGCACTCAACGGCCTGTTCGGCCGGCTCGACCTCTACCTTGTCGGCATCTTCCTCGGCGAGGGCCCCGCGGGCATCTACAACATGGCGCGCCAGATCCGCACCCCCGTGCGCCAGGTCCGCCAGAGCTTCGACGGGCTGCTCAATCCGATCATCGCGCGCACCCTGGCGCTCAAGGGTCCCGGCGAGACCGGCGTCGCCACCGCCGCCGCCGCGCGGCTGATCCTCGCGGTCCAGCTTCCCATCCTGATCGCGCTCGCCTTTGCCGGCATGCCGCTGCTCGCGTCGTTCGGCCCGGGCTTCACTGCCGGCTATTGGGCGCTGCTCCTCCTCGCCGCCGCCGAGATGATCCAGGGCGCGTTCGGCGTCAGCGACCTCATCCTGCTCTACCACCGCCCGGGGGCGCAGAATCTGGTGACCAGTGTCAACATCGCCGTGAACATCGGCGTGGGAGTGTTGCTGATCGCGCCGTTCGGAGTCACCGGCGCGGCGTTTGCGGTGGTGGCGGGAGTCGGCACCGGGGCGCTGGTCCGCCGCGCGGCGCTGCGCAGCCATTTCGACATCCGCACCCCGCTCCACTACAGCGCCCCGCCGCTCGCCGCCGCGGCGCTCGGCGTCGGCGCGGCCTTCGCCGCGCAGGCGCTGCTCGGCCCCATAGCGGGGCTCCTTGCGGGCCTGCTGACCTACGCCGCCGCGCTGCGCCTCTGGCTGCGCGCGACCGGCGAAACGCTGTCGCTCGGCGATTTCGACGCCTGAATTACGCATTGATACCGGTGTCAGCGGCTGTATATCTCACACCAGCCACCAAGAGCGCCAAGGCGCCGGGAGAGGAACCATCGTGTCGCGTCGCCTGAAAACCCTGCTGCCCGTCCTGCTCGCCGGCGCCGCCACGCTCGCGGCCCCCGCCTTCGCCCAGGCGCCCGAGCCCGGCCTGCTCTTCCACGTCTCCGCCGATTCGAGCCTCAGGGCCGACACCGCCGCGGGCGATGCCGAGCCCAATTTCCAGAGCCGCGTCGCGATCGTCCCCGGCGGCGCCCGGGGCAGCGCGATCCAGTGGGAGGATGACGGCTATGCCGCGTGGCGCGCGCCCGGCAACATCCAGGCGCAGCGCGGCACGCTCGCCTTTTTCTGGCGTCCGCGCACCCCCGTCGGCGAGGCGCCCTTCGTGCTGTTCCGCGTCGGCTTCGCCGACCATTCGAGCTGGGACATGGCGTTCCTCAGGATCGACTGGAACGGCCATGGCTTCGACGCCTTCGTCACCGACGCCAACCTCGCCCGCACCCGCGTCTCGTTCCGCATGCCCCAAGCCCCAGCACCCGACAAATGGCGCCACATCGCCTTCGCCTGGGACGAGGCGGTCGGGGTCCGCCTCTATGTCGACGGCGCCGAAGTCGCCCGCAAGGACGGTGCCGCCGATCTCGACGCCGGGCTCGACCAGCTCGGGCTCGCCGGCCGGATCATCTCGCCGCACCAGGTCCAGAGCCGCTACCATTTCATGCGCGGCAGCGATGTCGACGACATCCGCATCTATGATTCGATGCTGCTCCCCACCCGGATCCGCGCGCTCGGAAGCGGGGTAGACCCCGCGATGATTTCGACGCTGGACCGTGCCCCGCCCGATCCGGCCCCCGCCCGCCGCCAGGCCTGGCTCCACCGCTTCGGCTGGGACACTGCCTCGCCCCCCGTCCTCGCCGCCGAGAAGACCCGCATCCGCAAGGTCGAGTTCGCCGACGCGCGCGACTTGAAGGAATGGATGTGGAAAGGCGTCGACGGCATCCCCGAGACGACCTGGCCCGGGGTCTACAACCGCTCGGCGCTCCCCGGCCGCACCGACTATTTCGAGCTGCCCGACTGGAACACCTATGTCGAAGGCGGCAAGGCCTATGACCTGACCATCCCGCCGGGCGAGCGCGTCAACCGCGTCGAGATCCGCGGCGCCGCCTATGGCGACCTCGCCTGGTCGGCCGACGACAAAAGCTGGAAGCCCCTCGCGAAGCGCCCCAAAGGGGTGGTCCGCAGCGTCACCGAGATCGCGCCCGCGCAAGGCGGCCATCTGCGCTTCACCAACACGATGCAGGAGCAGCCGATCCAGGAGATCTGGGCGTACGACGTCTCCGAAGGCGCCGAGCCGAAGGGAAGCTACAAGCTGCGCTACACCGTCGATTCGTCCAAGGCTTCCACTCTCGCCGCGCTCGCCGACCTCAACGCCTATATCGCCGGCCGCTACCCCGCCGACGAACGCAGCACCGTGATCGCGCTTCCGCCCGGCGCCTTCACCGCCGCCGCCGGCGCGGGCAGCGCCGCCGCGACCGGCGCCGCGGTCCGCCCCGCGGGCAGCGCGCCGATCGTCCATATCCTCATCCCCTCGGGCTTCGGCGACGCCGACCCGGGCAAGGCGATCGCGCGTGCGTGGAACTATGGCTGGGAGAACAGCCATGACGGGCTCGACGGCATCGCGCTCGACATCCCCGCGCTCAAGGCCAGCCCGAACAGCGACGGGCTGATCCCGCTCAACATCCGAGTCAAGGACCCGATCTGGCCCGGCCGCGACATGATCGACGTCTCGGTCTCGGTCCGCCCGAACCAAGCGCGCACGCTGTGGCTCGACCTGCGCGACCGCATCCTGACCAGCGACAGCCTCTATCTCGCGATTGCCTCCGCCGCGCCTGATTTCACAGCCGATTCGCTCAACGGGATGGTCGTCCGCCTCGTCTTCAAGGATCGCGCCGCCGCCCTCCCCGAGCACATCGCCGACCGTTTCGACCAGGTGAAGGACAATTGGGGCTTCCTCGTCGAGGAGCATACCGCGTCGAAGCGCGAGGGCCTCTACCGCCGCCTCCACGCCGATATCAGCGACCTGCTCCGCGTCGATCCCGACCATCTCGAGGGCCGCCGCTACTGGGCCGACATCAACTACAGCCCGCAGAGCCTGCCCGCCTTCACGCAAGCCGTGCCGCCCCCCGGGGTTCCGCTCTGGGCGTTCCGCCAGGTCGAGGACCTCAAGCTGGTCCGCCGCTTCGTCAACTGGTGGATCGACGAGCGCCAGGTTCCCTATGGCGATTTCGGCGGCGGCCTATCCGACGATACCGACCTCACCCAGCAATGGCCCGGGCTCGCGCTGATGGGAGTCGATCCCGACAAGATCAACGCGTCGCTCCGCGCGCTGTCCGACGCGACCTACGCCAACGGGATGAACACGAACGGGCTCGGCACGATCACCACCGACGAGCTCCACGCCTATGAGGAAGGCCTCAACAGCGACGCCGAGCGGCTCTATCTCAACTGGGGCGAGCCCAGGGCGCTCGAGCGGCTGATGGCGACGGTCAAGGCGCTGCAGGGCGTGATCCTGACCAACCCCGCCGGGCATAGGCACTTCGCCAGCAACTGGTATGGCGGCCGCACGATCTACCGCGAAGGCGCGTGGGAGTGGCAGAAGCCGTACAGCTTCACCGTGATGCACGGGCCGATCCTGCTCGGGCTGTACAATGGCGACCCGGCGGCGCGCGGGCTCGTCACCGGGGTGGTCGACGGCTGGATGGCGCACGGCACGCAGGATGCGCAGGGCGTCTGGTCCTACCCCAACGAAGTCAACTGGCGGACCGACGCCACCCGCGTCGGCGACGGCGGCGGCGCGACCACGCCGCTGCAATCGGCCTGGGCGGCGTGGCGCTTCACCGGCGACGACAAATATCTGTTGCCCGTCCGCGGTCGCATCGCCCGGGGCGGCGCGGGCGCGTTCGCCGAATTCACCGAGAATCCGGTGGTGCTCGGCAAGGACCGCAGCTGGTCGCGCACCGGCGGCGATTTCGAGCGCTATGCCGGCTGGAACGCCGGCGGCGACACCGCCATCCTCGAAGCGCTCCACGGCGACGCCATCGCCGACAAGAGCCAGCGCGACTATATGATGACCGAGGGCCATTGGTGGTCCGACCGAGTCGAGCAGCCGAGCGAGATCCTCCAGCGCGAGCGGCTCGGCGGCATCGCGCTCAAGCGCAACCTGACCTGGCCCGGCAACACCGTCAGCTGGCGCTTCGCCGAGCCCGACGGCGCCGAGCAGGTCGCGATCCTGCTTCCCGGCGCGACCCGCGATCATTTCAAGGTGATCGCCTATAATCTGTCGGACAAGGTGCAGTCGGCGGACATGACGACGTGGAACGTCACGGCCGGCCGCTGGACGATGACGGTCGACGGCGTCGCCGCCGCCCCGGTCACGCTCGAGCGCAGCGCGACGATTGCGGTAAGCTTTGCGTCGCACGCCACCACGGTGCTGGAATTCACCCTTGCCGAGGCCGGCAGCCCGGTCGAGCAGCGCCCCGATCTCGGCATCGGCGCGGACGATGTCCGCGTGAACGGCCGCCGGGTCGAGGCGACGGTGCACAGCCTCGGCAGCGTCCCCACGACGGGCGGCACCGCGACATTGGTCGACGCCGCCGGCAAGGTGATCGCCACCGCGCCGATCCCTGCGCTGGCGGCGCCGATCGACCTCGTCCCGAGGACGGCGAAGGTCCGCCTGACGCTCCCGGCGGGTGCGCCGCGCGAGGGGCTTACGGTCCGCATCGCGCTCCCGGGCGACGCGGCCGAAGTGACGCGGATGAACAATGCGGTGGCGATCGGGCGGCGCTGAGGTCCCTATCGCGCCTCCTGGAGGCGGGAGCGCTTTCCTGCTCCCCTGCGAAAGCAGGGGTCCAGAGCCAGGCAGTTCATCGCTTGTGACCCTGGGCCCCTGCTTTCGCAGGGGGCAGGCCATCAAAGCAGTGAGAAGGGAATGGCCTTGCGCAGACGCCCCATCACCAGCGCCGTCACCCCCAGCGGCAGCATCCAGGCGATCCACGAATCGAGCGCGTAAAAACCCTCGAACGAACGGCTCGACCCGTACACCGCCCACAGCGCGAGGAAGATGCGGAAGAACACCGCGCCCGAGGCAGTCGCAAGCATCAGCACCATGCAGGTCCGGTGCGCCGCCACGCGCCGCCGCCGGATGTTGGCGATGCCCAGCGCCAGCAGCACCAGCCACGTCACGGCCTGCGCCGAAAACCCCGCTGCCGACCAGAAGGTGACCGGCGCCACCCACGCCACCGGGAACGCCGTCAGCCCCGACACCAGCACGTCTACCGCCGCGACTCGCCCGACCGGCCGGTGCCAGCGCGGGTGCCGCCGCAGCGCGATCGCCAGCGGCAGGAGCACCAGCGCCAGCGCGCCGGTGATCATGTGAACCGGGAAGATCAGCGGCAGCAGCTCGACCTTGACCGCCAGGCTTTCGGGGAAATCCTCGTTGGCGAAGGCGGCCCGGAATGCCTTGGCCGCAGTATAGAGGACAAAGGCCGAAATCGCTGATAGGATCAGGGCCCATGCCATCCGTTTGAGGCCGCCTGTGCCTGCCGTTTCACGCGAGGAGCCCGTCATGACCGCCTTATCCCAGTCGCTCATCCGCTTGTCGATCCTGGTGCCCTTCGGCGTCGCCGCGATGGCATTGTCCGCGCCGGCCCAGGCCGCGCCCGAGGCCACGTCGCCCTATTACGGCCGCTGGACCGTCAGCGAGGATCGCCCGGTCTTCACTGCGCGCGGCCGGCTCTACAAGACGATCGACGTCGCCCCGTGCGGCCGCGACTTCTGCGGCGTCAGCGTCGCCGACGACGGCAAGTGCGGATCGGTGCTGTTCCGCTTCCTCGGGCGGCGCGCCAACGGCGACGGCGAGCTTCGCGGCCATGGCAAATGGGGCGCCGACAAGAAGACCGTGGTCATCTACAACGCCAGCGACCCCGAGGTCGCCAACGGCCAGAGCATCGAGCTCTATCTCGGCGACGGCCATGATTTCGGCGAGCGTTCGGGCAACATGCCCAAATTCCACGCCAATTACCGCCGGCTGGGCGGCGCCCGGTGCACCACGCGCTGAGCGAAACCGCCGGCCCGTCCCCTCGAATCGGGGTGTGTTTCCTTTTCCCTGTTCTCCTGCGAAAGCAGGAGCCCAGAGCCAGGCAGTTCATCGCTTGTGACCCTGGACCCCTGCTTTCGCAGGGAACAAGAAGTAGACGGCACGAGGGGGCCGAAACCCGGGGGAGGATCGTTCGAATGCCAGCCAGCCGCCTGCGCCGCCGCGCGCTCCTCGCCGCCACCGCGCTGCTCGCGCTCGCCGCCGCCCCCGCGCTCGCCAAGGGGCCGCGCTACGCCGCCACCATCACCCGCACGACGCAAGGCATCCCGCATATCCGCGCGCGCGACATGGCCGGGCTCGGCTATGGCTCGGGCTATACCGCCGCCGAGGACAATGGCTGCGTCATCGCCGAGACCATCGTCACCGTCCGCGGCGAGCGCTCGCGCTGGTTCGGGAGCCAGGCCAAGGTCAATGTCGGCTTCTCCGAGATCGCCAATCTCGAAAGCGATTTCTACCACCGCGTGGTCGGCGAGCTGCCCCGGCTCGAGACCGGCTACCGCGCCACTTCGGCCGACAACCGCGCGCTGCTGACCGGCTTCGTCGCGGGCTACAACAAATATCTGCGCGACCATCCCGAGGGCTTCGCCGCATCGTGCCGGGGCGCGGCGTGGCTGCGCGCGATGGATCACGACGACCTGCTCCTGCTCGTCAACAGCGCGATGACCCAGGCGAGCTCGGCGCCGCTCGCCGGCCTCGTCTCGGCCGCCCAGCCCCCCGCGCCCGCCGCGGCGATGCTCGAATCGACCGGCATCCATCTCCCCCAGGCGCCCGCCGAGGCCCAGCTCGGCAGCAACGGCTGGGCGTTCGGCGGCGACAAGACCGCCAACGGCCGCGGGCTCGTTATCGGCAACCCGCATTTCCCGTGGAAGGGCCCCAACCGCTTCCGCCGGCTCCATCTGACCATCCCCGGCAAGCTCGACGTGATGGGCGCGGGCCTCGTCTTCTCGCCCTTCGTCGCGATCGGCTTCACCAAGGATGTCGCCTGGACCCACACCGTCACCACCGCGCAGCATTTCACCTTGTACGAGCTCCAGCTCGATCCGAAGGACCCCACCGCCTATCTGCTCGACGGCAAGTCGGTGCCGATGATCCGCACCCAGGTGACGGTCGCGGTCAAGGACGGCGCGCCGGTCACCCGCACGCTCTATTCCACGCGCTACGGCCCCGCGGTCGCCGGCCCCGCCGCGGGGCTGATCTGGAACGCCAAGCGCGGCTATGCGCTGCGCGACGCCGACCAGGCCAACCAGCGCTCGGGCGACGCCTGGCTCGGCATCGCCCGCGCCCGCACCGTCGCCCAGATCCGCGACGCGATCGGCGGCACGCTCGGCATTCCCTATGTCAACACCATCGCCGCCGACCGTTCGGGCGACGCGCTCTACGCCGATGTCACGGCGGTCCCCAACGTCTCGGCCGCCAAGTGGGAAGCCTGCGTCACCCCTGCGGGCCGCACCCCGATGGCGCGCGACAACGGCGTCACCATCCTCGACGGCGCGCGGTCGGCCTGCGACTGGGACGTCGATCCCGCCGCCCCGGTCCCCGGGCTGATGCCGATCCGCGACATGGCCGTCCTCACGCGCCGCGACTATGTCCAGAACTCGAACGACAGCTACTGGCTGTCCAACCCCCACGCCCCGTTCGCCGCGCACTCGCCCTTGCTCGGGCCCTGGGGCACGCGCCAGAACCTGCGCACCCGCTCCGGGATCGCCGAGATCGAGGCTGCCACCGCCCGCGCGAAGATGGAAATCCCGCTCGCCGAGGCGACCATCCTCGCCAACAAGGTCCTCGCCGCCGAGCTGGTCCTCCCCCGGCTGCTCGAGCTGTGCGCCACTCGCCCCGCGCTCGCCGAACCCTGCGGCATCCTCGCCAAGTGGGACCGCCGCGCCGACACCGCCAGCCGCGGCGCGCTGCTGTTCTTCGGCTTCTGGCGCAAGGCCGGCGCAGTGAAGGACCTGTGGACCACCCCCTTCGACCCGGCCAGGCCGCTCGACACCCCCGCGGGCCTCAACCCCGCCGCCGCCCCCGCGATCCTCGACGCGCTCCAGGCCGCCGCCGACGACCTGCGCAAGGCCGGCACCCCGCTCGACGCCCCGCTCGGCACCGTCCAGGTCGCCCCGCGCGGCACCGAGCGCATCGCCATCCACGGCGGCCCCGGCCCCGCCGGAATCCTCAACGCAATGGCGAGCGCCCCCGCCCCCGAGGGCCTGATCCCGTTCCACGGCTCGAGCTACATGCAGGCCGTCAGCCTCGGCACGCAAGGCCCCGCCGCCGAATCGATGCTGAGCTACTCGCAATCGACCAACCCGGAGTCGCCGCATTATGCCGACGGGACGCATGCGTTTTCGGAGAAACGCTGGCTGAAGCTGCCGTTCACGGCGGCGGAGATCGCGGCGGCGCGCGAGGGGGCGGTGGTGGTGATCGAGGAGTAGGGGACAGGCGCTCGCGTCGGCCCGATCTACGTCTGGAAATGCCCGAGTCTAACGCCTAACGTCCCTTGGCGGCCGCGGCCCGCACGGGTTCCAAAAGGGGGAAGGGTGACCAACCGGCTCTATTACGGCGACAATCTCGACGTCCTGCGCGAGCATGTCGCGGATGCGAGCGTGGACCTGATCTACCTCGACCCGCCGTTCAATTCGAACGCGAGCTACAACATCCTGTTCAAGTCGCCGACCGGCACGGGTGCCGATGCGAGCATCGAGGCGTTCGACGACACCTGGCAATGGGGACCCTCGGCGTCGGAAGCGCTGATGGACATCACCCAGAGCGGCAACCACAAGCTCCATGTGCTGATGCAGGCGATGCGCACCGCGATCGGCGAGAACGCGATGATGGCCTATCTCGCGATGATGGCGGTGCGGCTGGTCGAGCTCCACCGCGTCCTCAAGCCCACCGGCAGCCTCTACCTCCACTGCGATCCGACCGCGAGCCACTATCTCAAGCTGGTGTTGGATGCGGTGTTTGGGCCGGAGCGTTTTGTAAACGAGATAACGTGGAAGCGATCCCACGCACACAACGACGCAAAGCAGGGAGCCAAGCACTACGGCCGGACCGCGGATATAATCTTGTTCTATTCCAAGACCGAGAACAGGACCTGGAACGTCCAGTACACGCCGTACTCGCAGGAATATATCGATAGGGATTATCGGCGCGTGGATGAGAACGGCAGGCGTTACCGGATTGACAATTTGCGAGGCCCAGGCGGCGCAGAGAAAGGCAACCCATATTACGAGGTCATGGGCGTTTCGAGGTATTGGGCCTATTCCAAAGTGAAGATGGACGAACTTATTGCTCAGGGCCGGGTCATTCAGACCCGGCCTGGAGCGGTGCCCCAATACAAGCGATACCTTGACGAGATGCCTGGCGTCCCCGTCCAGGACATATGGACCGACGTGAAGCTCCTCAATAATCGCGACAAGGAAATGCTGGGATACCCGACCCAGAAGCCTCGCGCGCTCCTCGAACGCATCGTCGCCGCCTCGTCCAACCCCGGTGACGTCGTCCTCGACCCGTTCTGCGGCTGCGGCACCGCTGTCGACGCCGCGCAGAAGCTGGAGCGGCAGTGGATCGGTATCGACGTCACGCATCTCGCGATCGGCCTGATCGAAAAGCGCCTGCGCGAAGGCTATGGCGATGCGGCACGGTTCGAGACGATCGGCGTGCCCAGGGACCTCGCCTCGGCGCAGCGCCTCGCTGTCGACGATCCACACCAGTTCCAGGCCTGGATCACGCTCAAGCTCGGCGGCTGGCCGTGGATGGGCGGCAAGAAAGGGGGCGACAAGGGGGTTGATGGCTATTTCTATTATGTCGGCGACGACGGCCAGACCGAAACCGGCGTGATCTCGGTCAAGGCGGGCAACAACATCAACCCCGCCATGGTGCGCGATCTCGGGCGCGTGATGGAGCGCGACGGTCACAAGCTCGGGCTGTTCGTCTGCGCCGCCCTGCCGACGCGCGGAATGGAAGCGGAAGCGAACTCGCACGGCCTTTTCGAAACCCAATTCGGCGGGGCCACCGCCGAGCCGCAACGCTACCCCAAGCTCCAGCTTTTTACGCTCGCCGAGCTGTTTCAGGATCGCCGCCCGAAGCTGCCGCCGCTCGTCAGCCCCAATCGCCGCGCCGCCCGTGTCGAGACGCGCACCTCGCACCAGCCGGGGGCGCAACAGAGCCTGTTGTGACCGGGCGGTCGTCAACTTCCGCGCAAAGGCGCCGCCCGCCTGATGCAGGATGCCGCCTACCTTGCGTGGATGAAGCGAAAGGGGACGGGCGCTACGCGGCGTGATGCCAATCCCACACCGTGTTCAATCGGGGACGTATTGTATACGCTACGCGCGATAGGACGATGCTTGAGTTAAGCCGGCAGCAGCGAGGTGCCTGTGAGCGACGCAATCGAGATATTGGCGCGCGACCGCATTCAAATCCTGCTCGCGGAATATAGTTCGCTGAGGCAAGAGCTTCTCAAGATCGGTACGACGTTGTTTCAGCTTTCGACGCTCTCCGGTACCGCGCTGGTAGCGATAATAGCGATCAGTGTTAACGCGCGCTCGCTAGGCTTGGGACTTGGCCTCACAGCCATCGACGCGGCACTGTACATTGTTGGAATTCGATTCATTGATTTCGACACCCAGCGGGCGACGCGCCGCGTTTGCGAGGTTGAACGGACGATCAACGAAATTGCGGGTGAAGAACTACTCGTCTGGGAGACGGCATACGGCTTGCGCGCACTCGGCTATCGCAAACGATGGATGCGGATTCTCGGATTGGCTTCGAACTGATTTCGCCTCCTGCTTCATTGGCCACAACGCTTCCCGCGTCTAACAGTCTCTAACCAGATGCCCCCTTGCAAGGTTGGACACCCCTCGCAAACTTCGCCGCCGCCAGTCTCGCGCCCCGCACCGCTCTTTGAAAACTCACGCTTTTTCCTTTAGTGCATAAGTGTGAGGTTCGTGAAGTTTGGAGGCCGGCTCCCTCCGTATCGTGCGTTGCGGCAAGTCCGCAAAAGGGGCCATTTCACAGCGTTTTGCCGCAGGAATCGAGCCTTGCGCGCACGAAAAAGGGCCGCCGAGGCGACCCTTTTCCCGTGACGCTCCCGCCGCGCCTAGAAGCCGCGCTTGGGGTCGATGCCGCCATTGGCCGGCGATCCGTCGGCCCGGGTCTGCGGGTCGCCCGATCCGGGGCGGACCACCTTGCTCTGCGGCGCCGCGGCGTCGGCGGTGCCGGTCTCGCCCTGGAGCTGGCGGTCGTTGCGGCCGGCGCCCTTGCCCGGCTTGTCCATGTTCTGCTCGTTCATGCGTTCCACTCCGTGAAGTTGTTCCGTGCCTCGCGGCCCGGAATTTCCCGCTTCCGCCAAGTATAACGCCGCCGCGCCGCTCGCGCTCCACTTGCGCCGATCTTTTCGCGCCCGCGCGGGGACTCCAACGAAAACGGCCGCCCCAGATCGGGACGGCCGTTCTCCGTGTGACAACTTGGACCAGGGGTCAGCGGTTCTGGTCGGTTCCGCCCTGATCGTCCTGCGCATCGGTGCCGTCGGCAACGTCGTTGCCGCGACCGGCGCCCTGGCCATCCTGGCCGGCGCCCTGGCCCGAGCCCTGCTGGCGATTCTGCTGGTCCTGCTGCTGGTCGAGCCCGGTCTGGCGCTCCTGGTCCTGCCGGCCGGTATCGTCCTGGCCGCCCTGATTGTCCTGTCCCATTGCATCCACTCCTTCGCTGTTGCGTCCCTCGATCGGGGTGGAGTCCAAACGCCGCTTGTGCCTGCGGGCTCCGTGGATGCCGAGATATTTTTAGCGATCCTAAGGTCTTAACCTAGATCAGCCAGCACCGAGGCCCAGGCGGACATTTCCGTTTCGCGCCGCGTCTCGACGCGCAGCGCTTCGGCGCGGGCGGCATCCGGGTCGACGTCGATCACCGCGTCATAGACGAAGCTGGCATTGCCCGAGATCGTCACGATCCCGGCTTCGGTGGCCGCGGCGCGCACCAGCCCGCCCTTGTTGAACACAGTCACGGACGCATCGAACGCCACTCGCCCGGCCAGCGCCGCGGCGAACACCGACGCGGCCATCGCGCTGCCGCAGCTGTCGGTCAGCCCGACCCCGCGCTCGAAGGTGCGGACATAGAGATCGCCGCCGCGCTGCTCGACGAACGAGACGTTGGCGCGCGCCGGGATCAGCGCCGGCCCCGTCTCGCACCAGCTGCCGAGCGCGACCAGCTCGGCTTCGTCGACCGCATCGACGAAGGTCACCAGGTGCGGATTGGGCATCGAGACCGTCACGAATTCGCGCGGGCTCGGCAAGCCGGCGATCGGCCCGGTCAGCCCGATGTCGCGGCCCGCCGGCCCGACCCGGGTGCGCACCGTCACCACTCCCGGCGCCAGCGCGGCTTCGCGCGCCACCTCGGCGCTGCTCGTCCGCAGCCGCACCCGCGCCGCGTCGAGCCCGAGCCGCTCGAACCCCAGCCGCGCGACGCAGCGCAGGCCATTGAGGCAGGTCTCGGCCTCCGAGCCGTCCGAATTGAACATCCGCATGCCGAAATCATGGCGCTCGTCGCCCGCGGTCAGCAGCAGCAGCCCGTCGCCCCCCACCGGCCCCGCCCGGTCGGCCAGCGCGCGCGCCACCCCCGCCCAGGCGGCATCGTCCAGGTCGAGCGCGCGCGCGTCGACCAGCGGGAAGTCGTTTCCCGATCCGTGGCATTTGATGAAGGACAGCCGCATCGCCCCCCTCTAGAGGGCGACGCGCCGCAAATCCATCAGGCGGCCGCCATCTCGACCGGGCCGCCCATCGCAGTGACCACCGCCTTGTCCTGCGCGATGATCGCCGCGAAGCTCGGCCGCGCGTGGAGCGCGTCGACATAGGCCGCGGCCCTGGGCCAGCGGGCGGCATCGATATGGACGCCGATCGTGCCCAGCGTCGCCACCGGACTCGCGATCGCGATGTCGGCCAGCGTCAGCCGGTCCTCGACGAGGAAGCCCGAAGCCGGGATCACACCTTCGAGATAGTCGAAGATCGGCGGCAGCAGCTCGCGCTCGGCCTGTTCGGCGGCGGCATGGTCGCATTCCATCTTGAGCACGCGCGGCTTGACGAAACGGTTGCCGAAGATCGCGCCGCCCGCCGCCATCATCAGCGTGTCGGCCAGCTCGTCGAACCAGATCGTCCGCGCGCGGGTCTCGGGCGCATCGGGGATCAGGTTGGGGGTGGGATATTTGGCCTCGAGATAGGCGACGATCGCGCTCGAATCGGAGATCAGGAAATCGCCGTCCTTGAAGCCCGGCATCTTGCGGAACGGACTGGCGGCTTCGAAATCGGGGCCGCCGCGGCCCATTCCCGCCGCCTGCAATTCGAGCGCGAGCCCCTTCTCCGCGCCGAACACCATCACTTTCCTGACATAGGGCGACAGGGTGGATCCAAAGACGATCATGGCCGTATCCTCTCCGATTCTGGTTGGCGCGGAGCCTAGCATATCAGTTTCATTACGCAACCTGCTTTAACGCGACACGGCGACCCGTCTGTGCGAGGATCGCGCCGGTGACCGGTTTCACGCTCCTCCTGCTCGGCCTGATGGGGCTCGCGCTCCTGGCGATGTGGCGGCGCGTGGTCGGGCTCGAGGACGAGCTCGGGCGCTTCGAGGACATGTTCGCACGGCTCGAGGGCCAGTTGTTCGGCAGCGGCGAGCCGAGCCGGCCGCAGGCGGCGGAAGCCGCGCCCGCGATCGCCGCCGCGGTGGCGGTCGTCGAGCCCGAGGCCGAGCCCAAGCCCGTGGCCGCTACCGAACCCGTTGCCGAACCGGCACCCGAACCCCGCCTCACGCTCGAATCGCTGGTCGGCGGCAAGCTGCCGATCTGGATCGGCGGTGCCGCGCTGGTCCTCGCGGGCTTCTTCCTCGTGCGCTACTCGATCGAGAACGGCCTGCTCGGCCCCGCCGCGCGCACCATCCTCGCCGCCTTCTTCGCCGCCGCGCTGATCGCGGGCAGCGAAGTCACCCGCCGGCTGCCCGCCACCAGCGACGATCCGCGCGTCGCCCAGGCGCTCGCCGGCGCGGGCACCGCCAGCTTCTACGCGACGCTCTACATGGCGGCGCAGATCTACCATCTGGTCTCGTCGCCGGCGGCTTTCGTGCTGATGCTGCTCGTCACTGCGCTGGCGATGGCGCTGTCGCTCCGCCACGGGCCGCCGACCGCAGTGATGGCGCTGATCGGCGGCTTCGTCGCACCGCTGATTGCCGGGTTCGACGCCGCGGGGATCGGCCCGCTGCTGGTCTATCTCGGGCTGTTCGTCGCCGCCTTGTTCGGCCTCGCGGTGCATCGCGGCTGGGGCTGGCTCGCGCTCGCTGCGACCGGCGCGGGCTTTGCGTGGATCAACTTCCTCGTGACGATGCTGCGCGGCGACGATCTCGCCGCGGTCGGCGGCTTCGTCGTGGTGCTCGCGGTCGGCGCCAGCGCGGCGCTCCCGGCGACGGGCGCGCGTGCGCCCTGGCTCCGCCTCGCGCCGCTGCTCGCCGGACTGATCCAGCTGCTCGCGCTGGCGCCGGTGCTCGATTTCAGCCCGCTGGCGTGGAGCTTCTACCTCGTCCTCGCCGCCGCCACCTTGTTCCTCGCGTGGCGCGACCGGGTGTTCCTCCCTGGCGCGCTGGCCGCGCTGGCGCTGCTGCTCGTCCTCGAGATGCTCGGCCTCACGCAGGCCGGGAGCAACGCCACCCAGCTCGCGGCGATCGCCGCCACTCTGGTCTTCGCGGTCCCCGGCCACCTGCTTGCGCGGCGCGCCCAGGCCTGGGCGGTGCTGGCGATCGGCGGCACCGCCGGGCCTTTGCTCGTTGCCCACGCCGCCGCATCGGGGCTGATGAGCGACTCGGCCTGGGCCGCGCTCGAGCTGCTCGCCGCCGCGCTATGCGCCAGCCTCGCCTGGCGGACCCGCAGCGACGAAGCCGAAGCGCCGGTGCTCGTCGCCGCCACCTCGGCCGCGGCGCTGCTCGCTGCGGTCGGGCTGGCGCTGCTCTTCCCCCATGACTGGGTCGCGCTGCCGCTCTCGCTGGTGATGCTCGCGCTCGCCGGCTGGGCGCGCCTCGTCAAGGTGCCCGCGCTGTTCGTGCTTCCCGCCTTCCCGCTCGCCGCCGCGCTGGCCGCCGCGCTCATGCCGCTGCTCGGCTATGCCTGGCTGATCGGCGCTTCGCTGTCGGGCGACCCGCTCCCCTATGCGCTGCTGCCCGGCCTCGCCGATGTGCTGCGCAGCCTCGCCATCCCGGTCGCCGCGGCGATCGCGCTGCTGCTGACCGATTCGCGCCAGTTCGGCCGGCCGCGCCGCGCAATCGCAGTCGGTGCGATCATCCTCGGCGTGCTGATCCTCTACACGCTCGCCAAGCAGCTCCTCGCGATCGGCACGCCCGAACGATTCCTCGCCTGGGGGTTCGTCGAGCGCGCGATCCTGACCCAGGCCTGCCTCGCCGCCGGCTGGGTGCTGCTTCGCCGCACCCGCTTCGCCACCGCGGGATTCGCCTTCCTCACGCTCGGCCTGCTGCGCTTCGGCTGGTTCGACCTGTTGGTGCTGAACCCGCTGATCGTGCCGCAATGGGCGGGCATCGCCGTGCTCCACGCCGCGCTTGCCGCCTGGTGGTTCCACACGCTGCCGTCGGACCGCCGGACGCGCCCCGACCTGATCGGGCTGGCCTTCACTTTCGTCGCGGTGCTCGTCGCGGTGCGCCAGGCGGCGCATGGCGCGATCCTGACCGGCGGCATCGGCAGCGCCGAGAATATCGGCTATTCCGCGGCGCTGCTCGCGCTGTCGCTCGCCTGGCTGTGGCGCGGGATCGCCACGCGGAGCCGGGTGCTGCGAATCGCCGGGCTGGCGCTGCTGACCCTGGTCACGCTCAAGGTCTTCCTGGTCGACGCCGCCGCGCTCGACGGCATCCTGCGCATCCTCTCGTTCCTCGGCCTCGGCATCGCGCTGATCGGGATCGGCTGGGCCTATAGCCGCTTCGTCGGCAAGGATTAGCGGCGGCTATTTCTCGTCGGTCGAGCGCCTGACCTTGTTGGGCAGATCCTTGCCTTTCGTCCGCCGCGACGGCAGCTGGACGGGGTTCTTCTTCTTCCATTCGGCCCAGGTCATCGGCCCCTCGGGCGTGTCGATGATGGTGTCGTCCAGGCTCATGCAACTGCCCTTTCCGGCCAAGGCTATCTATTTGCGGAACTTGGGCCTATATAGAGCGCGCTGACGTCGCATGCGACGGATATCGGGCCGCCTTGGCCACCCTTTGTCCCTTTCTAGCCTCACGAAGCCGGGATGTGCCGCTGTTGGCGCATGCCCGTCATCATCGGACAAAGGAAACCGATATGATCACCGGAACCGTAAAATTCTTCAATGCCGACAAGGGCTATGGCTTCATCGCGCCGGAAGGCGGCGGGGGCGATGCGTTCGTGCACATCTCGGCCGTCGAGCGCGCCGGCATGCGTACCCTCGATAAGGACCAGCGCGTCTCGTACGAGCTCGAGACCGACAACCGCGGCAAGACCTCGGCCGTCAATCTCCAGTCGGCGTAAACGCTGAACCGGGGGCGGGGGGGGCCCGCCGCCCCTTGCTATTTGGAGACTCGAAATGTCGCGCGCGCTCAACATCAACGCCACCGAGGCCCATGTCCTCGCCACCTGCACGAAGCGGAAGATCACGATCAGCGCGATCGAGACGCTCCATTCGGGCGGCACTCGCGTCGTGCTCAACAATGCCGACGATACCGCGGTGATCAGCAAGGTCTATGGCTCGAAAGTGCTCACCGGGCCTGTGCGCCGCACGCCGAATCGGCTAAACCGCCAGTAATGAACCAAGAGACACGTCACCCTATGGCCGGCTTCAAACTCCCCACTTTCCAGGATCGCGCCGCGGCGGCTGCCGCTGCCAAGCAGAAGGCGCTCGAAAAGCTTCGCGCCAGGCCGAAGCCCGACGACGCGACGCTCGCCGAGCGCGCCGCCGCGCGCGCGGCACGCGAAGCCGCCGAGGCCGAGAAGCGCGAAGCCAAGCGCACGGCACGCGAAGCCGCGCAGGCCGAAGCCGAGGCGGCCAAGCGCCAGGCTGCCGCCGAAGCCGCCGCCAAGGCCGAAGCCGAGGCTGCCCAGCCCGCGCTCACCGAGGCCCAGCGCAAGGCCGAACGCGATGCGCGCTATGCGGCGCGCAAGCAGCGCAAGGGCAAGTAGGGGCTAGCGCGTCAGCGCCAGCTTGACGCCGAACGCCACGAAGATCCCGCCGGTCAGCCGGTCGAGCGCAGTCACCACGCGCGGCCGCGCCAGCACGCGGCCGAGCGGCACCGTCGCTGCGATCAGCGCCGCGAACCAGACCAGCCCCAGCACGACATGGATCGCGGCGAGCAGGAACGAGAAGCTCGCGATGCGCGCGCCCGCGGGCACGAACTGCGGGAGGAAGCTGATATAGAAGACCCCGACCTTGGGGTTGAGCAGATTGGTGAGCAGCCCGCGCCGCAGCGCCTGCCACGCTTCGCCCGCCGGCTTGGCCGCGCCGCGGTCGAGCGCCCGGCGCGGGCGCACGATCAATCCGATCCCGAGCCACAGCAGATAGGCCGCGCCTGCCCATTTGACGATGGTGTAGGCAAGCTCCGACGCCGCAAGCAGCGCGCCGAGCCCGAGCGACACCGCCGCGCCCCACACCAGGCAGCCCAGCGCGATCCCGAGCGCCGCGAACCCCGCCGGGCGCGGCCCGCTCACCGCCGCGGTGCGCAGCACCAGCGCGGTGTCGACCCCGGGCGTCACCGTCAGCACCGAGGCGGCGAGGACGAAGGCGAGGATCGACGCGAGGATCAGCGCGTCACCGGCGTGCAGCCATAATAGGCATAGAAGCCCATCGCCTGTTCGGGCGAGACGCCTTCGGCCTGCGCGATGGCGAGCGGATGCCCGGAGTCGATCATCGACAGCACCGGGCGGTGCCGCTCGCGCTGCGGATGTACCTGGCATTTCTGGTTGAGCGTGGTCCCGAACAGCCGGAGATCGTTCGAGAACCAGCCGAACCAGGGCCCGAAATCGGGATAGTCGCCATTGTCGAAGCCATCGAGATACTTGGCGAAATTCGCGCGCGAGAGCGTCGACCACACGCCGAAGCTGAACTTGCCGGCAAGCCCGTGGACCGGGATCTCGACCGAGCAGCGGATGAAGAAATGCTCGCCGCGAAGCATGCAGAAATCCTCCGACAGGAAATCGCCGCCGGGCTCGATCGCGCCGTTGGGTGCGTATTCCACCGGGCCCTGCCATGCATCGGGCGCGGTGCAGGCCAGCGCGAACATCTCGTCATGCACGACGCCACATCCGGCGCAGTGCCACGGCTTTCCGCTCAGCCATTCGAGCGCTTCGGATCGCTTCCTCCTGCCGAACACCGCGCCTCGCCCCCCTCACCCGATCCCATAATGGCTCGCCACCCGGTCGAGCGCCAGCCCGAGCACCAGCTTGCCGGCGCGCGCGGGCCAGCCCAGGCCCCGTTCCGCCGCGATCAGCCCCTCGCCCGCGCAGACCACGCGCCACAGGATGTCGGCGAGCCCGGGCCCCGCCGCCGCGATCGCCGCGTCGAAGCGGCGCCGCGCGGCGATCTGCGCCAGCGTCGGGTCGAGCCCGCGCGGCGCGCCCCGCCGCCCGCCCGTGCGCGGCGCGGCGTCCCAGCGCATCGTCACGCGCGGCGCCAGCGCCGCGGTCTCGTAATCGGCGCGCAGCCGCTCGCCGGCTTCATATTGCCGCGCGTCGACATGCCCGCGGGCGCGCAGCCACGACAGCGGCGACTCGGCGAGGTTGACCGTCACGCTGCGCCGCCGCCTGCCCGCCGGCGCGCCCGCCACCACACCGTCGTCGATCTCCCGCTCCACCAGTTCGCGCATCCGTGCCTCCCGTTCGCCGAGTCGCGGATGGCTTGCCATAGGGGCGATTCTGTAGGACAGTGAAAAAACCAGAAAGGTTAGGAGTGCCGGCAATGATCACTGCCATCCGCGAAGTCAGGCGCGCCAAGGGGCTGACGCTCGACGATGTCGCGCGCCGCTGCGTCCCCGCCACCACCGCGCAGACGATCGGCCGGCTCGAGACGGGCACGCGCACCGTCTCGGTCGGCTGGCTAAACCGCATCGCCGACGCGCTCGGCGTCGATGCCGCGCATCTGGTCAAGCTGCCCGAACGGCCCGACATCGCGGTCGCCGCAGTGCTCGACGGCAGCGGTGCGCAGGCGCCGAGGCGCGAGGCGACGGTCGCGCCGCCGCTCGCCCGGCCCGGCATGGTCGCGGTATCGGTGTCGGGCGGGATCGGCGACTATCGCGCCGGCGACGAGATCTGGTGCGAGCGGCTCGCCCCCGACGCCTATCCCCAGGCGCTCAACCGCGACGTGCTGGTCCCGCGGCCCGCCGGGCGCTTCGTGTTCGGGCGGCTGATCGGCCGCGAGGCGGGCAAGCTCCACTTGCTCCCGCTCGGCGCCGGGGCGCGCCAGCAGGTGGTCAGCGATCCGCCATGGATCGCCAGCGCGGTCCGGCTCGTCCGCGCCCTGTAGCGACTGTTCTAACGGCTTGCCTCGCGCTGCGGAGAGGCGCAATCTGCGGCCAACGCAGGAGGGGATTGCGATGCAAAAGACGCTTTTGACGCCAGTCGGAATTCTGGCGCTCGCCGTGCTGGCGATTGCGACGCCGGCGCTGGCCGACGAATGGGACTTCGTCCTGATCAACAGCACCGCCAAGGAGATCAAGCTCGTCGAGATCGCGCCGACGGGGACGACGACCTGGCAGAAGAATGTCGTCGACGAGGAAGTGAAGAAGGCCACCACCACCAAGCCGGGTGCGCGGATGACGGTGCATTTCGACAAGGGTGCGCCGTGCAAATACGACCTCAAGGCGACCTTCGCCGACGATAGCTCGCTGGTGTGGACGGGGATCAATGTCTGCGACAACGCCTATGTGACCGTGAAGGTCAATGCGAGCGGCGTGCCGACGTTCACGGCGAACTGACGCAGGACCTTGAATTTCCACATGCTGTTCCCCGGCGAAGGCCGGGGCCCAGTATCGATGAACCCTGGGCGGCATCCTGCCATTGAAGATGCGTCGCAACGGGGCCCCGGCCTTCGCCGGGGAAAGTGCAGGCTTCGACAAGATCGGTGGGAAATGGTGGGCGCTGACGGGCTCGAACCGCCGACATCTTCCGTGTAAAGGAAGCGCTCTACCAACTGAGCTAAGCGCCCGCGCGCCCCAGATGGCGCACCGCGCCGCTCGCGGCAAGACCCCCAGGACGGATCGACATTTAGCTCATGGCGAGCCGAAAAGTGTGATCTTTCGAGCACCGGAGCGCAGCGTGCTTTCGGCACGTGAGCACCGAAGCGCAGAAAATCGCGCTTTGCAGGCCGTCATGGGCTAAATGTCGATTCGTCCTAGACGATCGACAGCCCTTGCCGCTTCGCCGCGGCGACATAGTTGCGCATCCCGTCGAGCCCCTTGGCGCTGAGCGCGATATAGGCGCGGCGGCGGTCGGACGGGTCGGCGTGGCGCTCGAACAGCCCGGCATCGTGCAGCGTCCCGATCCAGCGCAGCGCCGTGGTCGGCGGCACCGCCGCGGCGATGCACAGGCTCGAGACCGAAACCTGGCGCCGCTCGAGCTCGGCGGCGAACAGGTCGAGCAGCATGTCCCAGGCCGGATCGGCGAACAGCTCGCCCGCGAAGAATTGCGCGCGCAGCCGCCGCGACCGAATCGTCGCGCGGATCTCCTGCGCGCTGGGCTGCGGCCCCTCGCCGTCGCTCGGCCCGCGATAATCGGGCCCGGGCGCGCGGACGCCCTTGCGCCGTTCGGTCGTCTCGCTGCGCGTCAGCCGGGCGAGCGTGTCGGCGATCCGCGCGACTTCCTCGTTCAGCCGCTGCAGCCGCTCGGTCTCGGCATCGCGGCTGGTGTCGTTGAGCCGCCCGGTGAGCCGCTGCTTCGCCACCGCCAGCGCAGTCACTCGCTCGGCCATGCTCGGCATGCACAGCAGCTGGCAGTTGCGCCCGAGCAGATGCGCCGCGGCGACATCGATCTGGTCCTCGCCGATCGCCGCCACCACCGCGGCGCCGCGTTCGCGCGCCGTGGCGTCGGCGCGGGCCAGCACCGAATCGAGCAGCGCCTCGGGCGCGCCCACTGCCTCGATCAGGATCAGGTCGGTCGTGACCTGCTCGGCAAGCTGCGCCGCGGCCTCGGCAAAGCGGGCTTCGCCGGTGAGCCGGACCCCGGCCAGCGTCAGCGCCTCGCCGGCGGCGCGGAGGCCTTCACCATGCTCGGCGATCACCAGCGCATTGGCAACGAACGCATAGGAATCGCCGAACGGCGCCGGGTGTGGAGTGGAATTCGCCATCGCTTTCTCGGGTTCGCCTTCTGTTCCGGAAATGCCGCAAAGCTCCGAAACGGTTGAGTCTGAGTTCCTCCGTTTCGGAGGTTATAGGGCGACCGGCGAGCGGCAGGGGAAAGGTTCGTCTCCGTTTCGGATCATTCGAAGATCGCGGCAGTGCTCTCGGCATCCGCGCCGATCACTTCGCCCTGCTCGAGCAGCAGTTCGCGCGCCGCGCTGGCCAGCATTCCGTGCCAGACCACCGATCCGACCGCGATGAACACCGCCCAGAGCAATCCGACGAGCAGCTGCACCGCGAGCGGGACCGCCGCGATCCGCGCCATGACCTCCTCGGTGGCCTGGCGCGCCAGGACCGGATCGTTGCCCGCCCGCGCCACTTCGGCGAAGAACCCGCCCAGCGTCAGCCAGAAGAAGGTGCCGCAAACCACCAGCAGGACCACGACGATCACCAGATAGGCGCCGAACAGCGTCCAGAAGCGCCCACGCGTCAGCGACCATGCCTCGTCGAGGGTGATGGCGCGGCGATGGAAGGTCAGCGGATAGAGCAGCGACAGCCGGACCCCGAGCCAGACGAACCCGCACAGATAGCCGATGAACAGCAAGGCGGCGCCGATCGCCGCGACGGCCGGGCTTCCCTGGGCGAGCAGCGCGATGATGAAGCCGAGCAGCATCATCAGGAGCTGGACGACGATCATCAGGATGATGCTGCAGATCGCCACGAGGATGAGCAGCCCGAGCATCCGCCACTCGTCCATCCCCAGGCGCAACGAGAAGAAGCTGCGCTCCTCGGGCCGCAGGATCGTGCGGAAGACTGCGTTCATCAGGATGACCAGCAGCAGGAAATAGCCGACATAGAAGAGCAGGATCTCGAGGATGATCCCGCCCGAGAATTGCGGTGCGGAACCATAGCCGCCGGTCGGCGCGCCGAAGCCCAGCGCGAAGGCCAGCCCGACGATCAGCAGCACCAGCGCGATGCTCCCGACCAGATAAGTGACGCCCCAGGCGGCCACCGCACCCGGCCGATCGCGGACCACGCCGACCGCTCCGCCGACAATCGAACCAATGCTAGCCATGCTGCCCCCCTTTTCGGTGCTGCTCAGTCGAGCGACTTCACGATCTCCTCGACCATCTTCTTGGCGTCGGCGAGCAGCATCATCGTATTGTCGGCATAGAAGACATCATTGTCCACCCCCGCATAGCCGACGCCGCCCATCGACCGCTTGATGAACAGCACCGTCTTGGCCTTGCCCACATCGAACACGGGCATGCCGTAGATCGGCGATCCCTTGTCGGTCTTGGCGGCGGGATTGACGACGTCGTTGGCGCCGATGATGAACGCGACGTCGGTCTGCGCGAATTCGGAGTTGATGTCCTCGAGCTCGAACACCTCGTCATAGGGCACGTTCGCCTCGGCGAGCAGCACGTTCATATGCCCCGGCATCCGCCCCGCGACCGGATGGATCGCGTATTTCACGCGGACGCCATGCTCCTTGAGCTTGTCGGCCATCTCGCGCAGCACGTGCTGCGCCTGCGCCACCGCCATGCCGTAGCCGGGGACGATGATGACCTGCTCGGCCTGCTGCATCAGGAACGCCGCGTCCTCGGCCGAGCCGCGCTTCCACGGCCTTTGCTCCTTCGCCTCGCCGTCGCCCGAACCGCCGCCGTCGCCGCCGAAACCGCCGGCGATCACGCTGATGAAGCTGCGGTTCATCGCGCGGCACATGATGTAGCTGAGGATCGCGCCCGACGACCCGACCAGCGCGCCGGTGATGATCATCGCGGTATTGTGGAGCGTGAAGCCCATCGCCGCCGCCGCCCAGCCCGAATAGGAGTTGAGCATCGACACCACCACCGGCATGTCGGCGCCGCCGATCGGCACGATCAGCAGGAAGCCGATGACGAAGCTCAGGGCCGTGACGGTCCAGAAGATCCACGGGCTCTGGTCGGTAACAAAATAGCCGATCAGCCCGAGAATGCCCGCGAGCAGCCCGAGATTGATGACGTGGCGGCCGGGCAGCATGATCGGCTTGCCGCTCATGTTGCCGTTCAATTTGAGGAAGGCGATCACCGATCCGGAGAAGGTGATCGCGCCGATCGCGACGCCGAGCCCCATCTCGACGCGGCTGACCTGGTGGATCAGCTCGACGCCGTCGACCAGGTCGGCGATCCCGAACGCGAGCGGGTTGAGGAACGCCGCCGCCGCGACCAGCACCGCCGCGAGGCCGACCAGCGAGTGGAACGCCGCGACCAGCTGCGGCATCGCGGTCATCGCGATCTTGCGCGCCGTGACGATGCCGATCACCGCGCCGATGGCGATCGCCACCGCGATCTCGGCCATCGTCACCAGATCGGGCTCGGTATAGCCATCAAGGGTGAGCAGGACCACGGGCATGTGCGTGACGAGCGTGGTCACCACCGCGATCGTCATGCCGATCATGCCGAAGCGATTGCCGCGCTGGCTCGAGGTCGGGCTCGACAGCCCGCGCAGCGCGAGGATGAAGCAGATTCCGGCGACCAGATACGCCAGCGCCGCCCACGGATTTTGGGCCAGACCCTCCATGCTCAGCGCACCTTCTTTTTATACATGGCCAGCATCCGTGCGGTGACCGCGAAGCCGCCGAAGATGTTCACGCTCGCCAGGACCACCGCGAGCAGCCCCAGCCATTTCGAGGTTGCGCCCGCGCTTCCGACCGCCGCCGCGCTGGCAATCAGCGCGCCGACGATGATCACCGACGAGATCGCGTTGGTCACTGCCATCAGCGGGGTGTGGAGCGCGGGCGTCACCGACCAGACGACATAATAGCCGATGAAGCAGGCGAGCACGAAGATCGACAGGATCGAGATGAAGTCCATGGCCTATTGTCCCGTGGGGGCAGGGGCGGCGGGCGCCGCGGGCGCATCCATCGCCGCCGCGCGCTTCTCGACCTGGTCGAGCAGCCGGGAAAGTTCGTTTTCGTAGCGCTTGCGGCTGTTGCAATCGTCGTGGTCGACCTTGATCCGGTTGGTGGCGGGGATGGCGTCGCCGAAGCGCGCGCGGATCCGCCGCTCGAACGCCGTGATGCGCGGACGATAGAGCGCCTCGTCCGCCCTGCGCTCGGTGTCGCTGCCCCGATGGCAGGCGAGCATCCCGCCCTCGGCGAGGAGGAGGCGCGAATAGTCGCGCTTGGCGTCGGCGGCGGAATAGCCGGCATCCTGCACCGGCGCGGCGGGCGCGTCCGGCGCCGCCAGCATCAGGATCGGCAAGATCATGAAGTTCATACGATTTGGCCCCTGCACGGTCGCCGCGAATGGCGCGCCGCGCGCCACTTTTGGCGGCGGAACCGGCGACTGTCGAGAGGATCGTCAAAATCGCATGCGCGCGAAGCCGCTGATTGCGCAGCAAAGGTTCCGAAAGACGAAGCCTTCAAGTTACGCTACAGTAACGACCTGATTCTCGCGCGTATCCGCAAGTCGATCGAATCTCACCCTATCGTCCGATCAGGAGAAGACCGCGATGCGCCGACCGATATTATTGCTCGCCTTGGGCACCGCCATTGCCGCCGCCCCGGCGCTGGCCGACCGCATGCCGCTCAGCGGCGGCGATCTTGCGCCGGGTGAGCGCTATTCGACCTTCGTCCACGCCGCCGGCATCCAGGCCGAGGGCCATGACATCGGGCTGGTGCGCTGGATCTCCGACAGCAACTGGTCGAAGCTCAAGGCCGGCAAGACCGATACCAAGATACTGAGCAACTGGCTGGTCTATCGCCGCCCGGTCTATGCGATGGCGGCGGGCACCGTGGTCGGCTGCTGGCGCAACGCGCCCGAGAACACGCCCGGCAGCCTCCATGCCAGCTATGTCGCCAACAAATTCGCCGGCGGCGGCAATCATCTCTGGATCCTCCAGGACAACGGCGTCTACGCGCTCTACGCGCATATGCGCCCGGGCAGCATCCCCGCCTCGATCTGCCCGAACAACGCCGTGCTGTTCGCCGGCACCAAGATGTATGCCGGCAATCCCGACATCGACCCGTCGGTCAAGGTCACCGGCGGCGCGCATATCGGCGAAGGCCAGAAGATCGGCGAGATCGGCAATTCGGGCGCGTCCGCGGGCGGGCCGCACCTCCATGTCCATATGGAGATGGGCGGCAACCCGGTGGCGATGAAGTTCGCGCACGGGATGAGCACGCCCTTCCCGAACGGCGTCGCCAGCATCAACGGCCCCTGGACGCTGCTCAAGGGCAAGGCGCTCCCCGCCGCCACGATCCTGTTCTGGCCGCCGCGCCCGGCCGGCAACTACACCTTCAAGGGCACCGAGGACGAAGGCTTTCAGGGCCTGTTCGACCATCTGAGCGATTCGGGGATGATGCCCGACCTGATCTGGTGCGCGGACAATGGCCAGATCTACAATTCGACCTGGGTGCCGGTGAAGGGCAGCTGGCAGTCGCGCTTCGGGATGACCGCCGCCGAGGCGACCGAGCGCCACGCCCATTTCACCGGGCTCGGCTACAAGCGGACCTCGTCCTTTACCTGCGGCGACTTCCAGGCCGCGGTCTGGCGGAAATAGGCGGGCTTCCTGTTCCCCTGCGAAAGCAGGGGTCCAGAGCCAAGCAGCTCATCCCTTGTGACCCTGGACCCCTGCTTTCGCAGGGGAACCACCATCACAGCAGCGCGAACGGCGTCTCGGTGAAGTTCCGCTCGAGCGTCACCGTCCCGCCATTCTCCGCCGCCGCGCGGACGGTGAACACCGAGTCGTAGAATTCGAGCCGCGCCGCGCCGCCGGTCAGCGGCAGCACGAATTCGCGCGCGTAGTTGATCGAGATCGGCCCCGAGCTGATTCCGTCGAACCCCGGCACCGACAATTTGGCCGAGACGATGCAGCGCCCGCGCTCGGGCTTGCAGCTGTCGACCGAGAGCAGCCAGGTCAGCGCGCGGGTCATGCCGTGCGGGTCGCGCGTGCTGTACTTGCCGCCGGTCCCTAGCTTCGAGGTCTTGGGCATCCGGTCGACCAGGTAGAAGAAGCCGCCCTGGTTGGTCTGCTTGTAGAAATAACGGTCGAACCTGCCATCGGCATTCTCGTCGATGAAGCAGAGATGGCGGTCGGTGCCCCAGGCCATGATCGACGCCCCGCCGGTCAGCCGCGGCGGATAGACTGCGCAGGCGACGCGCTGGCGCGTGCGCAGCTCGATCAGTTCGGTCCCCTTGGGCGCGGCGAGCTTGCCGCTGTCCTGGAAATAATCCTCGTCGAGCACGAGCATCGTCGCGGGCAGCATCCGCACCCGCGCGAAGATTTCGTGCGACTTGACCGTGACCGGCTGGAAATCCTTGAGCGGCTCGAGGATCCAGTAGGGGACATAAGGGTCGCGCTCGTCGAGCGGCGCGGCGGCGGGAAGGGCCAGCGCGAGCGCCAGCAGCGCGGCGGCTTTGAGCAATCGCATCAGGCGCTGCCGCTGGGCCTGAACGCCGCATAGGCGCGCTCGGCCACGCCGATCTCCAGCGCCTCGGCGTCGAGCTGCGCCGAACGTTCGCTTATGTCCTCGGGCCGCGGATGAAGCGGCGGGCTGGCGCATTCGGATTCGGACGTGAGTCGGGCCGACTCCGCCGCCCGCTGCCGGATCGCGGCCACCATGCGCCTGAGCGCCGGGTCGCGGTCGATCGCCGCGACCAGCGCCGCGCGGCGCGTCATCAGCGCGAGCTCGCGCGGCTCGAGTTCGGCGGGGGTCCAGATCGGGCACGCCCGCACGCCGTAGAGCGGCGCGATCGCCGCGGCGAACGCCGCCTCGCGATTGTCCATCGCGACCGCCTCGGCCGGCTTGCCCGCGTTCCCGCAGCCCGAGAGCGCGGCAAGGCCGAGCAGGGCCGCCGCGCCCCTCACCCCAGCAGCCGCTCGCTGACCACCTTGCCGTCCCGGGTCAGCCGCACTGCGTTGCCGATCTCGTCGTCGAGCACCGGCTTGCCGGCCTCCTTGTCCCAGAAGGCCGAGAGGAAGTTGAACAGGTTGCGCGCGAACAGCGCCGAGGCGTCGGCCGCGAGCCGCCCGGCGACGTTGCGGTGGCCGACGATCTTGACGCCGTGCCGCACCACGACTTCGCCCGCGACTGCGCCTTCGACATTGCCGCCGGCCTCGACCGCGAGATCGACGATCACGCTGCCGGGCTTCATGCTCGCCACCTGCGCGTCCGAGATCAGCCGCGGCGCCGGGCGCCCCGGGATCAGCGCGGTGGTGATGACGATGTCCTGCTTGGCGATATGCCCCGAGACCAGCTCGGCCTGCGCCGCCTGGTATTCGGGCGACATCTCGGTTGCGTAGCCGCCCGAGCCTTCGCCGTCGATTCCCGCGATAGTCTCGACGAAGACCGGCTTGGCGCCGAGCGACAGGATCTGCTCTTTCGTGGCGCTTCGCACGTCGGTGGCGGAGACCTGGCCGCCCAGCCGCCGCGCAGTGGCGATCGCCTGGAGCCCGGCGACCCCGACCCCCATCACGAACACCTTGGCGGCGGAGACGGTGCCCGCCGCGGTCATCATCATCGGGAAGACGCGGTCATATTCGGCGGCGGCGTCGAGCACGGCCTTGTAGCCGGCGAGGTTCGACTGCGACGAGAGGATGTCCATCGATTGCGCACGGGTGATGCGCGGCATGAACTCCATCGCCAGCGCTTCGGCGCCGAGCTTGGCGTACTCGTCGACGCGCGCGCGCCCCCCATTTTCTCCGGCGCCGAAGGGATTGAGCCCGGCGACGATCCAAGCGCCCTTCTTGAGCCCCTTGAGGCTGGCGGGATCGGGCCCCTGCACCCCGAGCACGATATCGGCATCCTTGAGCGCCGCGGCGCGCGTGCCGACCTTGGCGCCGGCATCGGCAAAACCCTGGTCGCTGACCGACGCACCCGCGCCCGCCCCGGCCTCGACCGCGACTTCGGCGCCGAGCGCGATGAATTTCTTGACCGTCTCCGCAGTCGCGGAAACACGCCGCTCGCCGGCGGCGCCTTCCTTCAGGACGGCGATCTTCACTGGGCGATCAAGAAGACGACGAGCGCCCCGACCAGGGCACAGCCGACCGTGCCCCACACCATCATGGTCTTGAAACCGTCCCAGGTCTGCTCGTGCTGCTCGATCTCGTGCGTCGCGCCTGCGTGATTGTCGGCGGTGTCGGCCATGCGTGCATCCCCTGAACTTTGTGGGCCTTTCCTAACCGGCGCCGCGCCCGTCCTCAAGTCCGGCGCATCCGATCAGCCTTAATTCGCCCTTTACCCCTCCGATCTATGACTGGCGACCTGAAACGGGACATTAGGGACGAAAAATCGCGATGACGCGCAACGGCCAGAGGCTCCTGATGCTGATCGACGACGAGCCCGCCCAGCGGCGGCTGGTTGCGGCGATCGCTGCGCGCCGCGGCTGGCGCACGATCTTCGCGGGCGAGGGCGAGACCGCCATCGCCACGCTGGGCACCCCCGACGGCATGTCCTTGGACGCGGTGATCCTCGATCATTCCTCGCCCGACATGGATGCGGCCGCCTTGATCGCCGAGCTGCGGCTGCGGCGCCCGGCGCTGCCGATCCTGATGCTCACCGCCAATGGCTCGGTCGCAGCGGCAGTCGGCGCGATGCGCGCGGGGTCCACCGATTTCCTGGTCAAGCCGCTCGCCTCCGAACGGCTGCTCGCCGCGCTCGAGGCCGCGGTCGGCGGCAAGGCCGCGGGCGAGCTGCGTCCGCTCACCGAAAAGCTCTCCGCGCCGCTCGCGTTCGACGAAGTCGTCGGCTCGGCGCCGCTGTTCCGCGCCGCGCTGGCGATCGCCGCCAAGGCGGCGCGTGCCCGCGTTCCCGTCCTCATCGAAGGCGAGAGCGGCGTCGGCAAGGAAGTCGTCGCCGAGGCGATCCACGCCGCCTCCCCGCGCAACCGCAAGGAAGTCGTCCGGGTCAATTGCGGCGCGATCCCCGCCAATCTCGTCGAATCCGAGCTGTTCGGGCACGAGAAGGGCGCGTTCACCGGCGCGTTCGAGCGCAAGATCGGCCGCTTCCAGGAAGCCGATGGCGGGACTTTGTTCCTCGACGAGGTCGGCGAGATGCCGCTCGAGGCGCAGGTCAAACTGCTCCGCGTGCTCCAGTCGGGCGAGATCCAGCCGATCGGCGCGCGCCACGCCAAGGAAGTCGATGTCCGCGTCATCGCCGCGACCAACAAGACCTTGCTCGCCGAAGTCGAGGCGGGGCGCTTCCGCGAGGATCTCTATTACCGCCTCAACGTCGTCCAGGTGACGATCCCCCCCTTGCGCGAACGCAACGGCGACATTCCCGCGCTCGCCCGCCACTTGCTCGGCCGCATCGCCGAGCAGCCCGGCCTGCGCCCGCTGGGGATCACCGACGACGCGCTGGCCCTGCTCGGCACCTATGACTGGCCGGGCAATGTCCGCCAGCTCCAGAACGCGCTGTTCCGCGCCGCCGTGCTCTGCGACGGCGACGGCCTCACCCGCGCCGATTTCCCGCAGATCGCCCAGCTCGCGCTCGGCAAGCCCGCGGGCGGCGGCCCGGCGCAGCAATCGGGCAATGGCGGGGTGACCCTGTTCCGCCCCGACGGCAATCTGCGCGCGCTCGACGAGATCGAAGCCGACGTCATCCGCCTCGCCATCGGCCATTACCGCGGCCGCATGACCGAAGTCGCGCGGCGGCTGGGGATCGGGAGGTCGACGCTCTACCGCAAGCTGGGCGAGCTGGGGATCGATCAGTCGGCCGCTTGAATTTCCACCCTTAACCTCTCCCGCTTTCGCGGGAGAGGCAGCGAGACTTGGCCCGGCGCAGCCGGGCTTAGTCGCAGCGGTGAGGGTCTTCTTCTTCCTCACGGACAGCAAAGAAGAAGACCCTCACCCCAACCCTCTCCCGCGAAAGCGGGAGAGGGAGTAGGAAGCGGTCCATGCCCGCCTTCCTCAACCGCACCGCGCTGATTACCGGCGCCGCCTCCGGGATCGGCCTCGCCGTCGCCCGGCATCTCGCAGCCGAGGGGGCGAGCAAACTCATCCTCGTCGACCGCGACTCGCTCCCGACCGACTTCGCTTGCGAGACGATCGCCGCGCAGGGCGATATCCGCGACGAGGCCTTCTGGGATTCGCTCGACCTCACGAACCTCGACCACGCCGTGGTCAATGCCGGCGTCGCCGGCGCCGGGCTGATCGCCGACCTCGCCTATGACGAGTGGCGCCGCATCCTCTCGGTCAATCTCGACGGCGCCTTCCTGACGCTCCGCGCCGCAATGCGCGCGATGAAGCGGCGCGGCGGATCGATCGTGCTCACCGCCTCGGCGACCGGCGTCAAGGCCGAGCCCGGCGTCGCCGCCTATGGCGCGTCGAAGGCGGCGTTGCTTCATCTCGCGAAGATCGCCGCCAGGGAAGGCGCGCGCGACAATATCCGCGTCAACGCGATCGCGCCCGCGGGAGTCGAGACCCCGGTGTGGGACGCCGTCCCGATGTTCGCCGAGCGCGCCGCCGAGATCGGCCGCGACGCCGCCTTTGCCGAGATGGCGAAGGCGGCGACTCCGCTCGGCCGCTATGCCAGGCCCGGGGAGATCGCCGCACAGATCGCCTTCCTGCTCTCCGACGCGGCCGCGCTGATCACCGGCGCGACCCTCGTCAGCGACGGCGGCTATACGCTTTGACGGCGGTCGCCGACCTCGTCGCCGAACTGGAGCGCCATGCCGATCCCGGCATCCGCGAGGGGCTCAAGCGCTACGGCATCGTCACTGCCGACCGCACGATCGGCGTCCGCGTCGGCGACATCCGCGCGATCGCCAGGCCCCACCGCAAGAACCATGCGCTCGCGCTCCAGCTCTGGGACACCGGCATCTACGAGGCGCGCTTCCTCGCGGTGATGGTCGACGATCCCGCGCAGGTGACGCCCGAACAGATGGATGCGTGGCGACTCGATTTCGACAATTGGGCGACCTGCGACACCGCCTGCTTCGACCTGTTCGACAAGACCCCGCACGCCTTCGACGCGATCGACCGCTGGGCGGGGCTGAACGACGAGTTCGGCCGCCGCGCGAGCTTCGCCTTGCTCGCCAGCGTCGCGCTCCATGCCAAGGCGCTGCCCGACCAGCCCTTTCTCGACCGCTTGCCGTTGATCGAGACCGCCGCCGCGGATGGGCGCAACTTCGTCAGGAAGGGCGTCAACTGGGCGCTGCGCGCGATCGGCTATCGCAATGCGGCGCTCAACCTTGCCGCGATTGCCCTCGCGCAGCGCCTCGCCGCCTCGAAAACGGCAAGCGAGCGCTGGGTCGGCAAGGACGCCTTGAAGGCGCTCGAGAACCCGAAACTGCAGGCGAAGCTCGGCCGCTAGCGCGCTCTTGTTATCGCTAACACCACTCTGTTACGCTCTGCGCGACCGAGCCGCCAGCGCCCGGCACGAGAGGAGCGTCCCATGCCCGATTCGATATCGCGCCGCAGCCTGATCGCCGGCACCGCCGCCGCGGTTGCCGCCACCGGCATCGCCAGGGCCAGGCCCTTGCCGCCGCTGCCCGAAAGCGAGAAGCTCGGCGTCGCGATCGTGGGCTTGGGCAAGCTCTCGCTGGGCCAGCTCATCCCGGGGCTCAAAAAGGCGTACGGCGTCAAGCTCGCAGCGGTGGTCTCGGGCCACCCCGACAAGGCCGCGCGGGTCGCCGCCGAGAACGGCCTGCCCGCCGACGCGATCTACAGCTACGAGACCTACGATAGCATCGCGCGCGATCCGCGCATCGACATCGTCTACGTCGTCCTGCCCAATTCGATGCACGCCGAATACACGATCCGCGCGCTAAAGGCCGGCAAGCATGTGCTGTGCGAAAAGCCGATGGCGACCAGCGTTGCCGATTGCGAGAAGATGATCGCCGCCGCCAAGGCCGCGAAGCGCCGGCTGATGATCGCCTATCGCTGCCATTACGAGCCGCACAATCTCGAGGCGATGCGCCGCATCCGATCGAAGAAATACGGCAAGCCGCGCCTCGTCGTCACCGAGATGGGCCGCCAGGCCGACCCCGCCGATCCCTCCGATGCATGGCGGCTCGACGGGAAGATGTCGGGCGGCGGCGCGCTCACCGACATGGGCGTCTACGGCATCAACGCCGCGCGCTACCTCCTGAACGAGGAACCCACCGAAGTCCGCGCCTGGGCCAGCACCGACAAAACCGATCCCCGGTTCAAGGACACCGAGGATATGATCTCATGGCAGTTCAAATTCCCCTCGGGCGCGCTGTCGCACGGCTCGACCAGCTTCTCGTACGCGGGCTGCATGAAGTTCGACGTCTTCTGCGAGAATGCCCGCATCCGCGCCGATCCGGCCGCCTATTACGGGGGAATCAAGCTCAACATCTTCAGCCATCCCGATCAGGGCGAAGTGGCGATCGCCGACACCGACCAGTTCGCCCGCGAGATGGACTGGATGGGCGATGTCGTGCGCGGCAAGGTGCCGATGGTCTCGACCGGCGAGGAGGGGCTGCAGGACGTGCGGCTGATGGAAGCGATCTTCGAATCGATCGCCAAGGGCGGCGCCACGGTGAAGACCGATTGGGGATACAAGCGCGCAGTCGATCCGGCGGCGGTGGTGGACCTGGCCAAACCGGCGTAAGGAGGGGCCATGCTAGCCCTTCTCGCCCTTGTCTCCGCGGCGCTGTTCACCGGCGCGGCGCTCTATGTCAGCTTCGCCGAGCATCCCGCGCGGATGGCGCTCGATGACCGGGCCGCGCTCGCCCAGTGGAAGCCGGCCTATACGCGCGGGGCGATCATGCAGGCGGGGCTCGCGCTGATCGGCGGGCTGGCGGGCGTCGCCGTCTGGTACAAGTGGCAGAGCGTCTGGCCGTGGCTCGTCGGCGGCATCCTCATGCTCGCCAACATCGCCTGGACCTTCGCGGTGATCTGGCGGACCAACAACAGGCTCAAGGCGACCCCGCTCGACCAGGCGGGGCCGGAGACGCGCGCGCTGCTGGTGAAGTGGGGCCGGCTCCACCTCGGCCGCAGCGCGCTCGGCCTGCTCGCGACCGGCTTCTTTGTCTGGGGGAACTGGCCTACGGGCTGACCTGGGGCGCCACCAGCGCCGCGTCGCGCAGCCCGCGCCACGCCCTGAGCGCCTGCACCGTCTCGAACACGTCGTGGACGCGGACGATCTGCACGCCCAGCTCGACGCCCTTGAGCGCCAGCGCGACCGAGCCGCCGAGCCGCGCATCGGCGGAGGCTTCATGCGAGAGCGCGCCGATCATCCGCTTGCGGCTTGCGCCGAGGACGATTCCGCAGCCGATGCCGTGGAACAGCGCGAGGCCGTTGAGGAGCGCGAGATTGTCGGCGAGCGACTTGCCGAAGCCGATGCCCGGATCGATCAGAATCTTGTCCCGATCCACCCCCGCCGCGACCACCGCCTCGACGCGGCGCTCGAGCCAGTCATAGACCTCGATCAGCACGTCGCGGTAAGGGCTGTCGCCATGCGGGCCCTTCGCGGGATCGGGCGAGTGCATCAGCACCACCGGGCAGCCGGCCCCGGCCACCACCTCCAGCGCGCGCGGGTCCCACAGCAGGGCGGCGACGTCGTTGACGAGGTGCGCGCCGGCCTTGAGCGCGGCTTCCATCACCGGCGCCTTGCGGGTGTCGATCGAGATTGCAGTGCCGCTGCGCGCGAGGCGCTCGATCACGGGCACGACTCGGGCGATTTCGTCGCCTTCCCAGAGCGGTTCGGAGCCCGGGCGCGTCGATTCGCCGCCGACGTCGATCAGTGCCGCGCCGGCGCCGCTCAGCTCGATGCCGAACCGCGCCGCGCCCTCGGGATCGCCATAATGGACATCGCCGTCGGAGAAGCTGTCCGGCGTGATGTTGAGGATGCCCATCACCTGCGGCTGGTCGAGCCTGACCACGCGCTCGCCGAGCGCCAGCGCCGCGCGCGGGGCGGCGATGCGGTCGGCGAGCGGGCGCAATTCGTCGGGCAATTCGGCGACCGGCACCGTCGCCTGGAGCACGCGCCTGCCGTCCCTGACCGCGATCAGCTCGTACGCCGCGAACCAGATCAGCCCGCCCGCCAGCCGCGCCACTTCACCATCGCGCCCGACAGGCGTATCGACGAACTGGATCGGACGTAGATAGGCGCGCGTACCCGCCGGAAGATCGATCATGCCCCGGCTGTATCGCGCCCCGCGGAGGTTTGCGATGGTGATGACGCATTTCTCGCTGGTCAGCGACTGGCATTTCGAAGCCCCGATCGATCGGGTGTGGGACCTGATCGAGAAGGTCGAGGACTGGCCGGGCTGGTGGCGCGCGGTGAAGCGCGTCGAAGTCATCCGCGCAGGCGATGCCGAGGGGCTGGGCGCGGTCCGCCGCATCACCTGGGCGACTGCGCTTCCCTATACGCTGACCTTCGATGTCGAGGTCACCCGCATCGAGCGCCCCACCTGCCTCGAAGGCCGCGCCTTCGGCGAGCTCGACGGCAGCGGCATCTGGAACCTGCACGACGAGCCCGAGGGCACGCATGTCCGCTATCTGTGGCGAGTCGAGGTCACCAAGCCGTGGATGCGCCTGCTCGCGCCGGTGCTGGCGCGGCTGTTCGAATGGAACCACCACAAGGTGATGGCCTGGGGCCTTGAGGGCGCGCGCAGGCGGCTGGGCGAGCGCTGACTATTTCGCCAGCGCCGGGAAGGTCGCGCGGAACGCGGCCATCTTGGGCTTGTCCCAGCGGACGATGTACGGGTGCGCCGGGTTCTTGCGGTAGAAATCCTGGTGATACGCCTCGGCCGCGAAGAAGCCGCCGGTCTCGAGCCGAGTGACGATCGGCGCGGGATACGCATGCGTGGCCGACAGCTGCTTGATATAGGCATTGGCGACGTAGCGCTGGTCGGGGTTCTGCGGGAAGATCGCCGAGCGGTAGCTGGGGCCGGTGTCGGGGGTCTGGCGGTTGAGCTGGGTCGGATCGTGCGCGACCGAGAAATAGACGCGCAGCAGCGTGCCGTAGCTCACTTTCGCCGGATCGTAGACGATGCGGACCGCCTCGGCATGACCGGTGCGCTCGGTCGAGACCTGATCATAGGTCGCGTCGTCCTTCGCGCCGCCGGCATAGCCGGTGGTGACTCCGGTGACGCCCTTAACCTGCTCGAACACCGCCTCCATCCCCCAGAAGCAGCCGCCCGCGAATATCGCGACTTGCGGGCCGCTGGCGCGGGTGATGTCGAACCGCGGCGCGGGGATCGACACCGCGCGCTCGGCGGCGGCGCCGGTGCCGGCATAGGCGAGCGCGACGAGACCCACCGCGGCGGCGGCGGGAAGGGCGAATTTGAACATGGCTGCGATCCCGATCATGGCGGCTAGCCGCCCCTAGGTCGGGGTGGCCGCGCCAGGATGCAAGATGGGGGCGCTCGCGAATGAGGGCTCACCGCCTCCGTCTCTCCCGTCACCCCGGGCTTGTTCGGTGTTATGCCCTTGCGCCAAAGCCCGCCTCGTTCCCTTGGGAAAGGAGGTTTGCCTGGCCGAAAGTCTTACCGGAGCGCGGCGCAGGCGGTCTGGATGCGCTCGCACGCCTCGCGGAGCACATCCTCCGAAGTCGCGTAGCTGATCCGCATCGCCGGCGAGAGCCCGAACGCCGCGCCGTGCACCGCCGCGACCTTGGCCTCGTCGAGCAGATAGCCGATCATCGCCTCGTCGGTGTCGATCCGCTGGCCCTTGGGGGTGGTCTTGCCGATCAGCCCGGCGAATTCGGGATAGACGTAGAAGGCGCCTTCGGGACGCGGGCAGGTCATGCCGCCCACCTGGTTGAGCATCGACACGACCAGGTCGCGGCGCGACTGAAAGGCGGCGTTGCGTGCCTGCAGGAACGACTGGTCGCCGTTGAGCGCCGCGGTGGCGGCCGCCTGGGCGATCGAGCACGGGTTCGACGTCGATTGCGACTGGAGCTTGGCCATCGCCTTGATCAGCCACGGCGCGCCGCCCGCGAAGCCGATCCGCCAGCCGGTCATCGAATAGGCCTTGGAACAGCCGTTGACGGTCAGCGTACGCTCGTAGAGCGACGGGCAGACCTGCGCGATCGTCGCGAATTCGAAGCCGTCATAGACGATATGCTCGTACATATCATCGGCCATCACCCAGACCTGCGGATGGCGCTCGAGCACTTCGCCCAGCGCCCTCAGCTCGGTCGCCGAATAGGCGGCGCCGGTGGGGTTGGAGGGCGAGTTGAGGATCAGCCACTTGGTCTTCGCAGTGATCGCCGCCTCGAGCTGGGCGGGGGTGATCTTGTAGCCCTGCTCGGGCCCTGCGGCGATGAAGACCGGGGTGCCGCCGCAATATTGGACGATGTCGGGATAGCTCACCCAATAGGGCGCGGGGACGATGACTTCGTCGCCCGCCTCGACCGTCGCGACCAATGCGTTGAACAAGGTGTGCTTGCCGCCGACATTCACGCTGATCTGGTTCAGCGCATAGTCGAGGCCGTTGTCGCGCTTGAACTTGGCGGCGATCGCCGCCTTCAATTCGTTGGTGCCGTCGACATTGGTGTAGCGCGTCTTGCCGCTGCGGATCGCGGCGATCGCGGCGTCCTGGACATAGTCCGGCGTGTCGAAATCGGGCTCGCCGGCGCCGAGGCCGATCACGTCCACACCCTGCGCTTTCAGCTCGTTGACCCGCGTGGTCATGGCGAGCGTGGCGGAGGGCGAGATGCGGTCGAGCGCTGCGGTGGTCTTCATGCGCGCGCCTTTACGGTGCCGACCCTGCTTTCGCAAATGTAACGGCTGATACCAGTCCGCGCAGCGCGTTGCCGATCAGGAAGCCCGATTCGAGATCGGCGGGGGTGAGGTCGCCCTCGACCGCGCGGCCGGTATCGAGCAGCTCGGCGCGCAGCACCCCCGGGAGCAGCCCGCGCGTCAGCGGCGGGGTGACGAGGATGCCGTTCCGTTCGACGAAGACCGAGGTGAAGCTGCCTTCAGTGAGGAACCCGTCGGGATCGGTGAAGACGGTCTCGAAGGCGCCGGGCACCCGGGCGCGATCATAGAAGCCGCGGCGGCTGGTCTTGTGGCGCAGCCGGAAATCGTCCGCCGCGACCGGCAGCGGCGCGAGCGCGACTTCGACCGGCCCGGCGGGCGCCGCGGGCATCGGCGCGACCCCGATCGCGATCGCGCCCGAACGCGCCAGCAGCAGGCGGACACGGGTGGGCGCCGAGAGGCGGAAGGTCGCGGCCTGGAGCTCGTTGCGGACCATGTGGCGATCGAAGGCGAAGCCGAACAGCTGCGCGCTCGCCTTCATCCGCGCGAGGTGGCGTTCGAGCAGCGGGATGCCGGTGTCGGCGTCGAACGCCATCGTCTCGATCAGGTCGAACGCGGTCTCCCCTGCGGTGACGAAGGCGCCCTTGGCGAGGCACTCCTGCCATTCCTCCTCGGCGCGCGAATCGGCGACCACGCCCGAGCCGAGCCCCAGCACCGCAGCGTCGCTGGTCGAGTCGAGCATCAGCGTGCGGATCGCGACGTTGAACATCGCGTCGCCGTCTGCATCGAGCCGGCCGATCGCGCCGGTATAGATGTTGCGCGCGGCGCCCTCCACCACGCCGATGACCTGCATCGCGCGGACCTTGGGCGCGCCGGTGACCGAGCCGCAGGGGAATAAAGATTCGAGGGCATCGACGGCATCCATTCCTTCGCGAAGGTCGGCGGTGACCGTGGAGACCATCTGATGGACGGTCGGATATTGCTCCACGCTGAAGAGCTGCGGCACGGCTACGCTCCCCGCCCGGGCGACGCGACTAAGGTCATTCCGCATCAGGTCGACGATCATCAAATTCTCGGCGCGCTGCTTGGGGTCGCTGGCGAGCGATTCGGCGAGGGCGCGGTCTTCCTCCGGAGTCGCGCCGCGCACCGCGGTGCCCTTCATCGGGCGCGCGGTGAGCCGGCCCGATTCGACGGCGAAGAACAATTCGGGCGAGAGCGACAGCAGCCACTGGTCGCCGGTCGCGACCAGCGCGCCATAGCCGGCGGCGGCGCGGGCGCGGAGCAGCGCGTAGAGCGCGGCCGGACTGCCGGCGTGGCGCACCCAGGCGCGGAAGGTGAGGTTGGCCTGGTAGATGTCGCCGGCTTCGATCAGCGCGGCGACGCGCGCGAACTGCTCGCCATATTGGTCGCGGGTGATCCAGGGCTGCGGGGTCCCCGCCCAGGCGCCCGCGGGATCGGGAAGCAGCGCGGCGACATCGGGGACTTCCTCATAGCGCTCGAACAGGCCGAACCAGAATTTGGGCGATTCGCCGCCGGCCGGGTTGGGCCAGGCGGCCGGCTCGAGCGCTTCGCTCGCCTCATAGGCGAGGAAACCCGCCGCATGGAGGCCGCGCGCCTGCGCCGCCTTGATCCGCGCGAGCCCCGCGCGGACCTCGCCGGTGACGATCTCGACCGGATTCGCATAGAGCCGCGCCGGCGCCGCGCCGGGCCGGGCATCGTCGAGCAGCACGAAGGGAGCGGCAGGCAGCATGCGCCTGCCCGAATGCAGCGCGCGGGCGGTCGCGGCAAGCCCGTGTTGGTCATTGCTCCCCTGCGAAAGCAGGGGTCCAGGATCACAAGCGACGAACTGCTTGGCTCTGGACCCCTGCTTTCGCAGGGGAACAGCAGTTAAGGCGCGGCGCCGATACCCCGCCATGTTGCCCGTGAGCGTCCGCCCGCCTATCTCGCGCGCATGTCCAGCAACCCCCCGATGCGCGCCGCAATCGTTCCCGTCACCCCGCTCCAGCAGAATTGCTCGCTGATCTGGTGCACCGAGACGATGCTCGGCGCCTTCGTCGATCCCGGCGGCGACTTGCACAAATTGCGCGCAGCGGCGGCGCATCACGGGGTCACGATCGAGAAAATCCTGCTGACCCACGGCCATATCGACCATTGCGGCGCCGCGGGCGAGTTCGCCAAGGAGCTGGGCGTCGAAATCGAGGGCCCGCACGAGGCCGACCGGTTCTGGATTTCGCGGCTCGAGGAGGACGGGCGCAACTATGGCGTGCGCGGCACTCCGTTCGAGCCCGGGCGCTGGCTGGTCGACGGCGACCAGGTGACCGTCGGCAAGCTGGTCCTCGACGTCTATCACTGCCCCGGCCACACGCCGGGCCATGTCGTGTTTCACCATCCGGAGTCGAAGCTGGCGATGGTCGGCGACGTGCTGTTCCACGGATCGATCGGGCGCACCGATTTCCCGATGGGCGACCACCAGCAGCTGCTTGATTCGATCACCGGCAAGCTGTGGCCACTGGGCGGGGACACCACCTTCGTCCCCGGCCACAACCAGCCGAGCACCTTCGCGCACGAGCGCGCGACCAATCCGTTCGTGGCGGATTCGGTGCTGGCGCGGGGGTAGGGTCGAAGTCGGTCTATCTGAATCTTTCCCCGGCGCAGGCCGGGGCCCAGTTGCGAGCCGATTCGGACGGCGGGATGCCGCCGAAAGTCCGTGGATACTGGGCCCCGGCCTGCGCCGGGGAAAAAGGTTTATCCAGCGGGATCGGGCTTCCCCTACCGCAGCATCATCGTCCGCACCGGCGGGCTCTGGGTCAGATAGGGGATCGTCACGGCATAGCCCGCCAGCCCGAGCATGATCAGCATCGTCGAATAGATGCCGAGGCCGCGCGCCAGCCTGCCGCCGTCCATGCCGAAGCCGTGCAGGACGCGGCCGAGCAGGAACACCCCCGAGACGACCCACAGCCACAGCTGGGTGCCCATCGCCGCTTCGATCAGCCCGATCAGGATCAGCACCACCGGCACATATTCGGCGAAGTTGAGCTGCGCGCGCATCCGCGCGATCAGCCGCGGATTGCCGCCGTCGCCGATCGAGATCTTCTCGGCGATGCGGACCTTGCCGACCCGCCAGCCGAGCCAGAGATTGATCAGCGCGGCGCCCGCGGCGGTCGTCAATGCGATCGGCAGAATGATTGTCATGATTGCCCCCGTTTTGTTGTGGGCGGTGCCAGCCCGCTCCCCCACCCGGCCACCCAGTTTTAGTATCCTATGGGTGGCCGGGTGGGGGAGCGGGCTGGCACCGCATTCCAAGCGAGAGTCGCACGCCCTCCCAAGCCTTGCAACAATCGCGCGAATCGCTATAGGCGCACGCTCGCTTCGTGACCTGTCCGCTGGTCCCGGCGAGCGGCCGGCCCAGCCGTCGCTTGCCCGAACCTTTATGCGGGCGTATCGCGACCCAATATTGCAGTAGCTTTTCGAAGAAGGTTGCCGAAATGGCCGTTCCCAAGAGAAAGACCTCGCCGTCCAGGCGCGGCATGCGCCGGGCGCACGATTCGCTCACCGTTGCGGCGTACCAGGAGTGCCCGAACTGCGGCGAGCTCAAGCGCCCGCATGTCCTGTGCGGCGCGTGCGGCCATTATAACGGCCGCGAGATCACTTCCACCGAGGGCTGAGCCACGGAGCGGATCGGGGGCGTGGCATCATGACGAACTCCTCGCGAATCGCCGTCGATGCGATGGGCGGCGACGAGGGGATCGCCGTGATGCTCGCAGGCGTCGCCGCGGCGCGCCGCCGCTACGAGGGGATGCAATTCTACCTCGTCGGCGATGAAGCCCGGATTCGCGAGGGCCTGAAGGCGCATCCCAACCTCACCGCGGCGTCGGAGATCGTCCACGCCGCGGGCGTCGTCACGTCCGACGAGAAGCCCGGCCAGGCGCTGCGCCGCGCCAAGACCACCTCGATGGGAATCGCGATCGACCTGGTCAAGCAGGGGCTGGCCGGAGCCGCGGTGTCGTCGGGCAATACCGGCGCGCTGATGATGATGGCCAAGGTTTCGCTGCGCACCATGCCCGGGATCGACCGGCCCGCGCTCGCCGCCTTGCTGCCGAGCCTTGGCGACAACGATACGGTGATGCTCGATCTCGGCGCCAATACCGAATGCGACGCGCGCAACCTCGTCCAATTCGCGGTGATGGGCGCCGCCTATGCGCGCACTGCGCTCGACCTCGATTCGCCGCGGGTGGCGCTGCTCAACATCGGTACCGAGGAGATGAAGGGCACCGAGAATATCCGCGACGCCGCGGCCGAGCTGCGCGCGGCGACGCATCTGCGGCTCGAGTTCAAGGGCTTCATCGAAGGCAACAAGCTGTCGCGCGGCGATGTCGACGTGATCGTCTGCGACGGCTTTTCGGGCAATATCGCGCTCAAGACGGTCGAGGGCACCGCGCGCTTCGTCGCCGACCTGCTCAAGCGCGCCTTCTCCAGCTCGACGCGCTCGAAGATCGGCTTCCTGATCTCGCGCCCGGCGACCGAGCTGCTGCGCCACCATCTCGACCCCAACAACCATAACGGCGCTGTCTTTCTCGGTCTCAACGGCATCGTCGTGAAGAGCCATGGCAGCGCCACCGAAGTCGGCGTGAGCACCGCGATCGGCTTTGCGGCAAAGATGCTGCGCGACGACCTGCTGCGACGGATCGCCGAGGATCTCGGGAATTTCGAGGCGAAGGCGGCGTGATGAGTCTTGATTCGGAAGTGCGGTCAGCGAAGCTGACCAACAAAGAAGCGCAACGATGACGTTGCGATCGGTCATCACCGGAACGGGATCGGCATTGCCCGCGCACCGCGTCTCCAACGCCGAGCTGGCCGAGACGGTCGATACCACCGACGAATGGATCGTCGAGCGCACCGGCATCCGCTTCCGCCACATCGCCGGGCCCGACGAGACCACGAGCACGCTCGCGACCGGCGCCGCCAGGGCGGCGATCGCCGCGGCAGGAATCGCCGCGACCGATATCGACCTGATCGTGCTCGCCACCGCGACGCCCGACCAGACCTTCCCCGCCAGCGCGACCAAGGTGCAGACTGCGCTGGGGATCCATGATTGCGTCGCGTTCGACGTGGCGGCGGTGTGCTCGGGCTTTCTCTATGCGCTGCAGGTCGCCGACTCGATGATCCGCAGCGGTGCGGCGCGCAAGGCGCTGGTGATCGGCGCCGAGACCTTCAGCCGCATTCTCGACTGGGAGGACCGCACGACCTGCGTGCTGTTCGGCGACGGCGCGGGGGCGGTGGTGCTCGAGGCGCAGGAGAACCAAGACGCCGGCAACGCGGGCCGCGGCATCCTCGCGACGCGGCTCCACGCCGACGGGCGGCACAATGAATTGCTCTATGTCGATGGCGGACCCTCGACCACCGGCACCGTCGGCAAGCTCCGCATGAAGGGCCGCGAAGTGTTTCGCCACGCCGTGGTCAATCTCGCCGCGGTGATGGAGGAGACGCTGGCCGTCGCCGGGCTGGTCTCGTCGGACGTCGACTGGGTGGTGCCGCACCAGGCCAATGCCCGCATCCTCGATGCGACCGCGCGCAAGCTCGGCCTCGACCCCGCGCGCGTGATCGTCACTGTCGACCAGCATGCCAACACCTCCGCAGCCTCGGTGCCGCTCGCGCTCGACACCGCGGTGCGCGACGGGCGGATCAAGCGCGGCGACCTGATCGTGCTCGAAGCGATGGGCGGCGGCTTCACCTGGGGCGCGGCGGTCGTGCGGTTCTGAGATAGCGCCAAATTGGCTGGAATCTGCTTTGTTACAGCCTCGTAATGTTCCCGTTTGCGCAGCCCGAACAATCTGTTAGGCTGCAACAACACAGGTTAAGGGGAGACGTACGACCATGGCCGCCGCGGGCACGCTGACCAGGGCCGATCTGGCCGAATCACTGCATCGCGAAGTAGGCCTGTCGCGCGCCGACGCAGCACGGCTGGTCGAACAGATCCTTACCCATATGTGCGAATCGCTTGCCAAGGGCGAGAACGTCAAAATCTCCGGCTTCGGCAGCTTCATCCTGCGCGACAAGGGCGAGCGGGTGGGGCGCAACCCCAAGACCGGCGTCGAAGTGCCGATCGCGCCGCGGCGCGTGCTCACCTTCCGCGCCAGCCAGATGATGCGCGACCGCATCGTCTCGGCAAGCTGAGGATAGTGCGATGCCGGCGCCCGAGAAGGCCGCTGGCGCGCTGAGGACGATCGGCGAACTCGCCCAGGAGATCGGGCGGCCCCAGCATATCCTGCGCTATTGGGAGACGCGCTTCCCCCAGCTCCGCCCGCTGACCCGCGCGGGCAAAAGGCGCTATTACCGGCCCGAGGATGTCGCGCTGGTGCGGCGCATCCACGGGCTGCTCGCCGACCAGGGCTATACGATCCGCGGGGTGCAGAAGCTGCTGGCGTCGGAGCGGGGGGCAAAGCCGGTGCCGGCCGCGGCGGCAGCACCGAGCACGGGCGATGGCGGCGATGCCGACGCGCTCAAGGCGATCCGTGATTCGCTGAGCGCCGCGCTGGAGGCCGACAAGGGCTGACCGCCTTGACGAAGCCGGAACCGTTAGCGGCGGTGGTCCTAGTTCCGGTCCGGCCCCAGGCTCGGATCCAGGTCGCGCGGGCGAGTGAAGCGGATCAGCTCGCCCTTGCCCGGCTCGACATCCTGCCAGCGTTCGACGTCGAAATGGAGCTCGGCGAGGCTCGCCGTGGGGAATTTGGCTTCGACATCGCCGCGCAGCGCGCCGCCGGGGACGAGCCCGAGCACCAGTTCCTCGAGCCCCGGATTATGCCCGACCACCAGCACCGACTCCGCGGCGCCGGGCAAGTCGTGGACCAGGTCGAGCAGCGTCGCCGCCGAGGCGAGGTAGATGCGCTGGTCCCAGGCGGGAGCGAGATCGCTGCCATAGCCGGCCGCGACATGCTCGAGCGTCTCGACCACGCGCGCGGCGGGCGAGGCGATGACATGGTCGAATTCGAGCCCCGCCGCCTTCATGTGGCGGCCCACCGCCTGCGCGGCGCGCTGGCCCTTGGGATTGAGCGGGCGATCGAAATCGCGCGCGACGGGATCGTCCCATCCCGATTTGGCGTGGCGCAGCAGCGTGAGCGTCTTCATGAATTCCCGTCGGGTCAGGCGGTTTCGGGCGCCTCATGCCGCAAGCGTGGGCCGAGGGAAAGCCTTACCCGCTCGACTGCCTCGTCGAGCGTCACCCGGGCGATCGGCGTGCCCGCGGGGAAGGCGCTCAGCAGCCGCGACGGCATCGCCGCCGAGAGCAGGACGAAGCTGCCCGAATCATCGGCGCGGCGGATCAGCCGGCCGAACGCCTGCGCCAGCCGCGCGCGGACGATGCGGTCGTCATAGGCGGTGCCGCCGCCTGCGAGCCGCCGCGCGGCGTGGAGCACGGTCGGCTTGGGCCAGGGCACGCCTTCCATCACCACCAGCCGCAGCGAGTGGCCGGGGACGTCGACGCCGTCGCGCAGCGCATCGGTGCCGATCAGCGAGGTCCGCGGATCGTCGCGGAAGATGTCGACCAAAGTCCCGGTGTCGATCGGATCGACGTGCTGGGCGAGCAGCGGTAGCCCCTCGCGCGCCAGCCGGTCGGCGATGCGGGCATGGACCGCGCGCAGCCGCCGGATCGCCGTGAACAGCCCGAGCGTGCCGCCCTCCGCCGCGACGGTCAGGCGGGCATAGGCATTGGCGAGCGCGGGCAAGTCGCCGCGCTTGACGTCGGTGACGATCAGCACCTGCGCCTGGTTGGCATAGTCGAACGGGCTCGGCGCCTCGAACCGGCCGGCCGGGCGCAGCAGATGAGTCGCGCCGGTGCGCGCTTCCGCGAGGTCCCAGTCGCCGCCGGCCTTGAGCGTCGCCGAGGTGATCACTGCGCCATGCGCAGGCTCGAGCACGGTCTTCGCGAACGGGCGCGAGGGATCGAGCCAGTGGCGGTGGAGCCCGACATCATATTCGCGGCCCTCGACTCGGTCGACCGCGAGCCAGTCGACGAACTCGGGATCGGCCGGCCCGCCGATCCGGGCGATCAGCGCGAGCCAGGCGCCGACGGTCTCGGTGCGCCAGCCGAGCGAGGCGATCGCGCCTTCGACTCGCGCGCGGGCCGGGCCGTCCATCCAGTCGGGGGCTTCGGCGAGCACGGCTTCGAGCCGGCGGCCGAGCGTGACCAGCGGACGGAGCAGCGAATCGAGCGCGGCGCCGGCGGGGCCGGCGGCCTCGACCAAGGCGGGATCGGGCTCGGCGAGCTCGGTCTCGAGGCCGTAGCCGGTCTCGCCCCCCGAATCGCGCGCGAAGACCAGCCCGCGCACCGCGGCGAGCAGCGACTCGACCGGGCCGAACGGCTGGCCCTCGCCGAGCCGCTGGAGCCACTGGTCCGAGGGAAGCGCCTGCGCGGCGACCACTGCGGCGCCGATCGCCTCGCCGCCCTCGGCATCGTAGCTGGCGACATCGGAAAGCCGTGCCGCGAGGCCACGCCGCCGCCCCCGCGCGCCCGATTCGGGGCCGGTGATCCAGCGCCGGAGCTCGATCGCCTCCTGCCCGGTCAACGCCGCCGAAAACATCGCGTCGGCGGCGTCGAACAGGTGGTGCCCTTCGTCGAAGACATAGCGCGTCGGACGGTTGGCCGACTCCCTGCCCCGCGCCGCGTTGACCATCACCAGCGCATGGTTGGCGATGACGATATCGGCCTCGGCGCTCGCGCGGGCGCTGCGCTCGATGAAGCATTTCCGGTAGTGCGGGCAGCCGGCATAGATGCACTCGCCGCGCCGGTCGGTGAGCGCAGTCGAGCCGTTGCGGCGGAACAGGGTGGGCAGCCAGCCGGGCAGGTCGCCGCCGATCATGTCGCCGTCGGCGGTGTAGGCCGCCCAGCGCGCGACCAGCTGCGCGAGGATCGCGGCGCGGCCGGCGAACCCGCCCTGCAACGCGTCCTCGAGATTGAGCAGGCAGACATAATTCTCGCGGCCCTTGCGGGTGACGATGCGCTTCTTGCGCTCGGCCTCGTCGGGGAACAGCCGCTCGCTTTCGTGGCCGAGCTGGCGCTGGAGCGCCTTGGTGAAGGTCGAGATCCACACCGCGCCATCGGCCTGGGCCGCCCAGAGCGAGGCGGGGGCGAGATAGCCGAGCGTCTTGCCGATGCCGGTCCCCGCCTCGGCGAGGACGAGATTGGGCGAATCGCGGATCTCGCGCGGGGCGAAGGCGCGCGCGGCGGCGGCGGCATAGTCGCGCTGGCCCTGGCGGCGCTCGGCGGCCGATCCGGTGAGCGTGGCGAGCCGCTCGGCGACGTCGGCATCGCGGAGAGTGATCGTGCGCGGCGCGGCGCGGGGAGCGGACTCGCTCCATTCGGGAAGCTTCGAGAACAGCCAGCGCTCGGCCTTTTCGGGCTTGGCGACGCGCTGCGACACCGCCGGCGCCCAGGGCCAGCGCAGCCGGAACAGCGACTGGACCGAATTCCACGCGCCTTCGCGCTCGGGCCAGTCGGTTTCGGCCAGCGCGAGCAGCGTCTCGGCGGCGCGGCGGAGGAACGGCGCGACTTCGGAATCGCTTGTCGGCGGGTCGATTCCGGCGACCCGGGCGAGACCCTTGGGAGTCGGCACCATGAAGCGCGCGGGGCGCAGGAACGCGAACAGCTCCAGCAGGTCGAGACCGTTCAATTCGGGATGGCCGAGCCGCTGGCCGACCAACGGCGCGTTGAGCATCAGGATCGGCGTGTCGGCGGCGATCCGGATCGCCTCGCCCCGCCCGACCGCGCGCGTCTCTCCGGCGGTGGCGATCCAGACGCCGCCATGGCTGGCGTGGAGCGCAGGATAGGGAAGGTCCGCCATCGCTGCATTCTGTACACTTTTCGTTCCCGGTGGCCAGCCGATTTGGCAGGTGGTTGATTCGCAAAGTGAAGGGAGTCGCGCATCATCGTTTCACTTTGCCCGCCGGCGCGGAGGCGGCTCCGGAAAAGCGGCACGGACTGCGGCGAGGGCGACTCGGGCATCGACGCGATGGATCGTCCCGATGAAGCGCCCGGCATAGAAGCGCGGATGGGTCTCGCCGTTCATGATATGCTCGATGACATAGGCGAGCGCCCGGTCGCGCGCGGCCTTTTCGACCGTGTCCCATGCGGCGGCAAAGCTCTCGGCGCCCTTGCGGCGGCGCAGATTATAGGCCGAGGTAACCCCCATGCCCGCGGCCCGCGCCGCCCTCGACACGACGCCGCTATCGGCGAGCGCGGCGAGGAAGATGCGCTGGCGCGCCGGCGTCCAGCCGTCGTGGCGCGTGCGCAAGAGCGGCACGGGCGTGAACCAGGGGACCGGGATTTCGAGCGCGAGCGGTTTCATCGGCGAGTCTATGCGAAATGAAATCCTACATTGGAAGCCGGGTTTGGCGGCGCGTCGTTCCCCTGCGAAAGCAGGGGTCCAGAGCCACACGGTTCAGCGCTTGCGACTCTGGGCTCCTGCTTTCGCAGGAGAGCAGGAAGAAGAAATACGCCGGGCTATTTCCCAAGCCCCTTCGCCAGCCGCGCCTTGAGCCGGGCGATCAGCTCGGGGGTGCGGGCGCCGAGGATGCCGCGGGCGGCCTGGGGGACGTGCGGGAGCGGATCGCCGTTGGCGTGGAAGATATAATGGTCGAAATGCGCCTTCCATGCGGCGCGTTCGGCCTCGGGAAGCTCGTGCATCGTCATCGCGGCGTGGAGCAGCGACTGCATCGGCGTGACCATGTGCGCCGGGCCGTCGCGCCACCAGTAATTGACCATCGCGCCGACTTCGTCCTGCCCGCGGACGCCGTGCCACCACAGACTCGGCAAGTAGAGCGCGTCGCCGGGCTCCAGCTCGGCGACCTCGGCGGCCTCGAGCGCCCGGGCGAATCTGGGGAAACGCTCGAAGTCGGGCGCGTCGATGTCGACGAGGCTGGTCGGCTGGCCGGCAAGCGTGAAGTCGATCGGGCCGACATAGAGATTGGGCAGCTGCCCGGGCGGAAACAAAGTGAAGCGCCGCCGGCCGAGGACGACGCAGGCGAGGTTCTGCGGGACGTCCCAATGCGCCGCGGTCTGCGTCCGGTTGCCGAGCCAGAGCGACGTCAGCATGTAGCGCTCGGGGTCGAGCAAAGGCATCGGATTGGCCGCCGCGAAGCCCGGCAAATGGCGGCCGAGCGGGAGCGCGCCGGCATAGATGCCCCAGGGCTCCGGCGTCCCGCGCTGGCGTAGCAGCAGGTCGAGCATCTGGTCGACCGTGGCGAGCTTGCGGTCGTGGTTGTAGCCGTCGATTTCGGGCGTGAAGTCGAAGCGGCCGGCGATTTCGGGCGGGCCGAACCAGGCCTCGGCGGCGGTGTCGTTCGCCTGGCTGCGCAGATACGCGGCGAACGCCTCGGCCGAGTCGCGGCCCGCCTGCACCGCGGGCCAGCCGGCGACCAGCCCGCGCAGGATCGCCGGGCGCGCGGGCGGCACGATCTCGGCCTCGAAGCGGGCGCGGTCGATGCCGTGATATTCCGGGACCGGGGACACGGCCAAGTGCTAGCAGCGGCCCCCGCTCTCGGCTAGACGCGCGCCTGTCATGACAGTCGATCCCCAGCTACGCGCCGCCGCGCTCGAGTCCAAGGCCTGGCCCTATGAAGAGGCGCGCAAGCTGCTCAAGCGCTACCCCGACGGCGCGCCGCCCAAGGGCCATGTGCTGTTCGAGACCGGCTATGGCCCGTCGGGGCTGCCGCATATCGGCACCTTCAACGAAGTGCTGCGCACGACGATGGTGCGCCGCGCGTTCGAGGCGATCTCGGACATCCCGACGAGGCTGATCGCGTTCAGCGACGACATGGACGGGCTGCGCAAGGTGCCGGGCAACGTCCCCAATGGCGAGATGCTCGCGCGCTATCTCGGCAAGCCGCTGACCCAGGTGCCCGATCCGTTCGGCACGCACGACAGCTTCGCCGCGCACAACAATGCGCTGCTGCGGCAATTCCTCGACCAGTTCGGGTTCGAGTACGAGTTCATCTCGTCGACCGACTATTATGCCAGCGGGCGTTTCGACGAGACGCTCAGGCAAGTGCTGCGCCGCTACCAGGCGATCCTCGACATCATGCTGCCGACGCTCGGCAAGGAGCGCCAGGCGACCTATTCGCCGGTGCTGCCGATCAGCGCGAAGAGCGGCACCGTGCTGCAGGTGCCGGTCGAGGTGGTCGATGCCGAGGCGGGCCTCATCGCGTTCGACGATGAAGGCGAGCGCGTCACTCAGTCGATCCTCGGCGGCAAGGCCAAGCTCCAGTGGAAGGTCGACTGGGCGATGCGCTGGGTCGCGCTCGGCGTCGATTACGAGATGTCGGGCAAGGATCTGATCGATTCGGTCACGCAGAGCTCGAAGATCGCGCGCGCGATCGGCGGCAAGCCGCCCGAGGGGTTCAACTATGAGATGTTCCTCGACGAGAAGGGCGAGAAGATCTCCAAGACCAAGGGCAACGGGCTCAGCCTCGAGCAATGGCTGACCTATGGCCCCGACGAGAGCCTGGCGTTCTACATCTTCCGCGAGCCGCGGCGGGCGAAGGCGCTCCACATGGGGGTGATCCCGCGCGCGGTCGACGATTACTGGCAGTTCCGCGCCAATTATGCCGGGCAGCCGATCGAGCAAAGGCTCGGCAATCCGGTGCACCATATCCATAACGGCCCGCCGCCCGAAGAGGCGCTGCCGGTGACCTTCGGGCTGCTGCTCAATTTGGTCGGGGTGATGGGCGAGGCATCGAAGGCGCAGGTCTGGGGCTATCTGGCCAATTACGTCCCCGATGCGACGCCCGAGGCCTATCCGGCGCTCGACCAGCTGATCGGCTATGCGCTGGCCTATGCGCGCGATTTCGTGACGCCGGCGCTTCTGCGGCGCGCGCCCGCGGGGGTGGAGGTCGCGGCGCTCGAACGGCTCGATGCCGGGCTGGCGGCCTTGCCTGCCGATGCGTCCGCCGAGGATATCCAGAACCTGGTCTACGAGATCGGCAAGACCGGCGGGTTCGAGCAGCTGCGCGACTGGTTCAAGGCGCTGTACGAGACGCTGCTCGGATCGGACCAGGGGCCGCGGATGGGGAGCTTCATCGCGCTCTACGGGATCGCCAACACGCGCAAGCTGATCGCCGAGGCGCTGGCCAGGGCGTGATGCGCCTGCCGGCCTCGATGCGCGCGTTCGTCGCGAGCGAGGCGGCGGGCGGAGTCGTGCTGATGGCGGCGTCGGCGCTCGCGCTGGGGGTGGCGAACTCGCCGCTGGCCGGCGCCTATTTCCACGCGCTGCATGTTCGGGCCGGGCCGCTGGACGCGCACCAGTGGATCAACGACGCGCTGATGGCGGTGTTCTTCTTCGTCGTCGGATTGGAAATCAAGAGCGAGTTCGTCGGCGGGCGGCTGGCGACAGGCGAGCAGCGCCGGTTGCCGGTGATCGCAGCGGCGGCGGGGATGATCGTCCCGGCCCTGGTCTATCTGGCGGTGACCCGGACCACGCCGGGACTCGCGAACGGCTGGGCGATCCCCGCCGCGACCGACATCGCCTTTGCGATGGGGGTGATGGCGCTGCTCGGCCGACACGCGCCGCCGGCGCTGCGCCTCTTCCTCACCACGATCGCGATCGTCGACGATCTCGGTGCGATCCTGATCATCGCGGTTGCCTATAGCGGGCATCTCGACCTGGCGGCGCTCGCAGGAGCGGGAGTCGTGCTGCTGGCGATGGCAGGGCTCAACCGGTGGGGGGTGGTGCGGATCTGGCCCTATCTGGCGCTCGCGCTGCTGCTCTGGCTGCTGGTGTTCCTCTCGGGCGTGCATGCGACCGTCGCCGGCGTCGCCGCGGCGATGACGGTGCCGATGAAGCCGCTCCACCGCCTGGAAGCCGCGCTCAACCCCTGGGTGGCGTTCGGAATCGTCCCGCTGTTCGGCTTCGCCAATGCCGGGGTGTCGCTCGCCGGCCTGTCGCCAGCGGTGCTGCTCGCGCCGCTGCCGCTCGGCATCGCGCTGGGGCTGGTGCTCGGCAAGCAGGCGGGGATTTTCGGGAGCATCTGGCTGGCGGTGAAGCTCCGCATCGCCGCGCCGCCCGCGGGCTGGGCGCAGCTCTACGGCATGGCGCTGCTCGCCGGGATCGGCTTCACGATGAGCCTGTTCATCGGCGGGCTCGCGTTTCCGGGGCGCCCCGAACTGGCCGACGCGGTCAAGATCGGCGTGCTCGCCGGCTCCTTGCTGTCCGCGCTCGCAGGCACTTGCGTGCTGCGGCTCGCTTCGGCCAAGGCGCGCGCATGAGCTTTCACTTGACCTTCGCGCCCGCCACCGGCGCGCTCGACACCCCGCGCTTCGAGGCGCTGTTCGCCGGCCTTGCCAATTTCGAAGTCGCCGACGGCCAGGCGGCGTACCAGAACGAGGACACCGGGGTCTATTTCCTGTTCGACCACGAAGACGCCGGCATCCTCTTCTCGATCAACACCGGCCGCTCGGAGATTTTCGCGCGCGAGGCGGCGGAAGTGCTGGCCGCGGCGTTCGCCGGCGGCGATTTCGTCGTGGCGGAGACGGAGAAGCCCTTCGACGCCGAGGGGTTCCTCGCGGCGTGGCGCCAAGCCAATCTCGCGGCGATCCGCGCCATGCTCGCGGAGGGCAAGGCGCCGCTGACCCTGCCGCTTCGCACCAATCTCGCGGTGTGGGGCTGGAACCGCGGACGGGTGCGCCAGCAGATCGAGCTCGAGCATGAAGCGACCGCGCCGCCGCTGATGTTCTTCGCCGGGCCCGACGGAAACCCGCGCGCCACCTATGTCTGGCTGGTGACGATGCCGATGGTCAAGCCGCCGCCCGCCGAAGCGGTGCTGCTCGCCGACGAGCCCGCGCCGCGGCTGCGCGACAAATTGTTCGGCGCCCCGCAGCAGCCCGATACGATCGGGGTGATCGAGATCAAATGGATGCGCGACCTGCGCTTCCCCGGCTGGCGCCCCGAGCGCGCGCCCGAGCTGATGCTCTACCATGCCCGCCGCGCCGACCGCACCCCGGTGATCCTCGCCTCGCTCGCCGCGGCCGAGGGCTATGCCAGGCCCGCGGGGCCGCCGATCCCGATCGACCAGGTGCTCGACCGCGAGACCGTGGAGGCGGCGCGGGCGGCGTCGGATTAGCCTTAGTTGAATCTTTCCCCGGCGAAGGCCGGGGCCCAGTATCGACCAACTCGAGGCGGCATCCCGCCATCCGATATCGCTCGCAACTGGGCCCCGGCCTTCGCCGGGGAAAAGTTCATTCAGTGGGGTGACGCAGGCTCAGAGCTTCTCGGTCAGCTCCGGCACGATCTTGAAGAGATCCCCGACCAGGCCGATGTCGGCGACCTGGAAGATCGGGGCGTCCTCGTCCTTGTTGATCGCGATGATCGTCTTCGAATCCTTCATCCCCGCGAGGTGCTGGATCGCGCCCGAAATGCCGATCGCGATATAGACTTGCGGGGCGACGATCTTGCCGGTCTGGCCGACCTGATAGTCGTTGGGGACGTATCCCGCATCGACCGCGGCGCGGCTGGCGCCGACCGCGGCGCCGAGCTTGTCGGCGAGCGGCTCGATCAGCGAATGGAAATTCTCGCTGTTCTGGAGCGCGCGGCCGCCCGAGACGATCACCTTGGCGCTGGTCAGCTCGGGCCGCTCGGACTTGGCGATCTCGGCGCCGGCGAACCTGGACAGGCCGGCGTCGCCCGCACCCGAAACCGCCTCGACCGTCCCCGATCCGCCCGACAGCGCCGCCTTGGCGAAGGCCGTGCCGCGGACGGTGATCACCAGCTTCTTGTCGCTGGTCTGGACGGTGGCGATCGCGTTGCCGGCATAGATCGGGCGCGTGAAGGTGTCGGGACCCTCGACCGAGAGAATGTCGCTGATCTGCATCACGTCGAGCAGCGCCGCGACGCGCGGGGCGATGTTCTTGCCGTTGGTGGTCGCGGGGAAGAGGACCGCGTCGTGATCGGCCATCAGCCCGGCCACCAGCGGCGCGACATTCTCGGCAAGCGCATGGCCATAGGCCGCGTCGTCGGCGAGATGGACCTTGCCCACGCCTTCGATCCTGGCGGCCTCGTCGGCGACGGCATTGCAGCCCTGCCCTGCGACGAGGAGATGGACCTCGCCCAGCTGCGAAGCGGCGGTGACCACCGCGAGGGTGGCGTCCTTGACGGTGGCGTTGTCGTGTTCGACCCAGACGAGCGTCTTCATTTCGCAACTCCCAGCGCCTTGAGCTTCTCGACCAGCGCGTCGACATCGGCGACCTTGATGCCCGCGGTGCGCTTGGCCGGCTCGACCACCTTCAGCGTCTTGAGCCGCGGCGTCACGTCGACGCCGTAATCCTCGACGGTCTTCTTCGCGATCGGCTTGGACTTGGCCTTCATGATGTTGGGCAGGGTCGCGTAGCGCGGCTCGTTGAGGCGCAAGTCGGTGGTGACGATCGCGGGGGCCTTGAGGTCCACGGTCTCGAGCCCGCCATCGACTTCGCGGGTGACGATAATGCGGTCGCCGCTCACTTCGACCTTCGAGGCGAAGGTGCCCTGCGGCCAGCCGAGCAAGGCGCCGAGCATCTGGCCGGTCTGGTTGCTGTCGTCGTCGATCGCCTGCTTGCCGAGGATGATCAGCCCGGGCTGCTCCTCCTCGGCGATCTTCGCGAGCAATTTGGCGACGCCGAGCGGCTCGACCTCTTCATCGGTGACCACCAGGATGCCGCGGTCGGCGCCCATCGCGCGCGCGGTCAGCAGCACGTCGCTCTCGGTCTTGGCGACGCCCACCGACACCACCACGACTTCGGTCGCGACGCCCTTTTCCTTGAGGCGCACGGCTTCCTCGATCGCGATCTCGTCGAACGGGTTCATGCTCATCTTGACGTTGGCGAGATCGACGCCGGTGCCATCCGCTTTCACGCGGGGCTTCACATTATAGTCAAGCACCCGCTTGACGGGGACGAGGACTTTCATGTGCATCCTTCACATCTTGTGCGCTGAAGCGCGCCTCTAAATAACCTTTACGTAAACGTCAATCTTGCCGCCCGCTCTCGTTGCCGTGCGCGGCGACGAAGGCGCGGATTCCGCCCGCGACCGACTCGTCGATCGACACGATCGCCGCCGCCGGATCGTCGAACCAGTGGCTGCGCGACACCGTCATCGCGCCGTTGACGCCGTCACCCTTGCTATAGACCAGCTTTCCCGCGGGGCCAAAGCGGCGGAAAGTGACGCGCATGTTCATCCCCGCCGGTGCGGCCAACGCGGCCACCAGCAGGCCCTGCGGCGGGTCGCCGCCATTATAGTCGATGTCGTACAGGTCCGACAGGACGAGGTCGCCGCTGCAAGCGGCGGCGCGCGGCGCGAGCGGCGCCTTGGCCTTCTTCGCCGTGCCGGGGTCGAGCGCGCCGCGATGGCGCACCACCGTGATCGGCACCCCCGCGCCGAACAGCCCGTCAAAGGCGGCATCGGGCACCCGCGACAGGCGCAGATCGGGATCGATGACGTTGATGTTCGCCAGCGGCTGCGCGCGGTCGGCGTGGAAGCTGCCCTTGGGCGCGGCGGGGCCGGCGAACCGGCTGCCCGGGGGAAAGCGCTTCACCGCCGACCAGAGGTGAAGCTCGCATGGGGCAGGCGCCGCCGCGGCGGGCGGGGCTTCCTGGCCCAGCAGGGCCATCCATGCGAGCATCGCGCTCATCGCGTCACGCGGCCGCCTTCACCTGCGCGACGATCTTGCGCGCCGCATCGCCAAGGTCGTTCGCCGCGACGATCGGCAGCCCTGAATTGGCGAGGATGGCCTTGCCCTCGGCGACATTGGTGCCTTCCAGCCGGACCACCAAAGGCACGCTGAGGTTCACTTCCTTTGCCGCCGAGACGATGCCGTCGGCGATGATGTCGCAGCGCATGATCCCGCCGAAGATGTTGACGAGGATGCCCTTCACCGCGGGATCGCTGAGGATGATCTTGAACGCCGCAGTGACCTTCTCCTTGCTGGCGCCGCCGCCGACGTCGAGGAAGTTGGCCGGGAACATGCCGTTCAGCTTGATGATGTCCATCGTCGCCATCGCGAGGCCCGCGCCGTTGACCATGCAGCCGATATCGCCGTCGAGCTTGATGTAGGCGAGGTCGTATTTCGACGCCTCGAGCTCCATCGGATCCTCTTCGGTCTCGTCACGGAGCAGAGCCAGATCCTTGTGGCGGAACATCGCATTGCCGTCGAACGCGACCTTGGCGTCGAGCACCATCAGCTTGCCGTCTTCGGTGACCGCGAGGGGGTTGATCTCGATCTGCTCGGCATCGGTGCCGAGGAAGGCGTCGTAGAGCTTCGAGGCGACGTTGGCGGCCTGCCTGGCGAGGTCGCCGGTCAGCCCGAGCGCGAAGGCGACCGCGCGGCCATGGTGCGGCATCAAGCCGGTGGCGGGGTCGATGTCGATCGCGTGGATCTTCTCCGGCGTGTCGTGCGCGACGGTCTCGATGTCCATCCCGCCCTCGGTCGAGACGACCATCGAGATGCGGCCCGAGGCGCGGTTGACCAGCAGCGCGAGGTAGAATTCGCGGGCGATGTCGACGCCGTCGGTGACGTAGAGCCGGTTGACCTGCTTGCCGGCTTCGCCGGTCTGGATCGTCACCAGCGTGTTGCCGAGCATGTCGGCGGCGGCGGCGCGAACCTCGTCTTCGCTGCGCGCGAGGCGGACGCCGCCCTTGGCGTCGGGCCCGAGCTCCTTGAACTTGCCCTTGCCGCGCCCGCCGGCATGGATCTGCGCCTTGACGACATAGAGCGGCCCGGGGAGCTGCTTCGACGCCGCGACGGCTTCCTCGATGCTCATCGCGGCAAAGCCGGCGGGGACGGGGACGCCGAATTTGGCGAGCAATTCCTTGGCCTGATATTCGTGGATGTTCATGGGAGGCGCGGCGCCCTTTTCGAAGATCGGGCCGATTTTTTAAGCCCAGGAATGTGCGCCGCCTAAAGCACAGCCGGAAAGGCGAATCCACCCCTCTGGTCTCGCAGGTGCAGCAAGGCTGGGCTATAGCCCGGTGATGCACGTGGCAGCCGGTATCCCGTTGTTCCTCGCTACCATCCTTGCGATGGAAGGCGTCGCTTATGTGGCGCACCGCTGGGTGATGCACGGGCCGGGCTGGTTTCTCCATGCCAGCCACCACCGGGCGCGGACGGGGATGTTCGAGCTCAACGACCTTTATGCCGTGATCTTCGCGGTCCCCTCGATCGCGTTGCTCTATGCCGGGGTCCAGCTCGGGCTGTGGCCGGGGCTGACCTGGATCGGCGCGGGGATCGCCGCGTATGGCGCGATCTATTTCGGGTTCCACGACGTCATCGTCCACCGCCGCGTCCCGCACCGCCATGTGCCGCGCTCGACCTATATGAAGCGGATCGTCCAGGCGCACCGGCTGCACCACGCGGTCGAGGAAAAGCACGGCACGGTGAGCTTCGGCTTCCTGTGGGCACCGCGCGCGGACAAGCTCAAGGCCGCGCTCAAGCGTAATCGCGCGGCGTGATCGCAGACTGGCATTTCTACGCGCTGGCGGTCCCCGCGGTGCTGCTGCTGGGGCTCGCCAAGGGCGGGTTCACCGGGATCGGATCGCTGTCGCTGCCGATGCTCGCCTTCGTGATCGATCCGGTGCGCGCGGCGGCGATCCTGCTGCCGATCCTGATCGTCCAGGACGTGGTCGGGGTATGGGCGTTCCGGCGCACGGTCGACTGGCCGCTGCTCGGCTGGATGCTGCCGGGCGCGGCGGCGGGCGTGGCGCTCGGCTATGGCTTCGCCGCCAGCGTGACGCCGGCGGCGGTGATGGCGGTGGTCGGCGCGATCTCGATCCTGTTCGGCGGCTACCGGCTCTGGGCGGCGCGCCACGCAGTCCCGCGCGAGACCGCGCGGATGCCCGAATGGGTCGGTGCGCTGTTCGGCGCGGCCTCGGGCTTCACCAGCCAGGTCGCGCATGCCGGCCAGCCGCCGTTCCAGCTCTGGGTGCTGCCGCGGCGGCTGTCGCCCGCTTTGCTGGTGGGAACCACCGCGATCTTCTTCGCCGCGGTCAACTGGATCAAGGTGCCCGCCTATCTCGCGCTCGGCCAGTTCACCCCCGGCAACCTGCTGACGTCGGCGGTGCTGCTGCCGCTGGCGATCGCATCGACGCTCGGCGGAGTCTGGCTGGTGCGCCGCGTCGATGCCGAACGCTTCTACACCGCGATATACTGGCTGATGATCCTGGTCGGCGTCGGGCTGATCGGGGAAGCCTTGCGCTAGTCGAACAGGCTCGACACCGAAGTCTCGTCGGCGATGCGGCGGATCGCCTCGGCGAGCAAGGGCGCGATCGTCAGGTGGCGGACCTTGGGGCTGTCGGCGATCACCGCGTGGTTGCCGATCGAATCGGTGATGACCAGCTCGGTCAGCTCGGACGCCTCGACGCGCGCCACCGCGCCGCCCGACAGCACCCCGTGGGTGCAATAGGCGATGACTTCCTCGGCGCCTGCGGCCTTGAGCGCGCCCGCCGCGTTGCATAGCGTCCCCGCCGAATCGACGATGTCGTCGATCAGGATGCAGAAGCGCCCTTCGACTTCGCCGATGATGTTCATCACTTCGGATTCGCCGGCGCGCTCGCGGCGCTTGTCGACGATCGCCAGCGGGGCATTGTCGAGCCGCTTCGCCAGCGCGCGGGCGCGGACCACGCCGCCGACATCGGGCGAGACCACCATCCACTGCTTGTCGGGAAAGCGCGATTCGATGTCGGCGCTCATCACCGGCGCGCCGTAGAGATTGTCGGTCGGGATATCGAAGAAACCCTGGATCTGCCCGGCATGGAGATCGACCGAGAGCACCCGGTCGGCGCCCGCGACGGTGATCAGATTGGCGACCAGCTTGGCCGAGATCGGGGTGCGCGGCCCGGGCTTGCGGTCCTGGCGGGCATAGCCGAAATAGGGGAGCACCGCAGTGATCCGCCGCGCCGACGCGCGCTTGAGCGCGTCGATCATGATCAGCATTTCCATGAGGTTGTCGTTGACCGGGAAGCTGGTCGACTGGAGCAGGAACACGTCCTCGCCGCGGACATTCTCGAGGATCTCGACGAAGATCTCCTCGTCGGCGAAGCGGCGGACATTGGCCTGGGTCAGCGGGATCTCGAGATAATCCGCGATCGCCTTGGCGAGCGGCAGGTTCGAATTGCCCGACATCAGTTTCATGCGTGCTTGCCCTCGGCCGTGTTGCGCTTCCCTTACTGTGCGTTCGCAGTGGCGCAAGGCGGCATTGAGTCCTACGGGGCGGGCATGACCGTGATCACGCGCTTTGCCCCCAGCCCGACCGGCAATCTGCACGTCGGCAACCTCAGGACCGCGCTGCACAACTGGCTGTTCGCGAGGAGCCAGGGCGGGCGCTTCCTGCTGCGGATCGACGATACCGACCGCGCGCGTTCGGACGAGGCATTCGTCGACGCGATCCGCGCCGATCTCGCCTGGCTCGGGATCGCCCCCGACGCCGAGGAGCGCCAGTCGGCGCGATTCGACCGCTACGAGGCGCGGTTCGACGCGCTCAGGGCGGCGGGGCGAGTCTATCCCGCCTATGAGACCGCGCAGGAGCTCGACCTCAAGCGCAAGATACTGCTCGGGCGCGGCCTGCCACCGGTCTATGACCGCGCCGCGCTGGCGCTGAGCGATGCCGAGCGCGCGAGTTTCGAGGCCGAGGGACGCGCGCCGCACTGGCGCTTCCGGCTCGTGGACGCGCCGATCGAATGGGACGATCTGGTCCGCGGCCACCAGCGCTTCGACCCGGCGGCGATGAGCGATCCGGTGGTCCGCCGCGCCGACGGGTCGTGGCTCTATCTGCTTCCCTCGGTGATCGACGATATCGACATGGCCATCAGCCACGTCGTGCGCGGCGAGGACCATGTCTCGAACACCGCGTCGCAGATCCAGATGTTCGACGCGCTGGGGGCGGCGCCGCCCGTGTTCGCGCACGCCGCGCTGCTGACCGGGAGCGAAGGCAAGCTCTCCAAGCGGCTCGGATCGCTCGGCGCCGCGCATTTCCGCGAGGCGGGGATCGAGCCCGAGGCGCTGGTCGGCTTGCTCGCGCGGATCGGGACCAGCGACCCGGTCGAGCCCTTCGCCGATTCGGCCCCGCTGATCGAGTCGTTCGACTTCGCCCGGTTCGGCCGAGCGCCGGCGCGGTTCGACGAGGCCGAGCTGGCGGCGCTGAGCGCGCGGATCGTCCACCAGCTGCCGTTCGCGCGAGTCGCGGCGCGGCTGCCCGAAGCGATGACCGAAGCCGGCTGGGAAGCGATCCGCCCCAATCTCTCGACCGTCGCCGAGGCGGACGACTGGTGGCGGGTGATCGAAGGCCCGGTCGAGTCGCAGCCCGCGGACGAGGACCGCGACTTCCTCGCCCGCGCCGCGACGCTGGCGGCGGCGATCGACTGGGCGGGCGACCCGTGGCACGCGCTCACCGCCGCGCTCAAGGACGAAACCGGGCGCAAGGGCCGCGCGCTGTTCCTGCCGCTGCGCCAGGCGCTGACCGGGCGCGACCATGGCCCCGACATGGCGGCGCTGCTCCCGCTGATCGGCCGCGAGCGGGCGGTCGCGCGCCTCGCTGCCTGACCCGTTCTCCTGCGAAAGCAGGAGCCCAGGGTAACAAAGGACATCGCTCGGAACCCTGGACCCCTGCTTTCGCAGGGGAACCGGACTTTCGTCGAGGTGCCTCCCCGCAATTTTATTCCCGAATCCACCCTTCATCGGAACTTTACCTGCTTCGCGATACGTTGTATCATCACTGACAGCCGGCAAGACCGGCATGGAGATGGAGGCCATCATGTACGCCAATCACAGCATGCTTCCCCGCGGTGCCCGCCCCGTCAGCTTCGGCGCCGCGCTTCTTGTCTATGGCGGGATCATCGGGGCGCTGGTTTTGTCGGCGCCGCAGTTCCTCGCGCCCAAGCCGCCCAAGATTCTCGAGGTGACCAATGTCCGGATCCCGCCGCCGCCCGAGCCCGAACCGGAGATCAGGCCCAAGGTCGAGACCGCGCGCCCCGAACCGCAGATCTTCACGCCGACTCCGCTCGCGACCCAGCCCGTCCAGCCGATCTTCGACACGACCCCGGACATTCCCGATGTCGGCCCGCCGATCGACATGGGCCCGCCCGCAGGCACCGCCGAGCGCAACATCGAGAGGCCGGTGCCGCTGCCGCCACTGATCGCCGCAGTGCAGGACCCGCGCTTCGCCCGCGACTTCCAGCCCGAATATCCCGGCGCCGAGATCCGCACCGGCCGCGAAGGCAATGTCTCGGTGCGCGTGCTGATCGGCACCGACGGGCGGGTCAAGGCAGTCGAGCAGCTTCGCGCCACCAGCCAGGCTTTCTTCGACGCAACCCGCCGCCAGGCGCTGAGCAAATGGCGCTTCAAGCCCGCGTCGCGCGGCGGGGTCCCGCAGGAAAGCTGGAAGACGATGAATGTGCGTTTTGAGCTGACAGGGGGCTGAAGCGGTGCCGGCCCGCTGCCCCACCCGGCCACCCAACGCCAGTGTATTCTATGGGTGGCCGGGTGGGGGAGCGGGCCGGCACCGTCTCAACAAAGCAGCCGCGCGCGGGGGCTGGTTCCCGGGCTCCCGCGCGCCTATCTCTGCGGGGATGTCGTTTCTCAAGCTCATATCGCCGGTGCGCGCGGTCCGCGACCTTCGCCAGTTCCTCGCCACGCGCAAGCGCTACGAGTGGCTGATGCTGATCCCGGCGCTGCTCGGCACGCTGTATGTGATCTTCGCCTTCTACAAGGATTCGCACTTCGAGCGGGCCTATGAGCGCGAGATCATCTATGTCGAAAGCTGGCCGCTGACTCGCAGCGAATCGGAGATCCGCGCGCAGCAGGTGCTCGACCGCGCCGCCAAGGAAAAGCGCGAAGCCGAGCTCGAGGCCAAGGCCAAGGCGCGCCAGCAGGATTTCCAGAAGCTCGACAACTCGCTCAAGGCGTGGGGCATCTGACGCCCGATCCGCGCTGGATGGCGGCCGCTCTGGCCTTGTCCGAACGCACCCGCGGGCGGACCGCGCCCAATCCCAATGTCGGCTGCGTGCTGGTCAGCCAGGGCCGCGTCGTCGGCCGCGGCTGGACGCAGCCGGGCGGACGCCCGCATGCCGAGGCGATGGCGCTGGCCGAGGCCGGCGAGGCGGCGCGCGGCGCGACTGCCTATGTGACGCTCGAGCCGTGCGCGCACCAATCGGCGCGCGGCCCGGCCTGTGCCGATCTGCTGGCGGCGGCGGGCGTGGCGCAAGTCGTCATCGCGCTCGGCGATCCCGATCCGCGCACCGACGGCAAGGGCGCGGCGCGGCTGCGCGCGGCGGGGATCGCGGTCGTCGAAGGCGTCGCCGAAGCGGCGGCGCGCGACGCGATGGCGGGGTTCCTGACGCGGCGGCGGCTCGGGCGGCCCTTCGTCACGCTCAAGCTGGCGACCTCGCTCGACGGCCGGATCGCGCTGGCCTCGGGCGAGAGCCGCTGGATCACCGGCCCCGAGGCGCGCGCGCACGGCCATCTCGAACGCTCGCGGCACGAGGCGATCCTGGTCGGCCGCGGGACGTACGCGGCGGATGCGCCGGCGCTCGATGTCCGGCTGGCTGGCTTGGAAGATCGATCCCCGCAGCGCGTTCTTCTTTCTACCCGTCACCCCCGCGAAAGCGGCGGCCCATCTCCCGCACCGTCCACCTTGCCGCACGGAGAGGAGATGGGTCCCCGCTTTCGCGGGGATGACGGAAGGGAGTGGGAAATTGTGAATTCGCCCGCCGCCATCGCCAAGCTCGACAACGTCGATCACCTCCTCGTCGAAGGCGGCGCCGAAACCGCAGCCTCCTTCCTCCGCGACGGCCTCGTCGACCGCCTGCTCCTCTACCGCGCGCCCATCCTGATCGGCGCCGGAAAGCCCGCGCTCGGCGATATCGGGCTCGCGTCGCTGGCCGATACGCATGGCCGCTGGCGGCTCACCGATGCGCGCCAGCTTGGCAGCGACCGGCTTGAGGTCTACGCGGCCTCCTGATGTTCACGGGAATCGTCACCGATATCGGCACTGTCGAAGCCGTCACGCAGCAGGGCGACCTGCGCGTACGGATCGGCACCGCCTACGACACCGCCACCGTCGACCTCGGCGCGTCGATCGCCTGCTCGGGGGTGTGCCTGACCGTCGTCGACAAATCTGCGGGCGGGGGCCCGGGCTGGTTCGCGGTCGACGTCTCGGGCGAGACCGTCTCGCGCACCGCCGAGGGGCAATGGACCACGGGCCGCCGCCTCAACCTCGAACGCGCGCTCAGGCTCGGCGACGAGCTGGGCGGGCACATCGTCACCGGCCATGTCGACGGCGTCGGCCGAGTCGCCGATATCGTCGAGGAAGGCGGATCACACCGCGTCGCGATCACCGCCGGGCACGAAATCGCGCCGTTCATCGCCGCCAAGGGATCGATCACCGTCGACGGCGTCTCGCTCACGGTCAACCAGGTCTCGGACGGCCCCGATGGTGTGACCTTCGGGCTCAACATCATCCCGCACACCGCCGCGGTGACCACCTTTGCCGACTTGCAACCCGGCCAGGCGGTGAACCTCGAAATCGACGTGCTCGCGCGGTATCTGCAGCGCATGGAGTCGCTACGTGCCAAAAGCTGAACTTTCCCGCCTCAAGCACGGCTTCCTCTCCTCGCCCGAGGAGATGATCGACGAGGCGCGCAACGGCCGCATGTTCATCCTCGTCGACGACGAGGACCGCGAGAATGAAGGCGACCTCATCATCCCCGCGCAGATGGCGACTCCCGACGCGATCAACTTCATGGCCAAATACGGCCGCGGGCTGATCTGCCTGGCGATGACCAAGGCGCGCGTCGATGCGCTCGGGCTCGAGCTGATGAGCCGCGCCAACGGCACGCGCCACGAGACCGCGTTCACGGTGTCGATCGAGGCGCGCGAAGGCGTCACCACCGGCATTTCCGCTGCCGACCGCGCGCGCACCATCTCGGTCGCGATCGACGCGTCGAAGGGCAAGGACGACATCGTCACCCCGGGCCATGTCTTCCCGCTGGTCGCGCGCGACGGCGGCGTGCTGGTCCGCGCCGGGCACACCGAGGCCGCGGTCGACGTCGCGCGGCTCGCCGGGCTCAATCCCGCCGGGGTGATCTGCGAGATCATGAACGAGGACGGGACGATGGCGCGGATGGACGATCTCGTCTCGTTCGCGCAGTTCCACAATTTGAAGATCGGCACGATTCGCGACCTGATCGCCTATCGCCGCCGCCACGACCATCTCGTCGAGAAGCGCGCCGAGGCGCGGTTCGCAAGCGAATGGGGCGGCGACTGGACCGCTTTGACCTTCTGGAACAAGGCGACCGGCAGCGAGCAGGTCGCCTTGGTCAAGGGCAAGGTCGATCCGGACAAGCCGACCCTCGTCCGGATGCACGCGCTGTCGCCCTTTGCCGACATCTTCGGCGAAGGCGGTGCGCGCGGCGGGCTGCTGCGGCGCTCGATGGAGATCATCGCCGCCGAAGGCGCGGGCGTGGTCGTGGTGATCAACCGTTCGCGGCCCGACGGCTTCACCATGGCGCTGCAGGCGCGCTCGGGCACGATTCCCCCGGCCGACATGGACGAGCTGCGCGATTACGGCGTCGGCGCGACGATCCTGACCGAGCTCGGGGTGCGCGACATGATCCTCTTGACCAACACCCACCACACCTTGGTCGGGCTCGACGGCTACGGCCTGTCGATCGTCGGCGAGCGGCCGATCTCGGAAGGCGACAGCTGATGGCGAAAGTGCTGATCGTCGAGGCGCGCTTCTACGCGCACCTGAACGACCTGCTGCTGCAGGGCGCGCGCGCCGCGATCGAGGCCGGCGGCCATGAGCACGAGACCGTGACCGTCCCCGGCGCGCTCGAGATCCCCGGCGCGGTGGCGATGGCGGCGGACAGCGGGGCCTATGACGCGTTCGTCGCGCTCGGCGTGGTGATCCGCGGCGAGACGTATCACTTCGAGATCGTCGCGGGCGAAAGCGCGCGCGGGCTGATGGCGCTGACGATGGACGGCACCTGCATCGGCAACGGTATCCTGACGGTCGAGAACGAAGCGCAGGCGCTGACCCGCGCCAAGCCGACCGAGAAGGACAAGGGCGGCGAGGCGGCGAAGGCGGCGCTGGCGATGCTCGCGCTCAAGTCGCGCTTCGGCTGAGCGGCGATGAACCTGCCTCCCTCGCGCTACAAGGTGGTCGAGCAGGGACGCAGGCTGGTGGTGCTCGACACCTGGAACGGCAATACGCCGGTGGCGGGACACGGACCGCGGCCCGAGCTTCCCGCCGAGTCGGCACGGCCCGCGACGGTCGAGCAGGCGCGAGCGGCGCTGCACCCCGGCCGGCCGCCAGCGCCGGTCGCAGGGCCCAGGCCGGATCCTGTCGGCAATGCCGAGGCCGGAGTCCTGGTCACTCAGTCCTGGTTCGACAACGAAGCGCCGCGCCGGGTGCGAGTCGAGCAGGACAAGCTCGGCATGTTCGCCGTCGCCGGGGTGGCGCTGCTGGTCTTCGCCGTCCTGCTGTTCAGCAGCTTCGGCTGGCCGGCGCTGCTCGTCGCCGCGATCATCGTCGCGCAGAAAGGCACGCGCAGCGCCCTGCGGAGCGGAGTCACGCGCTGGCTCAACGGGCTGGACCAGCTCGGCCCGGGCTAGATCGCCGCCGCCTCCAGCGCCGGATAATCGGTATAGCCCGCGGGTCCCTGCGAATAGAAGGTCGGCATGTCGGGCAGGTTGAGCGCCGCGCCGGTGCGCAGCCGCTCGACCAGGTCGGGATTGGCGAGGAAGTGCCGCCCGAACGCGATGGCGTCGGCGACTCCCGACTCGAGATCGGCCTGCGCGGCTTCGAGCGAATAATCCTGGTTGAGCACCAGTGCTCCCTCGAACACCTTGCGGATCGCCGGCGAGACCTTGGGCTGGTCCGAGCGGCCGAACGTGCCTTCGGGCGCCTGCTCGCGCAGCTCGAGAAAGGCGATGCCGCGTTCGGACAGCCATTTCGCGGCAGGGACGAACACCGATTCGGGGTCCGAATCGAACGCCCCCTGGGTGTCGCCATTGGGCGAGAAGCGCACTGCGGTGCGGCCCGCCCCGGCCTCGGCGATCAGCCGGTCGACCACTTCGCGCAGCAGCCGCCCGCGATTCTCCGGGCTCCCGCCATAGTCGTCGTCGCGCAGGTTCGAATTGTCGCGGAGGAACTGGTCGATCAGATAGCCATTGGCCGAATGGAGCTGGACCCCGTCGAACCCGGCGCGGACCGCGTTGCGCGCGGCGATCGAGAAATCGTCGAGCGTGCGGGCGATGTCGTCGAGGGTCGCGGCGCGCGCCTCGGCATAGAGTTGCTTGCCGTCATAGGTGTGCCCCTTGCCCGGCGCGGTGGTCGCCGAGGCCGAGAGCGGCGCAGCGCCGTCGAGGAAGCTCGGATGGACGATCCTGCCCATGTGCCACAGCTGCGCGAAGATCCGCCCGCCCGCCTGATGGACGCGCTCCAGCACCGGCTTCCACCCCTCGACCTGCTCGTCGGTCCACAGCCCCGGCGCATAGGGCCAGCCGAGCCCCTCGCGGCTGACTCCGGTGCCTTCGGAGATGATCAGCCCCGCGCCCGCGCGCTGGGCGTAGTAATCGCCCATGATCGCGGTCGGCACATGCTCGCGCGTCGAGCGGCCGCGGGTGAGCGGCGCCATCAGGATGCGGTTGGGCGCGGCGATGTCGCCGAGCTGGATGGGATCGAACAGGCTGGGCATGGAAGGCTCCGGGCAGGAAATTATGGTCTGCGGCAGATAGGACGCTACAGGGCGCCATGCACGAGTCCGGGCCGACAACAAAAACTGCGCCGCCGCAAAGCGCGACCCTGTTGCCGGTCGCGGCATTGCTCGCCGGCAACATCGCGCTGGCGTTCGGGCCATGGTTCGTGCGGATGGCCGATGTCGGCCCGGTCGCGGCCGCCTTCTGGCGGATCGCGCTCGCGGTGCCGCTGCTGGTGGCGCTGTCCTACGCCTTCGGCCGGCGGCCGTTTTCCGGGGCGATGGCGATCCGGTGGACGCTGCTGATCGGCGGGGTGGCGTTCGCCGCCGACCTGGCGAGCTGGCACCTCGGCATCCTGCGCACCACGCTCGCCAACGCGACCTTGTTCGGCAATTCGGCGACGCTGATGTTCCCGATCTACGGCTTCCTCGTCGCGCGCGCCTGGCCGACGCGGATGCAGGGCGCGGCGCTGGCGCTCGCCGCGGCGGGGGCGGTGCTGCTGCTCGGCCGCTCGTACGAGCTGTCGCCCAAGCATCTCGCGGGCGACCTGCTCTGCCTGTTCGCGGGGACGCTCTACACCGTCTATTTCGTGCTGATGGCGCGTGCGCGCGAGACGATGGCGCCGCTCCCCGCGCTGGCGCTGTCGAGCCTCGCGAGCGCGCTGCCGCTTTTGCTCTTCGCCTGGGGCCTGGGCGAGACGATCCTGCCGCAGCAATGGGGGATCCTGATCGGCCTCGCGCTGGCGAGCCAGGTGATCGGGCAGGGCCTGATGATCTATGCGATCGGGCATCTCTCGCCGCTGGTGGTGGGGATCGCCTTGCTGACCCAGCCGATCGTCGCGGGGACGGTGGGCTGGCTGGCCTATGGCGAGCGGCTGGGGCTCCCCGATTTCATCGGCGCGGCGATGGTCGCGCTGGCGCTGGTGCTGGTGCGGCTTGCGCCCGGCGGCGGGCGTACTAAGTCGGAAGCCGAAGGAGCCGCCTGATGTTGCCCCCCGATCCCACCCTCGACGAAATCCGCGCCGCGCTCGCGCAGCCCGTGGCCGACAATGCCGCGTTCGACGGGTGGAACGCCGAGGCCGTCGACGCCGCCGCCGACGCGCTCGGAGTCGATCGCGGGATCGCGCAGCTCGCCTTCCCCAAAGGCGCGGTCGACATGATCGACGCCTGGTTCGCCAGCATCGATGCGGCGATGGCCGCGCGCTTCACCCCCGAACAGCTCGCGGCGATGAAGATCCGCGAACGGATCACTGCCCTGGTCGAGGCGCGGCTGGCGCTGGCCGCGGGCAATCGCGAGGCGCTGCGCCGCGCAGTCGCGATCCTCGCCATGCCGCAGAACCTCGCTCATGGCGCAAGGCTCGGCTGGCGCGCCGCCGACGCGATGTGGCGCGCCGCCGGCGACACCGCGACCGATTACAACCACTATACCAAGCGCGGCATCCTCGCCGGGGTCTATGCCGCGACGATCACTGTGTTCCTCAACGACGACAGCGACGGCTGGGCCGACACCCGCGCCTTTCTCGGCCGCCGGATCGAGGGGATCATGCGCTTCGAGAAGGCCAAGGCCAAATGGACCGGCAACGAGCACCGCCTCAGCCTGTCGCGCTTCATCGGCCGGCTCCGCTACCCGGCGGCCTAGCCCCTAGCCTTCCCCTCTCGTTATTGATAATCACTCGCAATGAACCTCGCCACTGCGATTCCCGCGCCCGTGCGCCTCGCCCTGCTGCCGCGGATGCAGAAGGCGATAGTGGCCGGAGTCGACTGGGCGGCGCTGACCGCGCCCGAGGCACGGCGGCTGCGCGAGCTCGGGCTCGACGAAGGCGTCGAAGTCGAGCTGCTGCGCGGCTCCGGAATCCTCGGCGGGCCGGTCGCCTGCCGGATCGGGCGGATGACGGTGGCGCTGCGCCGCCATGTCGCCGGCGCGATCCACGTGTCGCCCGCGACTTGAAGCCGTGAACCAGGCCCCGCTGGTTGCGCTGGTCGGCAATCCCAATGCCGGCAAGAGCGCCCTGTTCAACGCGCTGACCGGCGCGCGGCAGAAGGTCGGCAATTATCCCGGCGTCACCGTCGAGCGCCATGCCGGACGGATGGCGCTGCCCGACGGCCGTCCGATCGAGCTGGTCGACTTGCCCGGCGCCTACAGCCTCGATCCGTCGAGCCCCGACGAGGCGGTCACCCGCGACGTGCTGCTCGGCCGCCAAGAAGGCGAGCGGCTGCCCGACGCGATCGTCGTCGTGGTCGACGCCTCGAACCTCGACAATCACTTGCGCTTCACGCTCCAGCTGATCGCGCTCGGGCTGCCGCTGATCGTCGCGCTCAACATGGTCGACCTTGCCGAGCGCGACGGATTGAAGCTCGACCCCGAGGCGCTGGAGCGCGAGCTGGGGGTGCCCGTGGTCCCCACCGTCGCGGTGCGCAAGCGCGGGCTCGATGCGCTCCGGGAGCGGCTCGGCGAGGTCGTCCGTCCGGGCGCGCATGTCATAAAGCCGGGCAGCGGGGTCCAGCACGATATCGTCGTGCTCCAGCGCCGCGCGCGCCAGATCGCGCTGGCGGCAACGCTGTCGGAGACCGCGGGGCGGCGCTGGACCCACCGGCTCGACGCCGTCGCGCTGCATCCGGTGGCGGGGCCGCTGCTGCTGGTCGCCTTGCTGTTCGTGATGTTCCAGGCGGTGTTCGCCTGGGGCCAGGCGCCGATCGGCTGGATAGAGACCGGGATGGGCTGGCTGTCGGGCTCAGTCGGCGGCGCCTTGCCCCAGGGCTTCCTGCGCTCGTTCCTCGTCGACGGTCTCATCGCCGGGGTCGGCGCGGTGGTGGTGTTCCTGCCGCAGATCCTGATCCTGTTCACCTTCATCCTCGTGCTCGAAGCCTCGGGCTATATGGTCCGCGCCGCCTTCCTGATGGACCGGCTGATGGCGAGCGTCGGGCTGTCGGGCCGCGCGTTCATTCCGCTGCTGTCGAGCTTCGCCTGCGCGGTCCCCGGCATCATGGCGACGCGGACGATCAGCGACGACAAGGAGCGGCTGACGACGATCCTGATCGCGCCGCTGACCACCTGCTCGGCGCGGCTGCCGGTCTACACGATCGTCATCGGCGCAGTGATTCCGAACGCCAGCGTGCTGCCGGGCGTGGGGATGCAGGGGCTGGTGCTGTTCGCGCTCTATCTGCTTGGCGTGATCGGCGCGTTCGTCGCGGCGCTGCTGCTGCGGCGGACGGTGACCAAAGGCGCGACCAGCGGCTTCATGATGGAGATGCCCAAATACCAGGCGCCGCGGCTGCGCGACGTGCTGCTCGGGCTGCTCCAGCGCGCCGAGATCTTCCTCAGGCGCGCGGGCACCACCATCGCGCTGACCGTCGCGATCCTGTGGGTGCTCGCCAGCTATCCGGTGGCAGGCCCGGGCCAGAAGCAGAGCGACGTCTCGATCGCGGGCAAGATCGCCTCGGGAATCGAAGTCGTGGTCAGCCCGATCGGCTTCAACCACGATATCGCGCTCGCCCTGCTCCCGGCGATGGCCGCGCGCGAAGCCGCCGTCGCCGCGATCGGCACGGTCTATGCGGTCGACGATCCCGACGGCGACCGCGGCCAGGACACGATCCGCGCCCAGATCGGCGCGCGCTGGAGCCTGCCGACCGCGCTCGCCTTCCTGATGTGGTTCGTGTTCGCGCCGCAATGCATCTCGACGATCGCCGTGACGCGACGCGAGACCAATGGCTGGAAATGGCCGATGTTCATGATCGGCTATCTGTTCGCGCTCGCCTATGTCGCCGCCGGGCTGACCTTCTGGGCGGCGACCGCGGCGGGGCTTTAGAGGCGTCGCCATCGCGGGTTGCATTGTTGGATGTGTTCTGCTTATGTTCCAGCCATGCACGCCTGCCTGCCTTCGCTTTCCCCAGATCGTCGCGAAGCGGCCGCTGTTGGCAGGGGCAGAACAAGGGGGACGTACCGTGAAGTTTGTGAACTTCCGGCGCCGCGACTCGGGCTAGTCGAGCTTCGAGTCGTCGAGCAGCTTGGTCCGGCGATAGGCTTCGTCCGCCTCGGCCTGCTTCTGCGCCTTGGTGCGGCCGAAGCGCGCGCGGTTGGCGTCGGCGCGGGCCGCCTTATCCACAGCTGCTTTGGCCTTCCTGGCCTTGTTGAGGTTGATGATCTCGGCCATATCGTCACCAATTCCCATACAGCTTTCAAGGCGGACTTTCCATGGCGGGCAGCGTTAACAAGGTGATCCTGGTCGGCAATCTCGGGCGCGACCCCGAGAGCCGCAGCTTCCAGAACGGCGGCAAGGTGGTCGAGCTGCGCGTCGCCACCTCGGAGAGCTGGAAGGACCGCGCCACCGGCGAGAAGAAGGAACGGACCGAGTGGCACACGGTCAAGCTCTTCTCCGAAGGCCTCGCCAATGTCGCCGAGCGCTATCTGCGAAAAGGCAGCAAGGTCTATCTCGAAGGCCAGCTCCAGACCCGCAAGTGGCAGGACCAGTCGGGCGCCGACCGCTATTCGACCGAGATCGTGCTCCAGGGCTTCGACGCCAAGCTGGTGATGCTCGACGGACCCGGCGGCGGGGCGGGCGCGGGCGCGGGCGGCGGGCGCGGCGGTGACGAATGGGCCGGCGGCGGCGACGATTTCGCCGGCAATTCGAGCAGCCGTGGCGGCAACTTCAACGGCGGCGCGTCGCGCGGGGCCCCGAGCGGCGGCGGCGCGCCGGCGGGCGGTGGCTTCGACGATCTCGACGACGACGTGCCGTTCTGAGCCTCGTGGTGCCGCGCCTCGCGCTCCTCGCGGGACTGGCCGTGCTGCTCGCCGGCTGCGGCGGCTCGCGCGACGTGGCGAGCGACACCGCGATCGCCGGCAACAAGGATTGCGGCAAGAAGCCCGATTTCGTCGCGCTCGAGGCCGACGCCAGCGTGACCTTGTGCAGCGCCAACCATGACGACGCGGCGCGCAGGGACGGCGGCACGATCGTCTATACCAGCGCCGCCGCGCCTGCCGCGGTGCTCGCCGCGGCGAAGGCGCAGGCCGCCAAGGCCGGGCTCGCCGAGCAGCTGTCGACCCCCGAGATGTTCTCGTCGGCCGAGGGCGACCGGCGGACGGTAATGGTGATGGCCGCGCCGCAGGGGGCCGGCAGCCAGGTGACGGTCAGCTGGGGCCGCGAACGCTAAGGAGACAGGGCATGCGGATGACGATCGCAATCGGACTGACGGCACTGCTCGCAGGTTGCGGCGGGGCCTCCACCACCGCCACCTCGACCTCGACCTCCACCACCACGACGACCGCGAACACCACCGACGCGACGGCGACCACGGTCGCTGCGCTGACGGGCGGAGTCGAGGGCAGCAACGATTGCGGCAAGAACCCCGATTTCGCGCCGATCTATGCCGGCGGCGCGATCACGACGTGCAGCTCGGCGCATTTCGACGCGACTCACAAGACCTCGGGCTCGGTCAGCTACACCACCCCCACCGCCCCCGCCGCGGTGCTCGCCTGGTCGAAGGAACAGGCGGCGGCGTCCGGGCTCAGCCAGCGGCTCGCGAACCCGACGATGATCTCGTTCGGCGAAGGCGCCAAACGCTCGCTGGTGGTGATCGCGCTCGCCGAGGGCGCGGGGAGCCGCGTCACGGTCAACTGGACCAAGGCGGACTGAGCAGGGCCAGAGTTTGATCCGGCTCGATTGAACCAGGCCTTTCCCCGGCGAAGGCCGGGGCCCAGTTGCGAGCCGATTCAGATGGCGGGCTGCCGCCTGGAGTTCCTCGATACTGGGCCCCGGCCTTCGCCGGGGAAAGAGATTCGAATGAGCCGAATCCGATCCTAGGCCTCGACGATCTCCGCGACGCCGAACCGGCCCGCCTGGTAATCGGCATAGGCCTGGCGGATCTCTTGCGCCGAGTTCATCACGAACGGCCCGTGCGCGACGATCGGCTCGTCGATCGGGTCGGCATGGCCGAACAGGAACAGCGCGGGCTCCGCCGCCTCGATCGTGACGCCGCCGCCCTCCCCCAGCTCGGCGAGGTGCCATTCGGGGATGCGCCTGCCGCCCACCTCGATCGCGCCGCGCGCCGCGTAGAGGAAGACGTCGCGCCCGGCGAGGCCGTCGAAGGTGACGCGGTCGCCGGGCTGCAGCGCGACGAAGCTCATGAACACGCCGGTGAGCGACTCGATCGGGCCCCGCGCTTCGCCGTAGCCGCCCGAAACCAGATGGACCCCATCGATCACCGGGATCGCCTCGGCCTGCACCCCGACATAGCGCGGCGCGGTCATCTTGAGCCGCGCAGGCAGGTTCACCCAGAGCTGGAGGATCTCCATTGCGCCGCCGTCGCGCTTGAACGCGGCCGGCGACACCTCGGCATGGACGATGCCGCTCCCCGCGGTCATCCATTGCACCCCGCCCGCCCGGATCACGCTCTCGTGCCCCGCCGAATCGGTGTGCGCCAGCTCGCCTTCGAGGATGAAGGTGACCGTCTCGAACCCGCGATGCGGATGCGGGCCGAACGGCAGCCCGCGGTTGCCGGGTGGGTAGGTCTGCGGCCCGTGATGGTTGAGGAACAGGAACGCGCCGACATGGCCGATCGCGGGCCCCGGCACCGGCCGCCGCGTGACGAGATCGCCGATATCGTCGCGATGCGCCGGATGGAGAGCGGTGACGGTCCGCATCATGCCCGCCGCAGCAGGAACACCGCATGCTCGGCGAACAGGTTCGCAAGCCGCCCGCCGGTGCGCTGGTCGCCCGACAGGAACCAGCAGCCCTCGATGACGATGCCCTGCTCCTTCAGCAGCGCCCGGAAATCGTCGACAGTGACGTGGTGGATGTTGGGCGTCGCATACCATTTGAGCGGCAGCAGCCGCGTCACCGGCATCCGGCCGCCCCACAGCAGCGACGCCCGCACCCGCCAATGCGCGAAGTTCGGAAACGAGACGAACGCCTGCCGCCCGATCCGCAGCAGCTGGTCGAGCACCCAGTCGGGCCGCCTTGTGGTCTGCAGCGTCTGGCTGAGGATCGCATAGTCGAAGCTGGCGTCGGGATAGTCGGCCAAATCGGTATCGGCGTCGCCCTGGATCACCGACAGCCCGCGCGCCATCGCCGCAGCGACGTCGCCCGCGTCGAGCTCGAGCCCGCGCGCGTCGCAGCCGCGGCTGTCGCGCAGCGCCGCCATCAGCGCGCCGTCGCCGCAGCCGACATCGAGCACGCGGCTGCCCGGAGTCACGTTGGCGGCGATGATCGCGAGATCGGGGCGCAGGCTCATCGCTGGTAGACTCGCGAATCATCGCGGACCATCAGCCGCTCGGGATGCGGATAGGGCTCCCAGCCGAGCTTCGCATAGACCGGCTGCATGTCGCGCGTGAACAGCGCCCAGCGGCGCAGGCCCTGGAGATCGGGGTGCGCGTACAGCGCCTCGAGCAGCTGCCGTGCCACGCCCTGCCCGCGATGCGCCGGAAGGACGAAGACATCGGCGAGATAGGCGAAGGTCGCGCGATCGCTGACCACTCGTGCAAAGCCGATCTGCTCGTCCCTGCCCGCTTCGTCGGGGGCATAGGCGCCCGCGCACAGCGCGTTCGCGACCGCGCGCTCGACGGTGTGGCGCGGGATGCCCTGCGCCCAGTAGGAGCCGGAGAGGAAGGCGTGGATCAGGTCGAGATCCAGCTCGGCCGAGTCGAAGGAGATGCGCACGCTCATTCCCCCGCCCTCAGGAAGCCGTCGACCACCCGGGCAAGCTCGGGCGAATCGAGCAGGAAGGCGTCATGCCCGAACGGCGACTTGAGCTCGACGAAGCTCGCCGGCGCCCCCGCGGCGTTGAGCGCATGGACGATGCTGCGCGATTCGGGGGTCGGGTAGAGCCAGTCGGTGTCGAAGCTCACCAGGCAGAAGCGCGTCGCCGATCCCTTGAACGCGTTCGCCAGCACCCCGCCATGCTCCTCGGCCAGGTCGAAATAGTCGAGCGCGCGGGTGATGTAGAGGTAGCTGTTCGCGTCGAACCGCTCGACGAAGCTGATCCCCTGATGGCGCAGATAGCTCTCCACCTGGAAATCGGCGTCGAACCCGAAGGTCTTGGTCTCGCGCGATTGCAGCTTGCGCCCGAACTTGGCGGTGAGCCCGGCCTCGGAGAGATAAGTGATGTGCGCCGCCATCCGCGCGACCGACAGCCCCGCGGCGGGGGGATCGCCCGCCGCGTAATAGTCGCCGCCGCGCCAGTTGGGATCGGCCATGATCGCCTGGCGGCCGACTTCGTGGAAGGCGATGTTCTGCGCCGAATGCCGCGCGGCGCTGGCGATCACCACTGCCGAGCGCACCCGTTCGGGGAAGGTCGCGGCGAAGCTCAGCGCCTGCATCCCGCCCATCGATCCGCCGACCACCGCCGCCAGCCGCGCGACCCCGAGATGGTCGAGCAGCATCGCCTGCGCACGGACCATGTCGCGGATCGTGATCACCGGGAAAGCCATCGCCCAGGGCTTGCCGGTGGCGGGATTGAGGCTCGCGGGCCCCGACGAGCCCATGCAGCTGCCGAGCACGTTCGCGCAGATCACCAGGTGCCGCGCGGGATCGACCGGCTTGCCCGGGCCGATCAGCTTGGTCCACCAGCCGGGCTTGCCGGTGACCGGGTGGTTCGACGCGGCATGCTGGTCGCCGGTCAGCGCGTGGCACACCAGGATCGCATTGCCGCCATCGGGGGCGAGCGTACCGTAGGTCTCATAAGCGATGTCGACGGGCGACAAGAGGCCGCCGCCGTCGAGCCGCAAGGGCCCCGGCAGCGTCACCGTGCGGGCAAGGCCGAAGCGCTGGTCGTCGGACATGCAGGCTGGTTAGGGGCGAGAGCCCCCCGGTTCAAGCGGCCTTGGCGAGCAGGCTCCTGCCGATGACTGCCTCGGCCGCCATCCGCCCGGTCTGCGCGCCGCCGTTCATGAAGCCCGGGAACGCATCCGAGACATGCTCGCCCGCGAAGATCAGATTGCCCGCGCGGGCGACGCGGTGCTCGGCGGGGTCGTCCGATTCGACCGAGAGGAGGTGCCCGAACCGGGTGAGCTGCCCCGGCGCCCAGCAGCTGTACGAGCCCATGGTGAAGGGATCGCGGTGCCAGCCGGTGCGGCGGAACGGGCCGTCGGCGGTGGCGCCGGACAGGCCGGGGATCGCCGGATCGGTAGCGAGCGCGAAGCGGTGCGCCTGCTCGCCGGGCGTCTGGCTCAGATCGTCGACCTGCATGCCGCCCATATACCAGGTCCACACCGGCTCGACCGCGCGGCCGGGCATGTGGACGCTGCCGTCCCAGCCGAGCGCATAGCCCTTCTCGTCGGTCTGCCACAGCTCGCCGCCCGATCCCATCGGCCCTTTCCACACGGCGTCGGCGGCGCGGGCCTGGACCTTCTCGTTGCGGCCCATGGTGATCTCGTCGACGAAGGCGCGCCAGACGCGCGGCAGCGGCACGCCGAAATCGATCTGGCGCAGCAGCGGCGCAGGCACGGCGACGATCACCGTGTCGGCCTGCGCGTGCGTCCCGTCGAGGAAGGAGAGGCGCATCCCCGGGGCAATCCCGAGCAGGCGCTTGCCGGCGCTGATCCGGTCGGCGTAGCGCGCCGTCATCGCCGCGATCAGCGCGCTGCTGCCGCCTTCCATGACGTATTTCTCGTCCGATCCGCCGAGCACTTCGGCGCGCTCGCCATGGACGGTGGGCAGGTTGAAGATCAGCTGGATGCCCGAGCTCTGCGCAGGCTCGACGCCGAATTCGGTGCGACAGGTGCATTCGAGCAGGCGCCGCACCCAGGGCTCGCGGATCAGCGCGGCGTGGCTGTCGAGATAGTCCTTGAACGAGATGCGATCGAGCTCGCGCGAGACGCGGGCATAATCCTTGTCGAGCCGGTCGGCGTCCTTGCCGATCTGGCCGGCGATCCCGCGCAGCGCATCGGCGAGCTCGGCATCGGAGACGAGGCGCCCGCCGGCGAGGATCAGCGTGTCGTGCGGCTCGGACTTGCGGTCGATCAGCTTGACCCCGAAGCGGCGGGTGAGCGCGTGCATGTCGAGATGGTCGGTGTTGACCAGCTGGCCACCGACTTCGAACGGCGTGCCCGAGGCCGGGACATGCGTGAACATCCGCCCGCCGGTGCGCGTGCGCCCTTCATAGAGATGCGCGTCGATGCCCGCCTCGGTAAGGTGATGGAGCGCGCTGAGCCCGGCGATGCCCCCGCCGATGATCGCGACCCGGCCGATCGGCGCCGCTTGCGCGGGGCGCGGCAGGACCGAGATCACGCCCGCCGCCGCCAGCGCCTGAAGCAGCGCGCGGCGCGAAAGGCCTTCGCCGCCCTTGACCGGCGCGGGCTCACCCGCCTCCGCCAGATTTTGCCGCCGCGCACTCTCCAGCGCGCGCCACAACGTGCTGCTTCCCCGCATCGCCCCGCTCCCCGTCCCCTTGCCGGCTCATGCCATAGCCGCGCCCACCTTGCTATTGCGTAACCGTTCGGCCAAGCGGCGGGCCATGACCGCGCCAGTCCCCAAGCCCTGGATCATGGACATCGCTCCCTATGTGCCGGGGCGCTCGACCACCGACGACGGCCGCAAGGTCGTCAAGCTCTCGTCGAACGAGAATCCGCTCGGCACCTCGCCCGCCGCGCGCGAAGCCTTCGCGTCCGCAGCTACCCAACTCGAGCGCTATCCCGATGCCAGCGCCATCGAGCTGCGCGAGACGCTGGCGGCGCGCTACGGGCTCGATCCCGCGCGGATCATCTACGGCAACGGATCGGACGAAGTGCTGCATCTCGCTGCGGGCGCATTCGCCGGGCCGGGCGACGAAGTCATCTATGTCAATTACGGCTTCTCGGTATACCCGATCGCCACCCGCCGCGTCGGCGCGACGCCGGTGGTCGCGCCCGATCAGGACTATGCGACCGATGTCGACGCGATCCTCGCCTGCGTGACCGAGCGGACGAAGATCGTCTTCGTCGCCAACCCCAACAACCCGACCGGCACCTATGCCAGCCGCGCCGAGATCGCGCGGCTCCACGCCGGGCTGCGCTCCGACATCCTGCTCGTGCTCGACCATGCCTATGCCGAATATATCGAAGGCGACGCCGAGGATGGCGGGATGGCGCTGGCTGCGAGCGCGCCCAACGTGCTGGTGACGCGGACCTTCTCCAAGATGTACGGCCTCGCCGCCGAGCGGATCGGCTGGGGCTATGCCTCGGCGCCGATCATCGCGGCGATGCACCGCATCCGCCTGCCCTTCTCGATCACCATCGCCGGCACCGCGGCGGCGATCGCGGCGCTGGGCGACACCGGCTTCGTCGCGCACGCCAAGGCGCACAATGCCGAGTGGCGGCGCTGGTTCGCCGACGAAGTCGCCAAGCTTGGCAATGCCGGCCTCCGCGCGGTGCCGAGCCAGGCCAATTTCGTGCTGGTGCTGTTCGAAGGCCAGCTGACCGCAGAGGTCGCGTACAAGGGGCTGATGGACGCGGGCTATATCGTCCGCTGGCTGCCGGGCCAGGGGCTGCCGCACGGCCTGCGCATCACCATCGGCACCGAGGACGAGACCCGCGGCGTAGTCGCCGCCCTGCGCACGCTGGCGGGCGCCTGACGATGCTGCCGTTTTCGCGCGTCACGGTGATCGGGCTCGGCCTGATCGGCTCGTCGATCGCGCGTGCGGTCAAGCAGCACATGCCGGGCGTGCGCGTCACCGGCTACGACGCCGATGCCGAGGTTCGCGACATCGCGACGCGAATCCGGCTCTGCGACGACGTCACCGATACGCCGGGCGCGGCGGTGATCGACGCAGACTTCATCGTCCTGTGCGTCCCGGTCGGCGCGATGGGCGCGGCGGCGGCGAGCTTTGCCGAGGACCTGCCCGCCGACGCGATCGTCAGCGATGTCGGATCGTGCAAGGAGAGCGTCGCCGAGGCGCTGGCCGCGGCGCTGCCCGGCGCGACGATCATCCCGGCGCACCCGGTCGCGGGCACCGAGAATAGCGGCCCCGAAGCCGGGTTCGCGACGCTGTTCCACAAGCGCTGGTGCATCGTCACCCCGCCCGAGGACGCCCCGCAGCTCGCGGTCGAGCGCGTCCTCGAATTCTGGCGGCGGCTCGGCGCCGAAGTCGAAGTGATGGCGCCGCACCATCACGACCGCGTGCTCGCGATCACCAGCCATCTGCCGCATTTGATCGCCTACACCATCGTCGGCACCGCCTCGGACCTCGAGGAAGTCACTGCGTCCGAGGTGATCAAATATTCGGCGGGCGGCTTCCGCGACTTCACGCGCATTGCCGCGTCGGACCCGACGATGTGGCGCGACGTGTTCCTCGCCAATCGCGAGGCGGTGCTCGACATGCTCCAGCGCTTCTCGGAGGATCTGAGCGCCCTCCAGCGCGCGATCCGCTGGGGCAAGGGCGACGAATTGTTCGACCTGTTCACCCGCACCCGCGCGGTCCGCCGCAGCGTCATCGAGCAGGGCCAGGACGATTCGCGCCCCGATTTCGGCCGCTCGCACGACTAGCCCGCGGGCGTCTGCAACGCATTGATCGCCGCATGCACGCGCGCCTCGATCTCCTCGCGCGGCAGGCCCGGGGGAATCGGCTCGCCGAAGCGCAGCGTGACGATCCCCGCGTGCATCGAGCCCCGGCGCGGCCAGACCTGCCCGCTGTCGAGCGCGAGCGGCACCACCGGCAGGCCGAGCATCCGGTAAAGCCCGGCGAACCCCGCCTTGAGCGGCGGGGTCTCGCCCGGGGGCACGCGCGTTCCCTCGGGGAAGATCAGCACCGAGCGGCCTTCCTTCAGCGCCGCCTTGGCGTCGCGCATCATGTTGCGCAGCGCCGCCGCCGAGGCCGAGCGGTCGACGATGATCATGCCATATTGCCGCGCCGCCCAGCCCCACACCGGGATCGACGCCAGCTCCTGCTTCATCACGATCGCCGGCGCCTCGAGCACGCGGACCAGGGCGATCGTCTCGTACACCGACTCGTGCTTGGCGGCGCACAGATACTGGCCCTCGGGGATCGGCCCTTCGATGCGGATGTCGATCCCGCCGACCAGCCGTGCCGACCAGTACAGCACGTCGGCCCAGGCATGGACGTGGCGGCGCAGCGCCTTGGGCCCGAACAGCGCCGAGATCGGCGCGGTCAGCACCACCGGCACCGACAGGCCGTAGAACACGATCGAGAACAGGATCGTCCGCAGCCGGTCCATCAGCCGATCCCGAGCGTCAGCGCGAGGAAGCGGAACAGATATTTGTGATACTCGCCGAGCAGGGTGAGGAAGCGCGGCGAGCTGCGCACCGGATCGCCGATCACCTTGACGTCGCTGCCGAGCTGGTGCGCGAGCTCGAGCCGCGCGCGCGGCATGTGCCAGTCCGACGTCACCAGCCGCACGGTCTTGTAGTCGTGCACGCGCACCCATTCGGCGGTCTCCTCGGCGTTCGAGCGCGTGTCGACTGCCTGCCAGCCGAGATCGATGCAGCATTTGAACAGCCGGTTCTCGCGATATTGCACCGCCAGCTCGCGCGGGCGGACCTCGCGCCCGACGCCGCTCACCAGCATCCGCATCGCCGAATCCTTGCGCAGCACCACCAGCCCGCGATCGATCCGCCCGGGCGCGCCGGTGAGCACGACGATCGCGTCGGTCTTCGCCGCCGGGTCGAGCGGCTTGCCGAGCGACATCATGAACACCGCGAAGCCCAGCGCCCAGACGACCACGATCAGCGCGGCGAAGCGCCAGATCACAGCGTCTTGCCCAAGGCGCGCAGCACCGCGACTCGCGCCGCGAAGGTCGCGAGCAAAGCGAAGCTCAGCGGCAGCAGCAGCAGCAGGAACCAGTCGCGCTGCTGGAGCGCGACCCCGCTCAGCATCTCCGACCCCAGCGCGCCGAACCGCGACTGCAGGAACCACACCAGCCCCAGCGCCAGCACGGTGCCGAGCGCGCCGCCGATCAGCGTGTCGAACGCGATCCGCCGCTGAAACAGCCGCGCGACCTGGAGGTCGGTCGAGCCGAGCATGTGGAGCACTTCGATCGTGTCGCGGTGGGTGTCGAGCCCCGCCCGCGCGGCGAGCAGCACCACCGCGCCGGTCGCGCTCGCCATCAGCAGCACCAGCCCCGCGGCGAGCCAGCTCAGCGTCGACATGAAATTGCGCACCGGCGACAGCCACTGCGCGTGCCGGTCGATCCGCGCGGCGGGAACGAGCTGCTTCGCTGCCGCCTCGGCCGCCGCCACCGATTCGTCGCCGCGGACATCGATGTCGATCATCGCCGGCATCGGCAGGTCGGGATCGAGCCCGGTGTCGCCGAGCCAGGGCTTGAGCAGCTCGGCGAGCTTCGCGCGATCGGCCTCCTCGGCATGGACCACGCCGGGGACGCCCCGCAGCGCCACGACCATCTCGCGCGCCTGGCGGTCGCGCAGCTCGGCATTGGGCTCGATGATCTGGACGGTCAGCCGCCCCGAAAGCTGGCGGTCGAGCTGCGCGGTCGCCGCGAACATGCCCAGGCCCAGCGATCCCGCCAGCACGGTCAGGAACAGCATCACCGACATGATCCAGGTCATCGCGCGGGTGCGGCGGCCCTCGTCGAGCAGGCGCCGGTCGGGCGCGTTGGGATTGAACGAGAATTTCACGCCGGCACCTCGCCTGGCGGGTGGCGCAGCGCGCCGGTCGGGTCGTTGAGCCGGCCCTTCTCGAGCCGCATCATGTGTGCGGTCGGGATGCGGTTGAGCAAATGGAAGTCGTGGGTCGCGACCACCACGGTGGTGCCGAGCCGGTTGAGCGAGTCGAACAGATGCAGCAGCCGCTCGGCCATGTCGGGATCGACGTTTCCGGTCGGCTCGTCGGCGACGAGCACTTCGGGGCGGCCGATCACCGCGCGGGCGATGGCGATGCGCTGCTGCTCGCCGCCCGACAGCGTCGGCGGCTTGGCCTTGCCACGATCGGTCAGCCCCACCCAGGCGAGCATCTCGCGCACCGGCGCCTCGATATCGGCCTCGGGCATCCCCGCGACGCGCAAGGGGAGCGCGATATTGTCATAGGCCGACAGATGCGGGACCAGCCGGAAATCCTGGAACACCACGCCGATGCGGCGGCGGAAGCCCGGCAGGCGCTGGCGGGGAAGCGATCCGGCATCTTCGCCGAACAGGCGGATCACCCCGCGGCTGGGGCGCTGTGCGAGGTACAGGAGCTTGAGCAGCGAGGTCTTGCCCGCCCCCGAGGGGCCGGTCATGAAATAGAAGGCGCCCGAGCGCAGCGTGAACGAAATGTCCGAGAGCGTCTCGGGCCCGGTGCCGTAGCGCAGGCCGACATTCTCGAATTGCACGATGTTGGCCATTCGCTCCTGCGCCCCGCTTATGGGCAGCCATCGCACAGCAGCCCGAATCCCTCAAGCGTGTGGCTTTCCGACTCTTGCGGCCCTTTGCGCGAAGTGCTTAGACTCGGGGCATGATCCTCGAATGCAGCCAGTGCCGCACGCGGTACCTCGTCCCCGACAGCGCGATCGGCGCCGACGGGCGCACGGTGCGTTGCGCCAGCTGCAAGCATAGCTGGTTCCAGGCGCCGGTGGTGCTCGATCTCGCGACCCGCGCGCTGCCGAGCGACGGCAAGCCCGAGCCGCGTCCCGCCCGGCCGGTCCCTTCCTATCCGGCCGCCGCGCCCGAGCCGCGGGTGTTCCGCGACGACGCGTCGGTGGCCGCGCCGGCTCACGAATATGATCCGTTCGCGGCCGAGCCCCCGTTCAAGCCGCGCCGCAACCCGGCGAAACGCTGGACCGCGGCGGCGTTCATCGCCGGCTTCTCGATGCTGCTCGGCACCGGCGCAATCCTCTATTCGGGCGCGCCGGGCATCGCCGCGCAGCTCGGCCTCGGCATCGGCGATGCCGAGACGCCGCTGCGCTTCGCCGACAAGAGCGTCGAGCGGCGCACGCCCCCGGGCGGCGGCGAGCTGTTCGCGGTCTCGGGCAAGGTGGTGAACCCCACCGGCGACAAGCAGCACGTCCCCGATATCCGCATCGAGCTGAAGGATGCCGGCAACAAGGTGCTCGACAGCTGGCGCGTCACCCCCGAAGTGCGCTCGCTCGACGCCAATGCCGCGATCGACTTCAACAGCGCCAAGCTCAACGTCCCCGCCGCGGCGCGGATCGTCGAGTTCAGCTTCGCGAGCGAAATCGGGAATTGACGATGGCCAGCCGCGCGCCGTGGAGCGCGGCGGCGGCGACCATGCCGATTCCCGAGGCATAGACCAGAGCGAACGCGCCCAGTCCCCAGTGCACGAGCAGCAGTCCGGCGCCCCCGGTGATCAGGAAGAAGGCGATGATCGAGTTCACGCCCGCGAACACCTGGTCGCCGAGTGAGCGCAGCGCATAGACGAACACCACCTGCACCCCGTCGAACAGGATGAACGGCGCCCAGACCGGGAGCATCGCCAGCGCCATCGCATGCACCGGCGCGGTCGCCGGGAACAGCGCGACCACCGGCCCCGGCAGCAGGAACAGCAACAAGGCGAGCGCGCCGACGCTGACCGCGGCGAGCCCCGCGGCGATGCCGGTGCGCCACGCCGCCTGCTCGGGCACGCCCTCGCCCACCGCATTGCCCGCGCGCACCCCCGCCGCCGAGCCGAGCCCGAGCGCGAGCGAGAAAGTGAAATTATGCACCGAGAAGACGATCTGGAAGGCGTGGGTGGTCACGTCGCCGAGCTGGGTCGAGAGCGCGATCAGGATCGAGAAGCCGGCGAGCTCGAGCCCCGATGCGATCGCCGGCACCGCGCCGAACCGCGCGAGCGCGAGTGCGCCCGTGAGCGTCTCGCGCGAGAACAGCGCGTGCCAGTCGTGCACCCCGCGCTGCTTCGCGCGTGGCAGGGTCCACGCGGCGGCGAGCATCCCCGCCGCGCCGATCGCCGAGGCGATCGCGGTCGCCGCCGCCGCCCCGACCGCGCCCATCGCCGGCAGCCCGAGGTGGCCGCCCGACATCGCCCAGGCGAGCAGCGCGTTGAGCGGCAGGATCGACAGGTTGATCACCGTCACGCGCCGCGGCCGGCTGACGCCTTCGAGGAAGAAGCTCGCCGCGACGATCACCATCTGGAACGGATAGGCGAACGCCATCACTTCGACGACGCGCGCCGCGCCGGGTGCGACTTCGGGCGCGACGCCGAGTCCAAGCAGCATCGGCTCGGCCAGCAGATACAGGATCAGCGCGCTGACCGCGCCCAGCGCCAGCGCGAACGCCAGCCCTTCGTGGAACACCCGCCCGGTGCCGCGCAAATCCTTCGCCCCGTCGGCGCGCGCGACATGGACGATGATCCCCGACAGCGCGCCGATCGCCATGACGATGCCGATAAAGGTCAGCACCCGGCTCGCGCCCAGCGCCGCGACCTGCTCGGTCCCGGTCAGCCCGACCACGACGACATCGGTGACGTGGAGGATCGTCCAGTTGAAGCTGGTCAACGCCACCGGCCAGGCCAGCGCGAAGATGCGGCGCGTCTCGGCGGAAAGTTCGGTGGGCGCGCGCATGGGGGGCTCGCCTTAGGGGCGGTGCGGTGCGCGGGCAATGGTTGGCTTCTTAGCCCTCTCCCGCTTTCGCGGGAGAGGGTTGGGTGAGGGTCTTTCTTCTTCGCCACTTCGGTCTCAGCAACCCGAACGGAAGAAGAAGACCCTCACCTTCCCACCGCTTCGCGGCGGGCCCCTCCCTCTCCCGCGAAAGCGGGAGAGGGGTAGAATTTTGACTCGCCAACTTCGCCGCCCGCTGCCAATCCCCGCGGCGATGCGCCGCCTGCTGTTCCTCGCCTGCCTGTTCGCCGCGACTCCCGCCGCCGCGCAGCTGCGCGCGGTGCCCGAGCCGGTCGCCTCCGAGCGCGAGGCGCTGCGCGGAGTCGAGGTGTACCTGGTCAACGAGACCGACGCGCCGCTCGATGCCGAGGGTCCGCGCGAGCTCGAAGTCACCGCCGCCGACGGCACGCGGCTCGTGCTCGAGCGCGTCCCCGGCGCCCGGCGGAGCGTCGTCCCCGGCGGCTTCGCCAAGGCACGCTATGTCCCCGTGCGCATCGCCGGAGTCGCGATCCCGCCCGCCGACGCGCATCCGCCTGCCGAACTGCCCGCCCCCGGCGAGACCGTGGTCGCCAGCTCGACCGGCTCGTCCGCCGCGTTCCTCGACCGGTTCGAGCCGCACGAGCCTGTCTACGGTGTCGCCGGCACCGGCGATTCGGGCGCCAAGCTCCAGGTCAGCTTCGCCTTCCGCCCCTTCGCCGATGCCGCACCGCTCAAGCTCGGCAACCTGCGCTTCGGCTATACCCAGACGATGTTCTGGGCGCTCGACCGGCCCTCGGGCCCGTTTCGCGCAACCACCTACAGCCCCGAAGTCTATGCCGATATTCCGATCGACGACACCGCAAGCCTCGCGCTCGGCTACCGCCACGACAGCAATGGCCGCGGCCCCGCCAACTCGATCGACGTCAACCGCATCTTCGTGCGCGCGCAGAAGAGTTTCGATCTCGGCGGCGACTGGCAGCTCGACGTCGCGCCGCAGGCCTGGCTCTATGTCGGCCACGAGGGCACCGCGACGACGCTGCGCGACTATTGGGGCTATACCTCGCTGACCGCGGCGATCCGGCAGCAGGACGGGCTCAAGGTCGCGGTCACCGGTCGCGGCAATTTCGAGACGCGCCGCGGCAGCGCCGAGCTGTTCGTGTCCTACCCGCTGGCGCGGATCGGCGGCGGCATCGGCTTCTACCTGTTCGGCCAGGCCTTCACCGGCTTCGGCGAGGCGCTCGACGACTGGAACGTCCATGACAGCCACGCCCGGATCGGCATCGCGCTGACGCGCTGATCGGATTGGACTCGCGCGGGGCAGCGCTTTAAACGCCGACAAAATCCTCAACCGGAGAGCTGCCATGCGTCCGACAACCCTGTTCGCCGCCATCGCCACCGTGCTTGCCGTCCCCGCCGCTGCGGCGCTGGCCCCCGGGGTCAAGGCGCCGACCTTCACTGCGCAGGGCGCAGTCGCCGGCCAGCCCTTCACGGTCAACCTCGCCGCTGCGCTCAAAAAGGGGCCGGTGGTGCTCTATTTCTTCCCCTCGGCCTTCACCGGCGGCTGCAACGCCGAGGCGCATGCCTTTGCCGAGGCGATCGGCGACTTCAAGGCCGCGGGCGCGACCGTGGTCGGCATGACCGCAGGCAAGACCGACCAGCTCGCCAAATTTTCGGCCGAGCATTGCGCGGGCAAGTTCCCGGTCGCCGCGGCGAGTCCCGACCTGATCGCCAGGTACGACGTCTCGCTCAAGAAGGCCGACGGCACCGCGACCGGGCTCACCACCCGCACCAGCTTCGTGATCGCGCCCAATGGCAAGATCCTGTTCGCGCACACCGATATGAACCCCGCCGATCATATCCGCCTGACGCTCGAAGCAGTCCGCAAGTATCGGGCCGCGCACAAGCGCTGATCTGCTTGCCCCGACGCGGCCGCGACGCTGCCGAAACAACATCCATTCTGCTCCTTTCACGAAGATGAAGGCCCGACTCACGCTATTTTAGCAGTTGGCGATTACCCAAGGCGCGACATTGAGCGTGTTCCGCATCCGGCGGGGCATGTGCCTTGAGGGGTTTGGGATCTATGGCCGGGGCAAGGGCCGTTCGAGCTGCAGGCGGGGAAGAATCCCCGCGGCGACTCTACGACCGCATCGGAAATTTCCTGTTCGACCAGCGGCTGGATCCCGATCCGGCCAACTTTGCCTTTGCCTATCACCTGCTCGGCGATCCCGATGGGCCGCTCGCGCGCGCAGTCGCGTCGCTCACCGACGGCGGGGTCCGTCTCACCGTGCGCGACATCGAGGCGCTCGGAGTCGACATGAAGCCCGTCGCGGGCGCCGCCGCCGCCAAGGAAAAGGCCGACGGCCTCGTCGCCCAGACCCAGATGCAGGTCGAGGGCTTCGAGGACATGGTCCATGCGATGCGCGCCGAGACCGAAGGCTTTGGCCGCGACCTCGCCGCCAGCGCCGAGGCGATGACGCGCTCGGCGGGAGTCGACGCCGCCGCCGGGGGCGAAGTCGCGCGGATCACCGCGGCGATGCTCGAGCGCGTCCGCACCGCCGAGAGCCGGCTCGAGGCAGTGACGCACGAAGCGAGCGAGCTGCGCACCAAGCTCGAGGAAGCGCGCGACAATGCCCGCCGCGATCCGCTGACCGACCTGCCCAATCGCCGCGCCTTCGAGGAAGCCTATGCCGCACAGGCCGCGGCCGGCGCCGGTATCTGCATGGCGGTGTGCGACGTCGATCATTTCAAGTCGGTCAACGACCGGTTCGGCCATGCCGTGGGCGACCGCGTGCTCAAGGCGATCGGCGATGCGCTGTCGGCGGCCTGCGCCGGCCATCTCGTCGCGCGCTACGGCGGCGAGGAATTCGCGATCCTCTTTACCGGAGTCGAGCAGGCCGCCGCGCGCGTCACGCTCGACACCGCGCGCGCCAGCGTCGCCACCCGCAACTATCGCCTGCGCGAAAGCGATGCGCCGCTCGGCGAAGTGACCTTCTCGGCGGGCCTCACCGGCGCGCGCGCAGACGAGATGTGCGCGACGGTGTTCCAGCGCGCCGACCGGCTGCTCTACGCCGCCAAGGAATCGGGCCGGAACTGCGTCCGCAGCGATTGAAGACCTGCGCGGTAATTCCCGCCGCAAGTTGGTAAATTTTCCCATACAATCCTGTGAACTTCGCCACTAGGGGAATGCCCTTAGGCGTGGCCCCAGCAATTTCAATGACTTAGAAAACTGGCACGCTCCCTGCAAACACTTCTGGCATCGGCAGCCGGATGGTCCGGCCCGCCGGAACCAAGACCAGGGAGTTTATCATGACCGCTCGTTTCGACTCGTTCCAGCGCACCGTCGCCGTCTTCGGCGCCCTGATGTTCACCGCCGTCGCGCTGCTCGCCTCCACGCCGTTCGTGCCGATCGCCTGACCGGCACGAACCCCACACCAAGGAGAAAATGAAATGACTCGCCAGATCGTCGTCGGCGTCGCTTCCTTCGCGATGACCGCCATGCTGATCGTCGTCAGCGGTGCGCAGGGTTCGGGCCTCCTGGCCTGAACCCCACCCGCCTCAAGGGGCGGACAATTTCCCCAAAGGTCCGAAGCGGAACCTCAATCGCTTCAACAAGTTACTCCGGCATCCCTCTCAGGAGCCGCGCCGTGAGCGACACCATCGAAATGATCCACGAAGACGCGCTGCCCGGCCACGAGAGCGCGCTCGAGCCCAAGCCCGACTGGGCGCCGCGCTATCCCGGCTCGGGCCGGCTCGCGGGCAAGGTCGCGGTCATCACCGGTGCCGACAGCGGCATCGGCCGCGCGGTCGCCGCGCTCTATGCGCGCGAAGGCGCCGACATCGCGATCCTCTATCTGTGCGAGCATGACGATGCCGAAAGGACCGCCGCCATCGTCCGCGGCGAGGGCCGCAAGGCGCTGACCATCGCCGGCGATATCGGCGACAAGCCATTCTGCGAGTCCGCGATCGAACAGGTCGTGTCCGAATTCGGACGGATCGACATCCTCGTCAACAATGCCGGCGAGCAGCATCCCGACAAGGCCATCACCGACATCACCGAGGATCAGCTCAAGCGCACTTTCCAGACCAACGTCTTCGGCATGTTCTTCATCACCCAGGCGGTGGTCCCGCACCTCGAGGCGGGCGCGGCGATCGTCAACTGCACCTCGATCACCATGTACCAGGGGTCGAAGGAGCTGCTCGACTATAGCTCCACCAAGGGCGCGATCACCGCCTTCACCCGCAGCCTGTCGGAGAATCTCGTCGGCAAGGGCATCCGCGTCAACGCGGTCGCGCCGGGCCCGATCTGGACCCCGCTCAATCCGATGGGCGGGGCGTCACCGGAGAAGCTGAAGACCTTCGGCGAGGACACGCCGATGGGCCGCCCCGGCCAGCCCAATGAAGTCGCCCCCGCCTTCCTGTTCCTTGCGTGCGAGGATGCCAGCTACATGTCGGGGCAAGTGCTCCACCCCAATGGCGGGACGATCGTCAACGGCTGAGCAGGAACGCCAGCGGCACGTGCACGCGCTCGGCCCAGGCCGATTCGGTGTGCATGTGCCCGGGCCATGGCAGCGAACGGTATGCGTGCGGGCCGTACCCGGCAGCGCGCGCGGCAGCGTCGACACGAAGCTGGAAGGGCTGGATCGCCCCGTCATTGGTGCCGGTGCCATAATCGAAATAGAGTTTGTGGCCGTGCCGGTCCGGCAGGTGCCGCGCGAACCAGTCCGCCGCGAAGCCCCCGCCGATCGGCCAGGCGGTCGACAGGCAGGCGGCCCCGCCGAACACGCGCGGATAGCGGACCAGTGCGTAGGCGGAGATCAGCCCGCCCATGCTCGACCCCATCAGGAAGCTGTGGGCGCGGCCCTTTCGCGTACGATACCGCGCGTCGATCCGCGGCTTCAGCTCCTCGACGAGAAAGCGGAGATAGGCGTCGCCCGCGACGCTCGCGCGCTTGAGCGGCAGCCCGCGGAACAGGTCCGTGCCAGGCTCGGTCGCCGCATCGGGCGCCGCCGCCAGCGCGGCCTCGGGCATATATTCGCCGAGCCGGTTGTCGTTGTTCCACACCGCCACGAGGATCGCCGGGCGCATCCGGCCCTTCGCGATCCCGTCGGCGAGCGCGCGATGGACTTCCCAGCTCTTCCCGCTGAACGGCGCGGGTTCGTCATACACATTCTGCCCATCGTGCAGATAGATCACCGGGTAGCGCGCCCGGCTCGAGCCGTAGCCCGGCGGCAGCCAGACCTGGACCGTCCGCGAAGGGACGAAGCGCGACTCGATCTGTTCCCTGGGCTGGAGCCCGGAGGCAGCGTCTTCGGCGGGCGAGCGCGGGGCCGCCGTGGCGGCGCGTGCCAGCAGCGGAAACGTCGCCAGCGCAACCAGTGCGGTGCGCCGCGCGATCATGCCGTCGCCACGCTTCCCACCGGTCCCACCGGCGCTTCCTCGCCGCGCGAATAGGTGCCGGTCAGCAGCCCCGCCGCGAGCACGCGCCCGGCCATCGCCTTGACGGTCCCGTTCCGGCCCGGATTGCCGCCGACATCGGGGCCGGGCCCGAGCGCGAAGAGCTGGAAGGCATAGTGATGCACGCCGTGCCCGGTCGGCGGATCGGGCGGCAGCCAGCCTTCGCCGAAGAAGCTGTGGCGGCCGACATCGCTGCCGTCCGCGCCGCCCGCACCGTCGGGACGGATCGCGCCTTCCTCAAGCTGGCCGTCGACCGCGAGGCCCCACACCACGGCATGGACGGTGGGCGAGGGCGTGATCGAATCGGGATCCTCGACGATCAGCACCAGCCGCTCGGTGCCCTCCGGAACCTGCGTCCAGAACAGGGGCGGCGACACGCCGGCGCCGTCGGCGGTGAAGCGCTCGGGCAGCCGGTCGCCATTGCCGAACGCCATGCTGGCCAGGTGAAGCGACTCGAAGCTGCCCAGCTCGGGCTGGACGATCGCCAGCTTGTCCGATCCCGCGCGCAGCCCCTTCAGCGCGCTGCCGAGCCAGTGCGGGACATGTTCGAGCATCGCCTCATCCTCTCCCGGCAACCGCCGCGCCGCCGCCTTTTCTCCGCTGTCCTACAAGGCCGTGCTTCGCTAGGCTGCGCAAGCTCTTTGAACCCGTGAATCACGCCGATCCTGCAGGCGCAACAATCTTACGCGAGCGGGAAACTTTCATTCACGATTCGCGTAAAAAGTGTGAAGCCAAGCGCGCAATCCTACAGATCGAGCTTCTCGTAATCGGCGGGCGGGGCGATTCCCTCCATCCGCTCGGTCAGCAGCATGCGGAAGCTCGGGCGGCTCTTCATGCCGACATACCAGCGCTTGGCCTGCTCGTGGCTCTTCCAGTCGATCCCGCCGAGATAGTCGGCGATCGAGATCTGCGCCGCCGCCGCGAGATCGGCGAGGCTCATCGTCGCCCCCGCCAGCCAGGTGCGGTGATCGAGGAGATAGTCGATATAGTCGAGATGCTGGACCGCGGCCTTCATCGCGCTGCGCAGTGCGGTGCCGTCGGGCGACTGTTTGTAGACGATCCGCTTGAGCATCCGCTCGTGGAGCAGGGGCGCAGTGATGTCGCGGTAGAAATGCTCGTCGAACCAGATCACCAGCCGGCGGATCTCGGCGCGGTCGGTCGCGGTGCCGCCCAGCATCGTCGCCTTCGACACCGTCTCCTCGAAGAATTCGCAGATCACCGTCGAGTCGATCAGCGTCACCCCGCGATCGGTGTCGGCCATCACCGGGGTCTGACCGGTCGGGTTCAGATCGAGATACTCGTCGCGCCGGTCCCAGGGCGATTCGCGCACCGGCTCGTAGCCGACGCCCTTCTCGCCGAGCAGGAGCCGCACCTTCCGCGAGAAGGGGCAGAGCGGGAATTGGTAAAGCTGCCACATGGCGTTCGCTTTAGCGCCATCGGAGCGCGGGTAAAGCGCGACGCGGTTTCGTTTCGTTTAACCAATAAGTGACGGCTCTGGCTTAGCTTGCTTCCTGCCATCCGGGGGATCTGAAGGCGAATGGATCAAGGATTAGAGCGCCGGACGACGCGCACCATCCTCGCGGTCGACGACAGCCGCACCAATCTGAACGTGCTCGCGCACCGGCTGGGGCATCTCGGCTATCTGGTCGTGCTCAGCGACCGCGGCAGCGAGGCGCTCGACCTGATCGCCGGGCGCGGCTTCGATCTCGTCCTGCTCGACATGATGATGCCCGAGCTTTCGGGGATGCACGTCCTCCAGGAAATCCGCGCGGCGCGCGACACTGCCGACCTGCCGGTGATCATGGTCACTGCGCGGGGCGATGCTGAGGCGATCGTCCAGTCGCTGAGCGCGGGCGCCGACGATTATGTCGCCAAGCCCTTCGCGTTCGAAGTCCTCGCCGCGCGGATCGAGCGGACGCTGGCGCGGGCGGAACGGCTCGAATCGCTCAAGCGCTCGAACCTCGCGCTCGACGCCCGCATCGCCGCCCGCGCGATCGAGCTGGGCGAGGCACGGACCGAGCTGGCGACGACCCGGGCGGACCGGTCGCGCCTCGTCGCGTCGATCGAGGCGCTCCACGGCGAAGTCGCCCGCCTCAGCGGAACCAGTGCCGCCTGACGAAATAGCCGGTGACTCCCACCGCGATCGCGATGCAGAACCAGAACACTGCGTCGAACGCCCAGGGCTCATGGGCATAGGGAATGCCGTCGACATTCATGCCGAGAAGTCCGGTGATGAAGGTCAGCGGCAGGAAGATCATCGCCGCGATCGCGATGATCAGCGAGCGCTGGTCGATCAATTCGGCGCGCAGGTCGGTCAGCGTCTCGTGGATCAGCGCGGCGCGCTCGCGGATGCTCTCGAGCTCCTCGGCCATCCGCGCGGCGCGGTCGGCGGCGGAATTGAGGTGCAGCCGGTCGTCGTCGCGCAGCCAGTCGCCGGGCAGCGCGGCGAGCTTTTCCAGGGCAGCGCGCTGGGGCGCAAGGAAACGGCGATAGGCGATCGCCGTGATCCGGCTCTTGTTGACCAGCCGCCTGAGCTCGAAGGCCTGGTGCGCAGTGATCCGCTCCTCGCAATCGTCGAGCTCGTCGCCAAGATCGGCGACGACGGGGTCGAGCTCCTCGGTGATCTCCTGCGCCAGCGCGGCGATCAGGTCGCCGGGATCGAGGATCCTGCCCGCCTCGACCTGCGCGCGCACCGGCACCAGCGCGTTGAGCAGCTTGCGCGTGACCGAGAAGACGCGGCCGGCATGCGCGTACAGCCGGATCGAGGCGAGCTGGTCGGAGACCGACAGCTCCTCCGACGAAAGCCCGCGCAGGTTGATCACTGCGCCGTCGCCGACCGGATCGCAGCGCGGGCGCGTCTCGGCGGCGGTCAGCGCCTCGATGACATAGGGGGAAAGCCCGGCCTCGCCGCCGAGCCAGGTCTGGGCATGCTCGTCGTTGGTAGTGAGGTGGATCCACACCAGGCTGCCGGGCTGGCCGAGCGCCTGCTTGAGCGGCGGCGACTCGATCTTGCCGTCGTTCACGACATAGGCGAAACCGCTCATCCTGCCATCCCAAGGTCGACCGACAGCCCGTCGCCCGGGTCGGCCGGGGCCGCGTCGCAGACGATGCGGACGGCGTCGGCGCGGGCGCGGTTGAGGATGGTCTCGGGCACGTCGCGACGATGGAAGATGCGCGCCGCCGCGGCAAGCGCGCGCGCCTGGCCGAGCGTGAGGTCGTCGGGATCGCCCGAGGTCAGGGTAAAGCGCAGCAGCCGCGGCGCGGGCAGCTCGGCAACCGCGAGCCATAGCCCGACCGACTCGGCGTCATGCTCGCGCAGGGGATCGAGCGCGCCGCCCTCGGCCAGCGCCGCACCGATCGCGCGGCGCCTTGTGTCGGTGTCGGGCCAGCGCTCGCGCATCCGCCCCTTGGCGAGGTTGAGGCCCCAGGCGAGCGCGCCGAGTTTCGCGGGGAGCAGCGCCTCGATCCGCTGGCGCAGCGCCGCCGCGAGTCCCGCCGAAGCCCCGCCGGTCCCCACCGCGACCAGCACCGGGTCGCGGTCGACGATCGCAGGCAGGGTGAAGTCGCACAATTCGGGCCGGTCGACTGCATTGACCAGCACGCCGCGCGCGCGCAGCCGTTCGACTGCGGCCTCGGGTTCGGCGAGCGCGACAATCGCCAGCGCCGCTTCGTCCGCTTCGTCCACGATCCTTGCGCCCGCACGTTCGAGCAGCCGCCGCTTGGCGTCCGCCGCTTCACCGCTGCCGATCAGGATCACCGGCCGCCCCGCCAGCTTCACGAACAGCGGCAGCGCGGCGAGACTCATTGGGCGAGCCAGTCCGGGATCGGTTCCTGATCCATGATCGATTCGGCCGAGATGCGCTGCGCGACCACTTCGAATCGGTCGCCCGAGACCAGCACTTCGGGGACGAGGTCGCGGCTGTTATAGGTGCTCGCCATCGTCGCGCCGTACGCACCCGCCGAGAGCAGCACGGCCAGATCGCCCGATTTCACGAGGTCGATCTCGCGGTTCTTGGCAAAGACGTCGGTCGATTCGCAGACCGGCCCGGCGACATTGGCGGTAAAGGTCTCGCCGCTCGGGCGGACCGCCGCGAAATCGTGATGCGCGTCGTAGAGCGCGACGCGCGCCAGATCGTTCATCGCGGCATCGACCACCACCCATGGGTCGGTCACGCCGGGCTTCACCCACAGCACTTCGGTGAGCAGCACCCCGGCATTGGCCGACAGCACCCGGCCGGGTTCGAACATCAATTCGACATCCCAGTCCTTCGTCACCCGCGCCACCATCGCGCCGAATTCGTCCGCGGTCGGCGGCACGTCGCCGTCCTTGTAGCGCACGCCAAGGCCTCCGCCGAGGTCGACATGGGTGATCGCGTGGCCGCGGCGGCGCAGCTCGGCGACGAGCTCGCCGAGTCGAGTGAACGCAGTCTCGAGCGGCTCGAGCCGCTGGAGCTGGCTGCCGATATGGACAGCGATCCCGCGCAGGTTGAGCCCCTCGAGCTTCGCCAGCCGGTCGAAGATGTCGGGCGCCTGGTCGATCGGCAGGCCGAACTTGTTCTCGGCCTTGCCGGTCGAGATCTTGGCGTGGGTGCCGGCATCGACATCGGGGTTCACTCGGATCGTCGCGGGGGCGACCATCCCCTTGCTGCGTGCGATCTCGGCGAGGACGACGCCTTCTTCCTCGAGCTCGAGGTTGAACTGGCCGATCCCCTTGTCGAGCCCCATCGCCAGCTCGGCGCGGGTCTTGCCGACGCCCGAGAACACCACGTCCTTCGCCGCCATCCCCGCCGCCAGCGCGCGCGCCATCTCGCCGCCCGAGACGACATCGGCGCCATAGCCTTCATTGGCGAGCAGCCGCAGCACCGCGAGATTGGGATTGGCCTTGATCGCGAAAGCGAGATGGATGCGGCCCGCCTGCTCGACGCCCTTGCGGAACTCGCGCGCTTTCGCCCGGAACGCCTCGGTCGAATAGACATAGACGGGGGTGCCCACCGCCGCGGCGATGCGGGCGAGCGGAACGTCCTCGGCGTAGAGTTCGCCGTTCTTGAGCGTGAAGGGGTTCATGGAAACTCAGTTCGGAGGAGGAAGATCGAATTCGTCGCTGCGGCGCTCTTCGCCGCTCTCGATCAGATTGTCGCTGCGTTCAGGCCGGGTCTGCACCGGCGGTTTGAGCAGATCGGTCGATGCGGGCGGCGCCTTGGCGGCATAGGGTGCGACCGGCAGCGGCTTGCCCGCCGGCGGCACCAGCGCCTCGCGCGCACCGCAGGCCGACAGCGTCAGCGCCGTCGCGACCAGGAAAACCCGTTTCATCACCCTTCCTCCGCTCGCGCCGCGCGTGCCGCCGCGATCGCCGCGCGCACCCGCACCGGCGCGGTCCCGCCGAAGCTGGTCCGGCTCGCGACCGATGCATCGACGCTGAGAACGCCGTAGACCCGGTCATCGATCCTGTCGTCGATTTCCGTCAGCGCACCAATAGCGAGTTGATCGAGTCGTATGCCCTGGCGCTCTGCCTCGGCGACCGCGCGGCCGGTGATGTGATGCGCCTCGCGGAACGGCACCCCGGCCTCGCGCACCAGCCAGTCGGCGAGATCGGTCGCGGTCGAGAAGCCCGCCTCCGCCGCGGCGCGCATCCGGTCGGTGCGGAAGGCCGCGCTCTCGACCATCCCGGTCATCGCCGCGATCGACAGCCCGAGCAGGTCGTGCGCCTCGAACACCGGCGGCTTGTCGTCCTGCATGTCCTTCGAATAGGCGAGCGGCAGCCCCTTCATCGTCATCATCAGGCTGACCAGCGCGCCGGCGACTCGCCCGCTATGCCCGCGCACCAGCTCGGCGGCGTCGGGGTTGCGCTTCTGCGGCATGATCGAGCTGCCGGTCGACCAGTGATCGGAGAGCGCGACGAAGCCGAAGGGCTGGCTCGCCCAGATCACGAATTCCTCGGCGAGACGGCTCAAGTGCAGGCTGCACTGCGCCGCCGCCGACAAGTAATCGAGCGCGAAGTCGCGGTCCGAGACGCTGTCGAGCGAGTTGCGCGTCGGGCCGTCGAAACCGAGCGCCGCCGCGGTCGAATCGCGGTCGATCGGGAAGCCGGTCCCTGCCAGCGCCGCCGAACCGAGCGGGCAGAGGTTCATCCGCGCCCGCGCGTCCTTGAGCCGCGAGCGGTCGCGCCCGGCCATCTCGACATAGGCCATCAGGTGATGCCCGAGCGTCACCGGCTGGGCGACCTGGAGGTGGGTGAAGCCCGGCATCACGGTCGCGGCATGCTCCTCGGCGCGCCCGAGCAGCGCATCCTGGAGCGCGCCCAGCGCCGCATCGGCCTGGTCGATCGCGTCGCGCACCCACAGCCGGAAGTCGGTCGCGACCTGGTCGTTGCGCGAGCGCGCGGTGTGGAGCCGTCCCGCCGCCGGGCCGATCGCCGCGGCCAGCCGGCTCTCGGCGAGCATATGGATATCCTCGAGCGCGAGGTCCTCGGGAACGCCGCCGCCCTCGAACTCGGCCGCGACCGCATCGAGCCCCGCCGAAATCGCCGCGGCATCCTCGGCCGGGATGATCCCCTGCGCGCCGAGCATCGCGACGTGCGCCCGGGACCCGGCAAGGTCCTGCCGCCACAGCCGCTTGTCGAAGGGGATCGAGGCGTTTATCTCGCGCATCACCGCGGAGGGGCCTTCGGCGAACCGACCGCCCCACATTTTATTGGCCCACATCGAATTGGAGCTGTCCTTGCGCCCGGCGATCCCACTTCTCCTGCTGGCGGCTCTGCTGATCGGCGGCTGCGATAGGCAATCCCCCGCTTCGCAGCAAGCAAGTGAAACTATTGCGGCCCCCGCGCCCGCCGATGCCCCGGCCAATAGCACGGCCCGGACCGAGACCGTGGTCGAGGAAGTGATCGGCACGATCGACCGCAGCCACAAGGGCGAGCCCGCGCCGGCGACGGCATTCCAGAACCCCGCCGGCTCGACCGTGACGCTGGCGAATTTCCGCGGGCGCCCGGTGCTGCTCAACCTCTGGGCGACCTGGTGCGTCCCCTGCGTCAAGGAAATGCCGACGCTCGACGCGCTGGCGGTGTCGCTCGGCGACTCGGTCCAGGTGATCGCGCTCAGCCAGGATCTCGACGGCGCGAGGAAGGTCGATCCCTTCTTCCAGAAGGCCGGCTTCCAGCGGCTCCAGCCCTTCCTCGACAGCCAGGCGGCGATGAGCAGCGGGCTGACGGTCAACCTGCCCGAGACGATCCTCTACGATTCGCAAGGGAACGAAGTGTGGCGGATGGCCGGGGGAATGGACTGGACGGGGCAGACTGCACGCGAACTGGTGGCCGAGGCGCGGTGATCTGAGGTGCCTAGAAGCGGCCAGTTAGCTGCGGCAGCCCAGTAGCGACAGCGAGGCAGTTATACATCAGAACGAGCGCCCCGGCGATGCCGAGAAGCACCGAACTTCCGAAGACTGGCATCCAGAACCGTCGTTGGATCGAAACAAGAAAATTCATCTGTTTTGCCTCGATCGCGGTCCATTCCATAAAGGCATCGGCGGGCTCTTGGGCTTTGTTAACTGAGCCACAAATTCACGATCGTACCGATGTCGCGCTACCATACCGCCCATAGTCCATATTACGTAGATTGGGACTGACACGCCTATCAGGAAGGCAGTGATATTTCGCGCGGCTGGCGTGACATCGTCCGCTACCCCGCTCCATAGCGCAAGGAACGCACCATAGCCCGCAACGGTAATTGCAGCACGTAGGCGCTGGCCAAACTCCACTGCTCGCCTGAAAACTTTCGTCGCTGTTCAATCAGGCGTTCGACATCGTCTGCGCTGTATTGGATCACCGAGTGGGGCTCGTCGCTGATAACGCCGCCATTGGGGCGCCTTCTAGCTTTTGCTGTGGGCACGCTCCAGCAACCCGATAGCACGCGCGAATTTTTTCGTGGGCGCTCGAAAAACTGGATGCCCGACAAGGACTCGAACCTTGATTGACGGAGTCAGAGTCCGCTCTCTTACCATTAGAGGATCGGGCAACGCAGGGTGGCGCATCTAGGCAGGGGAAAACCCCGAGTCAACACCGCGCGCGCCGCTCGCCTTGCCCCGTGGGCGCGGCTCGGCTAGCATCGCGGCCAAGCACCGGACGGCGGCAAGTGCCGAGACGGAAAGAACATAAGCGAGTGAACATGATGGGGGATGGCTCCGCCAATCTGCCCCTTGGACCGGGCCCGGCGCCGGTCGAGACGGCAACGCCGCCCGCCCCCGAGCGGGCCGGGCGCCCGCGCTGGCCCGAGGCGCGCCACTATGCCGCGCTCGATCTGGGCACCAACAATTGCCGGCTGCTGATCGCCCGCCCGCAGGGGAGCGGCTTCGCGGTGGTCGACGCCTTTTCGCGGATCGTGCGGCTCGGCGAGGGGCTGGCGAGCAGCGGCCGGCTGTCCGACGCCGCGATCGACCGCACCCTCGCCGCGCTGCGCATCTGCGCCGACAAGCTCAAGCGCCGCCGCGTCGCGCTGGCGCGCTCGGTCGCGACCGAGGCGTGCCGCCGCGCGACCAACGGCGCCGAGTTCATCAAGCGCGCCTATGCCGAGACCGGGATCGCGCTCGACATCATCACTGCCGAGGAGGAAGCGCGGCTCGCGGTGCTGGGGTGCCATGCGCTGCTTGAGCCGGGCGACGGGCCCGCCCTGGTGTTCGACATCGGCGGCGGATCGACCGAGCTGGTGCTGGTCGATTCGACCGAGCCGGTGCCGCGCATCCTCGACTGGCACAGCGCGCCCTGGGGCGTGGTCTCGCTCACCGAGGCGGTCGGGCATGGCGAGGGCCCCGAAGGCCGCACCGCTGCCTATGCCGAGATGCGCGCCCGGGTCGAGGCGAGCTTCGCGCCCTTCACCGCGCGGCTGAGCCCGCCGCCGGGGACCAAAAGGCTGCTCGGCACCAGCGGCACCGTGACGACGCTGGCGAGCGTCCATCTCGGGCTGGAGAGCTATGACCGCTCGGTGGTCGACGGGCTCATCGTTCCGTCCGATTCGATGCGCGACGTCAGCCAGCGGCTGGCGCATATGAGCCTGGCCGAGCGCAGCCAGGTGCCGTGCATCGGCAGCGAGCGCGCCGACCTGGTGGTGGCGGGCTGCGCGATCCTCGAGACGATCCTCGATCTCTGGCCCGCCGAGCGGCTCGGCATCGCCGACCGCGGCATCCGCGAGGGGATATTGCGCCGCCTCATGTCCGGGAAATTGCTATGAGCCGAGGACCTTCGCGCGGGCACACGCGGGTCAAGACGTCGCGCGGGCGCACCCCGCAATCGACGCGCTGGCTCGAACGCCAGCTCAACGATCCGTACGTCAAGAAGGCCAAGGCCGAGGGGTATCGCAGCCGCGCCGCGTACAAGCTGATCGAGCTCGACGAGCGCTTCGCCTTCCTCAAGGGCAAGAAGCGCGTGATCGACCTCGGGCTCGCGCCCGGCGGCTGGGCGCAGGTCTGCCGGCGGACGATTCCCAAGGCGGTGGTGGTGGGGATCGACCTGCTGCCGGTCGACCCGATCGAAGGCGTCGAGATCCTGCTGATGGATTTCATGGACGATGCCGCGCCCGGCCGGCTGGTCGCGGCGCTCGGCGGCGCGCCCGATCTCGTGCTGTCGGACATGGCGGCGAACACGGTCGGCCACCCGCAGACCGACGCGCTGCGCACGCTGGGGCTGGTCGAGGCCGCGCTCGACTTCGCGGTGCAGGTGCTCGAGCCCGGCGGCGCGTTCGTGTGCAAGGTGTTCGCCGGCGGCACCGACTCGGCGCTGGTCGCCGAGATGAAGCGCAACTTCGCCACCGTGAAGCACGCCAAGCCGCCTGCCAGCCGCAAGGGCTCGGTCGAGTGGTTCGTGGTGGCGCAGGGGTTCAAGGGACGGCCCGAGCCCGAATCCTGAACAAGGTAACGAAGGTAACGGGGCGTTCGCGCCGAACGTCGACCAGCCGTGCCGGTTCGGCGGTCGGGCGCAATGAAAAGGGAGCCATAGCATCGGCCATGGCTCCCTTGTTTCATGCGAAATCCAATTAGGAAAGCGGTCCGCTTACCCCTCGTAATCCCCGCCGAGATTCTGGTTGCGCGGCGGCGCCGCGGCAGTGAGGCGGAGCGCTTCGGCCGAGGCCGAGAGGCTGCCGATCTCGTCGGGGGCTTCCTCGTCGTCGATCTGGACGCGCTGCAGGCCCGAGACGACCGCTTCCTCGAGATGGTTCGGCTTGACCGTCTCCTCGGCGATCTCGCGGAGCGCGACGACCGGATTCTTGTCGCGGTCGCGGTCGATGGTCAGCTCGGCGCCGCCCGAGATCTGGCGGGCGCGCTGCGCCGCGAACAGCACGAGGTCGAACCGGTTGGAGACCTTATCGACGCAATCTTCGACAGTGACGCGTGCCATGCAGCGCTTCCTTGAAACTATGAGTGTCCGGAGAAGGCGTGGCACCTAAGAGCGGGGCCGCCGAATGTCAAGAAAATGCGGCCCGCGCCTGCCCGCGCTTGCCCTTTGCCGCGGCGCCGCCCAATCAGGCGCCGATGGCCGATCCCGCCCCCCAGCCCAGCTTCACCGTCGACGGCAACCGCCTGCGATTGCTCACCGAGGGGCCGGAGCGGATGGCGGCTCTGCTCGAGCTGATGGGGTCGGCCAGGCGCTCGCTCAGGGTGCTCTATTATATCTATGTCGACGACGCGGCCGGGCAGGCGGTGCGCGACGCGCTGATCGCAGCGGCGGGGCGCGGCGTCGCGGTGCATCTGATCGTCGACGGGCTCGGCAGCGAGAATGCCCAAGGCCATCATTTCTTCGATCCGTTGCGAGAGGCGGGAGTCGAGGTCTGCCGCTTCGTGCCGCGCTGGGGGCGGCGCTATCTGCTGCGCAACCACCAGAAGCTCGCGCTCGCCGACGAGGAACGCGTGATCATCGGCGGGTTCAATATCGAGGACAGCTATTTCGGCACTGCCGCCGACGCGGCGTGGCGCGATCTCGGGCTGCTGGTCGAGGGGCCGGCGGCGGGGCGGCTGACCGGCTATTTCGACGCACTGTCGCGCTGGGCGAAGCGGCCGCGCGCGTCGATGCGGTCGCTCGGGCGCACGCTCAACGCGTGGAGCGAGCCCGACGGCGCGACGCGCTGGCTGCTCGGCGGGCCGATGCGGCGGCTGAGCCCCTGGGCGCGAGTGGTCAAGCGCGACATGGAGCGCGCGCGCGCGATCGACCTGATCGCCGCCTATTTCGCCCCCAATCCGGCGATGCTCCGCCGGCTCGACAAGGCCGGCAAGCGCGGGCGCGTCCGGCTGGTGCTGCCCTCCAAGCTCGATCACGGCGCAGCGGTCTGGGCGGCGCGCTTCACTTATGCCGGGCTGCTGCGCAAGCGCGTCCAGATCTACGAGTATCAGCCGACCAAATTGCACACCAAGCTGTTCGTGATCGACGATGTCGTGAACATCGGCTCGGCCAATTTCGACATCCGCAGCATGTTCCTCAATCTCGAACTGATGCTCAGGATCGACGACTCCGAATTCGCCGCCTATGTGCGCTCCTATGTCGACGGCGAGATCGCCAATTCGGAGCAGATCACCGGCGCGGTCTACAAGGCGCGCACCGGCCCGTGGACGCGCTTCAAGCAGATGGTCGCCTATTTCGTGATGGCGGTGCTCGACTATAACGTCACGCGGCGGCTCAATTTCGCGCCGCGGCGGACACGACCGAAAAAGATCGATGCCGCGTAAGCGTAGCTGGAAATCCAAGGCGACCCGGCTGGTCCAGGTCGACTGGCACGAACGCGCGCTGCTCGCCGAGGCGGTGGCGCGGCTGATCGCGGCGCGCGTGCAGATCGCCGCGGTCCCGTTCCGCAGAATCGCGCGCAGGCTCGGGGTGTTCGTGCCGCCGACCGATCCGCGGATCGCCGAGCGGCGCGCGCCGGCGCCGGCCGATGAGACACGAATCGCGAGCCGGGTCGGCTGGGCGGTCACCCGCGCCGCCAGCCATGTGCCGTTCAAGGCAGTGTGCCTGCCCCAGGCGATGGCGGCGCATGCGATGCTCCGCCGCCGCGGCATCGCCAGCGCGATGCATCTGGGCGCGCGGCGCAGCGCCGAGAAGCCGATCGACGCCCATGCCTGGCTCGACGCCGCCGGAGTCGAAGTCACCGGCTATCCGCTCGAAGCGGGAATGACGGAAATCGGCTGCTTCGTCTGATCCGCAGGTAATGGGAGCGTTTCCAGCACCTGTTCTTCCAGATTTGAAGTTTTTGCGCACCTGCAAAAGATTAGGCCATGATGGGCCGCATGCTTACTGCGCCCCGCGAATATATTAACTTAAAATGGTAGCGGTAACCGGTTTCATTACGTCGAAAAACGTGGGATTTTACTTCGCATTCGCAATATTATTATAAATTTGTAGAGTCTCGCTTTGCGAACGGTTGACAACGCTAGACAGTCTGATAGCGTTAACATCAGGGCGGCGTCAGGTCTGCCCGGACAAAACAATCGGCGGCGCGCTGCGCATGCCGGCACAGGAGGGATCTTATGAAGGGCTTTCGGCTTTCGCCGGCGCTTGCGCGCTCGGCGTCCGTAATCGCAGTCGCGGCATGCATCATGGCGCCCGGCGCCGCGCTCGCGCAGGACGCGCCGACCGAGGAAAATGACGAGATCGTCGTCAGCGGCATCCGCGCCAGCCTCGATGCCGCGATGGACATCAAGCGCGAATCGAGCGGCGTCGTCGATGCGGTCTCGGCCGAGGACATCGGCAAGTTCCCCGACACCAACCTCGCCGAATCGCTCCAGCGCATCCCCGGCGTCTCGATCAACCGCGTCAACGGCGAAGGCTCGCAGGTCACTGTCCGCGGCTTCGGCCCGCAGTTCAACCTGGTGACGGTCAACGGGCGCCAGCTGGCGACCTCGTTCGTCAACTCGGTCGGCGGCGACCAGTCGGTCGACTTCTCGCGTGCGACCAGCCGGTCGTTCGACTTCAACAATCTGGCGTCGGAAGGCGTCAGCCGCCTCGAGGTCTACAAGACCGGCCGGGCGGGAATCCCCTCGGGCGGCATCGGCGCCGCGATCAACATCGTCACGCTGCATCCGCTCGACGCGTCGGGTGACGGGCTGCGCGGCAGCATCGGCGTCAAGGGCCTGTACGACATGAGCCTCGACGAGTTCCATGTCGATCCCGAAGCGTCGGGCGTCGTGACCTGGACCGATAGCGGCAACATGTTCGGCGTGTCGCTGTTCGGCGCCTATCAGAAGCGCAAGAGCGCCGCCGCGAGCGTGACCTCCAACGACTGGAACGTCACGCCTTACTCGTCCTTCCCCGGCCGCGGGCCGTCGACGGTGGTCACCGGCGCGCCGTCCGATCCGAGCACGCTCGTCGCGGTGCCCAATGACAGCCGCTATCACTATTCCGAATCGTCGCGCGAACGCATCAACGCCTCGGGAACGGTGCAATTCCGCCCGATCGAGACGCTGACCTTCACCGCCGACGCGATCTATGCTCGGAACGACATCTCGGAGGAGCGCACCGACCAGGGGAACTGGTTCAACCGTCCGTTCGACAGCATCACCTTCGACACCAGCGATGCGGTGCCCACTGCCGTCCTCATCACCGAGGGCGCGGGCTACGGCACCAAGGACATCGGCTTCGAGCAGCAGTATCGCGCAACCAGGACCGAGCTCCAATCCTATGGCCTCAATGCCGAATGGGAAGTCGGCAACGGCTTTACGGTGAAGCTCGACGGCAACCATTCGATCTCGAACTCGACGCCGAATTCGGCCAACGGCGCCAGCTCGACGCTGGTCGGTTTCGGCGCGCCGGTGGTCGACGCGCACACGGTCAGCTATGCGGGCGAGGTTCCGAACCAGAGCTGGACGCTCAACGACAGCGGGCTCGGCACCGACGGTATCCGCGGCACGGCCGACGACCGCGGCAACAATAATGGCCGGCTCGACATCGGCGACCTGGGATCGCAGGTCCAGCGCACCAACGCGTCGAGCCAGCGCCACCGCATCAACCAGCTCCGCGGCGAGCTGGCCTGGGAGTTCGGCGAGGGCGGCCGCCTCGAGATCGGCAGCAGCTACATCGATTCGGACATGGTCAGCGCGCGCATCCAGACCCAGCAGACGCTGGGCGACTGGGGCATCACGCGCGTCGGCGACATCGCGGCGCTCGGCGGGCTGGTTCAGGAATTCTGCCTTCAGTGCAAGTTCGACCATTACAACGTGACGCAGGCGGAGGTCGCGTTCCGCGGCAACGCCGTCGATCTCTATCAGGCGCTGGCCCCGATCTACACCGCGCGCGGCAATGCGATCGCGGTCAGCGGCAACGACTATGACCAGGTCGGCGAGAAGATCTGGGCGGCCTATGCCCAGTTCACCTGGAAGGGCGACCTGATGGGCCGCCCGGCGCGCCTGGTCGCCGGTGCCCGCTACGAGAACACCAAGGTCACGGCCTTCTCGCGCGTCGCGGCGCCGAGCGTGATCGAATGGGATTCGGACAACGACTTCACCCGCGTCATCGGCACCAACGTCGTCGATGTCACGCGCAACGGCGAGTATAACAACCTGCTGCCGGCGTTCGACTTCCAGATCGAGCCGGCCGACAATGTCGTCACCCGCGTCTCGTACAGCAAGACGATCGCGCGCGCCGATTACGGCAATCTGTTCGCTTCGCAATCGGCCGGCGCGCCGAACCGTCCGACCCTGCTCGGCGGCGTGACGGGCGGCAACCAGGGCAATCCCAACCTGCTGCCGCTGATCTCCGACAATTTCGACATCTCGCTGGAATGGTATTTCGCGCCGACCAGCTATGTGTCGGCCGGCTTCTTCTCCAAGCGGGTGAAGAACTTCGTCGGTGTCGGCCAGGTGACCCAGCCGCTGTTCGGGCTGCGCGATCCGACCACGGGCGCCGCGGGGACGCGCTCCGGCGCCGCGGCAACCGCGATCGCCGGGCTGGGGGCGATCCTCAGCGATGTCAGCCTGTTCACGATGACCGCGCTGATCGATGCCAATGGCGGCAGCGTCGCGGCGGCCACGGCGCAATTCAACGCGCAGCTCCAGCCCAACGGCCAGCTGAACCAGGCGTTCGTCGACACGGTCCTTGCGCAGCGTGACGTCATCGCCAATTCGACCGACCCGCTGTTCCAGTTCAACGTGGCGACGCCGATCAACAACCAGGAAGGCAATATCTACGGCTTCGAGGTCCAGGGTCAGTATTTCCTCGGACAATCGGGCTTCGGCGTCTCGGGCTCGTTCACCAAGGTCTATGGCGACGTGAACGTCGATATCCTGTCGGATCCGGGCAGCAACGTCTACGCGCTGGTGGGTCTGGCCGACAGCTTCAACGTCACGGCGATCTACGACAAGAGCGGCATCTCGGCGCGCGTCTCGTACAATTGGCGCGACAAGTTCCTGTCCGCGGTCAACCGTGGCGGCGGGCGCAGCCCGGTGTTCTTCGCGCCGTTCGGCACCGTCGACGCGAGCGTCAGCGTCGACGTCATGGAGAATGTCGCGGTCTCGCTCGAGGCGATCAACATCCTGAGCGAGCCGGTCCGGTCCTATGGCCGCGACGAGAAGCAGCTCTGGTTCGCGCAGGAACAGAAGCCGCGTGTCTTCCTCGGCGCCCGCTTCAAGTTCTGACCGCTTCACGAAAAGAGGGGGAGAAGGCCGCTGCTCGCAGCGGCCTTTTTTCCTGTCCGATTGAGCCCGGCCGCAGCTTGCCCCATAACCCTGCCCACTCGCTGGAGCGACCGTCCTTGGCCCTGAACCCATGACCAACACCGTCCTGCTCAACAATGTCGATCATCACGACCTGCGGGTGATCACGCGCCACGCGCCCGAGCTCGGCGACAGCGTCAATCAGCTGCTGGTGTTTCCGACCGAGTTCGAGAGCATCCAGCGCGAATATCCGATCTTCCTGCGCAGGAAGCAGGACGGCGAGTATCAGCCGGTCGCGCTGCTCGGGCTGGACCGCGACGAAAATCTCTTCCTCGACGAGACCGGCTGGCAGGCCCGCTATATTCCCGCGATCCGCCAGCGCGGGCCATTCAGCATCGAAGTCCAGGAACAGCTGGTCGACGGCGAGCCCCATGCCGAGCCGATGATTCGCGTCGATCTCGACGATCCGCGCGTCAGCCGCAGCGAAGGCGTTCCGCTGTTCCTGCCGCATGGCGGCAACGCGCCCTATCTGGGGCATATCGCAGGGGTGCTGCGCACGATCTTCGTCGGCAACAAGCTGATCGCGCCGATGTTCGCCGCCTTCCACGAATTCGGGCTGATCCGCGAAGCCGAGGTCGAGATCCGGCTCGACGACGCCACGCTCTATCGCCTGCCGGGCTATCACACCATCGCCGAGGACCGGCTCGCCGCGCTCGACGGCGCCGCGCTCGAGGCGCTGCATCGCACCGGCTTCCTGCGCGCGGCTTTTCTCGCGGCGGCGTCGCTCGCCAACGTCAACCGGCTGATCGAGCTCAAGAACCGCAGGCGCGCGGGCTGATGCGCGAGACGCAGGTCCTGACCGGCATCGCGCCCGATGCGATTCCGTATCGAGACCTGCTCGACGCGCAGCAGCCCGCGATCCTCAAGGGCGTCGCGCGCGACTGGCCGCTGGTGCGGCGCGGGCTCGAATCACCCGCCGCGGCGATCGCCACGCTCAAGGCCTTCGACGGCGGCCGCCCGGTGACCGGCTTCACCGGCGCGCCTGCGATCAAGGGCCGCTTCTTCTACGACGAGACCGCCACCGCGCTCAATTTCGAGGCGGCGCGAGTGCCGCTTGCCGAGTTCCTCGATCGCCTCGCCGCGCATCTGGACGATCCCGACTCGCCCTCCTTCTATATCGGCTCGACCGATCTCGACCTCTATTTCCCCGGGCTGCGCGCCGGGAACACCTTGGCGCTCGACGACTCGATGTTCGCGAACGTCATCGCCAGCATCTGGATCGGCAACCGCACCACCGCCTCGGCGCATTACGACATGTCGAACAACCTCGCGGTCTGCGTCGCCGGGCACCGCCGCTTCACCTTGTTCCCGCCCGGCCAGATCGCCAATCTCTATCCCGGCCCGCTCGACCCGACCCCGGGCGGGCAGGTCGTGTCGATGGTCGACTTCACCGCGCCGGATCCGGCCCGCCATCCGCGCTTCGCCGAAGCGCTGGCGGCGGGCGAAGTCGCCGCGCTCGATCCGGGCGACGCGCTCTTCTATCCGGCCTTGTGGTGGCACCATGTCGAGGCGCTCGACGCCTTCAACATCCTGATCAATTACTGGTGGAACCCCGCCCCCGCCTTCATGGACACCCCGCAGAACACGCTGCTCCACGCGCTGCTGAGCCTGCGCGACCGGCCGGAGGCCGAGAAAGCCGGATGGCGCGCGCTGTTCGACTATTATGTCTTCGGCCCCGCCGAGCGCCCCGCCGCCCACCTGCCCGAAGCCGCGCGCGGCAACCTCGCGCCCATGGACGAGATGAAGGCCCGCCGGCTGCGCGCCACGCTTCTCAACCGCCTCAACCGATGATCGGGGAACCCGCCATGCACAGCCGGATCATGGGCCAGACCGTGAAGCGCGTGGTCATCGCCGGGGGCGGCACCGCCGGCTGGGTGGTCGCCGCCGCGCTCGGCAAGACGCTGGGATCGCTGCTCGACATCACCCTGGTCGAATCGGAGGAGATCGGCACCATCGGCGTCGGCGAATCGACCATCCCCACCGCGCGCACCTTCCACGCGCTGCTCGGGATCGACGAGCGGGAATTCATGCGCGAGACCCAGTCGAGCTTCAAGCTCGGCATCCTGTTCGAGGATTGGGCACGGGTCGGCGACCGCTACATCCACTCGTTCGGCCAGGTCGGCAAATCGATCTGGATGGGCGATTTCCACCAGTTCTGGCTGCAGGCGCGCGAGCAGGGCTGGGGCGGCGATCTCGGCGACTATTGCTTCGAGCTGCAGGCCGCGAAGGCGGGCAAGTTCGCCACCGGGCCCGAGGCGAAGATCAACTATGCCTATCATCTCGACGCCGGCCGCTACGCCCGCTTCCTGCGCAAGTTCAGCGAGGCCGAGGGAGTCAAGCGCGTCGAGGGCAGGATCGCCGAGGTGCGGCAGAACCCCGAGACCGGCTTCATCGCGGCGCTGGTGCTCGAATCGGGCGCGACGATCGAAGGCGACCTGTTCATCGACTGCACCGGATTCCGGGGGCTGCTGATCGAGCAGACGCTCAAGGCCGGCTATGAGGACTGGACCCACTGGCTGCCGACCAACGCCGCGCTGCCGCTCCAGACCGCGTCGGTCGGGCCGGCGGTGCCCTATACCCGCGCGATGGCGCACGGCGCGGGCTGGCAATGGCGGATCCCGCTCCAGCACCGCGTCGGCAACGGCCTGGTCTATTGCAGCGAGTTCATGTCCGACGACGAGGCCCACGCCACGCTGCACGCGGGCATCGAAGGCGAGATCCTCGTCGAGCCCCGCCCGATCCGCTTTCGCGCCGGGCGCCGGCTCAAGGCGTGGGACAAGAACTGCATCGCCTTCGGGCTCTCCAGCGGCTTCGTCGAGCCGCTCGAATCGACCAGCATCCACTTGTTCATGATCGGCGTGACCCGGCTGGTGCAGCTCTTCCCGTTCGGCGGCGTCACCGACACGCTGGCCGATCGCTACAACGAACTGTCGCGCCGCGAGCTCGAGGCGGTGCGCGACTTCATCGTCCTCCACTACAAGGCGACCGAGCGCGACGACACGCCCTTCTGGCGCCATTGCCGCGACATGGCCGTGCCCGACAGCCTCGCCGAGCGCATCGCGCTGTTCCGCGAGAATGCGCTGGCCTACCAGGCGCAGGACGACCTGTTCCGCGTCGATTCCTGGGTGCAGGTGATGCTCGGCCAGCGAATCGAGCCGCTGCGCCATCACCAGATGGGCCGGCTGATGCCCGAGGCGAAGCTCCGCCAGGCGCTGGGCGACCTCAAGGCCAACATCGCCGGCGCGGTGGCGCGGATGCCCGCGCACCAGGCGTTTCTGGACCGGTATGTGGCGGACTGAGCGTTTTTCCGATTTCCTTTCCCCGGCGAAGGCCGGGGCCCAGTATCGACGAAGCTGAGGAGGCGTCCCGCCATCCGACATGGCTCGCAACTGGGCCCCGGCCTTCGCCGGGGAAAAAGAGGGGGGCGGCCCAGTGGAGCAGCTTGCCGTTTGGCGTTGCGCGCGGCATTGGGCGACTCCCCTTTCCGGGTTATGAGGCAGGCATGAAGGACGCTCTGGTTACGCTGATCGGCGGCGGCGGGTTTCTTGGCCGCTATGTCGCGCAGGCGCTGATGCGGCAGGGCGCGCGCATCCGCATCGTCCAGCGGCGTCCGCGCGACGCGTGGTTCCTGAAGCCCCTGGGCGGGCTCGGCCAGAGCCAGTTCGTCGCGGGCGACGTCACCCGGCCCGAGACGATCGCCAACGCAGTCGCGGGGTCGGACGCCGTGGTCAACCTCGCCGGCACCTTCAAGGCGAGCGACTTCGACGCGGTGCATGCCGACGGCGCGCGCACCGTCGCCGAGGCCGCGCGTTCCGCTGGGGTTTCCGCGCTGGTCCATGTGTCGGCGATCGGCGCCGATCCGGCGTCGCGTGCGGGCTATGGCCGCTCCAAGGCAGCCGGCGAGGCGGCAGTGCGCGCGGCCTTCCCCAGTGCGGCGATCCTGCGTCCCTCGGTGCTGTTCGGGCGCGAGGACCGGTTCGTGAACCGCTTCGCCGGGATGATCGCCGGCTTGCCGGTAATGCCGGTGCTGCGCGGCGGCACGCGCTTCCAGCCTGCCTATGTCGCCGATGCCGCCGATGCCGTGGTCGCTGCGCTCGCCGACCGCCAGGCGCATGGCGGCCGCACCTATGAACTCGGCGGTCCGGACACGCTGACCCTGATCGAGATCTACCGCTGGATCGCGCGCGAGATCGGCCGCGACATTCCCTTCATCGAGCTGCCCGATGCGATCGGCGCGCTGGTGCCGCTGCTCCCCGGCGCGCCGATCACCGGCGACCAGTGGAAGATGCTCGCGCACGACAATGTCGTCGCCGCCGGGGCCGAGGGTTTCGCGGCGCTGGGAGTCCAGCCGACTCCGCTCGCGACCGTCGCCCCCGCCTGGCTGGTGCGGTTCCGCCGCCACGGCCGTTTCGGCAAGCTCGGCGCCGCGTGAGATTCGTTAACCGATTCGACTGAAGAACGGCGTGCCGGACCCGCCCGGCGGCTGCGCATAGGGGACGACTTTCCACATGACCGAGTTCATCGTCGCCATCCTGCTCGGCATCGTCGAAGGGATCACCGAATTCCTGCCGGTCTCCTCGACCGGGCATCTGATCCTCGCCAGTGAGCTGCTCGGCTATGACGCGGCGCAATGGGCGATGTTCAACGTCATCATCCAGCTCGGCGCGATCCTCGCGGTGGTGGTGCTCTACTGGCGGACCTTCTGGGCAGTCGCGCAGGGGCTGCTCGCCCGCAACGCCGTGTCGTGGCGCTTCCTGCGCAACCTCGTCATCGCCTTCATCCCCGCCGCGGTGATCGGCCTGCTGCTCCACAAGCAGATCGAGGCGATGCTCGGCGAGCCGGCGATCGTCGCCTGGGCGCTGATCCTCGGCGGCATCGCGATCCTGCTCATCGAGCGCTCGATCAAGACCGCGACGATCAGCGGCATCGCCGATATCCCGGTGGCGCGCGCGATCGGGATCGGCGTGATCCAGTGCGTCTCGATGATCCCCGGAGTCAGCCGCTCGGGCGCGACGATCATGGGGGCGCTGTCGCTCGGAGTCGAGCGGCGCACCGCCGCCGAGTTCAGCTTCTTCCTCGCGGTGCCGACGATGCTCGGCGCGACTCTGCTCGAGCTGGCCAAGAATCGCGACGCGATCACCGCCGGCGGGGTCGGCTGGAGCCATATCGCCGTCGGGTTCGTGGTGTCGTTCGTGGTAGCGATGCTGGTGATCAAATGGTTCGTCGGGATCATCAGCAAGCACGGTTTCGCGCCCTTCGCCTGGTATCGAATCGTCGCGGGCGCCGTCGCCCTGGTGTGGCTGATGGTGCGATAGGACCGTAACGGCCTGTAATTTTGTTGCGAAATCACAGAATCTCGTATTTTAGCCGGTAGATTCGATAAATAGGGCAGTAATACTGCCTTTTATTCTGCAGCCTCCTCCGATAGGGGCGCGGAATGGCGGACGATGCGATGCTCAAATTCGTGGAACGCGGGCAGGCCTTCCCGGCCAAGCGCCCCGCTGAACTGCGCGCGGACGACTTTCGCGAGATCGCCGACCGCTATGCGGTGCAGGCGGCCGAGGACCAGTCGGGGCGCTGCTCGCAATGCGGCGTGCCCTATTGCTCGGTGCATTGCCCGCTGCACAACCACATCCCCGACTGGCTGCGGCTGACCGCCGAGGGGCGGCTGCGCGAAGCCTATGAGCTGTCCAATTCGACCTCGACCATGCCCGAGATCTGCGGCCGCATCTGCCCGCAGGACCGGCTGTGCGAAGGCAATTGCGTCATCGAATTCTCCGGCCACGGCGCGGTCACGATCGGCTCGGTCGAGAAGTTCATCACCGACAAGGCATGGGACGAAGGCTGGGTCGAGCCGCTGGTGCCGGGCAAGCCGCGTGGCCAGTCGGTCGGGGTGATCGGCGCGGGGCCCGCGGGGCTCAGCGCCGCCGAATATCTCCGGATCGCCGGCTATGACGTCCATGTCTATGACCGCCACGACCGCTCGGGCGGGCTGCTGACCTATGGCATCCCCGGCTTCAAGCTCGAGAAGTACGTCGTCACGCGGCGGGTCGAGCGGCTCGCGGCGGGCGGGATCGTCTTCCACAACGGCTTCGAGGTCGGGCGCGATGCCAGCCTCGACGAACTGCGCGCGCGCCATGACAGCCTGCTGATCGCCACCGGGGTCTACAAGCCGCGCGCGATCCGCGCCAAGGGCGTCGAGGCCGACGGCGTGGTCGAGGCGCTCGACTATCTGATCGCGTCGAACCGCAAGGGTTTCGGCGATTCGGTGCCCGCCTTCGACTCGGGGCAACTCGATGCCGCGGGCAAGCACGTCGTCGTGGTCGGCGGCGGCGACACTGCGATGGACTGCGTCCGCACCGCGGTGCGCCAGGGCGCGGCGAGCGTGAAGTGCCTCTACCGCCGCGATCGCGCCAACATGCCCGGCTCGCAGCGCGAAGTGACCAATGCCGAGGAGGAAGGCGTCGAATTCGTCTGGCTGTCGGCGCCCGAGAGCTTCGATGGCGGCGCGACGGTCAGCGGCGTCCAGGCCTCGCGGATGCGGCTCGGCGCGCCCGACGCCAGCGGCCGCCGCGCGCCCGAGGCCGATCCCGGCAGCGGCTTCGCGGTCCCCGCAGACCTGGTGATCAAGGCGCTCGGCTTCGACCCCGAAGACCTGCCCACCCTGTTCGGCGCGCCCGAGCTCGGCACCACGCGCTGGGGCACATTGCGCACCGACGGCAAGACGATGATGACCAGCCTCGACGGCGTGTTCGCAGCGGGCGATATCGTGCGCGGCGCGAGTCTCGTCGTCTGGGCGATTCGCGACGGCCGCGACGTGGCGGCGCATATGCATGCCTGGATGCGCACGCGCGCGCTTGCCGCCGCGGCTTGAAGGATTGATGCGATGAAGCTTGTGCTTGCCGCGCTGGCGCTGGGCGGCCTCGCCGCTCCGGCGGTGGCGCAACCCGCCGCGGGCGGCCAGACCGCCCCGGCATCCGAACGCGACCGGCTGGTCCGGCTGCTCGTCCCCGATGCAACGATGCTCGAGCTGGCGATGAAGTCGCTCGACAGCGAAGCCGCCGCGGCGCCCGCTTCCGATCCGGCGATGAAGGCCTATGTCGTCGCGCAGATCCGCCCCGAGCTGCAGCGGCTGCTGGTCCGCGAGCTGCCGGCGCTGCGCAGCGAGATCGCCGCGATCCTGACCGCCGAGCTGACTCCGCCCGAGATCGCGGACGCCGCGACCTTCTTCGCCAGCCCGACCGGGCAGAAGATCTACGCGGCGGCGATCGGCTCGCTGGGCGCCACGCCGGGGCTGAGCGACGACCAGGCGCGCGAGGCGGCGATGACCGCGGCAATGGCAAGCCTCACCACCGAGGATTATCCCGCGCTGATGGCGTTCGCGGCGAGCGGCGCCTCGGCGAAGATGAGCACGATCAATCCGCGGATCGGCGCGGCCTCCAAGGCCTGGGCCGCGCGGCTGATCGCCGAGAATGGCGAGCGGATGCGCGGCATCCAGCGGCGTGCGGCGGACGAATACCGGAACAAGGCAAAGCGGGGAGCGGGACAATGAAGGCAGTGACGACGATTCGCGGCGCTGCGGCGCTGGCCGCCCTGCTGCTCTCGGGCACCGCGCTCGCCCAGACCCCGCCCGCGCCGGCCCCGGCGGCGAGCGCGCCCGATCCCGCGCGGCTGGCGGCGGCGCGGCAAGTGGTGGCGAAGCTGCTCCCCAACGGCAGCTACAAGAAGATGATGGGCCAGAATTTCGACGCGATGATCGACACGATGACCGGCTCGATGAACGACATGCCGATCGCCGAGATCGCCCGGATCGGCGGGCTCAGCGAGGAGCAGGCGCGCGAGCTTGGCGACGCCCGGATCGGCGAGGTCATGGCGATCTACGATCCGGCATGGCGCGAACGGCTCAAGCGGATGCAGTCGGCGATGATGGGCGCGATGGGCGACATGATGGGCACTTTCGAGCCCAGGATCCAGGAAGCGATGGCGCGCGCCTATGCCCGCGACTTCACCCTCGCGCAGCTGGCCGACCTCAACCTGTTCTTCGCCACTCCCAGCGGCGCGCGCTATGCCGAGCGCTCGCTGCAGATCTTCATGGATCCCGAAGTGATCAAGGAGATGGGGGCGATGATGCCCGAGCTGATGAAGCAGATGCCTTCGCTGATGGAGCAGGTCCAGGCCGCGACCGCCGACCTGCCCAAGCCGCGCAAGATCGACGATCTGAGCGACGCCGAGCGCAAGCGCCTTGCCGAGCTGCTCGACGTTCCGGTCGGCGAGCTCAAGGAACCCGACGGGGCGCCGCTGCCATGATCCGCGCGGGGGCGCTCCTCCTGCTGTCGGCCGGCCTCGCGCCGGCGCCGGCCTGGGCGCAGGCGGCACCTGCGAGCCATGCCGCGCCCACCGCGCGCCAGGCCGCGGGGGCGCGGCTCATCGCGGCGATGCTGCCGGACGCCGAAATGAGCCGGATCTTCATCGCGGCGTTCGATGCCGGGGTGGAGAGCGCGCTCGTCGACGACGAGCAGAAGAGCCTCTACGCCGCGCATCCGGGCATGCGCGACCATGTCTGGCAGCCGATCCGCGCCCAGGCGGTCGCCACCTTGCGGCAGGGGCTTCCCGATTTCCGGCGGACGCTCGGCGACGCGATCGCCGAATTGATGACGGTCGAGGAGCTCGACCAGACCGCGGCCCTCTATCGAAGCCCGCTCGGCCAGCGGCTGCTGCAGCGGGTCTACGCGATGTTCAAGGACGGCGAGGTTTCGGACGGCGAAAGCGAAGCCGGGTTCCGCGAGTTCATGGCCTCGCTGTCGCCGGACGAGATCGGCGTGCTGGCGCAGTTCAGCCGGACCAGCGCCGGCGGCAAGGTTTCCGGGATCGGGCCGCGGCTGCGCAGCGTCAGCGCCGAATGGACGACGCGTACCCTCGCCCCGCTGCGCACGTCGCTGCGCGCGCAATATCTGCGGCGCAGCGCCGAATTCCTCGCCAACGAAGGAAAGACGCGATGACGCGCCGAGCCCTGCGCATGGCCGCGCTGCTCCTCGCCGCCTCGGCCGCTGCCGCGCCGGCATGGGCGCAGCCGGCGCCGGTTGCCGCGGCGAATCCGGCGCGCGAAGCGCTGGCGCTCGAGCTTGCCACCATGCTCAACAGCGAAACGACGCTGATGGGGGCCGTCGCCCGCATGCTCGACCAATCGCTGCCCAACGCGATGATGGCGAATGCCGACGTCGCCGATCTCGAGCGCCAGTATCCCGGCCTGCTCAAGGAGATGATCGATGCGATGAAGCCGGTCATGATCCGCCATATGCGCGCGGAGCTGCCTGAACTCTGGCGGCAGGTCGCCGCGCTGTACGCCGCCAACCTGACCGAGGCGGACATGCGCGTGACCCTCGCTTTCTATCGCAGCCCGGCCGGTGCGCGCATCATCGAGCTCATGATCGCCGAAACCGATTTCGAGCCGGTGCTGCGCGACATGGCCAAATCGAACAATTACGACGTGCCCGACAAGGCGCTCACCGATACCGTTCGCGCCAGCGCGGGAAGGGTTCCGTCGCGCCTCACCCCCGCCGAGACCGACGCGGCGATGCGCTTCGGGGCATCGCCCGAGGGCAGGCACGTCGTCGCGCTGACGCCGCGCGTGCAGGCGATGGTGATCGCCTGGTCGTCGCAACCCACGCCCGAGCTCGACGCCGAGCTTGAGCGCGTGACGATGGAAGTGGTCGAGAAGCGCCTCGGAGTGCCCCTGAAATGACCGAATCCGAACGCACCCGCCTCGCCCGCGACGGCATGTACCGCCCCGAATTCGAAGGCGATGCCTGCGGCGTCGGCCTCGTCGCCGCGACCGACGGCATCGCCTCGCGCCGCGTCGTCCAGTCGGCGATCGACGCGCTCAAGGCCGTGTGGCACCGCGGCGCGGTCGACGCCGACGGCAAGACCGGCGACGGCGCCGGCCTCCATGTCGACTTGCCCGCGCGCTTCTTCGACGATGCGATCAGCGCCTCGGGGCACCGGGTGATGCCCAACCGGCTCGCGGTCGGGATGATCTTCCTGCCGCGCACCGATCTCGGCTCGCAGGAGACCTGCCGCACCCTGGTCGAGAGCGAGATCATCGAGGCGGGCTACACCATCTATGGCTGGCGCCAGGTGCCGGTCGACGTCTCGGTGATCGGCCTCAAGGCGCAGGCGACTCGCCCCGAGATCGAGCAGATCATGATCGCGGGCCCCCTCCCCGGCGACGCCAGCCTCGCCGAGTTCGAGAAGAATCTCTACCTCGTCCGCCGCCGGATCGAGAAGCGCGTGATCGCCGCGCAGATCAGCGGCTTCTACATCTGCTCGCTCAGCTGCCGCTCGATCATCTACAAGGGGCTGTTCCTCGCCGAGAGCCTGTCGGACTTCTATCCCGACCTCAAGGATCCGGGGTTCGAGAGCCGGGTCGCGATCTTCCACCAGCGCTATTCGACCAACACCTTCCCGCAATGGTGGCTGGCGCAGCCGTTCCGCTGCCTCGCGCACAATGGCGAGATCAACACGATCCGCGGCAACAAGAACTGGATGCTCAGCCACGAGATCAAGATGGCGAGCCTCG
>JAZKCD010000018.1:0-15016 GCA_040388355.1 Pseudomonadota bacterium | reverse complement strand
GCGTGATGGACATCGCCTCGCTGCCCGGCAAGCTCGCCGACTGCCAGGAGCGCGATCCCGCCAAGTCCGAGCTGTTCCTGGTCGAGGGCGATTCGGCGGGCGGTAGCGCCAAGCAGGGCCGCGACCGGCACTTCCAGGCGATCCTGCCGCTTCGGGGCAAGATCCTCAACGTGGAGCGCGCGCGTTTCGACCGGATGCTGGGGAGCCGCGAGATCGGCACGCTGATCCAGGCGATGGGCACGGGGATCGGCCGCGACGACTTCAACGTCGAGAAATTGCGCTACCACAAGATCGTGATCATGACCGACGCCGATGTCGACGGCGCGCATATCCGCACCTTGCTGCTCACTTTCTTCTACCGCCAGATGCCCGAGATCATCGCCAACGGGCACCTCTTCATCGCCCAGCCGCCGCTCTACAAGGCGACCAAGGGGCGTTCGGAAGTCTATCTCAAGGACGATGCCGCGCTCGACCAGTATCTGGTCGATGCCGGCGTTTCGGGGACGATCCTCGAAGGTGCGGGCGGGCAGCGCAGCGGCGACGATCTGCGCGACCTGGTCGAGCATGCGCGGCGGATGCGGACGCTCGCGCGCTACGTGCCGCGGCGCTACGACCCGATGATCATCGAGGCGCTGGCGCTGGGCGCGGGGCTCGACCCCAATGCGAGCCGCGAGGCGCGCGAGGCGTCGCTGGTGACTTCGGTCAACCGGCTCGACGCCGCCGACCAGGATGCGCGCTGGAAGGCGCGGGTGACCGAGGATGGCGGCTATCATTTCGAGCGGCTGTGGCGCGGGGTGACCGATCATCACGTCGTCGAGGCGGCGTTCCTGGTCTCGGCCGAGGCGCGCAAGCTCCACACGCTGGCGACCGAGCAGGCGCCGAGCTATCTGACGCCGTCGAAGCTGGTCTCGTCCAAGGCCGTCGCCGCGGTCGAAGCCGCCGAGGATGCCGCGGCCGAGGACAATGACGAGCCGGTGGTCGCGGGCAAGGGCGAGGCTTTGGTCTCGCGCCCGAGCCAGCTGCTCGACGCGATCCTCGCGGCGGGGCGCAAGGGGCTGTCGATCCAGCGCTACAAGGGGCTGGGCGAGATGAATGCCGAGCAGCTCTGGGAGACCACGCTCGACCCGTCGAACCGCTCGATGCTGGTGGTGCAGGTCGACCAGGCCGATGTGGCGGACGAGATCTTCACGCGGCTGATGGGCGACGTCGTCGAGCCGCGGCGCGAGTTCATCCAGGAGAACGCGCTGAGCGTGGCGAATCTGGACGTCTGACGACTCTCACTCGCGAGCAGCTATCACACCTTCTAAGCCCGCAAAGGCTTTGAGCTCATCCGCATACGCCTCAAAGAAGAGATTCTTGATCTCTTCTTTGGTGATCTCGACGTCGATAATGTACCTCCCGCTAAGCGTCAAACGTACCGGCGACTTTCTAAAAAGAAAATGATCGTCGTACCGCATCGAATTCGCGCCATCTCCTTTTACCCACTTCTTAGTAGCGGGCATCCTGGTGCTGGCGACATCGGCGCGAACTACTTTTGTCCAGCCGCAGTCTCTCGAATATCCTCGAACCTCGACTTTCATAATGAGTTCCTCCAGCTAATTAACAAACTCAGCTTATACTGAACAAGCTTAGCTTGTCAAGTTAGGACCGGCGCGGACCTTTCGAGTTAGGATACAAAAAAGCATCTGAATATGATGGCTGGTACCGAGAAAAAGTAGGTGCGAACCTCAGCCGAACGCCCAGCGCATCGTTGCGGCGATGCTGCGCGTGCCGACCCGGATCGCGGGCGTCGCCAGACCCGGCCCCGAAAGCCCGTGCATGTCGCGCGCCCAGTCGGGCAGCAGGTCGACCGCGGCCTGGAAGGTCAGCGCCTGGAAGGGCTTCACCACCAGGCTCGGCGCGGGCTGGGTGAGGACCATGCGCGCGACTTCGCGAGTGCGGGCGTCGCTGAACAGGTCGGCGCGCATCTCGGCGATCAGCGCCTCGGCCTCGGCGCGGGTGCGCGGGATCGGATCGGCGCCCAGCGCCTCGGCGATGATTGCGAACTCGGCGAAATAGCGGTCCTGGTCGGCGAGGCTCATGCCGGGCTCGGCATAGCGGATCCACGCGCCGAGAAAGGCGATCGCCTCGGTGACGTGCACCCAGGCCAGCAGCCGCGGATCGTCGGCCTTGTAGGGCGTGCCGTCGGGCAGGACGCCGTGCACGCGGGTGTGGACCTCGCGCACCTTCGCGATCGCGGCTCCGGCGGCCTCGCGCGAATCATAGCCGGTGACCGCGATGAAGCGCGCGGTGCGGCGCAGGCGCCCGAGCATGTCGCTGCGGAAGGTGGAGTGGTCCCACACCCCCGCCAGCACTGCGGGATGCAGCATCTGGAGCAGCAGCGCGGTGACGCCGCCGACCATCATCGTGATCAGGTCGCCGTGCACGCGCCACACCACCGATTGCGGCCCGAACAGCCCGTCGGGGCGGCGCACCACCGGGGTCTCGCCGCGCGCCTGGTCGTTGAACACGGCGCGGACCTGGCCGATCAGGGCGCGCTTGAGTGGATTGCCGGGACTCATCGCCGCCAAGCTAGGGGCTCGCGCGCGCTCGACAAGCTGCTATCCACATCGCGACGACGATGGGGAGCAAGCCGATGACGCGATCGAAGACGGTGCGGACGATGATGCTGGCGCTCGGTGCCACGCTGCTCGCGGCCGGCATGCCCGTGCGCGCGCAGGCGCAGACCGTCAGCGCGACGCTGCCCGACAGGATCGGCGAGCGATTCCTCCAGTCGCTCCGATACGGGAAGGCGCTCGACGCGCTGACCGAGCTCGCCCGGACATCGCCGCTGATGGCGAAGAAGCAGGGCGACTTGCAGGCCCTGGCGGCGCAGATCGACGGTGCGATCACCAATTACGGGCCCATCAAGGCCTGGGAGCGCATCGGCAGCGAAGCGCTGGGGACGATGGTCCGGCGCGACACCTATCTGGTCCAGCACCGCGACGCCGTGCTGCGCTGGCGCTTCATCTATGCACGCGCCGGCAGCGGCTGGACGATCTCCCAGTTCGATTTCGAGGACGAGGCGCAGGGCTGGTTCAAATAGCCTGATCGTTACGCAGCCGGTTTTCGACACCGGCTTCACCTGCTATGGCGTCATGACGTCACGGGGGCCCAAGTCCATGATGCGATCGAAGCGAATGCGCGCGCTGGTTCTGACCCTCGGCGTGACCTTGCTCGCCACCGCGGGATCGGCGCAGCTCCAGCCGATCGATTCGGGAACGGTGATGGGCGCGGTCGAGCGGCTGCAGCCGGGGCAATATATCTGGGTGCCCGAGATCGCGCCGCAGGGCCCGATGCTGGTGGTGGTGAACATCGCAACGCAGAAGCTGGTGGCGTATCGCAACGGCGTGCCGATCGGAGTCTCGACCGTTTCGACGGGCAAGCCGGGGCACAGCACCCCGCAGGGGGTGTTCACCATCCTGCAAAAGGCAGTGCACCACCGCTCGAGCAAATATTCGAACGCGCCGATGCCCTATATGCAGCGGCTGACCTGGGCGGGCGTGGCGATGCATGCCGGCAATCTGCCGGGCTTTCCCGCGTCGCACGGCTGCATCCGGCTGCCGCTCGATTTCTCGCGGCTGCTGTTCGAGGAGACCGCGCTCGGCATGACCGTGGTGGTGGTCAACCAGCCCCCGGCGCTGCGGCTGGGCAACACCCCGCACTTCGCGCGGCGCGGACCCTCGGGCCCGACCACCTGGCGCCCCGAGCTTTCGCCCTGGGGCCCGGTGTCGATCGTGGTCAGCGCCGCCGACCGGCGGATGGTGGTGCTGCGCAACGGCGTCGAGATCGGATCGGCGCCGGTGCAGTTCGACGGGGTGGTCGATCGGATGCAGGCCTATGTGCTGCAGAGCGTGGTCGCGGGCGACTATCGCTGGCGCAAGGTCGAGATGCCGGGCCAGGCCGGCAGCGCGGCGGCGGCGTTCCGGGGCGAGGATGGCGGGCGCTTCCAGGGCACCGACCTGTTCCGCCAGGCGCTGGCGACGGTGGTCGGGCCGGGGACGACGATGGTGGTGATTCCCGATTCGCTGGGCCTGGGCGGCGGCGGCGGCGTGCAGGAGCGCGTGACGGTGATCGAGACCGAGCCCGCCTTCGCCGCGGCGGCGAGCGATTCGGGAACCGTAACGGGGCGTTGACCCCGCGCCTATTGCAGTGCAGCAAAGGCGGCATGGCAACGCTGGCGATCACCAACAATCCCGACATCAAGCTGCTCGGCCAGCTGCTCGGCGACGTCATCCGCGCCTATGGCGGCGAGGCGCTGTTCAAGCGCATCGAATATATCCGCGCGGTCTCGGTCGACCGGCACCGCGGCGTCGCCGGGGCCGATGCGACCGATCCCGGGCTCGACCGGCTGACGCTCGACGAGACGATCGATTTCGTCCGCGGCTTCATGCTGTTCTCGATGCTCGCCAATTTGGCGGAAGACCGGCAGGGGGTCGCGGCCGAGAAGGACGCCGATGTCGCCAGCGCGCTGGCGCGGCTCGAGGGCGCGGGCATCGGCCACGACGCAGTGATGAAGCTGCTCGACCATGCGCTGGTGGTGCCGGTGCTGACCGCGCACCCGACCGAAGTGCGCCGCAAGTCGATGATCGACCACAAGAACCGGATCGCCGAGCTGATGGCGCTGAGGGACCTGGGGCTCGACGAGACCGAGGACGGCGACCGTATCGAGGACGCGATCCTGCGCCAGATCGCCTTGCTGTGGCAGACTCGCGTCCTGCGCCGCGACAAGCTGGGCGTCGCCGATGAAGTCGAGACCGCGCTCTCCTATCTGCGCGACGTGTTCCTGCCGGTGCTGCCCGCGCTCTATGCGCGCTGGGACCGGGCGCTGGGCGCGCGCAGCCCGAATTTCCTGCGCGCGGGCAGCTGGATCGGCGGCGACCGCGACGGCAATCCGTTCGTCACTGCCGACTCGATGCGGCACGCACTGGCGCGGTCGGCCGAGACGGTGCTGGTCCATTATCTCGAGTCGGTCCATACGCTGGGGGCCGAGCTGTCGATCTCGACCGAGCATGTCGCAGTCGATGCCGCAGTCGAGGAACTCGCCGAGGCGAGCCACGACACTGCGCACAGCCGCGAGGACGAGCCGTATCGCCGCGCGCTTTCGGGCATCTATGCACGGCTTTCGGCGACGCACGAGAGGCTGATCGGCAAGCCGCCGCCGCGGCCCGCGCCGCTGGCGGGCGAGCCCTATGCCACCCCGCGCGAACTGCGCGAGGAGCTGGCGGCGATCGCGCGCGCTCTGGCCGGCCAGGGCAATGGCATCATGACCAGCGGCGGCGCGCTGGGGCGGCTGATCCGCGCGGTCGAGACCTTCGGCTTCCACCTGGCGACGCTCGACATGCGCCAGAACAGCGCGGTCCACGAGCGGGTGGTCGCCGAGCTGCTCAAGGCGGCGGGAGTGGCGGAGGATTATCTGGCGCTGTCCGAGGACGCGCGTGTCGCGCTGCTCCGCCGCGAGCTCGAAAGCCCGCGGCCGCTGACCAGCCCCTATGCCGCTTATTCGGACGAGACCGCGGCCGAGCTGGCGATCGTCCGCGAGGCGGCGGCCAGCCACGCGAAGTACGGGCGCGGGTGTATCTCGCACTATATCGTCTCGATGGCGCAGTCGGTTTCCGACCTGCTCGAAGTGCATGTGCTGCTCAAGGAAGCGGGGCTGTACCTGCCGGGCGAGCACCCGCAGGCGCAGGTCATGGCGATTCCCTTGTTCGAGACGATCGCCGACTTGGAAAGCGCGCCGGGGATCATGGCGGCGTGGCTCGCGCTGCCCGAGGTTGCGGCGATCGCGGCGGGGCGCGGCCACCAGGAAGTGATGATCGGCTATTCGGATTCGAACAAGGACGGGGGGTATCTGACCTCGACCTGGCAGCTCTCGCGAGGATCGACTGCGCTGGCGCCGGTGTTCGAGGCGGCGGGGCTCGGCATGCAGCTGTTCCATGGCCGCGGCGGCGCGGTCGGGCGCGGCGGCGGGTCGAGCTTCTCGGCGATCCTCGCCCAGCCCAAGGGCACGGTGCAGGGCCGTATCCGCATCACCGAGCAAGGCGAAGTGATCGCCGCCAAATACGGCACGCGGGCGAGCGCGATGACCAATCTCGAGGCGATGGCGTCGGCGACCCTGCTCGCCAGCCTCGAGCCCGAGAAGCTCGCGCCCGCCGATGCTGCGCGCTTCGCCGCGGCGATGGACCAGCTCTCGGCGACGGCGTTCAAGGCGTATCGCGGGCTGGTCTACGAGACCGAGGGGTTCCGGACCTTCTTCCGCCAGGCGACGCCGATCGCCGAGATTGCGGGCCTGAAGATCGGGTCGCGCCCCGCGAGCCGCAAGAAGTCCGACGCGATCGAGGATCTGCGCGCGATCCCCTGGGTGTTCAGCTGGGCGCAGGCGCGGATCATGCTGCCGGGCTGGTACGGCGTCGGCGCGGCGTTCGAAGCGTTCGAGGACAAGGGGCTGCTCCGCGAGATGGCGAGCGCCTGGCCGTTCTTCGCCTCGGCGCTCGACAATATGGAGATGGTGCTCGCCAAGTCCGACATGGACGTGGCGTCGCGCTACGCGGCTCTGGTCGAGGATTCGGGCTTGCGCGATGCGATCTTCGGGCGGATCCGCGACGGCTGGCAGGCGACGCATGACGGGCTGCTGCAGGTCACGCGGCAGACCCGGCTGCTCGAAAAGCATCCCAAGCTCGAGACGTCGATCCGGCTCAGGCTGCCCTATATCGAGCCGCTCAACCTGCTCCAGATCGAGCTGCTCAAGCGCCACCGCGCGGGCGAGGCCGATGCGCGGATCGGCGAGGGGATATTGCTGTCGATCAACGCGATCGCGACGGCGCTGCGGAATAGCGGGTAGGTTTCAATCCTCCCCCTGGCGGGGGAGGATTATTTTTCGAGGAACAGCGCGGCCAGCTCAGCCGGCACGCGCCCGATGCGGCCGCTCGCGCGGTCGATCATTGCCCAGGTGGTCCGCGCCTCGACGCGGACCTTGCCGTCCTGCCCCAGGAACCGGACATTGCGGTTGAAGCGGGCGCCGCGCGGCGGCTCGTCGACCCAGGTCTCGCCGGTGACCGTCTCGCCTTCGGCGACGTTGCCGCGATAGTCGATCTCGTGGCGGGTCACGACGAAGAAGCAGGCGTCCTGGACTTCGCGCGGCGCCAGCGTCTCCCAATGCGCGACCGCGATGTCCTGGATCCACGCGACCCACACGGCATTGTTGACATGGCCGAGGATGTCGATGTCCGCGGCGGTCGCGGTCTTGCTGAGCGTGAAGCGCGTCATCCGCGCTTGGTATCAGCGGATCGCGGTGCAGGCGAGCGGGGGCTGGCCGGGCGCAGTGAAGGTCATCGCGTCGCCCTTGCCGCGCAGCTCGTAGCCGCGGCCCGCATAGGCGATCCCCGACGCGACGCGCTGCTGAGGGAGCGTGGCGAGGGTGCGGCCGGCGCGGACGATCGTCACCCGGGCGTTGTCGGGGTCGAAATTGGCGGTGATCTTCGATCCGTCCATGCAGCGGTAGCGCGCGGTCGAGCGGTTGTCGGCGACGCGCGGGCGGGGGCGCTCGGTCGACGGGGCAATGTCGCTGCTGCGGATATGCCATTTGCGCTGCTCGGGCGTCGCGCCGTCCACCTCAGTGCGGTGGAGCGTGACCGATCCGCGCATATTGAACGGCGTGCCGTCCTTGAGGCGGCCATAGACCTGCACCGGCACGGTCACGTAGCGCTGGCCCGCGCCGGCATCGATATCGCCGGGGGCGCCGATATTGGCGTGGACCTCGCTGTATTTGGCGAAGCTGGCGGCGAAGGCCGGCGCTCTCATCCCGGCGGCGCCGGGCTCCCACAGGGCATAGGCCTGGTCGACTTTGCCTTGCTCGATCAGCGCGTAATAGGTCTGGACAACGTTCGCGGCGCCCTGCGCGCTGTCTGCAGTGAAGGGGGCTTCGCTGACCGGCGTGGTGTCGTTGTCGAGCCCGCCGGGCTCGCCGGGAGCGGGCGGGTTCAGCGGCGCGAGAGTCGGCGAGGGTTCGGGGACCTTCGCGTCGATGATCGTCGCGGCGTTGTCCGGCGCGGCGTCGTTGGCGGGCTGGGGGGTGCAGGCGGCGAGCGCGCAGGCGGGGATAAGCAGGAATAGGCGCATCGGTGTCCTCGGGACTCGATCTGGGAACAAGTCGAACGCGAACCGGGATGCGCCTGTTCCGGTCAATCCGCCAGCGGCTGGTTGCCGACGAAGCCGAGCCTCGTGATCCCGGCCTTCTTGATCTCGGTCAGGATCGCGTTGAAGCGCTCGTAGCGCGCCTCGGGATCGGTGCTCATCTGGAGCACGCCCTCGCCCTGGGCGGTGCTCGCGAGCAACGCCGGGAGGCGGGCGTCGGGGATGCGCTTGCCGTCCCAGTAGAGCGCGCCGGCCTGGTCGATCGCGAGCCGGTGAGGCTCCTCGATCGCAGTCGATTTGCCCGGCCGGGGCAGGTCGAGCGGCAATTTATGGCTCATCATCGGGACGGTGAGGATCAGCATGATCAGCAGCACGAGCAGGACATCGATGAACGGCGTGACGTTGATCGCGCTCATCGGCTCGGGGTGGCGGAAGGGAGTGACTCTGGCCATGGCACCGTTCCTCGTGTTGTTGATGTTGTAACATAACATCATGCAAGCCGGGCGCAAAGAAACTTCTCGCTCCCCTGCGAAAGCAGGGGTCCAGGATCACAAGGGTCGGACTACCTGGCTCTGGACCCCTGCTTTCGCAGGGGAGCAGGCTGGGGCATGTGGGGACTGAAGCCCCTCAGCAGCTCTCGTATTTCCAGTTCCGCCTTTTGCCTTCGCGCATCCAGCCCACCGCCTCTGCGACGCGCTTGGCCCGGGTCTCGGGCCGCTTGGCTTCGGCGATCCATTCGCAATATTCGCGGCGGCAGCTTGGCGGGAAGGCGTCGAAGGTCGCGGACGCTGCTGCGTCGGCGGCCAGCGCTTCGGCGAGCTCGGGCGGGACCGGCAGCTCGGGCTTGGGCGGGCGAGTCGCGCGCGGCGGCTTCACCCCTGCATCCATCCGTTCGACCGCCGCCCTGATCAGCGCCTCGACTTCGGCCGCGCCGGGCAGGTCGTCGAGCGACGTGATGCGGCCGAGCTGCCCCATCGCCTCGCCTTCCCTGCCGGTCTGGTCGGTGCGGTCCCAGAAGCCGAAGCCGGCATGCGCCTTGAACGCCGCCATGTTCGCCAGCGGCTTGCCGCCGCGGGTGAAGAAGGGGTGCGACCATTTGATCGTCTCCTCCACATCGGGGCAGGCGGCGTGCATCCGCTCGCGCAGCCAGGCGAGGATCGGCTTGGCGAACTCGGCCTGGCTGTCGATATAGGCGTCGATACGGGGGTCGTGGGACATGGACGCGCTCCGCTGTGGCGCGCGGCATGCTGGTTGGGGCGGGGCGTCAGGTCAAGGTTCGAGCGCGTCCTCGTCGGCGTCGTCGAGATCGTCCTCGTCGTCGTCGCCATCGTCGAACGCGGCCTGGACGCTGTCCTCGTCGCTCGCCTCGGCAGTGAGCGCGGCGTCGCCGTCTTCCTCGGCGAGCTCGTCGTCGGTCATGCGCAGATCGTCCTCGTCGTCATCGCCATCGTCGCCGAGATCGGGGACGAGGTCGGTGATGACGTTGCCGTCGCTCGGACCGTCGCGCGTCGCCTCGAGGATCTCGGCGCGCTGGCTTTCGTCATAGCCATCCTCGTCATAGCCGTCGTCGCCTGTGCCCTGTCCGGGAACCTGATAGCCGCCCATGAAGATACCTCGTTGCCTGACCGCGGAATTGCGTTGTCCTTGTCCAACGGCAAGGACCGGGCGCGGTTCCGAAGGCGTGCGACGAACCGCGCGTCTCACATGTACGGTGCGGGTTCCGCGTCAGCGCAACACAATCAAGAGGGCCTGAACATCCGCCCGCGCTCGGTGATCGCGACGATGACCAGCGAGGCGGCGCCGGCGGCGAGGAAGCCGATGTACAGCGGCACCGTCGACCCGTCGAACGCCTGGCCGATCAGCGCGCCGATCAGCGCGCCGCCGAGCGTGGTGACGAAGCCCTGGATGCTCGACGCGGTGCCGGCGATCTCGCCCATCCGCTCCATCGCCATCGCCGAGAAGTTGGACGTGGCGAGGCCGATGCACATCATCATCGCCGCCTGGAGGATCGCGAAGCTCCACAGCGTCTCGAACCCGCTCCACGCCACGGCGAGATGGACCGCGGCGATCGCGACCATCGCGGCGAGCGCGCTGTGCGAGATTCGCCGCATGCCGAGCCGCATCACCAGCCGGCTGTTGACGAACGACGCCACCGCCATCGAGCTGGCGACCGCGGCGAACAGCAGCGTCAGCCATTCGGGGCGGTGGAAGACGTCGGCCATGATCTGCTGCACCGAGCCGATGAAACCGAACATGCCGCCCGAGAGCAAGGCGATCGCGAGCGTGTAGCCGACGGCGCAGCGGTCGCGCAGCATCAGCGCATAGTCGCGCACGATCCGCTCGGGGCGGAGCGACTGGCGCGAATCCTTGTCCAGCGTCTCGGGCATGCGCAGCCAGAACCACAGCAGCACCGCGCCGCCCGCCGCGCCGATCCCCCAGAAGATCAGCCGCCACGAGCCGACCAGCAGGATGAGCTGGCCGAAATTGGGCGCGAGGATCGGCGCGGCCATGAAGACGATGAAGGCGAGGCTCATCACCCGCGCCATCGCCCGGCCCGAATAGCAGTCGCGCACCAGCGCCACCGTCACCACCCGCGCCCCCGCCGCCGCGGCGCCCATCGCCGCGCGCGCCAGCAGCAGCAACGTGAAGCTGCCCGAGACCGCGACGAGCGCGCTGGTCACGACATAGAGGCCGAGCGCGATCAGCAGCACCGGGCGGCGGCCGTAGCGGTCGGACAGCGGGCCATAGGCAAGCTGCGCGACGGCGAAGCCGATCAGGAAGGCGGTCAGGACATATTGGCGGTGGTTGGGCTCGGCGACGCCGAGGCTCTCGCCGATCGCGGGGAGCGCGGGGAGCATCGAATCGATCCCGAGCGCAGTCAGCGCCATCATGCTCGCGACCAGCCCGACGAACTCGCCGAAGCCGAGCGGGGCGCGATCGGCGCTGCTTGCGGTCAGATGGGGTTCGGACTCGGCCATGGCGGTGCTCCCATGGCGGATCGGCGCGCGCGCGTCACCTGCCAAGGTTGACGACGGCGCGCGATGCGGCTAGTGTATTGGTCAACTGACACACTGCCGGGATCCTGCCGATGCTTCGCTATGCCCTGCTCGCGCTTCCGCTGACGCTCGCTGCGTGCGGCCCGGGCGCCAACACCAACATCTCGATCCAGGACGAGGACGGCAACGTCAACATCGCCACCGACGCCAACGGGCACACTTCGATCAAGCTTCCGGGGGTCGATGCCTCGATCAAGCTTCCCAAGCTCGATATCGGCGACGGCAATGTCGACGTGCGCGGCGTCAAGCTCTACCCGGGCTCGACGATCAGGGACCTCAGCATCAACGCCAACGACACCGGCGCGAAGCATGAGGGCAAGGTCGCGATCAAGTTCGAGTCGCCGGGGTCGCTCGCCAAGGTCCAGGCCTGGTTCCGCGACGCCATGGCGAAGAAGGGGTTCAAGGTTTCGGCGGCGGGCAACGGCTTTGCCGGCACCACCGACGACGGCCAGCCGGTCAAGCTCGAGCTCGAGGCCGACGGGACCGACAAGTCCAAGGGTATTTTCACCGTCGGGTCGTAATTGCGTCGGGGGCGGTTGCGGGTCTACGACGGGGCAACCCGATTCCGCGGAGATCCCATGTCCGACACTGCACTCGCCGAAGTTCCGCTGGTTTCCCTCAAGGATGCCGCGACGGACCCCGACGGCTTCGCCCAGGATTTCGGCCGCTCGTTCGAGCGCTTCGGCTTCGCGATGGTCGCCGATCACGGCATCGACCAGGGGCTGATCGACCGTGCCTGGGCGATGACCCAGGCCTTTTTCGCGCTGCCCGAGGAAGAGAAGCGCAGCTATTACGACCCGCAAGGCGGCGGCGCGCGCGGGATGACGCCGTTCAAGACCGAGATCGCCAAGGGCGCCAAATATGTCGACCTGAAGGAATTCTGGCATGTCGGGCGTGAGCTCGCCCGCGGGCACCGCTTCGAGGCGCAGATGGCGCCCAATGTCTGGCCCGACCGGCCCGAGGGGTTCCGGGAGACCTTTCTCGAGCTGTTCCAGGCATTCGACGATGCCGGCGACCGGCTGCTCGCGGCGATCGCGCGCTATCTGGGGCTGGCGCCCGACTGGTTCGACCATGCGGTGCGCGACGGCAATTCGGTGCTGCGGCTGCTGCATTACCCACCGGTCTCGGCCGACGCGCCCGAAGTCCGCGCGGGGGCGCATGAGGACATCAACCTGATCACCTTGCTGCTCGGCGCCGAAGAGGCCGGGCTCGAACTGCTCGACAAGAGTGGCGAGTGGCTGCCGGTCAAGCCGCCGGCCGAGGCGATGGTGGTCAATGTCGGCGACATGCTCCAGCGGCTGACCAACCATGTCCTGCCCTCGACCACGCACCGCGTCGTCAATCCGCCGCCCGAGCGCCGCGGCAAGGCGCGCTATTCGATGCCCTTCTTCCTGCACCCCGCGCCCGATTTCCTGATTCAGACGCTGCCGAGCACGATCACTGCCGAGCGGCCCAACCGCTACCCGGTGCCGATCACCGCGCATGACTATCTGCACGAGCGGCTGGTCGAAATCGGGCTGGTGAAGAAGTAAGGGCATTCTTTCCCCGGCGAAGGCCGGGGCCCAGTTGCGAGCTGACTCAGATGGCGGGGTGCCGCTTCGAATCCGTCGATACTGGGCCCCGGCCTTCGCCGGGGAAAAGCGGGTTTCAACTCGCCGGATTGAGCCTCTAAAGCCCCTTGCGGCCGAAGCCGGCGCGTGCCGCGGCCGGCACGGCTGGGTGCATGCGCGGCGCCACTTCCGGATCGATCCCGTCTCGCCGCGGCCGTGGGACCGGCGGCGGCGCGGGAGCCTCGACGGGCAGCGACGGCACCGCCTGCCGCGCCGCTTCGACCTGCGCGACGAAGCGCTCGGCCGCGTTGCGTCCGCCATCGATGCGGCCGAGCGGCAGCGCCAGCTCGCGCTCGCCATAGGCGCCGACCCAGATGCCATCGGCATCGCGCGCGCGCACCCCGAAGGTCAGCGTCGCGGCGCCGGTCGAGATTCGCAGGATATCGCCGAGATGCGCCCGGCTCCGCCCGACGCGGAGCGTGTCGCCTTCGATCGCGGCGAGCACCGGCGGCTTGAGCATCAGGGCGAAGGGCACCATCGCCACCACCGTCAGCGCGAGCATCGCGCCCATCGCGTAGACGAGGTCGACGCCGTTCAGCGCGATCGCGACGACTGCCCAGTCGATCGCGGTCAGCACCAGCAGGACCATGCCGATCCGCATCCGGTTGAACTTCAGCTGCATCGCCTTGCCTCCACCCGGCTTCCCTAGCGCAACCTGGCTAAAGCTTTTCTAACGGGGACGTGGCCTGCTCTTGGCTTGCGATGGCGGCCGCTGTTCCTCTACGCGCTACGGATGACCACCACCGCCCCCTTGCGCGTCGCCCTTGCCGGGCTCGGAACCGTCGGCGCGGGGGTGATCCGGCTGATCGACACCAATGGCGACCTGATCGCGCGGCGCGCGGGGCGGCCGATCGAAATCGTCGCGGTCTCGGCGCGCGACCGGGCCAGGGACCGCGGCGTCGATATTTCGCGCTTCGACTGGATCGACGATCCCGCCGAGCTGGCGCGGCACCCGCAAGCCGATGTGATCGTCGAGCTGGTCGGCGGATCGGACGGGCCGGCGCTGAGCCTCGCGCGCGCGACCTTCGCGGCGGGCAAGAGCCTGGTCACCGCCAACAAGGCGATGGTCGCGCATCACGGGCTCGAGCTGGCGCAGGCGGCCGAGCGCGCCGATGTCGCGTTCAAGTTCGAAGCGGCGGTCGCGGGCGGGGTGCCGGTGATCAAGGGGCTGCGCGAAGGCGCCGCGGCGAACGTGATCGCGCGAGTCTATGGCATCCTCAACGGGACGTGCAATTTCATCCTGTCGAAGATGGAAGCGGAAGGGCGCGACTTCGCCGACATCCTTGCCGAGGCACAGCGGCTGGGCTTTGCCGAGGCCGATCCGAGCTTCGACATCGACGGAGTCGACGCGGCGCACAAGCTTTCGATCCTCGCCAGCGTCGCCTTCGGCACCCGTCCGGCGTTCGGCGATGTCCGCGTCGCGGGCATCCGCCACGTCGTCGCCGCCGACATCGCCGAGGCGGCGGCGCTCGGCTATCGGGTGCGGCTGCTGGGAATTGCGGACTCGGGGCCGGCGGGGCTGTTCCAGCGCGTGCACCCGCACCTCGTCCCGCTCAGCCATCCGCTGTCGCATGTCGTGGGATCGATCAACGCCGTGGTCGCCGAGGGCAATTTCGTCGGGCGGCTGCTGTTCGAAGGCGCGGGGGCGGGCGACGGGCCGACGGCCTCGGCGGTGGTCGCCGACCTGATCGACATCGCCCGCGGCGAGTTCGGCCCGCCCTATGCGATGCCGGTCGAGTCGCTGGCGGCGCAGGGCCCGGCGGACAGCGGCGAGCGGCGCGGGCGGGCCTATGTCCGCTTCACCGTGGCGGACCGGGTCGGCGTGCTCGCCGAGATCGCGGCGGCGATGCGCGATGCGGGGGTCTCGATCGAGAGCCTGATGCAGCGCGGCGCCAATCCCGACGGCAACGTGCTGGTGGCGATCGTGACGCACGAGGGGCCCGAGCGCTGCGTGGCGCAGGCGCTCGAGCGGCTGCGCGGGTCGCCGAGCCTGGTCGGCGACCCGATGTGGATGCATATCCTCGGAGGTTAGGAAGGGACCCGAGGCCTTCTGCTCCCCTCCCCTTCAGGGGAGGGGCTGGGGGTGGGGCCTGTCAGTCTCACCGAGCCCGTCGTCCAGAGGTGAGGCCCCACCCCAACCCCGTGCCGGGTGAACAGCGCCCCGCGCTGTTCAGGCCA
>JAZKCD010000017.1:0-25358 GCA_040388355.1 Pseudomonadota bacterium | reverse complement strand
CGGCCGCCCTTGACGTTGAAGCTGAAGCGGCCGGGCTTGTAGCCGCGCGCCTGCGCTTCGGGGAGGCCGGCGAACCAGTCGCGGATCTGGGTGAAGGCGCCGGTATAGGTGGCGGGGTTCGATCTGGGGGTGCGGCCGATCGGCGACTGATCGATGTCGATCACCTTGTCGAGATGCTGGAGGCCGGTGATGCTGTCATGCTTGCCCGCGAGGATGCGGGCGCCGTTGAGCGTGCGCGCGGCCGAGGCGTAGAGCGTGTCGATGGTGAGGCTCGACTTGCCGCTGCCCGAGACGCCGGTGATGCAGGTGAAGGTGCCCAAGGGGATGCTGGCGGTGACGCCGCGGAGGTTGTTGGCAGTGGCGTTGTTGATCGTCAGGCTCTTGCCGAGACCCTTGCGGCGCTTGGCCGGCAGGGGGACCTCGCGCGTGCCGTTGAGATAGTCGGCGGTGATGCTGCCGGGGGCGCGGAGCACCTGGTCGAGCGTGCCGTGCGCGACGATCTCGCCGCCATGGACGCCCGCGCCGGGCCCCATGTCGATGACATAGTCGGCGGTGCGGATCGCGTCCTCGTCATGTTCGACGACGAGGACGGTGTTGCCGAGATCGCGCAGGCGCCGCAGCGTCTTGAGCAGCATGTCGTTGTCGCGCTGGTGGAGGCCGATGCTGGGCTCGTCGAGGACGTAGAGCACGCCCGACAGGCCGCTGCCGATCTGGCTGGCGAGGCGGATGCGCTGGGACTCGCCGCCCGACAGAGTGCCGCTGGTGCGATCGAGGTTGAGATAGTCGAGCCCGACATTGTTGAGGAAGCCGAGCCGCTCGAGGATCTCCTTGAGGATGCGCTCGGCGATGTTGTTCTGCTGATCGGTCAGGTCGGCGGGGAGCGTCGTGAAGAAGGCGAGCGCGTCGACCACCGAGAGGCGCGTGACCGAGGAGATGTCGCGCATCGCGACCTTGACCGCGAGCGCCTCGGGCTTGAGGCGGGCGCCGTGGCAGGTCTCGCAATGGTGCGACGCCTGGTACTTGCTCAATTCCTCGCGCATCCAGGCGGATTCGGTCTGGAGCATGCGGCGGTTGAGGTTGCCGATCACGCCCTCGAACGGCTTGCGGACGTCGTACGACTTGCGGCCGTCGACGAAGGTGAGCGTGACCGGGCGGCCGCCGGTGCCGTGGAGGATGACCAGCTGGATCTCGCCGGGGAGGTCCTTCCACGGAGTCTCGAGGCTGAAGCCGAACTCGCGGGCGAGGCTGCCGAGGACCTGCATGTAATAGGGCGACGGGGGGTTGGACTTGGCCCAGGGGACGATCGCGCCCTTCTTGATCGACAGATCGTGGTTGGGGACGACGAGGTCCTCGTCGAACACCAGCTTTTCGCCGAGGCCGTCGCAGGCGGGGCAGGCGCCCTGGGGGGCGTTGAAGCTGAACAGGCGCGGCTCGATCTCGGCGATGGTGAAGCCCGAGACGGGGCAGGCGAATTTCTCGGAGAAGACGATGCGGTTTTCGGGGATGCCGGCGCCTTTCATGCCGCTCTTAAGCCCCTCCCCTTCAGGGGAGGGGTCGGGGTGGGGCAGTTCGGCTTGAAACGACTGTCGCATTTCACGGACAGGCCCCACCCCCAACCCCTCCCCTGAAGGGGAGGGGCTTGCAAGAGCCGCGACCGTGGTATCCACCAGATCGACATAGGCCAGCCCCTCGGCGAGCTTGAGCGCAGTCTCGAAGCTCTCGGCGAGGCGGGTGGCGATGCCTTCGCCGCCGACGACGAGGCGATCGACCACGACTTCGATGTCGTGCTTGTACTTCTTGTCGAGCGCGGGGGCGTCCTCGATCAGCATCGTCTCGCCATCGATGCGGACGCGCTGGAAGCCGGCCTTCTGCCATTCCGCCAGCTCCTTGCGATACTCGCCCTTGCGGCCGCGCACGACCGGGGCGAGGAGGAGCAGGCGAGTGCCCGCGGGGAGCGCGAGGACCCGGTCGACCATCTGGCTGACGGTCTGCGCGGCGATCGGCAGGCCGGTGGCCGGCGAATAGGGGATGCCGACGCGCGCCCAGAGCAGGCGCATATAATCGTAGATCTCGGTGACCGTCGCGACGGTCGATCGCGGATTGCGGCTGGTGGTCTTCTGCTCGATCGAAATGGCGGGGGAGAGGCCCTCGATATGGTCGACGTCGGGCTTCTGCATCAGCTCGAGGAACTGGCGGGCATAGGCGCTGAGCGACTCGACGTAGCGGCGCTGGCCCTCGGCATAGATGGTGTCGAACGCGAGCGAGGATTTGCCCGAGCCCGACAGGCCGGTGATCACCGTCAGCGTATCGCGCGGGATGTCGATCGAGACATCCTTGAGGTTGTGCTCGCGGGCGCCGCGGACGGAGATGTGAGTCAGCATAGGGAGTCGAGCCGTTCCAGTTATGTTCTGAATAAGGGAGGCGGTGCGCGAGGTCAACGCACGAACCGGCATGTGGTGCGGCGGGGCCCGGGCGGCAAGGCGCGAATTGTCCGGGGGGGCGTGACGGCCGTCACGCATCACGCGATCTCGCGGCTGGTACAGGCTGCAAACGCGGTCCGGCGCGCAGTGCGATGCCGCATCCATTACACGGGAGAATGTCATGATCATGAGAAAGAGCGCGACTTTCCTCGCCTATGTCGCACTTGCAGTGCCGCTGGCGCCGTCGGCGGCCTTCGCCCAAACCGCTGCAGAGACCACCCAGCAGGAAATAGATCGGCTGAAGCTGCAGGTCGATCTCGCGACCCAACGCGTTGCTCTCGCCAGTCAGCAGGCTGCCCTCAACAAGCAGGAGGTCGACAACATCAAGGCGCTTGGCCTTCCCGCCTTCGAGAACAAGACCGCGATCGCGAGCGGCGGGGGCGAGATCGAGACCACCATCATGGGGATGCACGCCCTTGGCGGCGCAGTGACGACGATCTACGACAGCCTGGACCCGAACCGCACCTATCTGGTGCTGGCGGGCGACGAGACGGTAAATCTGTCACTCGCTGCGAGCATCCAGGCGCAAATGGGAGCGCTGAACAACGCCTTCAAGGAGGCCGAGACCGAGTATCAAAAGGCAAAGAAGGCGGCCACGGCCAACGGCCGTCGCGGGGGGGCGACGGTCGAGTTTCTCAGTGTCGGCGTCGCCCCGGTTATCGCACTCGTCAGTGCGTTTGCGGGACTGCTTGGATCGGATTCGAGCGTTTCGAGCGTCGCCCTTGGCGCGATCTCGAACCGCATGCTTGCATCGGCGCTCGCTGCCAGGCTCAAGGAACGCGGCTACCTGAGCACGACGCCGGTGGCGATCGAGCTCACATTGAAGGAAGGGCCTTCGGCCTGGGCGGACAAGAGCTTCCTCGAGCGGTTCAACACGCTCGCGAAGCTGAACGGCGATGCGCGGCTCCACCGCGCCGAACTTGGCGACAAGCCGGAGGGCACGGCGAAGGCAGCCGCGGTCGCGCTCGACCAGGTCATCGCCCTGTACGCAGCCTTCCATGCCAGCGTGACGACGCCGAACGACACGGGCGCGGTTCCTCTCGTCACCGCCGCACGTCTCGCGGCGCTGCTCGCCACGAACCCGCTGGTGCTGCGCGTCGCGATCGATTCGGCCAGGGGCGGCATCATCACGACGAAGAATCTCTGGACGACCTTCGGCGCCGATCCGGTCCGGATCAGCGGCGGACTGGCGGTCAGCTATCTGGTGACCGATCCCAAGACCGGCGCGACGGTGGGGGGCAATTCGATGAGCTGCACGACCGCGCTCACCTCGCTACGCCGGGTGCAGGCGGGGACGTGGCGGGAAAGCTTGAATGGCAAGGCGATCCGCCCGTGCGAGCCGTTGTTCTGAACGGTGCGGCGCGCAAGGCTATCGCAATGAGCGCAAGGGCTCCCTGCTGGCCATAGCCCCGCCAGATATTCTCCCTTCTCCCATCGGGGGGGAGCGCGGAGCGGCTGTCCTTCAACCCGGCGGCCGCTCCGCGATACGATCGGGATCGGACGCCTCGCGATACTATTCGATCAGGCCATCGAAAGGGAAACCAATGCCCGACAAAGTCCTCAAGCTGACCGACGCCTTGCGCGCGGAGTATAATCAGCTGTTCCAGTCCTGCGTGGTTCGCCAGGAACACCAGGGCGAGATCGAAGCCGCGGTCAACAAGATGATCGCCGGCAAGGCGCGCTACCAGGCGTTCGCGGCGACCGTGAAGGTGCCGTGGACACTGATCGCAGTGATTCACCATCTCGAGGGCGGCCAGAGCTTTGCCAAGCATCTCCACAATGGCGATCCGCTCGCGGCGAAGACCGTGCAGGTCCCCAAGAACCGGCCGCCCGGCAACCCGCCCTGGACCTGGGAAGAGAGCGCGGCCGACGCGCTGACGATCGAGGGCTACACCAAATGGACCGACTGGTCGGTCGCGGGGACGCTGTTCAAGCTCGAAGCCTATAACGGCACCGGCTACCGGCTGTATCATCCGTCGGTGCTGTCGCCCTATCTCTGGTCCTACACGAACCACTACACGATGGGGAAATACAAGGCCGACGGGGTGTGGTCGCCCACCCTGGTCTCGAAGCAGATCGGCACCGCGGCGCTGCTGCGCCGGCTCGCCGAACGCGGTGAGATCGCGTTCGCCGACCAGCCCGCGCCGGGTCCGATGCCGCTGGTCGTGTCCTATATGAAGTCCAGGCCGACCGATCCGGTCCTGATCGCGCGCGCAATCGCGCTGCAGGAATGGCTGACCACGCATAGCGGCGTGTTCGTCAAGCCCGACGGGTGGGCGGGGGAGAATACTTCCAACGCCTACAAGCTGGTTACCGGCACGCATTTGCCCGACGATCCGCGCGGGCCATGAGCGGCGGCGAGTGGAGGGCGCGAAACCGGCGTCTTTTGCCCGCTCAGGCTATTTGTAAGAAAACAATACAGAAATTGCTTCATTTCGATAGGAGCCGGTTGACTCCATCGCGAGTCAAACCATAGTTAACCTGCGGGGTTCGCAGAAATCGATGGAATGCGGCGGCTATGATTCGGCCGTGGGGAACTATTGCGTGTGGATCGGGGGAACATGGCGATGATCAACAGGGCGATGAACCTGGAACTACGGTCGGCGAAGGCGATCGTGTCCGCGTCGACGCTCGACGGAACCGCCGGCGACGGCAGGCCGGACGTGACGGCGCCGTCGGACATGGCGACGATCGCCGGAACCGCGAGCGGCGAGACGCTGACCGCGACCGGGCCGGGGGATGTCCTCGACGCCCGGCAGGGGAACGACATCCTCAATGCCGGCGGGTTCGCCGGGGTGGTGGCGCGCGGCGGCGCGGACTTCGACACGCTGCGGACCAATTATTCGGCCTCGACCACTGCGGTGACGATGACCAACGGCGGCTTCTCGCCGATCGAGATCGCCGGCTATCCGGCGCCGGGCGGCACGAGCTTTACGAGCAACGGCGTCAACGCCGCGGACGGCATCCGCATCGTCAACTATACGATCACCAACCCGGCGGCGTTCAACAAATTGTGGTGGGGCCCGGTGGTCGGCGCGGCGATGGACGGCAACATCGATCCCGCCGAAGTGATGACCAACGTCGTCATCTCGGGCGGCGGAACGATCGCGACCTGGACCGGCCAGACCAGCGTCAGCACCACATCGGGCACCCAGCAGGTCTTCGTGCGCTTCGTCGCGACGATCCAGAGCGGGGGTAGCTGGACGCTCGACGACAATGTCATCCTGTCCGCGGGCGGCCCGAACGCCTATGCGCTGCTGACCGGCACCAGCTTCAGCCTGAACTACGCCTTCACCGCCAGCGCGACCGCGAACGGCAGCTACACTGCGTTCAACGCCTATTATAACGGCCTGCAGACCACGGGATCGCAGGCGCGGACCAGCGTCAACGGCATGTTTGCGTACAACGACACCAGCGTCGGCGGGACGATCCAGAACGGCAGCGGGACTTTGGTCACCTATGACCATATCGAGCAGTTCGACATCACCGGCGGCACTGTCGGCGATACGCTGTCGGGCGGCGTGCATGACGACATCCTGCGGGGGCTGGGCGGCAACGACAGCCTGACCGGCAATGCCGGCAACGACACGCTCGACGGCGGCACCGGGGCGGACACGATGACCGGCGGCATCGGCAACGACGTCTATATCGTCGACAATGCCGCGGATGTGGTGGTCGAAGGCGCGGCGGCGGGGACCGACACGGTGCGGACCACGCTGGCGGCCTATACGATGGGCGCCAATCTCGAGAACCTCACTGCGCATGGCGGGGGCCTCTTCACCGGGACGGGCAACGCGCTGGCCAACAATTTCGACATGATCGCGCGCAGCGGCAACACGATGCTCTACGGGCTCGGCGGCGCCGACACGCTGCGCGGCGGCGCCGGCGACGACCGGATCGACGGCGGCACCGGCGCCGACGTCATGGCCGGACGCGGCGGCAACGACACCTATGTCGTCGACGACGCGCTCGACCAGATCACCGAGCTGGCCGGGGAAGGCGTGGACACGGTCGAGAGCCCGTTCACCTATACGCTCGGCGCCAATCTCGAGAATCTGACGCTGACCGGCACCGACGCGATCAACGGCAAGGGCAACACCGGCAACAACACGCTGACCGGCAACAGCGCCGCCAATATCCTCGAAGGCGCCGGGGGCAACGACCTTTATATCGTCGACCATCGCGGCGACGTGGTGATCGAGCGCAACGGCGAGGGCGTCGACCGAGTCGAAAGCTCGGTCAGCTTCTCGCTGATGGGCCAGTTCATCGAGAATCTGACGATGACCGGCGCCGCCGTGCAGGGGCAAGGCAACGATCTCGACAATATCATCATCGGCAATGCGGGACTGAACAAGATCGATGGCGAGGGCGGGAACGACAAGCTCTATGGCGGGGCGGGCAAGGACCGGCTGACCGGCGGGGCGGGGACCGATGGCTTCTACCTGGCCCATTGGGGCGTCGATGCCGACAAGATCGTCGATTTTTCGGCGGCGGACGACACGATCTTCGTCGATACCTCGGTGTTCACCGGCCTGCTCGACGGCCAGCTCAGCGCCAACGCCTTCCGCCTCGGCACCGTCGCGCAGGATGCCGACGACCGCATCCTCTACGACCAGACTCTGGGCTATATCTATTATGACGCCGACGGGAACGGCGCGGGCGAGGCAGTGGTGATCGGGGCGGTCGTTGGCGGGACGGTGCTGACCAACGCCGATTTCTGGGGCTATCACGGCGGCCCGTAAAAGCTCCCGCTTGGACAATCGGCCTGTTTCCAATAGGATCGGGGCTCGATCCAGGGGAGAGGACGATGCGGATATTGGCGCTGGCCGCGGCTGCGGCGCTTGCAGTGCAATTGGGGGCAGTGCAACCCGGGGCGGCGCAAAAGGCCGGCCCCGCGGACCCGGCACCCCTCAAGCACAGCTTCGCCTGGGGCATCGACTACGGCACCGATGCCTGCACGCTGTCGATGAGCTTCGGCACCGGCGCGGACATGGTCTCGCTGGGGTTCATCCCGCTCACCGGGGGCGGGTCGGTCAAGATCGCCATCATCGGAAACGCGCAGGCGCGGCTGCGCGGATCGGGGTCGGCCATGCTCGTGTCGGGAGCCGAGGCCCGCGGGAAGCGCGCTTATTATAGCCTGACCGATCCGAAGACCTCGAAGCCGGTGGCGCTGATCAAGGCGACGCGGGGCGACCTGCCGGCGATCGCGGCCTCGAAGGCATTGACGCTGCGTACGGACCGCGACGTGGTGGCGTTCGCGCTGCCGGGCATGCCCGCGGCGCTCAAGGCGCTCGAGGCGTGCGAGACCGATCTCGCCAGGACCTGGGGCTATGACCCGGCGCTGGTCGCCACGCCGGCCAAGCCGATCGAGCCGTGGAAATGGCTGACCGGCGACGATTATCCGCGCAGCGCGATGGAAGACAAGAATGGCGGCGAGACCGATCTGCGGGTGACCGTGGGGCTGGACGGGGCGCCGACCGGCTGTCTGGTGACGCTCAAGAGCGAATCCGAGATGCTCGACCGCCGGGCATGCACCGCAGTGATGAGCCGCGCGCGGTTCGAGCCCGCGATGGGGACCGACGGCAAGCCCGCGCCGGGGCTGTACGCCACCGCGGTGCTGTGGATGGTGCCGCGGATGGGGACCTATTGAGGTGGGCGCGATGATCCGGATCGCGGCCGCTGCGGCGGTGGCGCTGCTCGCCGGGCCGGCCTGGGGCGGGGACAAGGCGGCACCCGCGCCGCTGGCGCCGACCGGGAAATGGGTGGTCGACTACAGCGACAACGCTTGCATGGTCTCGCGCCGGTTCGGGACCGGGACCGCGGAAGTCGAGGCGGCGTTCGTGGTGCTGCCGCGCAGCGAGAGCGCGACCGTTGCGATCGCGCTGGCGCCCGCGCTGGGTGCAGGCAAGGCGGCGCCGAGCTGGGGGCGGGTGACGATCACGCTGCAGCCGAGCGGGAAGCGCATCCGCACCGACTATGTCAGCGCGCAGCTGGCGAACGGCACGCGGCGCGCGGTGAGCTTTCGCATCTGGGGCGACGATGTCGACGCGATGATCCGGTCGAGCCGGATCCGCGTGGATGCGGGGCGGCTGGTCGACGTCGTGCTGGCGCCCAGGGGGATGCCCGCGGCGTTCAGGGCAGCGGATACGTGCAAGGACGACCTGCTCAAGACCTGGAACATCGATCCCGTCCCGCTGGCGACTGCGATCACCCCGGCCAAGCCGCGCACGCCGATGGGCAATTGGGTGCGCAACGCGGATTATCCCGAAAAGGCGCTGGCGCAGCGCGTGTCGGGGACGACGGTGTTCCGGCTGACGATCGACGCGACGGGGGCGCTGACCGAGTGCGGGGTGATCATCTCGAGCGGCAGCGAATTGCTCGACACCACCGCCTGCGGGCTGATGCGCAAGCGCGGGCACTTCCTTCCGGCGCTCGACGCCAATGGCAAGCCGGTGCCCGATCTGATGATCGACCGGTTCCGCTGGGTTATTCCGGGGTATTAGGCGGTATCGAGGTTCAGGCCTCCCAACCACACCGTCACCCCGGAGCCGCCGACCAAGGGCCTATACTCCTCTTTCTTGCTCCCCTGCGAAAGCAGGGGCCCAGGGTCACAAGGAATGACCTGCTTTGCCCTGGGCCCCTGCGAAAGCAGGGGAACAAGCGAGATGGTTGATGCGGCGCCACTGGCACCGGATCTCTAAAACGCCCGGGTGATCCCGAAGCTGGCGGCGAGGCGGCGGTAGTCGTAGATGCCGACGGTCGAGAAATTGCGCTCGTAGCTGACGCGGACCAGCGGGGCGAAGCCGCGCAGCTTGAAGCCGCGGAAGGTGGCGCCGATGCTGCCGCCGAGCAGCAGGTCGCGGCGGCGCTCGGGGTAGAGGAGCAGCCGCGCATCGGCCTCCAGCCCGCGGGTGGTGAGAGTGGCGAAGGCCGTGGTGTGGCCGAGCTCGCGCCAGGTGACGAGAGTCGCGCCCGCGGCGACATTGGCATAGCCGGGGTCGCGCGCGGTCTGGCGAGTGGCGCTGAGCGTGATGCCGCCGCCCGAGCGGGCGTTGAAGGCGCGCTCGATGCCCAGCTCGGCATTGAACAGCGCGCCGTCCTGGAGATCGTTGAGGCGATAGTCGGTGTCCGCGGCGGTCAGGGCGGCGCTGAGCTGGGCGCGGCGGCTCAAGGGATGCTGCCAGTTGAGGCTGGCAGTGGCGGTGCGCGCATAGGGTTCGAGGCCGTACCAGCGGTATGTGCCGCCGCCCGAAAGCTGGAAGCGCTCGCGCCCGGGCGACCATTCGAGACCGATCAGCGCCGAGGCGGAGGCATCGTCGAACTGCTTCCGGCGGTAGAATTCACCCTGCCCCGAGACGCGCGGGACGATCGCGAGGTGCGCGCCGACCGGCACGCGGAAAAAGGCTTGCCCCGCGATGCGCGCGCCGAGGCCGGACTGCTCGCGGGCGTCGTCGGACAGCTCGAGCGGCGCGATGATCGTGTCGAGCGTCTGCGCGTCGGTGGCGCGGTTGATGTTGCTGTCGGGAACGAGGGCAAGCTCGAGGCTGGCGCCGAAGGGTTTGCGCGAGCGCAGCGCGTTGGCGAACTGGTCGACGACGTGGCTGACCTCGGCCGGCAGCCCTCCGGCCTGGGCCTGGCGGAGCTCGCGGCGCGCGGCGGCGTCCTCGCCGGCGAGCGCGAGGACGCGGGCAAGCTCGAGGCGGACGCGCGGGCTGCCGGGCTTTTCGTCGAGGATCGCGCGCAGTTCGACCGCGGCGTCGGGATGGCGGCCGAGCAGCGAGAGCATCAGCGCGAGGCGGAAGCGCGCTTCGTTGCGGATCTCGACATCGGGGTCGTGCGCGAGCCCGCGATAGATCGCCTCGGCATCCTGCGGGCGCCCGGCGGCGACTGCCTGGTCGGCGATCTCGAACAGCTGCGCGGCCTTGAGACCCTCCATGTGCACCGGCGGCGCGTCCTGCGCGGCGGCGGGAGTCGCGCAGGCGGCGGCGAAGAGGAAAGCGGCGGCGCGCCAGGCGTGCCGCCCTCCGATCGGCATGGTGTTCGCCCTAGTTCTTCTTGCCCGAGACGGTGCCGGCGAACGTCGTGCTGCCCGGCATGCCCTGCGCCGCGCCCGCGCCGAAGGTGTAGGTGCCGCCGAGCTCCTCGGCCGCGGGGCCGAAGAAATTGCCGCTCAGCGTGCCCATATTGGTCGCGCCCGAGACGATGTTGCCGTTGAAGTTGGCGGTGCCCGAGGCGATCGTGCCGTTCAGCACATAGGGGGTGAGCACGAAGACGGTGCCGGTGCCGCTCTGCGTCGCGGTCGGCGCGAACGTGCCGGTATAGCTGCCCCCGGCGAAGTTGAAGACGAAGCCCGCCGAGCCGGTGAGGCTGTAGAGCGCGCTGCCATTGTCGGCGGTGCCCATGCCGCGCAGGAAGGCGGTGTAGCTGCCGGTGCCGGTGGTCGGCACCGCGCCGGCGGGGGTGCGGGCGCCCGAGATGAAGGGATAGACCGTGACCTGCCACGTCCCCGAGCCGGGCGTGTAGACTCCGGTCAGCCAGTTGCCGAAGCTCGAATAATAGAGCGTGATGCCCTGATAGGCCGAGCCGTCATAACGGTCGATCACGCTCTGGGTGTTGCCGTTGGTGTCGTTGCTGCGCCGGATCGGCTGCCCGGCGACGCCGCCGGTGCCCGCCGACGTGACCGGGCCGGTCAGGCCGAGGAAATCGTACATGCCGCCGCTGTCGATATAGAGCGGCCGCACCGCCGCGCTGGTGCCCGCGGCGGTGATCTGGCTGGTCAGCACGTCCTGCGCGCCGATATTGGCGGCGGTCCAGGTGAGGCGGGCGCCCTGCGAGAAGACCGTGTTGCGCGCCGGGAAGGCCGGCTTGCCGATCATCGTGCCGACCGCGGCGGTGCCGTCCGATCCTGTGGTCCAGAAGGTCGAGCCGACCTCGGTCGCGCCGGGTCCGTAGAAGCGGCCCTTGAAGTTGCCGAGATAGACCGCGACCCCCGGATCGCGCGGGGTTCCGCCCATGGTGAACAGCCCGGCAAAGGCGTTGGCGTTGCTCGACAGCATGCCGGTTCCGGCGAAATGGGTGCTGTTGAAGGTGGCGCTGTTGGTGGTGTTCACTTCCCACGCCTGGCCGAACACATTGACCGTGCCGCCGCCGAAATCGACGTTGAGCTCGCCGGTGCCGGCCAGCGGCACGATGAACTGGTTCACCCCGCTGAGCACGATGCCGTTCGGATGGGTGACGGTGCCCGCGACGTCGAGGATGAAGGTGCCGTTGCCGGTGCGCGGGGTGGCGGCGTCGGGGGTCTCGACGCCATAGGTGAAGGCGTCGGTGCGGAAGCTGTTGTTGGCGCCCTGGAAGGTCCGCCGCGTCCAGATGCCGCCGCCGACATAGCTGTAGGTGCTCGCCGAATTGTTGAGCAGGACGAGCTGGTGCTGGCGGTCCAGCGAGTCATTGTAGCGGTAGAGGCGGTAGCGCGGATCGCCGCTCGCCACCTGGTTCGCCGGGCCGAAGGTCACCGTTCCCGGCGCGCTCTGGGTCGAGGTCAGCGTGTAGCTGTTGGTCGCGGGGTCGTAATGGACCGTCAGCGGGGTGGTGGTGCCGGCGACTGCATTGCCCTGCGTGCCGTCCGCGGTCGCATTGTCGTTGGTGAAATCCTCGGCATATTGGAGGTTCAGCAGCGACGCGTTGGTCGGCGGCGGGGTGGGGGTTGGCGTGGGCGTGGGCGTCGGTGTCGGCGTCGGCGTCGGTGTCGGCGTGGGGGTCGGTGTCGGAGTCGGTGTTGGGGTCGGAGTCGGAGTCGGCGTTGGCGTCGGCGTGGGGGTAGGAGTCGGCGTCGGCGTCGGCGGGGGCGTGCCGCCCATGCCGGGGCCGGTCGCGCAGCTTGCGAGCGAGGCGCAGGCGCCGATCAGCGCAACTGCCGATACCGTCGAAACCAGAACCGACCGCGTCATATCCGTCTCCCCCTGGATAGCGCGCGACACTCTGCACAACGGTGCGACGGCGTCAATGCACCAGATTGGTGCAAGTTTATGAATGTATGCCGTTTGTTTCCCAACCGTGCGATGATGCCGCGGCAGTCAGCAACCGTTCAGCGGCGAAACGAAATTCTGCGGCCAACGGATAAAGAGGAGAAGGCGATGCGCGGGACGAGGGCGATGCTGCTGGCGGGCGTGGGGGCGCTCGCGGCGCTGGCGGGAAGCTTGCCGGCGCAGGCGCAATCGGCGCGGGTGGCGGTGTGGGCCGACCGCACCGGCTATGACGATTACGAGTGGATCGACCGCGCCGATGCGGTCTCCGAGGCGATCGGCGAATCGCCGCCCGACACCTCGTTCGCGTTCGAGACCGGATCGCCCTGGGCATGGACGCTCGAGGACGGGACGGTGCTGGTGGTCGAGCAGCTGCCCGACGGGCCGCATGGCTATTATTTCGAGCCGGGTTCCAACGAGCCCTTCCTGGTGCGCGATCCCGAGATGAGCTTTGGCTTCATCGAGGGGCAGGTGGCGACGGTCTATGGGCTCGACGGCGGGGTGCTGAGCCGCGCCGAGGGACGCGCCTGGATCGACACCGCGCTGCGCGGGTTCGAGCGCGGCAAGCGGCTCAAGCGCGCGATGGCGCAGCGCAACCGCTGGCGCAACATCGGCGTCAATGCGTGGATCGACTTCTCGTACCTCTGGTACGACTGGCAGGACGACTGGGACTACGGGCGGCGGCGCAACCCGGGCTGGCGGCGCCACCATGAGGGGCCGCGTGGCGCCGAGCATCGCCGCCGCTGGGATCACGAGCGGCAGCGGCGCGAGATATTGCGCGACGTGTTCAAGCGCTGGGGCGACAATGGCTATCGCGGGCGCGCGCCGGGACGCTTCACCCCGCCGACCCCGGGGACGCAGCCGCCGCGCCGCTGGGAGGGCCGCAACGGCCCGGGACGCGGCGACCACCGGCCCGGCGGGCGGGGGGCGACGCGTCCGCGCGGCGATCTCCGCGACCCGCGCATCGAGGGTGGACTGCAGACCGACCTGAGCGTCAATCCGCAGCAGGGACAGGGCCAGGGTCCGCGCGGCGGCGTCTCGCCGCGGGGGACCGAGCCGCAGGGCGGCGTGCCGCGGCCGATGCCGCGTCCCGGCTCGCCGGGGAGCGGCTATCGCCCGCGCCCCGAGCCGCAGGCGCCGGTCGTCGTGGTGCCGGCGCCGCAAGCCGTGCAGCCCGCCGCCGAGGCGCCGCCCGCACCGGTGACCGAGCAGCCGCTGCCGCGTCCCCGGGCCGAGCCGCGTCCGGATCGGCCGCGGGTGCGTGAGCCGCGGCCCGAGCGGAGCGACGACGACGCGCCGCCGCGGCCGGTCTACACCAGCCCGACGCCGCGGCCGATGCGGGTCGAGCGGCCAAGCTACACGCCGCCTGCGCCGCAGCGGGTCGAGGTCGCGCCGCCGAGCTACACGCCTGCGCCCGCGCCGACGCGGAGCTTCACGCCGCCGCCGGCGCCCGCGCCGACGCGCAGCTATACGCCGTCGCCATCGCCGGCCCCGAGCTATACGCCCGCGCCGGCGCCGACGCGGAGCTACACCCCCTCGCCATCGCCTTCGCCAGCGCCGGCACGCTCGGCACCGACACCGACACCGACGCCGTCGGTGTCGCGGTCGTCGACGCCGTCGTCGACATCGGACAACGATTGACGCCGTCCGCGGGCCGTGCAGGTTCGCGGGGATGGGGAGCATCGGCGACGGAGCGGCGGACAAGTGGCGCGAGAGCGCGGCGTTCGACGTGACCGTCGCCGACTACCGGCGCGCCTTTGCGCTGGCGATCGCGGATACGCCCGACTCGGGGTTGTCGCTGCGCGCGCTGCTGTGCGGGCTCGGCGGGATCGGGCTGTTGTTCGTGATCATGGGAATGGCCGGGGTGGCGCTGCCGGCCGGCTATGCCTGTTCGGCGGGGCCTCGGCGGCCACGATCCTGCGCCATGCGGTGGATGCGGCGTGGACGCTGGTGCCGAGCATGGCCGCGATCGCGCTTCTGCTCGGCCTGATCAATATCTGGACCCAGCTCACCGCGCGGCGGCACTTCCCCAGGGCGCACGCGGAATGGAAGCGGCCGACCCGGATGCGGGTGCGATGGAACGACGCCACGCTGATGATCGCTGGCGCGCAGGGCTTCGGGAGCTTCGCGTGGAACGGGCTTCACGCCTGGCTGGATGCGCCGGGCGAGTTGGTGGTGTTCACAGGGATGTTCGATCCTGTGCCGATCCCGCATGGGGCGCTCGCGGCGGACGATCTCGCCAATCTGCGCGCGCAGCTGGCGGCGGCGGAGGTACCGGCGGCGTGGACCGCGCTGTCGGCGCAGCAGCAGGGGCTGAAGCGGGTGTTCCGCTAGAAGGGCAGGATCGCCTCGTAATCGGCGAGCGGCGCGGCGCCGGGGACTGCGGCGCCGTGGCGGAGCAGGAAGGCGTGGCGGACGATCTCGCCCTGCTGCTCGAGCCCGTAGCGCGCGAGCGGACGGCCGGGGACGAGGGCGTAGTCGTAGCGGCAGAAGGGATGGCGGCGCAGCGGCAGGAAGATGCCGCGCTGGTGCTGCCAGACATGGACCATCTCGTGGATGAACAGCCCCTGCGCCTCGAGCGGGGCATGGCCGAAATCGTCGCGGTACAGGCCGCCTTCCGGATGGAAATGGATGTGGCCGAGCGGCGCCATCGTCGTGCGCCGCGGCTGAAAGAACGCCCATTTGCGGTTGTGGATGCGGGCGCGGGCATAGTCGATCGCGCCGTGGAAGACCGAGCGGGCGAGCGCCACCTCCGCCGCCGTCAACGGCCGGCCGGTCATCGGACCGCGCGGCGACCCATACCCACCGTCGTGAGCTTCAGATAGGTGCACTGTACGATCATGTAATCGCTCGCATGCTTCAGATCGATCAGCCGGAGCCTGCGATCCATGCCCTTGGTGATCGTCCATTGGCACGCATCGGGCGCGGTGCAGCTGACCTTTCCGCCCGCGCCGGCGTTCTCAGTCAGCGCGCGCTGATAATCGAAGGCGCCGTCGAAAGGGATCAGGAAGCGCAAGGTCACGACGCCGTAATCGGCGATCCGCGAATCGGAGGCTACGGGGATATGGCCGAAGATCGGCGGGCCGCCGCCCTCATAGCTGTAGAACCACTGCATGCCGCTTTGGGGAAGCCCATGCAGCGTCGCGGGCGGTTTGACTTTCGGCGCTTGCGTGTCGGGTCTCGCCACGATCGGCTTCTTCGTCAGCGTTTCGGTCAATGCGCCCGCTTCGCGCATGGTGGCCGGGCATATCGCCGCGACGGCCGGGGCGGGGGCGAGCAGGGCGGCGGCGACCGCGAGCGAGGCGAGGCGGCGCATCATGGCTCGCCGATATCCTCGTGCACCATGTCGACTTCGCGGACACCGCGCAGGCGGCGGGCTTCGTTGACCAGGCCGCGCAGCGTCTCGCGGCGGGCGCGGGCGTGGTCGACGTCGCGGATCACCAGGGGCGCCTCGCGGGTGGTCTCGTCGCTCGAGGCGATGCTGATCGTGCCGATGTCGGCGGTCTGGTTGATGATGGTGAAATCGATGCGGACGTCCTTGATCCGGTAGAGCTCGATCTCGTCGATCGACTTCACGAGGATGCCCTTGTGGAGGATCAGCCGGTCGGCGGTGACTTCATAGGTGACCGCGAGGTTGCCGATCCATTTGATCACGACGATGCCGATCCCGGCGAGCAGCACCACCGGGCCGACCCATGCCCGGCCCTGGAGCGTGCCCTGGGCGAGGAACCAGAAGGTCGAGCCGGTGCCGACCAGCAGCAGGAACAGCGTGCCCCAGCCCGCGAGCGTGCCGCGCAGCCAGCCCCAGGTGGAGGAGCGGAAACGGTCTAGGACTTGGGACATCGGACGCCTCCTGGTTGGCGGGCGAGGATAGCGGACCGGCCGCCGGCATCAAAGCCTCACTTGGGCTCGGGATCCCCAGCCCCCACCACCACCGCGTCGACCTGGAACTTGCGGCCGTCGGCGAAGGTCAGGCGGATCGGGGCTTTGGCGCCCGGCTGGAGCGTCGGGGCGACGTCGTACAGCATGACGTGCTTGCCGCCGGGGGCGAACCTGACCTCGGCCTTGGGCGCGACCGCGACCTGCGTGACCGGGGCCATCGAGGTCATGCCTTCATGGCCCTTCATGCTCTCGTGCAGTTCGGTGCGCACCGCGAAGGGGGCGCTGACCGCGAGCAGGGTCGCGGGTTCCGACCCGCCATGGAGGGTGAAATAGGCCGAGCCCGGATTGCCCGCGACCGCGGGCAGGCGCACCCAGGCGCCGTCGGCGGTGACCTCGGCCTTTTGCTGGCAGCCCGCCACGAGCAGCCCGGCTGCAACGACTCCGATCAATCCGCGCATTTCATCCATCTCCCAATCCGGGAAACTCCTAGATGCTGCCTAATCTTGCGGCAAGCCGAAGCCCTCCTATATCGCAGTCCGGAAACGCTTCGGGTCGCCTCTTTTGGGGCCCGGGCTTGGTTAGTTATTCGAACAAGGGGCCGACGAGGGACCATGGCAAAAGTTATCGGGATCGATCTGGGTACCACCAACAGCTGCGTCGCTGTGATGGAGGGCGGCAAGCCCAAGGTTATCGAGAATGTCGAAGGGGCGCGCACCACGCCGTCGATCGTGGCGTTCGCCAAGGATGGCGAGCGGCTGATCGGCCAGCCGGCCAAGCGCCAGGCAGTGACCAATCCGGATTCGACCGTCTATGCGGTCAAGCGGCTGATCGGGCGCCGTTTCGACGATCCGATCACCAAGAAGGACACCGAGCTGGTGCCCTACACGATCGTCAAGGGCCCGAACGGCGACGCCTGGGTCAAGGCGGGCAGCGAGGAATATTCGCCGTCGCAGATTTCGGCCTTCATCCTCCAGAAGATGAAGGAAACCGCCGAATCGTATCTCGGCGAGACCGTGACGCAGGCCGTGATCACCGTTCCGGCCTATTTCAACGACGCGCAGCGCCAAGCGACCAAGGACGCGGGCAAGATCGCGGGCCTCGAAGTGCTGCGCATCATCAACGAGCCGACCGCGGCGGCGCTGGCGTACGGCCTCGACAAGAACGACGGCAAGACGATCGCGGTCTATGACCTTGGCGGCGGCACGTTCGACATCTCGGTGCTCGAGATCGGCGACGGCGTGTTCGAAGTGAAGGCGACCAACGGCGACACTTTCCTCGGCGGCGAGGATTTCGACTCCAAGATCGTCCAGTATCTGGCGGAGGATTTCCGCAAGGCCGAGGGCATCGACCTCACCAAGGACAAGCTCGCGCTCCAGCGGCTCAAGGAAGCCGCCGAGAAGGCCAAGATCGAGCTGTCGAGCGCGCAGACCACCGAAGTGAACCTGCCTTTCATCACCGCCGACGCCAACGGGCCGAAGCATCTGGTGAAGACGCTGAACCGCGCCGAGCTGGAGCGCCTCGTCGAGGAGCTGATCCAGCGCACGCTCGAGCCGTGCCGGAAAGCCCTCGCGGACGCCGGCGTCAAGGCCGCGCAGATCGACGAGGTCGTCCTCGTCGGCGGCATGACGCGCATGCCCAAGGTGCGCCAGATCGTGAAGGAGTTCTTCGGCAAGGAGCCGCACACCGGCGTCAATCCCGATGAGGTGGTGGCGATCGGCGCGGCGATCCAGGCGGGCGTGCTCCAGGGCGACGTCAAGGACGTGCTGCTGCTCGACGTGACTCCGCTGTCGCTCGGCATCGAGACGCTGGGTGGTGTGTTCACCCGCATGATCGACCGCAACACGACGATCCCGACCAAGAAGAGCCAGGTCTATTCGACCGCCGACGACCAGCAGCAGGCAGTGACGATCCGCGTGTTCCAGGGCGAGCGCGAGATGGCGGCGGACAACAAGCTGCTCGGCCAGTTCGACCTGGTCGGCATCCCGCCGGCGCCGCGCGGCGTGCCGCAGATCGAAGTCACCTTCGACATCGACGCCAACGGCATCGTCAACGTGTCGGCGCGCGACAAGGGCACCGGCAAGGAGCAGCAGATCCGCATCCAGGCCTCGGGCGGCCTCAGCGAGGCGGACATCGACCAGATGGTCCGCGACGCCGAAGCCTTTGCCGAGGAGGACAAGGTGCGCCGCGCCGCGGCCGAGGCGAAGAACAACGCCGAGAGCCTGATCCACACCACCGAGCGCCAGCTCGCGGAGAATGGCGACAAGGTCGACGAAGGCCTCAGGGCCGAGATCCAGGCGGCGGTCGACGAAGCCAAGGCCGCGGTCGAGAGCGGCAATGCCGACGACATGCAGGCCAAGGCGCAGAATCTCGCCCAGGTCGCGATGAAGCTCGGCCAGGCGATCTACGAGAAGCAGCAGCAGAGCGAGGCTTCGCCGGCGGCCGACGGTGCCGCCGCGGGTCCCGAAGCCGGAGCCGAGGAAGTCGTCGATGCCGAGTTCTCGGAAGTGGACGACAGCAAGGCGTAATGACATGCACTCTCCCCGTCATCTCGGCTGCGGCCGGCATGACGGGGACGAGGGGCGGGGGCCGGGTAAATGACCACCGAAGTCGATTATTACGAACTGCTGCAATGCGAGCGCACCGCCGACGATGCGACGATCAAGTCGGCGTATTTCAAGCTCGCCAAGCAGTATCACCCCGACAAGAACGGGGGCTGCAAGGACAGCGAAGGCAAGTTCAAGGCAGTCAGCGAGGCCTATGAGTGCCTCAAGGACCCGCAGAAGCGCGCGGCCTATGACCGGTTCGGGCATGCCGCGTTCAAGAACGGGATGGGCGGCGGGGGCGGCGGCCATCCGGGCGCCGATTTCGGCGGGTTCAGCGACATCTTCGAAAGCGTGTTCGGCGAGTTCATGGGCGGCCGCGGCGGCCAGCGCCAGCAGCGCCGCGGCGCCGACCTGCGCTACGACATGGAAGTCAAGCTCGAGGACGCGTTCCACGGCAAGAAGACCGAGATCACGGTCGACGTCTCGGCTGCGTGCGACACGTGCGACGGCACCGGCGCAACGCCCGGGACCAAGGCCAAGGGCTGCCAGCAGTGCAACGGCCATGGCAAGGTGCGCGCGCAGCAGGGCTTCTTCATGGTCGAGCGAACCTGCCCCGCGTGCCACGGCGCGGGCGAAGTGATCCAGGACCCGTGCAGCCGCTGCCGCGGCGAGGGCCGGGTCGAGAAGACCAAGACGCTCAGCATCAACGTGCCCCCGGGGGTCGACGAAGGCACGCGCATCCGCCTGTCGGGCGAAGGCGAGGCCGGCGCGCGCGGGGCGCCATCGGGCGACCTCTACATCTTCCTCCATATCGCCAAGCATTCGATCTACACGCGCGAAGGCACCACGCTGCACGCGCGCGCGCCGATCAGCTTCACGACGGCGGCGCTGGGCGGCGAGATCGCCATCCCCGGGCTCGATGGCGAGCGGATCCCGGTGCGGATCAATCCCGGCATCCAGTCGGGCCGCGAGATCCGCCACCGTGGCGCGGGCATGCCGGTGCTGCAGGGCCGCGGGCGCGGCGACCTGGTCGTGCGGATCGATGTCGAGATGCCGACCAAGCTGACCGCGAAGCAGCGCGAGCTGCTCGAGGAATTCCGCGCGACCGAGACCGGCGAGGAATGCCCGCAGTCGACGGGGTTCTTCGCCAAGATCAAGTCGGCGCTGGGGTAGCGTCGGGTTCGACGCCAATCTCTTTCCCCGGCGAAGGCCGGGGCCCGGTATCGACGGCGCCAAGGCGGCATCCCGCCATCTGAATCGGCTCGCAACTGGGCCCCGGCCTTCGCCGGGGAAAAGCCTGGCGCGGATCGACATTCGCTTTTGGCGTGCCGCCCAGGTCTTCCTTCTTCCTGTCACCCCGGACTTGTTCGGTGCTTATCCCCATCGAGCAGGGAAGTACCTGCCCCAAGGGGATAAGCGCCGACTTGTTCCGGGGTCCACGCCTTCCGCACGGGCAATCTCTGGAGGCCCAACGGGTGGCCCGGCCGCCGCGGCGATTGCCCATGGAGCCTGTACTATTGCCGGCGCGGCGAGCGTGGACCCCGGCACAAGGCCGGGGTGACAGGCGGGGACGCTTCGACGACCGAGATCTGACCCAGTTCAGCGAATAGGCTCGCGTCCTAGTCGGGATCGCCCCAGTAGCGCAGCAGATTCTCCTGGACGCGCTGCAGCCTTGTGTAGGTCTCGACATCCATCTTCTCGGCGGTGATCGCGCCGACCTCCTTGAGCTCGAACAGCCATTCGCGATGCTCGGAATTGGCGATCCGGCTTTCGATGAAAGTCAGCGCGATCAGCCGCGAGCCGGCGGTGACCGGCTCGACATGGTGGATCGTGCTCGACGGATAGACGATCGCGCTGCCGGCCTTGCCCTTTATCCCGACCTCGCCGGTACCCAGCCGGATGCGCAGCACGCCGCCTTCATACTCGCTCGCATCGCTGATGAAGACGGTGCACGAGAGGTCGCTGCGCAGCGAGCGGTCGCCGACCGGCATATAGGCGGAATCAACATGGATTCCGTAGGACATGCCGGTGTCGTACCGGGTGAGCAGCGGCGGGGCCATTGTCTTGGGAAAAGCGAAGACGCGGAACGCCTCGCTGCGGTACAGCGCCTGGCCGACGATCTGCGCCGCCTGGTCGTAGGCGCCCTGGTCGCCGACCTGGAGGTTGTTCTTGTGGGGGGAGCCGATCGCGCTGATCTTGCCGTCGACGAAGGGCGCGCGGGCGGCGATGGCGTGAAGCTGGGCGAGCTCGGCCGGGGTCAGGATATCGGGAATGTCGCGGAACATGGCGCGAGGCTTATCAGCGGCGTCGAAGGCTGCCTAGGGTCCTAGCCCAGCGGCAGGCTGCGCAGCCGCTTGCCGCCCGCGTCGAAGATCGCGTTGGCGAGCGCGGGGGCGACGCCGGGGACGGGGGGCTCGCCCGCACCGCCGATAGGGACCTCGGGCGTGTCGAGCAGGATGACCTCGACCGGTGGGGCGTCGGCCATGCGCAGGATGCGGTAGCGGTCGAAGTTGCGCTGGACCGCGCGGCCGTCGGCGATGTCGATGCGTTCGCCCAGCGCCGCCGACAGCCCCATCAGCGCGCCGCCTTCGAACTGGGCGCGGACCTGCTGCGGGTTGACTGCGGTGCCGCAATCGCCCGCGACGACGATGCGGCGGACGCGGGGGCGGCCGTCGAGCATCTCGACTTCGACGGCGTGCGCGGCGTGAGTCTCCCAGTCGTGGAGCAGCGCGAGGCCGCGGCCGATGCCGGGCGGCTTGGGGCTGCCCCAGCCGATTGCCTTGGCGGCGGCGTGGAGGACGCGGCGGGCGCGTTCGTTGGTCCCGAGCATGCGGTCGCGATAGGCGAGCGAGTCGATCCCCGCCTGGTGCGCGCATTCGTCGATGAAGCTCTCGCGCGCGAACATCATCATGCCGGGATCGACCGATCGCCACGATCCGATCGGGACGCCGATCTTCACGTTCGCCAGCGTCGCGGCATAGAGCGGCAGCGTATAGGGGTTCGGCTGGCTGCCGCCGGTGAGATCGTCTGCGGTGGCGGCGAGCACTTCATAGCCCTGGAGCATCCCCGCGGCGTCGAGCGCGCCGCGGAACCGGGCGTGCATCGCCGGGCGGTAGAAGTCGTGCGCCATGTCCTCCTCGCGCGACCAGAGGAGGTGGACCGGGCCGTCGATCGCCAGCGCGAGCTCGGCGGCGCGGGCGGCATAGTCGCCCTTGAGCCGGCGGCCGAAGGCGCCGCCCATCAGCAGCGGGTGGATGACGATCCTGTCCTTCGGGAGCCCGAGCAGCTCGACCACGGCCTCGCGTGCCCAGGTCGGCGACTGGCACGGCGCCCAGATCTCGATCCCACCGCCGGGGAGCGGGCGGGCGGTAGCGTTCATCGGCTCCATCGGGGAGTGCGAGAGATAGGCGAGGGTGTAGTCGGCGTCGTGGCGGCGCGGGGCGGCGGCATAGGCGGCGCGGACCTTCTCGCGCGCGGCGGCCCCGCCTTCGCGCGGCGAGATGACCGCGCCGGGGGCGTCGAGCGAGGCGGCGAGGCGCGCGGCGATCGCGGCGGAATCGGGGATGGTTCCGGGATTGCGCCACACCGGCCTGAGCGCCGCCGCACCGCGGAGCGCGGGCCAGCTGGTATCGGCGACGACGGCGATGGCGTCCTTGAGCCGGACGACGCGGCGGACGCCGGGGATGGCGAGCGCGGGGGCTTCGTCGACCGACTCCAGCGTGCCGCCGAAATGCGGGCATTGCAGCAGCGTCGCATAGGCCATGCCGGGCAGGCGGAAATCCACGCCGAACCTGGCGGTGCCGTTGACCTTGTCGCCCTGCTGGAGGGTCGAGAGCGGCTTGCCGATATAGCGGCGCTCGGCGGCGGGCTTGAGCGGCGGATCGGCGGGCTCGGGGAGCGCGGCGGCTGCGGCGGCGAGCGCGCCATAATCGAGGCTGCGGCCGCTGGGGGCATGGGTGACCTTGCCGAACGCGGCGGCGCATTCGGCGGGGGCGACGCCCCATTGCGCTGCGGCGGCCTGGACGAGGCGGTGGCGGACGCTGGCGCCGGCGCGGCGGAGCAGGTCGTAGCGGCTGCGTACGGTGTAGCTGCCGCCCGAGAACAGCTCGCCGTCGTTGAGATAGGGATCGGTCTCGGGCGCCATCACCGCCGAGACCCTATCCCACGCCACGTCGAGCTCGTCCGCCAGGATCTGCGCCTGCCCGGTGCGCGAGCCCTGGCCCATCTCGAGCGCGGTGGTGACGAGGATGACCCGGCCGTCGGGGTGGAGGGTGATCCACGGCGACAGCGGCCCCGCCGCGTGCGCGGGCCGCGGTAGCGCGAGCGCGAGGCCGCCGCCCAGCGTCCAGGTCAGGAAAGTGCGGCGCTCCATGCCGCGAGGCTAGCGCGGGCGCGCGGTGCGCGGAAGCGCGATGGCGTGAACTGCGCACTGCCCGGGCCGGGGCCCAGTTGCGAGCCGATTAGATGGCGGGAGGCCGCCTTGAGTTCGTTGATACCGGGCCCCGGCCTTCGCCGGGGAAAGGCTGCCGCGAGCCTCAGTGTCCGTTCTCGCTCCAGTGCGGCCGGTCCGACACCAGCTTGAACAGCTTGTAGGTCGCGCCGACCGCGTGGAGGCCGGTATTGTCGGCGCCGGTGCGCGGGGCGCCGAGATTCTTCGTGGCGCCGGTTGCGTCCTTGATCTTGAGCGTGCCGGTCCATTCGATCGTCATGTCGATCGCCTTGCCGGTGATGTGGAGCGAGTTGAGCGCCGGCTGGACCGCGATGCTGATCAGATTGACCATGTCCTGCGCCGCTTTCTTCGAGTTGGCGAGGATGCCGTGGTCCCAGTTGATCGCGACCCCGGGGATGGCGGCCACGTCCTTGGGCGCGACGATGCCGTTGGCGACGTCCCAGCAATTGCGCATCAGCCGGGCGCGAGTGGCGTTGCGCAGCGTCGCCGAGATGGTGACGCTGGCGCCCGCGTCGGTCAGCGCCTTGACGAATTTGGCGGCATTGTCCCGGAAGGGCGCGGCGAGGTCGGCGATCTTGTCGCTGTTGGGGAAGCTTGCCTGGTTGGCCTGCCACCAGGCCACGCCGCTGAGCGGCGCGAAGCCCTGGCCCGCATCGAGCGCCTTCCAGGTCTTGCCGCCGGGATCGATCCGCCCGTCGGGGCTGGCGATGCCGGCCACGTCCTTCTGGTACGACTGGATCGCGAGGAGCGTGCCGGGATCGATCGTGCCGCCGGTGGCGAGCGGCGGTCCGTCATGCGCGGCGAGATATTTGTTGAGCAATTTCTGGACGGCGGAAACATCCGCGACCTTGTTGACGCCGCCGCTTCCCACCGATGCGCTGATGCTTGCCATGGCTGCCTCCTGCTTCGCGAAGGCTAGTCTTGGGAATTCCAAATAGCTAGCCAAATACGCGGGCGAAGATCGTGTCGACATGCTTGAAGTGATAGTCGAGATCGAACAGTGCTTCGATCTGTTCGGGCGGGAGCGCAGCGGTAACTTCCGGATCGGCCTTGAGCAGTTCGAGCAGCGACAGTTCGCCGTCGGATTCCCAGACCCTCATCGCACTCTGCTGGACCAGCTTGTACGAATCCTCGCGGCTGACGCCGGCTTGCGTCAGCGCGAGCAGGACGCGCTGCGAGTGGACGAGGCCGCCCATCCGGTCGAGATTCTTCTGCATCCTCAACGGGTAGACGAGCAATTTGTCGATCACCCCGGTGAGGCGGGCGAGCGCGAAATCGAGGGTGATGGTCGCGTCGGGGCCGATATAGCGCTCGACCGAGGAGTGCGAGATGTCGCGCTCGTGCCACAGCGCGACATTCTCCATCGCGGGGATCGCGGCGCTGCGGACCATACGGGCGAGGCCCGTGAGGTTCTCGGTCAGCACCGGGTTGCGCTTGTGCGGCATCGCCGACGAGCCCTTCTGGCCGGGCGAGAAATATTCCTCGGCCTCGAGCACTTCGGTGCGCTGCAAGTGGCGGACTTCGGTGGCGAGCCGCTCGATCGAGCTGGCGATGACGCCGAGCGTGGCGAAGAACATCGCGTGGCGGTCGCGCGGGATGACCTGGGTCGAGACCGGCTCGACCGTGAGGCCGAGCTTGTCGGCGACGTGCTGCTCGACGCGGGGATCGATATTGGCGAAGGTGCCGACCGCGCCCGAGATCGCGCAGGTGGCGATGTCCGCGCGCGCGGCGATCAGGCGCTTCTTCGCGCGGGCGAACTCGGCATGCGCCTCGGCGAGCTTGAGGCCGAAGGTGACCGGCTCGGCATGGATGCCGTGGCTGCGGCCGATGGTGGGGGTGAGCTTGTGCTCCACTGCGCGGCGCTTGAGCACCGCGAGCAGTCTGTCGAGATCGTCGAGCAGGATGTCCGAGGCGCGGGCGAGCTGGACCGCGAGGCAGGTGTCGAGCACGTCCGAGCTGGTCATGCCCTGGTGCATGAAGC
>JAZKCD010000016.1:0-70777 GCA_040388355.1 Pseudomonadota bacterium | reverse complement strand
AAGAGATACGGCGGGTTCTCAGGCTCGCCCTTCCCCCTCTCCCATAGGGAGAGGGGAAGTGGGCAGGGAGGGAAGGAGGGGGCATGACCTTTCGAGATTCCCGCGCTAAGCACCCCGCCAGCATGTCGATCCACATCCTCCATCTCCATTCCACCTTCGCGCTTGGCGGGAAGGAGGCGCGTGCGGTTCGGTTGATGAACGCGTTCGGCGACAAGGCGCGGCATACGATCGTTTCCGCCATGCCGGACCAGCTCAGCGCGCGCGACGCGATCGCGAAGGGGATCAAGTACGAGATCGCGCAGGATCCGCCGCCGCTGTCGGGCAATCCCTCGGTCAGGCGCTACGAGGCGATCGCGCGGTTCATGCGGCGCTTCGACCTGGTGCTGACCTATAATTGGGGCGCGATCGACGGGGTGATGGCGGCGCGGGTGTTCGGCAAGGGGCTGCCGCCGATCGTCCATCACGAGGACGGGTTCAACGCCGACGAGGCGGTGCGGCTGAGCACGGTGCGCAACATGTACCGCCGCATTGCGCTGCCCGCGGCGAACGCGCTGGTGGTGCCCTCGGCGACGCTCGAGTCCATCGCGCTCAAGCAATGGGGCCAGCCCGCGGCGCGGCTGGTGCGGATCGCCAACGGCATCCCGACCAGGCTCTATGCCGGCAAGCCCGATCCCAAGGCGATCCCCGGGTTCGGGAAGAAGCCCGGCGAAGTCGTCATCGGCAGCATCGCCGGGCTGCGGCCGGTCAAGGACCTGCCGATGCTGGTCCGCGCAGTGGCGGGGATGAGTTCGCGCGTGAAGCTGGTGATCGTCGGGGAGGGGCCGGAGCGGCAGGCGATCCTCGACGCCGCGGCGGGGATGGGGATCGAGGACAAGCTGCTGCTCCCCGGATTCCTGCCCGATCCGCACCGCTATATCGGGCTGTTCGACATCTTCGCGCTGACCTCGTCGAGCGAGCAGGCGCCGCTCTCGGTGATCGAGGCGATGGCGGCGGGGCTGCCGGTGGTGGCGCCGATGGTCGGCGACATCCCCTACATGACCGCGCCGGTCAACGAGCCCTATCTGGTCGCGCAACGCTATGAAGTCGCCTTCCGCGACCGTTTCGACCTGCTCGCCAAGCACGCCGAGGGGCGCATTCTCATGGGCAAGGCGAACCGCGAGCGCGCTCGTGCGTTGTTCGACGAAAGCGAAATGATCGCGGCCTATGCGAAGCTTTACGGAGAGGCGATGGGGCGGCCCGGAGTCCTCGGATAAACATTTGTTACTCGCCACAGGGGCGCGATGCGGCTACCGTCCGCGCCGATTATTCCGGAGGAAAATTTGTTCAAGGGTTTGAAGCCGATCGTCTACGGGGGCCGCGAAGTCTGGCCGCTGGTCGAGGGCGGCAAGGGCGTTGCCGCGACCAACCATGCCAGCGCGGGCGCCTGGGCGGCGGCGGGCGGAATCGGCACGGTCTCGGCGGTCAACGCCGACAGCTATGACGCCGAGGGCAAGATCATCCCGCAGATCTACAACGCGCTGACCCGGCGCGAGCGGCACGAGGAACTGATCCAGTACGCGATCGAAGGCGCGGTGCAGCAGGTCCAGAAGGCGTGGGACATCGCCGGCGGCAAGGGCGCGATCAACATCAACGTGCTGTGGGAAATGGGCGGCGCGCAGCGCGTGCTGCAGGGCGTGCTCGAGCGGACCAAGGGGCTGGTCGCGGGCGTGACCTGCGGCGCGGGGATGCCGTACAAATTGAGCGAGATCGCGGCGCAGCACAACGTCACTTATCTGCCGATCATCAGCTCGGCCCGTGCCTTCCGCGCGCTGTGGAAGCGCGCCTATTCGAAGGCGGCGGAGTGGCTTTCGGCGGTGGTCTACGAGGACCCATGGCTGGCGGGCGGGCATAACGGCCTGTCGAACGCCGAGGATCCGCTGGTGCCGCAGGACCCCTATCCGCGGGTCAAGGCGCTGCGCGAGACGATGCGCGAGGGCGGCATCCCCGACAGCGTGCCGATCGTGATGGCGGGCGGGGTCTGGTACCTGCGCGACTGGGACCACTGGATCGACAATCCCGAGCTCGGCCAGATCGTCTTCCAGTTCGGCACGCGGCCGCTGCTCACCCGCGAAAGCCCGATCCCCGACGGGTGGAAGGCCAAGCTGACCAATATCGAGGAAGGCGAGGTGCTGCTCCACCGCTTCTCGCCGACCGGCTTCTATTCGAGCGCGGTCAAGAACCCGTTCCTGAGCAACCTCGAGGCGCGCTCGGCGCGGCAGATCCCGTTCTCGACGCAGGAAGCGGGCGACCATACTTTCCAGCTCGACGTGGGGGTGAAGGGCAAGAATTTCTGGGTGACCCGCAACGACCTGCTGCACGCGCGCGAATGGTTCGGGCTCGGCTTCACTTCGGCGCTCAAGACCCCCGACAACACGCTCGTCTTCGTCACCGAGGAGGAGAAGGCAGTCATCCGCAAGGACCAGGCCGATTGCATGGGCTGCCTCAGCCAGTGCGCCTTCTCGTCATGGATGGATTCGGAATCGAACTCGACGGGCCGCCTCGCCGATCCGCGCAGCTTCTGCATCCAGAAGACGCTCCAGGACATCGCGCATGGCGGCCCGATCGAGCAGAATTTGATGTTCGCCGGACACAATGCCTATAATTTCAAGCGCGACCCCTTCTATTCGAACGGGTTCGTGCCGACGGTGAAGCAGCTGGTCGATCGCATCCTGACCGGGGATTGAGGCAGGGGCTTTCCCCATTCCCTATCGCGTGATTGTTACGGAGGCGACATCGCCGTCCGATCGCGGTAGAGCATGGTCGGGATTCCGGCGAGGCGTTCGGGATCCAGGGTCCTGCGTCATGGAAAATCCACTTGCCAGGATTGCGGACGCGCAGACGCTGGCGCAGGCGATCGTCAACACGATTCCCGAGCCGTTCATCGTGCTCGACGACGAATTCCGCGTGCTCGCCGCCAGCCGGTCGTTCTACGAGACTTTCAAGGTCGATCCCGCGCAGACCCAAGGCTGCATGCTCTATGCGCTGGGCGACGGGCAGTGGGATATTCCGGCGCTGCGGCTGCTGCTCGAGACGATCATCCCCGAGCGAGTCGCGATGGACGGGTTCGAGGTCGAGCATGATTTTCCGGGAATCGGCCGGCGGGTGATGCTGCTCAATGCGCGCAAGGTGATCTACGAGGACAGCCACAGCTCGACGATCCTGCTCGCCTTCATGGACATCACCGCGCGGCGGACGATCGAACGCGACAAGGCCGAGCTGCTCGCGCAGACTGAGGAGCTGCTGCGCCAGAAGGAAGTGCTGCTCCAGGAGATCCAGCACCGCGTCGCCAACAGCCTGCAGATCATCGCCAGCATCCTGCTGCTCAAGGCCAAGGCCGTGACCTCCGACGAAACGCGCCACCATCTCCAGGAAGCGCACCAGCGGGTGATGTCGGTGGCGGCGGTGCAGCGCCATCTCAGCGCGGCGGAAGGGATCGACCAGATCGAGGTCCGGTCCTACCTCACCAAGCTCTGCGAAAGCCTTGCGACTTCGATGATCGGCGATGGCCAGCCGATCGTGGTCACGGTGACCGCGGACGACGGCACGATCGAATCGAGCAAGGCCGTCAGTCTGGGACTCATCGTCACCGAGCTGCTGATCAACGCGATCAAATATGCCTTCCCGGTCGACAAGGCGGGCTCGACCATTCTCGTCACCTACGAAATGAGCGGCGAGCATTGGCGGCTGAGCGTCGTGGACAATGGCGTGGGCACGGATGCGGCCGACACCGGGAAGGACAGCAGCGGGCTGGGAACCGCGATCGTCAACGCGCTGACCAAGCAGCTCGGGGCGCGGATCGAAACCGAGAGCGGGACGCTGGGGATGGCAGTGACGATCACCCAGGCGGGCTTCACGGCGCTGCTGCCGCAGGCGGCGTAGGACGGATCGTCATTGGTGCGTAACCCCTTCGAAACGGGGCGCCTGTTTCTTCTTCCTGTTCCCCTGCGAAAGCAGGGGTCCAGGGCACAAGGATTGAACGGCTTGGCTCTGGGCCCCTGCTTTCGCAGGGGAACAGGGAGGTACGTGGCGCAAGGGCATAAGCGCCATCCCCTCTCCCGCTTTCACGGCCGAGGGAAGAGCCGATTCCGCCCTACAGCCACCCGTCCAGCACCTGGTCGGGCGGGCGGTGCCCGTCGGACCAGACGCGGATATTGGTGATCACCTTGGCGCCCATCGCCTCGCGGCCCTCGAAGGTGGCCGAGCCGAGATGCGGGAGCAGCACGACATTGGCGAGATCGAGCAGGCGCGGGTCGACCGCGGGTTCGCCGACATAGACGTCGAGCCCGGCGCCGGCGATCCGGCCCTCGGTCAGCGCCGCGACCATCGCCTCCGGATCGACGATCTCGCCGCGCGCAGTGTTGATCAGCCAGCCCTGCGGGCCGAGCAGGTCGAGCCGCCGCGCGTCGATCAGGCTCTGCGTGCCCGGCGTGTGCGGGGTGTGGATCGTCAGGATGTCCACCGCTTCGAGCATCGCGTCGAGATCGGCATGGAAAGTCGCGCCGAGCTGGGCCTCGAGCACTTCGGGGACGCGGTGGCGGCCGTGATAATGGATCTGGAGCCCGAAGGCGCGGGCGCGCATCGCCACCGCCTGGCCGATCCGGCCGAGCCCGAGGATGCCGAGCTTCCTGCCGCCGATGCGGTGGCCGCGCATGCCGGTGGGGCTCCAGCCGGTCCACGCACCGGCGCGGACCAGCTTGTCGCCCTCGACCAGCCGGCGCGGCGCGGCGAGGATCAGCGCCATCGCCATGTCGGCGGTATCCTCGGTCAGCACGCCGGGTGTGTTGGTGACGGTGATCCCGCGGGCGCGCGCTGCCTTGAGGTCGATATGGCCGACCCCGGCGCCGTAATTGGCGATCAGCCGGAGCCGCTCGCCCGCGCCTTCGATCAGCGCGGCGTCGATCGAATCGGTGACGGTGGGGACGAACACATCGGTGTCGGCCATCGCCGCGGCGAGCGCGGCGCGATCCATCGCGGCGTCGCTGGCGTTGGGTAGCGATTCGAACAATTCGGCCATCCGCGCCTCGACCGAATCGGGCAGCGACCGGGTGATCGTGACCTTGGGGCGGGAGGGACGCGGGGGCTGTGCCATTGCGGGCGGATTGGCCCCGCGCGGCGCGCCAGTCAACGGGTTGAAGCAAGCGCCCGGCTCGGGGTAGACAGGCGCGAGGACTTGCGAGGGGGCCGCATGCGTATCTGGAGTTGGCTCATAGCCGTCGTCGTGGCGCTGGGGCTGACTGCGTTCGCCGCGGACGAGGCGCAGGCGCAGCGCAAGCCGCCCTATTTCGCGTCGATCGCCGCGGGCAAGGCGCGGATGCGCACCGGGCCGGGGCGCAACTATCCGGCGAGCTGGCTCTACCAGCGCGAGGATCTGCCGATCAAGGTGATCGACACCTATGGCGAGTGGCGCAAGATCGAGGATCCCGACGGCACCCAGGGCTGGATGCAGGTCAACCTGCTGAGCGACACGCGGACGGCGATGATCATCGGCCGAGTCGTCGAGATGCGCGAGGCGCCGCGGTTCAGTGCGCTGGTCAACTGGCGCGCGGCGCCGGGGGTGGTCGGGCGGATCAGCCGCTGCGCGCATGGCTGGTGCTGGTTCGACGTGCGCGGACGCGGCGGCTATGTCGAACAGAGCCATATCTGGGGCGTCGATCCGAACGAATCCGTGCCCTGAATGGGCGTGCTCGAATTGCTGTGGATGCTGCCGGGATTTTTCCTGGGCGGGCTGGCGAACCGTGGCGGGATGCTCTCGAACATTGCCTGGCTGGGCCTCGCCTTCCTGATCGCCGGCCTGGTAACCGCGTTTCGTCGGCCCAACCGGCGCCTTTGGCTGATGGTCATTCCTATCGTGGCTTGCCAGGTCCTGACGGCGGTAGCGGGTGTGGTGCAATGGGGCGTGCTGACGGAGGGCCAGACGAATTGGGTGCTGGCGATATTCTTCTTCGGCATGCTCGCGGCCACCGCGGGGCTGGTCTATCTCGCCCGCGGGGCGCGGCCGGCCGCGGCGGCGCTCGGCCTCTTCGCAGCCACCTATATCCTCTTCGCGTGCGTCGTCTCCGCGATCGCGTTCGGCGAGGGATGGCCGTGAGATGAGCGCGGACATCTACGATCCCGCCTTCGTGAAAGGCGTGTTCGACCGCTGCTCGGGCAAATATATCGCGTTCAGCTGGATCTGCTCGTTCGGCTTCACCGAGCGCTGGCGGCGCGAATGCGTGGCGGCGATGCCCGAGCCGCCGGGGCCTGAAGGCTACGACCTGATGGCGGGGACCGGCGAGGTGTGGCCGCATCTGCTGCGGCGCTTTCCCGACGCGGGGCCGATCACGGCGGTCGACATCTCCTCGGGAATGCACGCGCGCGCAGTCGAGCGGCTGCACCGGCACCGCGCGCACCGTATCGGCTTCATCGAGGACGATGTGCTGGCGAGCGACCTGCCCGATGCGAGCGCCGACTTCGTGATCGCGACCTTCGGGCTCAAGACCTTCGACGCCGCCCAGCATGCCCGGCTGGCGGCGCTGGTCGCGCGGGTGCTGCGGCCGGGCGGCAGCTTCGCAATGATCGAGGCGTCGGATCCCAGGGGCTGGCTGCTGCGGCCGCTCTATCTGTTCCACTTGAAGCGCGTGATGCCGCTGGTCGAGCGGCTGCTGCTGCGCGGGGCGCAGGATTTCTCGATGATCGGCACCTACAGCACCAATTTCGGCGACGCATCGGGGATCGCGGACATGCTACGCGGCGAGGGGCTGGAGGTGGTGTTCCGCCGCCACTTCTTCGGCTGCGCGACCAGCGTGAGCGGGCGCAAGCCCGCGGCGAGCGTGAGCGGGCGCAAGCCCGCGGGCAGCGTGAGCGGGCGCAAGCTCGCGGGCAGCGTGAGCGGGCGCAAGCAGATTGCCAGCGGCGCGCGATAGCCGCATGGAACACGCATGCAGCTTGTCGACATCCTCAAATGGTCCGCCTCGATCAGCGGCGTGATCGCGGCGTTCATGGTCTCGCTCGATCTCGGGCGGCGCGTCACCGGCTGGGGCTTCGCGCTGTTCGTCGCTTCGAGCCTCTGCTGGATCGCCGGCGCCCTGATGTCGAGCGACGAGGCCTTGTGGTCGCAGAATCTGTTCCTGTTCGGGATCAACGTGTTCGGCGTCTATCGCTATCTGATCCGCAAGAAGCCCGTCCATGGTTGAAGCGTGGGTCTGGCCGCTGCTGCTGGGCACGCTGGGGCTGGTGTTCGGCAGCTTCATCGCGGTGATCGCGGTGCGCTGGCCGGCCGGGCGATCGGTCGCCGACGGGCGATCGGCGTGCGATTCGTGCGGCGACGCGCTGAGCGCGTACGAGCTGGTGCCGGTGCTGAGCTATGCCGTGCTGCTCGGCCGCTGCGCGAGCTGCCGCGCGCCGATCCGGCCGGTGCATGTCGCGGTCGAGCTGCTCGCGCTGGCGATCGGAGTCGCCGCGGGATGGGCGGCGCCGGGCATCGAGGGCGCGACGGGGGCGGTGTTCGGCTGGCTGTTGCTGGCGCTGGCGGCGCTCGACCTCAAGGCGTTCTGGCTGCCCAACGAGCTGACCGGGGCGCTGGCAGTGACGGGCGTGATCGCCGGATTGTTCCTCGAGCCCGACATGCTCGAGCGCGTGATCGGCGGCGTCGGCGGCTGGGCGGTGCTGATGGTGGCGGCGTCGGGGTATCGCGTGCTGCGCGGCAAGGACGGGCTGGGCGGAGGCGACCCCAAATTGTTCGGCGCGATCGGGCTGTGGCTCGGGTGGAAGGCGCTGCCGATGGTGCTGCTCGGCGCGTGCGTGATCGGGCTGGCGGCGGTGCTGGCGATGCGGCTTGGCGGGCGCAGGATGGGGATGCAGGATCGCCTGCCGCTCGGCGTATTGCTGGCGGCGGCGGCGTTCGCGGCGTGGATGACGGGGAAGGTGTGGATCTATGCGTGATATTCTCGATCGCCAGCGCGCTGCGTTCATGGCCGAGCTTCCGGTGCCGCTCGAGGTGCGCAGGGACCGGCTCAAGCGCGCGGCGGCGATGGTCGCGGACCATGCGCACCGCTTCTGCGACGCGCTGAGCGAGGATTTCGGGCACCGCAGCCGCGAGCAGTCGATGATCACCGACATCGCCGCGTCGGTCGCGCCGCTCAAGCACGCGATTCGGCATCTCGCGCGCTGGGCCAGGCCGGAGAAGAAGCCGCTGACCTTTCCGCTCGGGCTGCTCGGGGCGAAGGGGATTGTCGAGTTCCAGCCCAAGGGCGTGATCGGCGTGATCGCGCCGTGGAATTTCCCGGTCAACCTGGTGATGAGCCCGCTGGCCGGGGTGTTCGCCGCGGGCAACCGGGCGATGGTCAAGACCAGCGAGTTCACCCCCGTGGTGGCGGCGCTGTTCGAGGATCTGGTCCCGCGCTATTTCGCGGCGGAGGAGCTGGCATTCTTCGGCGGCGGGCCCGATGTCGGCAAGGCCTTTGCCGAGCTGCCGTTCGATCACCTGCTGTTCACCGGCGCCACCGGCATCGGGCGGCACATCCTCCACGCCGCGGCGGATAACCTGACCCCGGTCACTTTGGAGCTGGGCGGGAAATCGCCGGTGATCCTCGGGCGATCGGCCGATATCGCGCAGGCGACCGAGCGCGTGGCGATCGGCAAGATGATGAACGCCGGGCAGATCTGCCTCGCGCCCGATTACATGCTCGTGCCTGCCGAGAAGGAGGCCGAGGTGATCGCCGGGCTGACCGCGGCGGCGTCGGCGATGTACCCGACGGTCCTCGCCAATCCCGACTATACCGCGGTGATCAACGACCGGCATTTCCAGCGGCTGACGACCTGGATCGACGATGCGCGCGCGCGGGGCGCCGAGGTGATCGCGGTCAATCCGGGCGGCGAGGACTTCGCGAACACCAATTCGCGCAAGATGCCGCTCCACATCATCCGCAACCCGACCGACGACATGACGGTGATGCAGGAGGAGATATTCGGCCCGATCCTGCCGGTGCGGTCGTACGAGACGATCGAAGGCGCGATCGCCGAAGTGAATCGCCGCGACCGTCCGCTGGCGCTCTATTATTTCGGCAAGGATGCCGGCGAGCGGCGCCAGGTGCTCGACCGGACGATCTCGGGCGGCGCGACCGTCGACGATGTGATCTTCCATGTCAGCCAGGAGGAGCTGCCGTTCGGCGGGATCGGCCCGTCGGGGATGGGGGCCTATCACGGCGAGGTCGGGTTCAGGACCTTCAGCCATGCCCGCGCCATCTATCGCCAGCCGAAGATCGATGTTGCCAGGCTGGCGGGGCTCAAGCCGCCCTATGGCAAGGCGACGCGCGCGGCGATTGCACGGCAGATGAAATAGGCTGCGGCCTTGCGGCACACCCAAGTGGGGGTGTGACCCATCAGGCGTGATCGCCACTCCGATTTCACAAGGAAGTTTGGAGCAAGCCAGCAATGCGCCGTATCGTCAGCCTCGTGATTTTCGCCTCGATCGGAATTTGGGCCGCCGCCCCGGCCCACGCGCAGAAGGTCTTTTCCGGCATCGAGCCCGCCGTCTTCTCGAAGCGGTGGAGCGTGAACGAATGGCGTGTCTGGGCCTTGCCCGGGAACCAATGCCTGTCGCTCTCCCAGACCCCCGGCCTCGAGCCCTTTCGATTCTGGGGCTTTCGCCAGTCTCCGGGATCGCGGCTCGCGATGATCTTCGGCGCCATCGAATCCGCGCGGCCCCGGACCGTGCAGATGTCGTTCAACGACGGCGGACTGTTCGATTATGATGCGGAGGTCGAACGCTTCAAGGACTGGGATGCCTATGTCATTTCGTTGCAGGGCAACGCGCTCTCCGTGTTCCGCGACAGCATGGTGATGCATTCCTATGTCAAGGGTCAGAAGATCTTTGGCGACGTCAGCAATTCGATGCGCAATCTGGAAAAGACAATGCGCAAATGCCTGGAGTGGCAGCAGAGCCACTGACGCGCGGCGCAAGCAGGAGCGCCGGGGGACCTGAAGGGGGAGGGGGTCCGGCCCGGCGCTCCCGCGCGCGTCCTCCCGGTTACGCAACGGGGGAGGACGAAAAAAAGGGCCGCCCCGAAGGGCGGCCTTTGAAAGGTTTAGGAGAGGATGCCTGAAAGGCACCCCCTATGTGCACCGCAGCACACTTTGCTGCAAGTGCGAAATGATACCGTTGTCATTGCAGAAATTGCAATCGTCATTCGTCGAGCGCAAGTGCCGCGCGGCGGGCTTCCAGCCAGTGGCGCTCGGCCTGTTCGGGCTGGAGCGCGAGCGCGGCGTCATAGGCCTGGCGGGCGGCGGCGGGGAGGTTCAGCCGGGCCAGCAGGTCTGCGCGGACCGCGTGATAGGGGAGGAAAGCGGCGAGCGCGGGGGCGTCGAGCGCATCGACTTCCTCGAGCGCGGCGGCCGGACCTTCGACTTCGGCGAGCGCGACCGCGCGGTTGAGGCGGACGATCGAGTCGTCGCGCAGGGCGAGCAGCGCATCGTAGAGCGTGAGGATCGCGGGCCAGGGGGGCGGCTCGGCGAGGGTGGCGCGGGCGCACCATTCGCCGTGGATCAGCGCCTGCAGCGTGCGCGGCGTCCTGATCCGCGTCGCCAGCGTCCGGGCAAGGAAGGCGCGGCCTTCGGCGAGGAGGCCCGCGCTCCACAGCGCCGGGTCCTGCTCGGCGAGCGGGACCATCATGCCGCCAGCGGTGCGCGCGGGGCGGCGGGCCTCGGCGAAGCGAGTCGTCGCGGCGAGCGCGAGGATGTCGGGCTCGTCGGGGAGCAAGGCCGCCAGTGTCGCGGTGATGCCGAGCATCTCGGCGGCATAGCCGGCATGGCGGCCGGTGCCGGCGCCATCGGCATGCGCGCTGGCATAGGCGACATCGAGCGTGGTGAGCACCGATTCGAGCCGTTCGGGCCAGAGATCGGGGCCGGGGACCTCGAACGGTATCCCCGCCGCCGCGATCTTGCGCTTGGCGCGGACGAGGCGCTGGGCGAGCGTGGTCTCGGCGACGAGGAACGCGGCGGCGATCTCGGCGGTGGTGAGGCCGCAGACCAGCCTGAGCGTCAGCGCCGCGCGCGCGTCCGAAGCGATCGCCGGGTGGCAGCAGACGAAGATCAGCCGCAGCCTTTCGTCGGGGATGATCAGCGTGTCGGCCATCAGCCGTTCCTCGGCATTGGGCTCGGGTTCGGGTGGCGGCAGGTCGGCGGCGGCACGGACCCCGGCGCGGCGCAGCGAATCGAGCGCGGCCCGCTCGGCGACGCGGAACAGCCAGGCGGCGGGGTCGCGCGGCGGCGCGTCGTCCCACGCCGCCGCCGCCCGCGCGCAGGCTTCCGCGAAGCTCTCCTCGGCGAGGTCGAGATCGCGGAAGCGCGCGGCGAGCGCGGCGATGACGCGCCCGCCATGCGCGCGGGCCGCCCGGGCCAGCGTCACTGATACATCACGGGCCGCACTTCGATGGCGCCGGCGCCGCGCAGCGGCACCCGCCTGGCGATCGCCAGCGCGGCGTCGAGATCGGGAACGTCGACCAGATAATAGCCGCCGAGCTGCTCGCGGGTCTCGGCGAAGGGGCCGTCATGGATCGACTGGCCGCCATCGGCGGCGGTGCGGACGGTGGTGGCGGTGCTGGTGAGGGTGAGGCCGTTGCCGCTCTTGAGCGCGGCGCCGAGCGAGCCGGCGAGCGCCATATGCTTCTCGGAAATGCCGTCGAGCACCGCCTTGTCCTCGAACTGGCGCTCATCCTCGTAGATCAGGATCATGTACTGCATGGGGCTTCCTTCCGTGGCGACCGCCGAAGCGCGATCGTACCTCGGAGACGCGCCAAGGCGTGGGGATTCGACAGCAAAGGAAATATTTTTTGCGCGAGGCGCACGGGTGGGCCACCATCGGGGCATGCCGACCACGCTCAAGCTCGACAAGTTCCTGCCCTACCGGCTGTCGATCGCGTCCAACGCGGTGTCGGACGCGGTGGCGACGGCGTATCGCACGCTGTTCGGGCTGCGCATTCCCGAGTGGCGGCTGGTGGCGGTGCTCGCCGAGGACGGGGCGCTCAGCCAGCAGGCCTTGTGCGGGCGGACGCGGATGGACAAGGTCACCGTCAGCCGTGCCGCGATCGCGCTGGCCGACCGCCGACTGGTGGCGCGCGCGCCCAATCCCGAGGACCAGCGCTCGCACCTGCTGACGCTGACCCCCGAGGGCTGGGCGCTCTACGAGCAAGTCGCGCCCAAGGCATTGGAGCTCGAACGGCGGGTGTTCGAGGGTATCGCCCCCGAGGAGATCGAGGCGTTCCGGGCGATGCTCGCGCGGCTGGAGGCGGCGGCGGGCGCGTTGGGTCCCTCTCCCCCTGTGGGAGAGGGAGGGAGCTGACGAAGTCAGCGGAAGTGAGACCCGACTCCCCCTCATCCTTCCCAAGCCTGCGGCTTGGGCCCCTTCCTTCTCCCACAAGGGGAGAAGGAGTTAGTGGCTTGATCGCCTAGGCGGTCCTCGCCTAAGCGCGGGTTCGCCCTCCCCAGGCCGCTGCTGAACTGCTTCCCAAGGAGGTTCCATGTCTGCCTATACCGATCGCGCCGGACTGAAGGTCGCCGAGCCGCTCGCGCGCTTTGTCGAGGAACGGGTGCTGCCGGGGCTGGATTTCGACGCCGCTGCCTTCTGGCAGGGCGCGGCGGCGGTGTTCGCGCGGTTCGCGCCGGAGAACCGGGCGCTGCTGGCGAAGCGCGATGCGTTGCAGGCGGCGATCGATGCGCGGCTGGAGGCGGGCGAGGCGGCCGACGCGGCGTTCCTTCGCGGGATCGGCTATCTGGTGCCCGAGCCGGCGGCGTTCTCGATCGGCACGGCCGGTGTCGACGACGAAGTCGCGCGGATGGCGGGGCCGCAGCTGGTGGTGCCGGTGCTCAACGCGCGTTTCGTGCTCAACGCGGCGAATGCGCGCTGGGGGAGCCTGTACGACGCGCTGTACGGGACCGACGCGCTGCCGGGTTCGGCGAAGCCCGGCGGGTACGATGCCGGGCGCGGGGCGCAGGTGATCGGCTTTGCCAAGGCGTTTCTCGACGAGGCGGTGCCGCTCACCGGCATGCGCTGGGCGGATTTCGTGTCGGGGAACTTGCCGCTGGCCGATCCGGGGCAGTTCGTCGGCAGCCGCGGCGAGTCGATGCTGTTTCGGCACAATGGCTTGCACATCGAAGTGACGATCGACCGTGAGCATCCGATCGGGGCCGGCGATCGGGCGGGGATCGCCGATGTGCTGCTCGAGGCGGCGCTGTCGACGATCGTCGATCTCGAGGATTCGGTCGCGGCGGTCGATGCCGAGGACAAGGTCGCGGCCTATGCCAATTGGCTGGGGCTGATGCGCGGCGATCTCGAGGAAAGCTTCGCCAAGGGCGGCGCGACGATGACGCGGCGGCTGAACGCGGACCGGGTCTACGATATGCCGGGCGGGGGCGAAGTGACGCTGGCGGGGCGGTCGTTGCTGTTCGTGCGCAATGTCGGGCATCTGATGACCAACCCGGCGGTGCTGCTCGCCGACGGGCAAGAGGCGCCCGAGGGCATTCTTGACGCGATCATGACCGGGCTGATCGCGCTGTACGATTTGCGCGGGCTTGGCAGCCATCGCAACAGCCGGGCGGGGTCGTTCTACATCGTCAAGCCGAAGATGCACGGGCCCGAGGAATGCGGCTTCACCGACCGGCTGTTCGACGCGGTCGAGGATTTGCTCGGGGTGGCGCGGCACAGCATCAAGGTCGGGGTGATGGACGAGGAGCGGCGCACCTCGGCCAATCTCGCGGCGTGCATCCACGCCGTGAAGGACCGGATCGCCTTCATCAACACCGGCTTCCTCGACCGTACCGGCGACGAGATCCATACGTCGATGCGCGCGGGGCCGATGGTGCCCAAGGGCGAGATGAAGGCCTCGGCGTGGATCGGCGCGTATGAGGACCGCAACGTGCGGATCGGGCTGGCGTGCGGGCTTTCGGGCAAGGCGCAGATCGGCAAGGGAATGTGGGCCGCGCCCGACCGGATGGGCGACATGCTCGCACAGAAGATCGGGCATCCGAGGTCGGGCGCGAACACCGCCTGGGTGCCGAGCCCGACCGCGGCGACTTTGCACGCGCTGCATTATCACCAGGTCGACGTCTTCGCCCGCCAGCGCGAGATCGCCGGCGAGGCGGTGCCGGGGCTGGTGCCGCTGCTGACCGTGCCGGTGGCCAAGGGGCGCAACTGGAGCGCCGAGGAAGTCGCGCGGGAGCTCGACAACAACGCCCAGGGGATTCTCGGCTATGTCGTGCGCTGGGTCGATCAGGGCGTCGGCTGCTCGAAGGTGCCCGATATCCACGACGTCGGGCTGATGGAGGACCGCGCGACTTTGCGCATCTCGTCGCAGCACATGGCCAACTGGATGCTCCAAGGCGTCGCCAGCGCGGCCGATGTCGAGGCGGCGCTTCGGCGGATGGCGGCGAAGGTCGATGCGCAGAATGCGGGCGATCCGGTGTACCGGCCGATGGCGGGGAACGAGGACACCAGCCTCGCCTTCCAGGCGGCGCGGGCGCTGGTGTTCGAGGGGCTCGACCAGCCCAACGGCTATACCGAGCCGCTGCTTCACCGTTTCCGGGCCGAGGTGAAGCATTCTAATCATTGAGAATCCTTGGAATTTTGTCGCGCCGGGAGCCAAAGCCCGACTAGATCGTTACGCAGGCGGGAAGATCGCTATAATCGCGGCTCCCGGAGGAGACGCGTGCGGGTGAAATCGACAGCGGTGTGGGTCGCGGCGCTGGTGGGGACTGCTTTCCTGCCAGGAATCGCGTGCGCGCAGATCGCCCAGCCCGGCGCGCCGGGGCAGGGGGCGCCGGTCGACGCGCCGGAGACGCCGCCGGTCGCGGCGCAGGACGAAGTCATCGTCCCCGATGCCGAGTTCGAGGCCGCGGTGCCGCCGATCGGCGACGATATCGACGCGCCGCTCGCCCCGATCGGCGCCGAGCCGGCCAAGGATTCCGCCGCGGCGCTGGCCTTCGCGGCGGGGCTCGAGGGCAAGCTCGAGGCGATCAAGCCCGAGGAACCCGAATTCGCCGAGGCGCTGCCGCCGCTCTCGTCGTTCGAGCTGGCGCCGCCCGCCGAGATTGCCGGGGTCAAGGACGGCAAGACGGTGGTGCTGTTCTACACCACCGTCGTCGAGGGGCTCGACGCGATCGGGCTCGACGGCCGCTTCCGCGACCTCTCGGCGCTGCGCCGGGGCAAGGGCAAGGCGGCCAATTCGGCGATGGTCTCGGCGCGCGCGAGCGAGGACGAGAAGCTCGCGGTGCGGCTGATGCAGTCGCTCGGCTATTATGACGGGACGGCGATCTCGACGCTCGAGCAGAACCCGGCCAATTCGGGCAAGCTGCTGGCGACGGTCACCGCGACTCCCGGAGCGGTCTACACGCTCGGATCGGTCACCGTGGTCGCCGATCCTACCGTACCCGCCGGGATGATCGACCGCGAGCTGCCGCTCAAGCCGGGCGACCCGATCGAGGCCGAGCGGGTGCAGGGCGCCGAGGCCAATGTCAGCCTGAAGCTGCCGCAGATGGGCTATCCCTTCGCCAAGGTCGGCCAGCGCGACATCCTGCTCGACGAGGAGGCGCACACCGGCGACTATACGCTGCCGGTCGAGGTCGGCCCGCGCGCCAGCTTCGGCGGGTTCGTCACCGAGGGGAAGCGCCAGGCGTTCGGCGTCGACCATATCGCGGTGCTGGCGCGGTTCGAGCGCGGCGAACTGTACGACAGCCGTGACGTCGATGATCTGCGCGACGCGCTGGTCGCGACCAGCCTGTTCTCGACGGTGTCGGTCGAGCCGGTGCGGACCGGCGAGATGGCGCCCGACGGCACCGAATATGTCAACATGCTGGTGCGCCAGCAGGCCGGGCGGCCGCGGACGATCGCGGGAACGCTGGGCTACAGCACCGGCGAGGGCGCGAAGGTCGAGGCGAGCTGGACTCACCGCAACCTGTTCCCGCCCGAGGGCGCGCTGATCCTGACCGGGGTATTGGGCACGCAGGAGCAGGGTGCGACCGCGACCTTCCGCCGCTCGAACTGGCGCCAGCGCGACCGGACGCTGTCGTTCGGGATCGGCGCCAACCATACCGACTACAAGGCGTATGAGAGCTTCACGAGCGCGATTTCGGCGCGGGTCTCGTACGATTCGACGCCGATCTGGCAGAAGCGCTGGACCTATTATTACGGCGTCGAGCTGGTCGGCACCAACGAGGACCGCTACAATTTCGCGGCGGGCGGGCGCGACCGGGGGACTTATCTGATCGCGGCGCTGCCCACCTTCCTCGGCTTCGACACTTCGGACAATCTGCTCAACCCGACCCGCGGCTTCCGGATCAAGGCCAATGCCAGCCCCGAGGCATCGGTCAACAGCGGCATCCGGCCCTATGCGCGGACGATGATCGAGGGCACCGCCTACTATCCGGTCGGGCAGAGCATCGTCATCGCCGGTCGCGCACGGGTGGGGTCGATCATGGGCACCGACCGCGACGACCTGCCGCCCTCGCGGCGCTATTATGGCGGCGGCGGCGGATCGGTGCGCGGCTTCGGCTATCAGGAGCTCGGGCCGCGCTCGCCCGACGGCAAGCCGGTCGGCGGGCGCAGCCTTGCCGAGTTCGCAATCGAGGCGCGCTACCGCTTCGGCAATTACGGAGTCGTGCCGTTCGTCGATGCGGGACAGGTCTATGACGAGATCTACCCGACGATGAAGAACATCCGCATCGGCCTCGGCGTCGGCGGGCGCTTCTACACCAATTTCGGGCCGGTGCGGATCGACGTGGCGACGCCGCTCAACCGCAAGGCGGGCGAATCGCGCGTGTCGCTCTATGTCTCGATCGGGCAGGCCTTCTGATGGAGACCCGCACCCCCGATGTTCCCGCCGAGGCGCCGGTCGAGACGGTGGTGATCGTCGACCGCGCGCCTGCGTGGCGGCGCGTGATCAAATGGGCGGGAATCGTCGTCGCGACGCTGGCCGTGCTGGCGGGCGCGGCGGTGCTCGGGCTCAACACCGCGCCCGGCCGCGCGTTCGTCGCGCGGCAGATCAGCAACACCACGCTCGCCTCGGGGCTCAATTTCCGCATCGGGCGGATCGACGGGTCGCTCTATGGCTCGCTGGTGCTGCGCGACGTCGAGGTCCGCGACACCAAGGGCGCCTTCGCCACCGCGCGCGAGATCGCACTCGACTGGCGCCCGTTCAGCTATTTCGCCAACCGCATCGACATCCGCTCGGCGGTGAGCCCGGCGATCAAGCTCGACCGGATGCCCGCGCTCAAGCCGGTGCCGAGCGACCCCAACGCGCCGATCCTGCCCGACATCAATATCGACGTGGCGAAGCTCGATCTGGCGCGGATCGAGATCGGTCCGGCAGTGACCGGCCGGCGGCATATCGGGAAGCTGGCGGGCAGCGTGCACATCTCCGACGGGCGCGCGCAGATCGATGCGACCGGCGGGACGCTGACCGCGCCGGGCGTTGCCGGCGGCGACCTGCTCGCGGTCAAGCTCGACGCGGTGCCCGACCAGGACAAGCTCGACATTGCGCTCCGGCTCAACGCGCCGGCGGGCGGGCTCGTCGCCGGGCTGGCGGGCGTGACCGAGCCGCTGACCTTCTCGATCACCGGCGACGGCAGCTGGAAGAACTGGAAGGGCCAGGCGGTCGGCACCTTGGGCGGCGGCGAGCTGGCGGATCTTGCGATCACCGCGCAGAGCGGCACCTTCCATGTCCGCGGCACCAGCCAGCCCGGGCTGTACATGAAGGGTCCGGTCGAGCGGCTGACCGCGCCGCAGATGGATGTTGCGCTCGACGTCGCGTGGAGCGACCGCAAGGCCGATACCAGGCTCGAGCTGCGCTCCAAGGCGCTTTCGCTGACCTGCAACGGGATGCTCGATCTCGGCGCGAGCCGCTTCGGCAATTTCCGCATCGATGCGCTGCTGCTTACCCCCGGCGCGATCGCCGACAATCTCAACGGCAACTCGGTGCGGCTCGGGGTTGCGCTCAACGGGCCGTTCGCGCGGCCGGTGGTCGACTACAAGCTGCAGGCGGCGTCGCTCGGCATGGGCGAGATCCGCATCGAGCGGCTCTATGCCGAGGGCCGGGCGCGTGTCGACGCCAACCGTATCCTCGTGCCGGTCCACGCCAAGGCGGCGCGCGTCGCCGGGCTGAGCTCGGCGGGCGGGCTGGTGACCAACCTCACCGTCGACGGCGACCTCGCGATCACCGGCGACCAGATCCTCTCGGACAATCTCAAGCTCAAGTCCGACCGGATCGACGCGACCGCGATCCTCGTCGCCGATATCAGCGAGGGGCGCTATACCGGCGCGCTCAAGGGGCGGATCAACGAATATGAGATCCAGGGGCTCGGCACGGTCGATTTGGCCACCGACGCCAAGCTGTTCGCCGCGCCGGGCGGCGGCTGGGGCATCCGCGGGCATGTCGCGGGGCGCAGCGCGAGGATCTACAGCGAGGGCGTGCGCACCTTCCTCGGCGGCACCGCGGTCGCGACCAGCGAAGTCGGAATCGATCCGCGCGGGGTGGTGACCTTCACCCAGCTGCGGCTGGCAGCGCCCGAATTCCGCATCACCGGCGGGGCGGGGCGCTACAATCCCGACGGGACCTTGCTGCTCGATGCCGAGGGTTTCTCGAACGCCTACGGGCCGATCACCGCGCACGTCACCGGGCCGCTGGCGGCGCCGGTGGTGCTGCTCAAGGCGCCCAAGCCGGGGCTCGGCGTCGGCATGGTCAACCTCGAAGGGCTGGTGAAGGCGAGCCGGACCGGCGCCTATGCGATCACGGCGAAGGGCGACACCGATTACGGGCCGTTCACTGCCGACGTGCTGCTCCAGAGCGGCAGGGCGCTGAGCGTCGACGTGCGCAATGCGCGCTTTGCGGGCATGGATATCACCGGGAGGTTGCTCCAGACCGCGGCGGGGCCGTTCGACGGGCGGCTCGATTTCGCCGGGTCGGGGGTGACCGGCCATGCCCGGCTCGGCGCCGAGGGTCAGTATCAGCGCGCCGATTTCGACGCGCGCGCGCTCAACGCCACCATCCCGGGCCAGGCGGGGCTTACCATCGGGCGGGCGTTCGCGACCGGGTCGATCGTGCTCGCCGATACCCCGCAGGTGGTGGGCGACGCGCAGGTCGCCAACCTGCGCAGCGGCGGCTTCACGCTCAAGGTCGGGCGGGTGAAGATCGACTATCGCGGCGGCAGCGGCTCGGCCCAGGCTTTCGCGACCGGCTCGTCGGGGGTGCCGTTCCGCATCGGCGCGAGCGCGCGCTTCACGCCGAAGGAATGGCTGGTCGCGCTGGTCGGGCAGGGCAACGGGCTCAACTTCAAGACTCCGAAGCCCGCGCATATCGCGGTCGACGGCGGCACCTACCGGCTGATGCCGACGCGAGTCGAGCTCGATCGCGGCAGCGCCCGGATCGCGGGGACCTATGGCAAGGGGATGACCTTCCAGACCCGGCTCGACAGCCTCGATCTCGCGGTGGTCAACGCCTTCGTCCCCGGGCTCGGGATCGGCGGGTCGGCGACCGGCAGCCTCGATTTCGCCCAGGCCAGCCCCAGCAGCTTCCCGAGCGCCAGCGCGCGGCTCGAGATCGCCGATTTCACCCGGTCGAGCCTCTCCAAGGTCTCGACTCCGGTCAACGTGACCTTTGTCGGCAAGCTGCTGCCCGACGGCGGCGACGCGCGCGCGCTGGTCAAGCGCGGGACCACGACGATCGGGCGGATGGTGGCGACGCTGCGCCCGCTCGGCGCCGAGGCGGGGAGCTGGCGCGAGCGGCTGCTGGCGGCGCCGCTTTCGGGCGGGATCCGCTACAACGGCCCCGCAACGGTGCTGTTCTCGCTCGCCGGGCTGTCGGGCCAGAATCTCGACGGGCCGCTCGGGGTCGCCGCCGATTTCTCGGGGCGGGTGCGCAAGCCCGAGCTGACCGGAATCGTCCGCGGCGACAAGCTGGTCTATGAAAACGAGATCTACGGCACGCGGCTGTCGAGCATGAAGATCGCCGGACGCTTCTCGAACGACAGCCTGGTGATCGAGGACCTGACCGCCGTCGCCGGCACCGGCACGGTCAAGGCGAGCGGGACGATCGGCCTGTCCTCGGCGGCGAACTTCCCGATGAACATCAGCGCGGACCTGAACAACGCCCGGCTGGCGCGCAGCGACTCGCTGGCGGCGACTGCCACCGGCAAGATCAATGTGATCCGCGACGCCAAGGGCAACCGCGTCACCGGCCAGCTGCAAATCCCCGAGGCACGCTACGAAGTCATCCGCCAGGGCGCGGCCGAAGTCGCCGAGCTCACCGGCGTCCGCCGCAAGACCGATGTGTTCCAGACGCCCGAACAACGCCTCGCCGCGCAGAATGCCGGGAGCTGGGACCTCGACCTGCGCATCCGCGCCGACAACCAGATCTTCATCTCGGGGATGGGGCTGGAGTCCGAATGGCGCGCCAACGTCACGATCCGCGGCACCTCGGCCAATCCGGTGATCGGCGGCAGCGCGACGGTGGTGCGCGGCGATTACGAGTTCGCCGGACGCCGCTTCGAGCTGACCAAGGGCACGATCCGCTGGGAAGGGCGCGAGATCTCCAACCCGAGCATCGAGATCGCCGCGAGCGCGACCACCGAGGGCGTCACCGCCAACCTCAACGTCACCGGCACCGCGCAGCTGCCGCGGGTGTCGTTCACCTCGACCCCGAGCCTGCCGCAGGACGAAGTCGTCGCGCGGCTGCTGTTCGGCAGCTCGGTGACCAACCTGTCGGCGACCGAGGCGATCCAGCTCGCCGCCGCGCTCAACTCGCTGCGCGGCACCGGGGGCGGGCTCAATCCGCTCGGCAAGCTGCGCTCGGCGACCGGGATCAGCCGGCTGCGCATCCTCGCCGCCGACGACACCACCGGCCGCGGCACCGCGCTGGCGGCGGGGCAGTACATCACCGACGACATCTATATCGAAGTGATCACCGACGCCCGCGGCTTCACCGCCACCCAGCTCGAGATCGCGCTGAGCCGGGCGCTCAGCATCCTGTCGCAGACCGGATCGTTCGGCGGGTCGAGCGTGAGCGTGCGCTATCGGAAGGATTATTGAGGCGAGTGCGATTTTCTTTCACCATCGCCCGCCTTTCGATGACTCCCCGGCCGCTTGTCCGGCCAACCTGCGCATGCCGTAACGGCGGCAAGCAACCCGATGGCGTTCGCAGCCGTTGCAGCAGGCAAGCAATCGCGCCTATAGACCCCCTTCCTTTTCCCTCAGGGACCTTGCCCAGATGGCCAAAGCACCGGCGAAAAAAGCCTCGACCGAACCTGCAAAACCCAACCGGGAGCGGCCAAACGAACCGGAACGGTACAAAGCCTCGAAGGAGGAGCTTCTGGAGCTGTACAAGCAGATGCTGCTCATCCGCCGCTTCGAGGAGAAGGCGGGGCAGCTTTACGGGCTGGGCTTCATCGGCGGCTTCTGCCACCTCTATATCGGCCAGGAGGCCGTCGCGGTCGGGCTTCAGTCGGCGCTCGACGGCGAGAAGGACAGCGTGATCACCGGCTATCGCGACCATGGCCATATGCTGGCGTACGGGATCGATCCCAAGGTGATCATGGCCGAGCTGACCGGGCGCGGCGCGGGGATCAGCCGCGGCAAGGGCGGCTCGATGCACATGTTCTCCACGAGCAAGAAGTTCTACGGCGGCCATGGCATCGTCGGCGCGCAGGTCTCGCTCGGCACCGGGCTCGCCTTCGCGCACAAATATAGCGAGGATGGCGGGGTAACGATGTCGTACTTCGGCGACGGCGCGTCGAACCAGGGCCAGGTCTATGAGAGCTTCAACATGGCCGAGCTGTGGAAGCTCCCGATCATCTATGTGATCGAGAACAACCAGTACGCGATGGGCACCAGCGTCAACCGCTCCTCGTCCGAGGACCAGCTCTATCGCCGCGGCGAGAGCTTCCGCATCCCCGGCATCCAGGTCGACGGCATGGACGTGCTCGCTTGCCGCGGCGCCGCCGAGGAAGCGCTGGCCTGGGTCCGCGCGGGCAAGGGGCCGATCATCCTCGAGATGAAGACGTACCGGTACCGCGGCCACTCGATGTCCGATCCCGCCAAGTATCGCAGCCGCGAGGAGGTCCAGTCGGTCCGCGAGAAGAGCGATCCGATCGAGCAGGCCAAGCGCGAGCTCGAGGAATTCGGCATCACCGAGGAGCAGCTCAAGCCGATCGAGCAGGAAATCCGCAAGCTCGTCTCCGAAGCCGCCGATTTCGCCGAGCAGACCCCCGAACCCGAGCCGGCCGAGCTCTATACCGACGTGCTGGTGGAGTCCTACTGATGCTTGCGGCCCTTTCCTTGATGGGGCTGGTCGCGGCGCAGGAGTTTCCGGCCGCGGTGGCGCTGCCGGCGTCGTTCAAGTCGGAGGCGCTGGCCGGCTGTGCGCCAGCGACGATCGAGGCGGCCGAGGCGTGCCTGCGCGCTTCGATGTCGGCGGAAGACCTCGCGGTGCTCAACGACCGGGTCGCCGCGCGGCGGTTCCGCTCGCCGCTCGATTGCGCGCTGATCGCTGCGTGGAAGCTGGACGACTCGACCTCGCCGATGGGCCGCACGATGGACAGACTGATCGGGGTTCACCGGCCGCTGATCGCGGCAGGCATGATCATCTCGGACTTGCAGGTTCGTGCCAATAGCGATGACGGTCACGGGCTGCCATTCGGCGAGCTGCGTTCGATGTTCGCCGCCACTCCGCCGCCGCCGAACGACTTGTCGGTGTGCGATTCGCCCAAATCCTGATCCTTGCTGGATAGAGAAACCCATGCCGATTGAACTCAAGATGCCCGCGCTCTCGCCCACGATGGAGGAGGGCACGCTCGCCAAATGGCTGGTCAAGCAGGGCGACACCGTGAAATCGGGCGACATCCTCGCCGAGATCGAGACCGACAAGGCGACGATGGAATTCGAGGCGGTCGACGAAGGCACGATCGCGCAGATCGTCGTCGCCGAGGGCACCGACAATGTGAAGGTCGGCACCGTGATCGCGCTGATCGCCGGGGAAGATGAGGACGCCTCGTCGCCGGCGCCGGCGCCTGCCGCCGAAGCGCCCGCCGTCGAGCAGAAGGCCGCGGAGTCCGAGGCGCCGGCGGCCGCCAAGGCCGAGAGCGGCACCGCCCAGCTCGCCAGCAGCAAGGCCGCGACCGTCGCCGATCCCGAGCTGCCCGCGGGCACCGAGATGATCCGCCAGACGCTGCGCGAATCGCTGCGCGACGCGATGGCGGAGGAAATGCGCGCCGATCCCCGCGTGTTCGTGATGGGCGAGGAAGTCGCCGAATATCAGGGCGCGTACAAGGTGACGCAGGGCCTGCTCGACGAGTTCGGGCCCAAGCGCGTGATCGACACGCCGATCACCGAATATGGCTTTGCCGGGGTCGGGACGGGCGCGGCGATGGGCGGGCTGAAGCCGATCATCGAGTTCATGACCTTCAACTTTGCGATGCAGGCGATCGACCACATCATCAATTCGGCCGCCAAGACCAACTATCTGTCGGGCGGGCAGATGCGCTGCCCGATCGTGTTCCGCGGACCCAACGGCGCGGCGAGCCGGGTCGGCGCGCAGCATTCGCAGAATTACGGGCCGTGGTACGCCAGCGTGCCCGGGCTGATCGTGATCGCGCCCTATGACGGCGCCGATGCCAAGGGGCTGCTCAAGGCGGCGATCCGCACCGACGACCCGGTGGTCTTCCTCGAGAACGAGCTGCTCTACGGCCGCAGCTTCGACGTGCCCAAGACCGACGACTGGGTGCTGCCGATCGGCAAGGCGCGGATCGTGCGGCCGGGCAAGGACGTGACGATCGTCTCCTATTCGATCGGCGTCGGGCTCGCGCTCGAAGCCGCCGAGACGCTGGCGGGCGAGGGAGTCGACGCCGAAGTCGTCGACCTGCGCACGCTGCGCCCGCTCGACACCGCGACGGTGCTCGAGAGCCTCAAGAAGACCAACCGGATGGTGGTGGTCGAGGAAGGCTGGCCGGTCTGCTCGATCGCGTCGGAGATCATCGCGGTGGCGATGGAGCAGGGCTTCGACGATCTCGACGCCCCGGTGCTGCGCGTGACCAACGAGGACGTGCCGTTGCCCTATGCAGCCAATCTCGAGAAGCTCGCGCTGGTCGATGTCGCCAGGGTCGTGGCCGCGGTGAAGAAGGTGACGTACCGGTAGTTTCCACCCCTCTCCCGCTTTCGCGGGAGAGGGCCAAGAAGGTGCCGCTACTCGATCGAGCAATCGCGCACATCGAGATCGATGGAAAATCCATCCCGGCCCCTCTATCTGCGCGCAATGACCTATCTCGACGTCACTGCGAGCACCCCGCGCGTCCGGACCAGCGCGATCAAGCTCTATGGCGCGGATGCGTTCGAGGGGATGCGGCGGGCGGGCAGGATTGCCGCCGAAACGCTCGATGCGCTGGTGCCGCTGGTCGTGCCGGGAGTCAGCACCGGTGAACTCGACGATTTCGCGCGCGATGCCATCGTCGCGGCGGGCGCGGTGCCGATCAACATCGGCTACAAGGGCTATGCGCACGCGACCTGCATCTCGGTGAACCATGTCGTGTGCCACGGCATCCCCGGCGCCAGGACGCTTGCGGCCGGCGATATCCTCAACATCGACCTGACTGCCGTCGTCGACGGGTGGCACGGCGACACCAGCCGGATGTTCGTGGTCGGCGACGCGCCGCTGAAGGCGAGGCGCCTGATCGACGTGACCTATGAATGCATGATGCTCGGCATCGAGCAGGCCGTGCCCGGCAATCATCTGGGAGACATCGGGCATGCGATCCAGCGGCATGCCGAGCAGCATCGCTATGGGGTGGTGCGGGACTTTGTCGGGCACGGCGTGGGGCTGGTCTATCACGACCAGCCCGACGTGCATCATTACGGCCGCCGCGGCACCGGCCCCGAGCTGCGTCCCGGCATGATCTTCACCGTCGAGCCGATGATCAACATCGGCAAGCCCGGCGTGAAGATCCTCGACGACGACTGGACGGCGGTGACGCGGGACCGCTCGCTCTCCGCGCAGTTCGAGCATTCGATCGGTGTCACCGAGGCGGGGCCGGAAATTTTCACGGTCAGCCCCAAGGGGCTTCATCGCCCGCCCTACCGCTGAAGGAACGGGCGTGCGGACGCTCAGCAGGTCGAGGCGGTAACTCCGGTGACCTTGTAGACGCCCTTGGGGTGGAGATTGGTGGTCGCGGTGTCGTCGCTGGTGTCGCGGCGGTCGCGGACCATCATCGAGGCGATCTCGGTCATGTCGGTGTTCGGCGCGATCGAGGCCTTCACCAGCGGCTGATAGACGTAATAGACCTCGACGAACATCGCGACGCCGCTGGCGGGGGCGACGGTCTGGCGGCCGGCGGGGCCGACGCCGGTGAGATTGCTCGCGCCCGCGACGCCATAGGTCGAGGCATGGGTGGTCTTGAGGCCGTAGCAGCGCTGCCAGACGATCTTGTACTTGCCGGTGTTGGAGGGATCGGGCTCCACGCTCGACAGGATGATGCGGCCGTTGGTCCTCAGCGCCAGCTCGCCCGACTGCATGTTGGCGCCGATGAACAGGTCGTTGATGTCCGATTCGCTGATCGTCTTGAGCGAGAGCTGGGTTCCCGAGCCGATCCGCGCGGCATTGTCCGCCAGATGCAGCGAGATCTGGCTGATCCGCATCTTGGTGGTGATGTAGTTGGTCAGCTCGGCGCCGGTGAGCGACAGCAGCAGCAGCACCGGCAGCGTCAGCGCGAACTCGAGCAGCGCGACGCCGCTGGTGTCGCGGCGGAAGCGCGCGGCGAAGGCGGCGAGGCGCGTGCTCACGTGCAGTTCCTGACGGTCGGCACGGTCTGGTCGCCATAGGGCTGGTTGCGCAGCACGGTCGATCCCGTGATCACCGTCGTGCTCGATCCGCCGACGAACCGGTAGATCGGGAAGAAGCGCGGATAGCTGACCGACACGGTGTAGAGCACCGCATCCTTGGCGCCGCCCGCCCCGGTGTTGCCGCCGGTGGCGTTCCACACGCCGTTGTTGTTGTTGTCCTGATAGGGCTCGCCGGCGTTGCAGGTGCCGTTGCCGTTGGTGTCGGTATAGGGCTCGAACTGCGAGGCGGCGGCGTTGGTGAAGCTGCGGTAATATTGGCGCGTGATCGTCGTCGTCGCATTGTTCGCCAGCGCACGCACCTGGGTGCGGACGCGCTCGTCGAGCACCTCCTGCTGGGCCGTGACGAGCCCGCTCTCGAGCGTCGAATCGCGCGCGACCTTCTGGACGATGCCCTGGAGCACCGAGCGCATGTAGAGCGTGTGGCCGACATCGAAGGCGCCGAGCAGCAGCATCCCCATGACGGGCGCCACGAGCGCGAATTCGACGACCGTGGCGCCCTTCTCGTCACGCCCGAGGGCGCGGCAAAACCGGCGAGGGAGGGCCGCGCGCGCGTTCAAAGCGCGCAGCCCGCGATGGGAGACCTGCCGGGTCATCTGGTGAGCCTGAGCTGCGAGATCTGGTCGGCGATCGACCGGAACGTCGTCTGGAGCGTCGCCGAATCGCGGGCGACGAAATAGCGGCCCGAGGTGGCGCAGGATTCGAGCCGGTCCTCGGTGGTCGAGTTGGAGCCCGATCCGAACGAGATCACCCACAAGGTGATGTTCTGGTTCTTGACCGCGGTGCACAGCGCGAGGAAGCGGGCGTTGATCTGGTCGTTGAGCGTGGTGTTGCTCGGCGCGCTCGTGCTCACGGTCTGGCGCCGGTCGAACCAGGGGATGCCATAGGCGGCATAATCGGTGTTGCTCGCATTGGTGTCGCCGTCGGTCATGAAGATCATGTGCCGCTCGATCTCGCCGCCCTGCGGGGTATAGGCGTTCTCCGACGCGAAGATCCCGGTCGGCGACATGAAGCGCGCGCCCCACAGCAGGCCGATGTCGTGATAGGTGTTCCCCGACGGGCTCAGGCTGTTGACGTAGCTCTCGAAGGTCGAGGCAGTCGTCCAGGACTGGAGCTTGCGGGCTTCCTGCGGGCAGGCGTAGGAGGAGTAGTTGACATATTCGGTGTCGGTCGTCGTCTCGCTGTTGTCGAAGCTGCCGCTATAGCCGCCGCCCCAGCCGCCGCTGTAGGTGATGTCGCGGGTGTAGATCATGTCGGGCAGCACCGGGCCCCACAGCGAACTCGCGGTGCCCTGGCTGGGCACGAGATCGATGTTGAGGTCGTAGGCGTCCGACGGGATCGGGCTGAAGGTGGAGGTGACCTTGGTCTGGCGCTCCTCGATGCAGCCGCCCCAGTTGATCGTCTTCATCGCGCCTTCGGTGCCGACGTTCGACTGGAACGAGCTGTTCCAGGTCGTGCCGTTCTTGAGCCCGCTGATGTCCTTGCTCAGCTTGGCGTAGCGATATTTGTCGAAGCTGCGCGTGGTCGTCCGGGTGAACGCGCCGGTGCCGCTGTTGTAGGTCACCGTCCGGCGATCATAATAGCAGCGGTCGTTCCAGCTGTCGTAGCTGTCGTACTGGTACTGATAATACCAGCCGCCGGTGCTGGCGTTGTAGGTCGTGGTGGTGACGTCGCCCGACACCGTCGAGTTCGAATTGGTCGGCGAGCCGATCGTGCCGCTCTGCGTATAGGGCGAGTTGGGGAGCGCGACGCAGTTGCTCGACGAGTTCGACGAGAAATAATAGGCCTTGTCCGACCAGCTGCCGTTGCTCGCGCTGCCGCTGGGGGTGAAGGTGCCCATCGCGGGGGAGCTGGTGGTGGTGGTGTAGGTCGGCTCGCGCGACTGATAGTTCCAGCTGTTGGCGAAATAGCTGGTGGGCAGCAATTTGCCGACATTGACGTTGGTCGCATAGGGCATGAAGCCGAAGCGGATCTGGACCTGGTCGCCGGTGCCGCCGCTCGGATCGCCGCCGGTGCAGGTCTCGGCGGTGTTGAGCCGCGCGACGATCTCGTAGAAGCACTTCACTGCGGTCTTGAGCGCAGTGATCTTGTCGACGCTGTCGGTGCTGACGGCCTTGTCGTCCATCGATCCGGTGGTATCGAGCACGAACATCACATCGGTGTTGGGCAGCCGCATCTCGGCGTCGCAGGTGACCGACAGCGTTTCGGTGGTGCGCCCGAAGATCTTCATCAGCGTCATCGGCAGCACCGCGGAGGCGGTGCCGGTGACCTTGCCCGCGGCTTCGGTGAAGGTGCGCTGGCGGTCGGTCGCGCCATAGGCGTCGGACTGGTAGTTGGCGTCGAAGAAATTCTCGGCCGAGGTGCGCGGGGCATAGTTGCTCTGCGACCAGGTGCCGCCGCCCATCGCCTTGCGCCCGGCGAGCGCGCCGGCGTCGCACGCATGTTGCAGACGGGTCTTGACGATGTACATGCGGCTGATGTCCACGCCGCCGCCGACCATGCCCGCCAAGGGGATCAGCGCCATCGCCATGATCGCCATGGTGTTGCCGCGCCGGTCGCGCGAAAGCCGGCCGAGAAAGCCCCGCGCCGCTGGCATCATGCTGTGCTGTGCGTCCGACATATGCGTCCCCACTCCCCGATCAGGGGCAGTCATGCGGCGGGCGCCCCTAATTTGCTCTCAACCGGCGTGGTTAACCGGGGGTTATTTTGCGTCTTGCGGGTGGGGGCCGACGGCATGACGTCACGCGATCCCGAGCGCGATCTGATCCTGACCTACGCGCCGCCCGCCGGCCGCGCGGCGCTGGCGGCGCTGCTGATGCTCGACGATGCGCTTGCCGGGCTGCTGCGCACGACCAGCGCGCCCGCGGTCGGGCAGATCCGGCTGGCATGGTGGCGCGAGGCGCTCGAGCGGCTCGACAGCGCGCCCCCGCCCGCCGAGCCGGTGCTCCAGGCAGTCGCGGCGAGCGGCCTGAAGGGAAGCGCCTTGACGCCGATCGTGCATGGCTGGGAGGTGCTGATCGAAGCCGAGGCGCTCGACGGTGCCGCGCTGGCGCGCTTCGGCGAGGGGCGGGGGGCGTTGTTCGCGCTGGCGGGCGCGGCGATGGGGGCGGAGGGCGATCCGCTCGGTGCGGCAGGGCAGGGCTGGGCGCTGGCCGACCTGGCGCGGCACCTCGGGCCGGAGGACGAGGCGATGGCGGCGCGGGCGCTCGCCGGGCCGCTTCTCCACGCCGCCACTCGCGCGCGCTGGAGCCGCAACGGGCGGGCGCTGGGGGCGATGGCGCACCTTGCGCGCCGCGACCTTGCGTTGCCCGCCGGAACGCCCGCGCCGGTCGGCGCACCGGGCCGGGTCGCGCGGCTGCTCTGGCATCGACTGACCGGCCGTTAGCGTTTAGTCTCGCGCCGGCGAAACCGGTGGGAGGACCGACACATGTGGCGCTATTTCGCGGGCGGTGCGGGTGCGCTGCTGCTGGCCCTGGCGGCGATGTTCCTGTTCCGCGGCTCGGCCGCGCCCGAGGCGGCAACGCCGCCCCCGCCGGCCGCGCAAGGCGCGGTGGCGGAGGATCCGCTTCCCGATGAAGCCCCGAGCGCCACCGCCAAGACCCGCGAGCAGAAGCGTTTCGACCGGCTCGACAAGGACCGCAACGACACGATCACGCGCGACGAATTCTTCGCGCTGCGCCGCAAGGCCTTTGCCAAGCTCGACACCGATCGCGACGGCAAGCTGTCGTTCGACGAATGGGCGGTGCGCGGGACGACGCGCTTCACGGGCGCCGACAAGGACAAGTCGGGTACGCTCAACCGGACCGAGTTCGCCACCACCGCGGTCAAGCGCAAGGCCCCGGCGCGGTGCGCGTGCGCGCCGGCCAAGGCTGCCGCCAAGGCGGCGCCTGCGGCTGCGGAGGATGACGGCGAGGAATGAAAACCTCGCGAAGCGGGCATAAATTCCTTCTCTGCGCTCTCTGCGCCTCTGCGCGCAAAAAAAAGGATTTGTTCGCGCAGAGGCGCAGAGAGCGCAGAGAAGAAAAGAGATTGTGCCTGCGGCGCGATTCAGGCTGCGAGCCAGACCTTGAACGCCTCTCGTGCGCGGCTGGTGTATAGCAGCTTGCGGTCGGCCTTCTTGGAACGTCCCGGGATCGGCGGCATCAGGCCGAAATTGACGTTCATCGGCTGGTAGGTCTCGGCCTCGGCGGCGCCGGTGATGTGCGTCAGCAGCGCGCCCAGCGCGGTTTCGACGGGGGGCGGGGCGAGCATTGTCCCGGCGAGCTCGGCTGCGGCGAAGCGGCCCGCGAGCAGCCCGATCGCCGAACTCTCGACATAGCCTTCGCACCCGGTGATCTGCCCGGCGAAGCGGATATGCGGGCGCGCCTTCAGCCGCAATGTCGGGTCGAGCAGCTCGGGCGACTTGATGAAGGTGTTGCGATGCAAGCCGCCAAGCCGCGCGAACTCGGCTTTCTCAAGCCCGGGAATCGTCCTGAACAGAGCAACTTGCTCGGCATATTTCAGTTTCGTCTGGAAGCCGACCATGTTCCACAGCGTGGCCGTGGCATTGTCCTGCCGCAGCTGCACCACGGCATAGGGCCAGCGCCCGGTGCGCGGATCGTCGAGCCCGACGCCCTTCATCGGCCCGTAGCGCGGGGTGTCGACGCCGCGCTCGGCCATCACTTCGATCGGCATGCAGCCTTCGAAATAGGGGGTGTCGACTTCCCAGTCGCGAAATTCGGTCTTTTCGCCGCCGATCAGCCCGGCGTGGAAGGCGAGATACTGGTCCTTGTCCATCGGGCAGTTGATGTAATCCTTGCCCTCTCCCTTGTTCCAGCGCGACTGGAACCAGGCGGTTTCCATGTCGATGCTGTCGAAATGGACGATCGGGGCGATCGCGTCGAAGAAAGCGAGCGCGTCCTTGCCGGTGGCGCCGCCGATGCTTTCGGCGAGCAGCGGCGCGGTGAGCGGGCCGGTGGCGACGATCGTCAGGCCGCTCGCGGGCAGCGCATCGACGCGTTCGCGCACCACTTCGATGTTCGGATGCGCCTCGATCGCCGCAGTGACCCCCTCGGCGAAGCCTTCGCGGTCGACCGCCAGCGCCGATCCGGCGGGGACCTTGTGCCGGTCGCCCTGCGCGAGGATCAGCGAACCCAGGTCGCGCATCTCCTGGTGGAGCAGGCCGACGGCGTTGCGCTCGGCATCGTCCGAGCGGAAGCTGTTCGAGCAGACCAGCTCGGCGAGCCGGTCGGTCTGGTGCGCCGGGGTCATGTCGCCCGAGCCGCGCATCTCGGAGAGGCGGACCTTGTGGCCGGCCTCGGCGAGCTGCCACGCGGCTTCGGAGCCCGCGAGGCCCCCGCCGATGATGTGAACGTCATGAGTCATTGCCGGGCGCGATAGCGCAGCGCGGGCGCGCCCGCTATGGGTGCGGTCATGCGCTTCAAACCGATCGACACCCTGTTCCTGCTCGCGCTGATCGCGGGGGCGGCCTATTTCATCGCCTATCGGATGGGCTTCAACGGGATCGGCTCGGTGCCGCTCAAGGGGGCGTGCGTCGCCTTGCTCGCTTTGTGGGCGGGATTGCAGGCGAAGACCCTCGACGGGTGGCTGATCGCGGTGGTGATGGCGTTCGGCGCGCTGGGCGACGTGCTGATCGAGACCAACGGGCTGATTGCCGGCGCGATCGGGTTCCTGGCGGGGCATGTCGTCGCGATCTGGCTGTACCTGCGCAACCGGCAGGGCAGCGTCCGCGCCGCGATTGCCGTCGCGCTGGTGGTGGCTTTGGTCGCGTGGTGGCTGCCGTTTGCGCGCGGACTGGCGCCGGGGATCGCGCTCTATGCGCTGGGGCTGGGCGGCATGGCGGGCGCGGCGCTGACCAGCCGCTTCGCGCGCGACAATGTCGGGATCGGCGCGCTGATGTTCGTGGGATCCGACCTGCTGATCTTCTCGGAGCTGGGCCCGCTGCACGGCTCGGCGCTGCCGGGGCTGCTGATCTGGCCGCTCTATGTCGCCGGGCAGGCGGCGATCGCCTGGGGTGTCGTCACGGTGCTGCGGCAGGAGGCGAGGGCGTGAGGATCTTCACCATCGGCTATGAAGCGACGACGATGGCCGAGTTCATCGCCGCGCTGCAGGCGGCGGGAGTCGAGCGAATCATCGATGTCCGCGCCGTGCCGCTGTCGCGCCGCCCGGGCTTCTCGAAGAATGTCCTCGCCGCCAGCCTGAAGGAGGCCGGGATCGACTATGTCGGGCTCAAGGCGCTGGGCACCCCGAAGCTGGGGCGCGATGCGGCCAAGAAGGGCGATGTCGCGACGCTCGAGGCGGTTTACGAGGGCCAGCTCGAATTGCCCGAGGCGCAGCTCCAGGCGGCGCAGATGCGCGAGCTGGCGGCGGAAAAGCCCTCGGCGCTGCTCTGCTTCGAGCGCGATCCGTCGCATTGCCACCGCACCCTGCTGCTCGCCGCGGAAGGCGAGGGGGCGGAAGTCGTCAATCTCTATCCCTGAGGAGGCACTCATGCTCGATCATGTCGGTTTCGCGGTTGCGGATGTTCAGAAGAGCAAGGCGTTTTACGAAGCGGCGCTCGCCCCGCTCGGCATCGCGCTGGTGCAGACGATCACCCCCGAGATGACCGGCGACGGCAGCACCGTGCTGGGGTTCGGCAAGGGCGATCATGCATTCTTCTGGGTCGGCGACGGCGAGAAGGTGGGCGAGGGAACCCACATCGCCTTCGCCGCGGCGAGCCATGCCGAGGTCCAGGCCTTCTACGCGGCGGCGATCGCCGCAGGCGGCCGTGACAATGGCGGGCCGGGGATTCGCGCGATCTATCACCCCAATTACTATGCTGCCTTCGTCTACGATCCCGACGGGATGAATATCGAGGCGGTGTCGCACCGCCCCGAATGATGACCGCCCATGAACCGGTTGTGCAGGCAATGACGCTGTGATCTATTCGCCGGGAGAAAGGGGGGCATATGACCGAAGGCGTCATGATGTTTGCCATCCTCATCGGCTACAAGATCACGATCCTGCTGGCCGGCGTGCTGATGGCTTATTTGGGCTACCGGCTGTTCATGGCGGACAAGATCGCGCCGGCAGGCGATCTGGCCGCGAGCGCGGGCACCTATAAGCTCGATCTGCGCGGCAGCGCGCCGGGGATATTCTTCTGCCTGTTCGGAACGGTGCTGATCTGCGTCTCGTTCATCGGCGCCACCGAATTCCGCTGGGATCCCGACCCGCCCGCCAGAGAAGCGGCGCCGAACCGCTGATTCAGCCCGCCACCGGCAGCCGCACCTTGCCGTCATGACCGTGCTCGAGCGGCGAATAGGCGATCACGGCCGACAGCGGCAGCGCGGCATAGAGGTGCGGGAACAGCGCGCCGCCGCGCGATTCCTCCCATTTGACTGCCTCGCCCAGCGCCTCGAGATCGACCGCGGCGATCCACAGATCGGCGCGGCCGGCGAAATGCTTGTCGAGCGTGCCCTGGAGCTGATCGGCGGTCGACAGGTGGACATAGCCGTCGGCGAGATCGACCGGCGCCCCGGCGAAGCTGCCCTGATGCTCGAGCGCCTCCATCTCGGCGTCGCTGAGGATCTTGTAGGCGGTGGTTTCCATGGCGCGTCTCCTTGGCGAAGCGGAGGACTTACACCTCTCCCGCTTTCGCGGGAGAGGGAGGGGCCCGCCGCGAAGCGGTGGGAGGGTGAGGGTCTTCTTCTTCCGCGCGGGTCTTTCGTCGCAGAAGGGAAAAAGGAAGAAGAAGACCCTCACCCAACCCTCTCCCGCGAAGGCGGGAGAGGGCTAGAAGAAACGCTTACTCGCCGTCCTCGGGTCCCGCGCTCAGGTCCTCGCCGGTGTCGCCATCGGGCACCGGTTCGCCCGCGACCGGGCCATCGGCGAGCACGGCCTCGGCTTCGTCCTCGCTCTCCTCGATCCGCGCGGCCGAGACGACATGCTCGTTCTCGGCGACGTCGAACAGGCGGACACCCGATGAGTTGCGCCCGATCACGCGGGTATCGCCGACCGACATGCGGATCAGCTTGGCCTGGTCGGTGACCAGCATCAGCTGCTCGCCATTGTGCGCGGGGAAGCTTGCGACCACCGGGCCGTTGCGCTTGAGGTTGTCGATATTGGTGATGCCCTGGCCGCCGCGATTGGTCTTGCGATACTCGTACGCCGAGGAGCGCTTGCCATAGCCGTTGGCGCAGACGGTGAGGATGAATTCCTCCGCCGCGGCGAACCGGGCCATTTCCGCGTCGCTGAGCTTCTGTTCGGGCTCGGGCTGGCCCTCGCGGCGCTCCTTCCACGGGGCCGCGCGGAGATAATCCTCGCGCTGCTCGGGCGTGGCGTCGAAGCCGCGCAGCACCGACAGCGAGATGACTTCGTCGCCCTCGGCCAGCCGCGCCCCGCGCACGCCGGTCGAATCGCGGCTCTGGAACTCGCGGACATCGGTCGCGGCGAAGCGGATCGCCTTGCCCTGGCGCGTGGCGAGCAGCACGTCGTCCTCTTCGGTGAGCAAGGACACGCCGATCAGCCTGTCCTCCGAGCCTTCCTCGAACTTCATCGCGATCTTGCCCGAAGTGCGGATATTGGCGAACGCATCCATCGAGTTGCGCCGGACCGACCCCTTGGCGGTCGCGAACATGACGTGGAGCGCGCCCCACTCGTCCTCGTCCTCGGGGAGCGGCAGCACCGTCGAGATCGTCTCGCCCGTTGCCAGCGGCAGCAGGTTGATCATCGGCCGGCCCTTGGTGGCGGGGCCGCCCTCGGGCAGGCGCCAGACCTTGAGGCGATAGACCTTGCCCTCGCTCGAGAAGAACAGCACCGGCGTGTGCGTGCTCGTCACGAACAGATTGGTGACGACGTCCTCGTCCTTGGTCGACATGCCGGCGCGGCCCTTGCCGCCGCGGCGCTGGGCGCGGAAGGTCTCGAGGCTGGTGCGCTTGATATAGCCTTCCATCGTCACGGTGACGACCATGTCCTCGCGCTCGATCAGGTCCTCGTCCTCGATCCCGTCGGCGGCGGCGGCGATCTCGGTACGGCGCGGGGTGGCGTAGAGATCGCGGACCGCGGTCAGCTCGGCGACCATCACTTCGTAGAGGCGCGCGCGGTTGCCGAGGATCTCGAGCAGCTCGGCGATGACCTGGGCGAGCTTGGCGAGCTCGTCGCCGATCTCGTCGCGGCCGAGCGCGGTGAGGCGGTGGAGGCGCAAATCGAGGATCGCGCGGACCTGGATGTCCGACAGGCGATAGGTGTCGCCGGTGACTTCGACTTCGGTCGCCTCGACCAGGCGGATATAGGACGCGATCTCGGCGATCGGCCAGTCGCGCACCAGCAGCCGCTCGCGCGCGACCACCGGGCTCGGCGAGCCGCGGATGATCTTGACCACCTCGTCGAGATTGGTGACCGCGATGACGAGGCCGAGCAACACATGCGCCCGGTCGCGCGCCTTGGCGAGCTCGAACTTCGAGCGCCGCGTGATCACTTCCTCGCGGAACTTGACGAACGCCTCGATGATGTCGAGCAGGTTGAGCAGCTCGGGCCGGCCGCCGCGGATCGCCAGCATGTTGGCCGGGAAGCTCGCCTGGGCCGGGGTGTTCCGCCAAAGCTGGTTGAGCACCACGTCGGGAGTCGCATCGCGCTTCAAGTCGATGACGATCCGCACGCCTTCGCGGTTCGATTCGTCGCGAATGTCGCTGATGCCTTCGATCCGCTTGTCCTTGGCGGCCTCGGCGATCTTCTCGACGAGCGCGTTCTTGCCCTGCTGGAAGGGGATTTCGGTGAGCACGATCGAGCGGCGCTCGCCGCGCTGCTCGGTGGTGTGGCGGCTGCGGACGATGATCGAGCCGCGCCCGGTCTGGTAGGCCGAGCGGCAGCCCGAGCGGCCGAGGATGACCGCGCCGGTCGGGAAATCGGGTCCCGGCACGATCTCCATCAGGTCTTCGATGGTGACCGCGTCGCGAACCCCGGTCTTGCTCTCGATATAGGCGAGGCAGGCGTCGATCACTTCGCCGAGATTGTGCGGCGGGATGTTGGTCGCCATGCCGACGGCGATGCCGCCCGCGCCGTTGACCAGCAGGTTGGGGAAGCGCGCGGGGAGGACGGTGGGCTCGCTCTCCGAGCCGTCGTAATTGTCCTGGAAATCGACCGTATCCTTGTCGATATCCTCGATCATCGCGGTCGCGACCTTGGCGAGCCGCGCCTCGGTGTAGCGCATCGCCGCGGGCATATCGGGATCCATCGATCCGAAATTGCCCTGGCCGTCGATCAGCGGCACTCGCATCGACCAGTCCTGCGCCATCCGCGCCATCGCCATGTAGATCGAGCTGTCGCCGTGCGGATGGTATTTGCCCATCACGTCGCCGACGAGGCGGGCCGATTTGCGATAGGGTTTGTTGGCGAGGTAGCCGCCTTCCTGCGCCGCATGCAGGATGCGGCGATGGACCGGTTTCAGCCCGTCGCGAACGTCGGGCAGCGCGCGCGCCACGATCACGCTCATCGCGTAATCGAGGTACGAGGTCTTCATCTCGTCGACGATCGAGATCGGGGTAATGTCGGAGGGGTCCGCGAGGACGGTCTCGTCGGTCAAGGTTTCAGGTTTCCGATGGTTTGTTGCAAAGCTGAGGCGGCTCTAGCGGGGTGCGAGCCCGCTGCCAACCCTCGCGTACGCGCGTATACGCGTGCGCGCGAGGGGCACCAGATCAGCTCGCAGCGGCCGTTTCGCAGCTCGCGACGATCGCGTCGGGCGGACCCAGCTCGAGCGCCGCGACCATCTGATCGCCAAAGGCGCGTTCTTGCGCGGCGGCATCGGGCAGGCCGTTTGCTGCGTAGCGGCCCGGCGTCAGCCTCGCGCGATATTTCGCCAGCAGGCCGAATGCGCGGTCGAGCTGGGTCCGGTCGCCGGTTTCCTCATTGTGGCGCGAGGCCGCACCGCCGAACAAATTAAGTTCGGCGAGGCACATCAGGTCCCGATCGAACGCATCCGCCGGCAGCGCCACCGGCCCCTCGACGCGGACTTTCGGAAAGCGTTGCTCGCATGCCGCCAGGATCGCCGAGGTTGCCTCGGGTGTGTGGCTGACGTCTGCCGCGCCGGTGCGCGCCGCCTGGGACAGCCGCTGCATGAACTGTTCGCGCCCGGGCGCGGCTACCGACTGCAACAGATAATAGGTCGCTTGCGACGCCGAGCGAAGCGGCGGCATGCCGATGCGATTCGCCGGCCGCGCAGCGCCCAGACAGGTCAGCGCCGCCTTTGAATCATCCGCTTCAAGGCCAGCGGTCTGAGCGAGCAGCGCAAGCACCAGGATCATGGTCGAATCCTCCCTCGCCCGTCTATGCCGCATTCGCTGCGTGGCGTCAGCGGGCGGAGCCAAGTTTGTTCAACGCGCGTTAACGGGACGCTTGCCACGGCTTTCAGGCAAAGCGTCGGCTTGAATGGATGCAAGCTGGCGATTAGAGCGTGCGCGTTCCCAAGCCCGATCGATGCGGACAGGAGAGTTTTTAGCATGAAGACGGTTTCGACGCTGGCGCTGGCCGCTGCCCTGACGCTGGGCCTCGCCGCCACGCCCGCCCTGGCGCAGAAGAAGAAGGACAAGGAGCAGGAGCAGCAAGGCCCCACGCTCAAGGTCAGCGAGGCGTTCCGCAAGCCTGCCGCCGCCGCCGAGACGGCGCTCAAGGCGCAGGACTGGGCGACCGCCGATACCCAGCTGGCCGCGGCCGAGGCCGTCGCGGTGAACGACGACGAGAAATATTATGCCGCGTTCATGCGGATGTCGATCGAGATCCACAAACAGTCGATGCCCGGCATCATCGCCGCCGCCGACGCGCTGATCGCCAGCCCCAAGACGCCGCCGACGGCGCTGGGCGAATATTATTACAAGCGCGGCCAGGCGACCTTCATCGGGGGCAAGCATGGCGATGCGGTGCCGTTCCTGCTCAAGTCGCGCGAGCTCGGCTACCAGAGCGGCGAGACCTTCATCATGCTGGCGCAGGCCTATGTCGAGACCGGCAAGGTCCGCGAAGGCGTCGACGAGATGGGCAAGGCGATCGACGCGGTGAAGGCCAAGGGCCAGAAGCCGCCCGAGGCGTGGTACAAGTTCGCCGTCGCCAAGACCTATGGCACCGGCGATCGCGCCGCGACTGCCGCCTGGATGATGCGCCAGCTGCAGGATTATCCGACCGTCGAGAACTGGCGGAAGGTGTTCGTGATCTACCGCGACAGCCTCGACAAGTCGGGCACGCCGCTCGACCGCAACCAGAAGATCGACCTGTTCCGCCTGATGCGCTTCACCGGCGCGCTGGCCGACCAGAATGATTATTTCGACTATGGCTCGTTTGCCGCCGCGGCAGGCCTGCCCTGGGAGACCAGGGCGGTGCTCGAAGAGGGCACCAAGGCCGGCAAGATCCCGAAGGGCAATGCCGATTTCGTCAAGCTCGGCACCACCGCCGAGACTGCGATCCGCAACGAGGGCGCGCTCACCACGGCGCCGAGCGACACCGGCAAGATGATCATGGGCACCGCCGACGCCTTCCTCGCCTCGGCCAACTACCCGCGCGCGCTCGAGCTCTATGATGCGGCGCTGGCCAAGGGCGGAGTCGATGCCGACCAGGTCCAGCTCCATCGCGGCGTCGCGCTGGTCCAGCTCGGCCGCAAGGACGAGGCGCGCACCGCCTTCGCCGCGGTCCGCGCCGCGCCGCTCGCCGACATGGCGAAGTTCTGGGTGGTCTGGCTCGACATGCCGCCGCTCACCTGAGCGCGGCTGGCGGAGCGAAACAGGAAAGGGCGGCCGGCGACGGCCGCCCTTTTCGTTCATACGCAGACCCTCATGCCTCCTTGTTCCCCTGCGAACGCAGCGATTGTATGGATTGCAAACGCGCCGGTGCGGGTGATGCACACCTCTCCCGCTTTCGCGGGAGAGGGAGGGGCCCACGCGAAGCGCGGGAGGGTGAGGGTCTTCTTCCGCGTTGGGCACCAACCAGAAGAAGACCCTCACCCAACCCTCTCTCGCGAAAGCGGGAGAGGGCTAAGAAAGGCGATCGCATTTTTTTGTAATCGATCCAGTCGCTGCGAAAGCGGGAGCGGTGTGCGTCACACGCTAGGTCCGGACGGGAACCCCCGGCAGCGCCTTCGAGGTGCGGATGGTGAAGCTGGTCTTGACGTGCTCGACATTGGGCGCGGGGGTCAGCTTGGTGGTGAGCAAAGTCTGGAAGGTCTGGAGGTCCGTCGCGACGATTTTGAGGATGAAGTCGATCTCGCCGTTGAGCATATGGCATTCGCGGACCTCGGGAATGTCCGCGACCAGCGCCTCGAACGCCTTGAGATCGCTCTCCGCCTGGCTGCGCAGGCTGACCAGCGCGAACACGGTGAGGTTGTAGCCGAGCGACGCCGGCTCGAGCGCGGCGTGATAGCCCTTGATCGCGCCCTGCTCCTCGAGCGCGCGGACGCGGCGGAGGCAGGGCGGGGCGGTCAGCCCCACGCGCTCGGCCAGTTCGACATTGGTCATCCGGCCATTTTCCTGGAGCAGGGCGAGAATCCGCATGTCGATTTCATCGAACCGCATCGCCGCTGCTACTCCCTGTTTCATTCGTGCCGTTTGCTCTCGGTAAGCATAAGATTATTACGCCGCAACGCAATTGTCCCACATTGCGACGTATCGAAATGGACGGTTCCTGCGGGGGCCCCGACCGGTTAAGAAATCCTTACGGCGCGCGTTGTTGGCGCCAGCAGGGATGGGCGGCAGTTGCGCTTCGATGATACTCTGGAAACGGTGCTGGCCGGGGATCTCGGCACGGCGTTCGGGATGCAGTCCGCCTGGCGCCAGCTGGTCGACCTGATCGGGCGGCGCCGCGTCTATCCCGATGCTCGCGCGCTGGGGGTGCTCCGCCGGATTCGCAGCGACGTGCCGGTTGCGGTCCGCGCGGCGAGCGCGCGCGGCCTCGAACATGCCAATCCGCCCGCGCCGCTGGTCCGCATCTTCGCGCTCGACGAGCTGCCGATCGCGATTCCGGTGCTGCGCAGCGCGCGGCTGACCTCGGCCGAGTGGATCGAGCTGCTCCCCGATCTCGCCCCCGGCGGCCGCCAGGTCCTGCGCCACCGCCGCGACCTGAGCCCGATCGTCCGCCGCGCGCTCGAGACCTATGGCCCGGTCGATTTCGTCCTTCCCGACGAATCGCGGCCGGTGGTGGCCGAAGCCCTGCCCGAGCCCGAACCGGTGATCGCTGCCGTCGAAATCGAGACGGTCGAGACGGAAATCGTGCTCGTCGAGCCCGAGCCGGCCGAACCCGTGGCCGAAATTCCCGAATCGGCCGAAGCCGCCCAGCCGCTGGAAGAAATCATGGACTGGACCGATGTCATTGGCCCCGACCTGGTCCAGCTGGCTCCGCCGCCCGTGATCGAGGCGGTTGCAGTGTCGGAGCCCGTTGCGGAAGCCGCCGAACCGGAGCCAATCGCAGCCGAACCCGTGGCCGCCGAGCCCGAAACCCCTCCTGCCGAGCCCGTCGCGGAAGTCCCTGCGCGCCTGCCCGAACCCTCCGCTTTGGAGGAGGATTTCTCGTTCGTCGCGCTGGCCGGATTCGCCGCCTCGCTGCCGAATGTGACAATCTTGGAGTCGTTCGTGCCGCCCGCGATCCAATCCGGGACAGTCGAGCCAGTCGCCGCCGCGGAGCCGATTGCGCAAGCGCCTGAACCCGCTCAGGAATCGGCCATGGCACCCGTTGATACCGCCTTTGCCGACGAACCCCTGGCCGCGCTCGCGCCGCGTCCCGAGCCCGAGGTCGCGGGCTCCGAGGCCGCGCCGACCGGGCCTTTCGAGATTTCCGAAGTGGTCGCGCGGATCGATGCCTTCTGGCGCAACCGCGAGGAAGGCACCGGCGAGCCGCTGCCCCAGCGCCCGGTGGTTCCCGCCGCGCATTTCCGCTTCGAGACCGATGCCAAGGGCGTGATCCGCTGGGTCGACGGCGTCAGCCGCGCGCCGATCGTCGGCCTGTCGCTCGACCTGCAGGGCCTGCCCGACGGGTCGCGGGTCGACGGCGTCGCTGCCGGCGCGTTCCGCCGCCGCGCGGGCTTCTCCAACGCGCGCATGGCGATCGAAGGCGAATCGGAGGCCGCGGGCGACTGGCTGATCTCGGCGATCCCGGTGTTCGACCCTGCCAACGGCCGCTTCACCGGCTATCGCGGCACCGCGCGCCGCCCGCGCGCCGATGAGCGTGCCGAGCCCGCAGCTCGCCCCGCGCCGAACGCCGCGGCCGATTCGCTTCGCCAGCTGGTCCATGAGCTGCGCACCCCGACCAACGCGATCGCCGGCTTTGCCGAGATGATCGAGACCCAGATGCTCGGGCCCGTCGCCGATCCCTATCGCGACCGCGCCTCGGTGATTCGCGGCCAGGCGCGCGAGCTGCTCGGCGCGATCGACGATCTCGACCTGGCCGCGCGCATCGACAGCGCCGCGCTCGCGCTGGTGCCCGCAGCCGTCAAGCTTCGCCCGGTGCTTGCGGGCATTGCCGACGATCTCGCCCAGCTCGCGGGGCTGCGCGGCTCGGGGATCGCGCTGCCGATCGACGATCTCGCAGTGAGCGGTGATCGCCGCGCGGTCGAGCGGCTGCTGGCGCGGCTGATGGCGACTTTGGTCTCGGCAAGCGGCCCGGGCGAGCGGATCGGCGTGCGCACCGCGATGGAAGGCGACGACATGGTCGCGATCGCGATCGACCGCCCCGCCGCGCTGTCCGACTATCCCGGCGATTCGGTGCTCGGCATCGACGACGAGGCGGGGGATACCACGCTGCTCGGCACCGGCTTCGCGCTCCGCCTCGCCCGCAATCTCGCGCGCGAGCTCGGCGGCAGCCTCGTGATCGAGCCCGAGAGCTTGACTTTGCGGCTCCCGGCATCCGTTAATCATCAGGTGGGCCAGGCGCATCTGAACTGAGCATGGGAAGCGGGGACGGCCCGGCGGGATATCGCGTGCCGCCGCCCGAGCCTGATTCGTTCGTCGACTGGCCCGACGGTTTCGGCACCCGCTTCACGGTCTTCGTCGATACCGAAGAGGAATTCGACTGGCGCCGGCCGCTCAGCCGCGATTCGCGCGCGGTCAGCGCGGTCCGGGCGATTCCCGCGGCGCATGCCCGCTTCGCCGATCGCGGTGCCGCGCTGACCTGGCTGGTCGATCACCCCATCGCGACGTCACCCCAAGCGGTCGCTATCCTGCGCCGAACGCTCGAGGACGGGCGCTCGGCGATCGGCACTCAGCTCCATCCCTGGGTCAACCCGCCGTTCGATGAACAAGTGAGCGGTCCCAACAGCTTCACCGCCAATCTTCCCAAATCGCTTCAAGCTGCGAAGCTTGCCGCGCTGACCGCCGCGATCGAGCAGGCGTTCGGTGCCCGGCCGCTCGCATACCGCGCGGGCCGCTACGGGATCGGGCCAGACAGCTTCGCGCTGCTCGCCGCCGAGGGCTACCGCCTCGATAGCTCGATGCGCTCGGCCTATGACTATTCGGACGAGGCCGGCCCCGATTTCGCGGCGATCCCCAATCGGGCTTTCCGGCGCGGTGGAATCGTCGAGCTGCCCTTCACCACCGTGTTCACCGGACGTCTGCGGGGCGGCGGCATCGGCCGCTACCGCGCGCTCGCCCGCCTGCCCAGGGGCAAGGGGATCGCCGCACGGCTGGGCCTGCTCTCGCGCGTCTCGCTCACTCCCGAAGACATGCCGCTGGCCGACGCGCTCGAGGCGGTGCGCGTCGCGGTGGGGGAGGGGCTTCGGGTCCTCAACTTCGCCTTCCACTCGCCTTCGCTCGAGCCCGGCCACACCCCCTATGTCCGCGATGCCGCCGATCTCGCGGCGTTCCATCGCTGGTGGGACGCGGTGCTGGCGCTGCTCGACCGGCTGGGCGTGCGCAACGCATCGCTGGCGGAGCTGATCGCCGCGGCGGACGCTGCTTGCGGCACAGGCGCACCTTCCGCTATCGCCGCTCCTGCTGGGGGCCTGTAGCTCAACTGGTTAGAGCTGGCCGCTCATAACGGCTAGGTTGCGGGTTCAAGTCCTGCCGGGCCCACCAGCGGCGCGCCGCCTGATATGGCGACGCTATCGCGACGCTCAGGCGCGCCCGGACGGCGGCGCCTGAGCGCCGACCGACGACGCGGCTTTGCCGCGGCGCGATTATGTTCTAAGCGCCGCCCAAGTCGGGGAGTGGCGCAGCCTGGTAGCGCATCTGCTTTGGGAGCAGAGGGTCGCAGGTTCGAATCCTGTCTCCCCGACCATCTCGACTTTTTGCCGAGCCCAAACGAAAGGGGCGCCCCTTGCGGAGCGCCCCTCTTGGCAATCGCAATCCCGGCCCGCGAACGGGCCAGGGTGCCGATTACATCGTGTTGCCGGTGGTGTTGGCCACGGTCACGTTCGCGTCGACCGGCGTCGCATTGTCGACGGCGGTGGTGTCGGTCACATTGTCATAGACGGCCGCATTGGCCTCCTCGACGACGTTGGTCTCGACCGTGGTGGTGTTGTTCGTGGTGGTCGGCTGGCAGGCCGCAAGCGTCATCAGGCCGGCGGTAGCAGCAACAATGAGAAGCTTCTTCATTTGGGTTGCTCCCTAGAATAACCAAATTTATCGCGGCCGACCCGTGCCGACGCGAAGCTTTTTCAATAGCGGTCGTTACGGGCGCGTCAATCACGAATCGTTGCAGTGCGGCGTCGGGCGACAAATTGCTGCCGCATTTGCCCCGGGGCGAATCACTCGTCGCGCGCACGAAAAAGGGCGCCCCGTCAGGAGCGCCCCCGTTCGTTCGTCTGCAGCCCGCCTCGCGGCGCGCCGCGGCCGACTCAATGCTTGTTTTCGGCGGCCTCGGCCTTGTTCTCTTCGACCGCTTCGGCAGTGTCCGCAGCGTTGGCGACAACGGCGTTCGAGCTGTTGTCGGCGACGTCCTGGTAGTAGTCGGCGTTCGCTTCATGCGACTCGACGGCATTCTCCTGGGCGGTGTTGGTCGGCGTGGTGTTGCAGGCGGCAAGCGAGATCAGGCCGGCGGCAGCAGCGACAATGAGGATCTTCTTCATCAGGGTTGCTCCGTGTAATAGGCACGTGTACGCGACCGGCCCGAATGCCGATGCGAGTTCGCTGCCATAACGCAGGCTGCCATCGCGTCAATCGCAAATTCACCGCACCGCAATGTAATCGCCGGATTTTCGCCGGTTTCCCGCCATTTCGCCGCCATTTAGCTTAACCGGCCTTCTCAAGGCCCTGGCGTCACGGGCCCGATCTCCTCGGGCGCATTCGCAACCACCGCCAGCATTGCCGTCCACGCCGCGACATTCTGGCGCAGCTGCTCGGGATCGACCTTGTCGAGCGTGTCGTCGGGGGTGTGGTGCACGTCGAAATAGCGCGTCCCCGACTGGGCGAGATCGACCGCGGCGACTCCGGCCTTGTGAAGCGGGCCGACATCGGTGCCGTCGCCCGCCAGCGCAGTGCCGCGCGTGATCCCGAGCGTCGCGAGCGCGGTGCCGAGCCGGTCGCCGACCGCCTTGGCGCTCGCGGGCAGGTTGACCTCGAACTTCCAGATCCGGTCCGCGCCGAAATCCGATTCGGCGGCGAGGACGTGGTGGTCGTCCTTGTGCGCCTTGAAATAGGCCTCGCCGCCGAAGCCGCCGACTTCCTCGGCACCGAACCAGACCACCCGGATCGTCCGCCGCGGCTGGCCGGCATCCATGATTCGCTTCGCCGCCGCGGTGGTGATCGCGAGGCCGGTGGCGTCGTCGATCGCGCCGGTGCCCTGGTCCCAGCTGTCGAGATGCCCGCCGACCACGACGATCCCCGCACCGGGATCGCTGCCCGGCACTTCGGCGATGACATTGCCCGATTCGCCCTCGCCGGTGAACTTCGGAGTCAGCAGCAAGTGCATCCGCACCGGCCGGCCGCGCCTGAGGATGCGCTCGAGCTGCTCGGCGTCGGGCAGCGGCAAGGCGGCGGCCGGGATCGGCTTCACATTGGCGTCCCAGTTGGTCACGCCGGTATGCGCGTTGCGATGATAGTCGGTGCCGACCGAGCGGATCAGGATCGCCACTGCGCCCTTCTTCGCCGCGGTGTTGGGGCCGATTCGCCGCGGCTGGCCGAACTGGCCGTAGGACGATCCGTCCTGCGTCGCGTGCATCGCATGGCTGACGAACGCGATCTTGCCCTTGAGGCTACCGTCGGGCGCGGCCTGGAGATCGGCGAGCGTCGGGAAATAGACGATCTCGGCGTCGATCCCGGCGGGGCCGGTCGATCCCGAATTGCCGAGCGCGGCGAGTGTCAGCTTCTGCGGGAAGGGCGCGGTAATCTCGGCCCGCTCGGCGCCGCGCACCCACACCGGCATCCGGTAGGTCTCGATCCGGACATTCTGGAAGCCGAGCGCCTTCAGCTTCTCGACCGCCCAGGCGCGCGCCCGCGCCTCGGCCTCGGTCCCCGCCAGCCGCTGGCCGACTTCGGTGGTGAGCCCCTCGGTGATCTCCCAGGCGAGATCGTCCTTGAGCGCGGCGTCGCGCAGCTCGGCCACCGAAGGCGCGGTCTGGGCGAGGGCAGGGAGGGGCAAAGCGAGGAGCAAGGGAAGGAAGAGGTACTTCATGAACTACTCCTGATCGGTCAGCACACCGAGGGGTCGGCGATCGGCACGCCGAGCGCGCGGGCCGCCTTCAGCTGCCTTCGGTCGGTTGAGACGAGCGTGCAGTCAAGCCGTTGCGCCATGGCGATGTGGATGGCGTCGGGCAGCCTCAGCCCGAGATCGAATTGCGCCAAGAACCCGGTTGCGGCCGCGATATCCGGCGAGTCCGCCGAAAATCGCAGCCATGCGCGCGTGAAATCCGCGATGGCATCGACGATGCGCGTTCCGTCGGTTTCCGTGAACTGGCCGCGCCGCACCCGCAGACCGATCGCCGACACCAGCTCGCCGTTAGCGAAGTCGCTCCATCCGGCATCTTCGGCGCGATGCTCAAGCCAATCGGAGCAGGCATCCGCCCCGGCATCGCGCAGAAGCAATGTACCCGCAACGCTGGTGTCCAAATACAGGCTCAATGGCCCTCGTCACGCATCTCGCGGACGAGCGCTGCCGCATCGATGGGCGGGCCCGGCAGGCTTTCGCGGATCTCGCGCATCCGTTGCAGGTCTTCGCTTGTCATGGGCTTTCCGCGCCGCGCTTCGGGCCGGGCAGGCGTCAATTTCGCCACTTCCTTCCCGCCGCGCATGAACACCACTTCGTCGCCGCGTTCGATGGCGTCGATCAGCGGCGCGATTCGTTCGTCGGGGACGATCTCGTGGCGTTCCATGACCGCGGTCTAATCCTCCCGCCCCGGTTTGCCAATCCGCGGCGGCGTCGCTACATGCCCGCCCGAACTTCCCGCCTTCAGAAATTCCCGACGGAGACACATCCAGTGGCCGCCCAATACGCCTTTGTCATGAAGGACATGACCAAGACCTTCCCCGGCGCCCCCAAGCCGGTGCTGAGCAACATCAATCTTCAATTCTACCAGGGCGCCAAGATCGGCATCGTCGGCCCCAACGGCGCCGGCAAGTCGACGCTGATGAAGATCATGGCCGGCATCGACAAGGACTTCACCGGCGAGGCCTGGCCGGGCGAATATATCACCGTCGGCTATCTGCCGCAGGAGCCGCAGCTCGACCCGACCAAGAACGTGCTCGAGAACGTCAAGGAAGGCGCGCGCGAGACCGCCGACCTGGTCGACCGCTTCAACGCGATCACCGCCGAGATGGGCGATCCGCAGGACGGCACCGATTTCGACGCGCTGATGGAAGAGATGGGCGCGCTCCAGGAGAAGATCGACGCGGTCGACGGCTGGAGCCTCGACAACCAGCTTGAGATCGCGATGGAGGCCCTGCGCTGTCCGCCGGGCGACTGGCCGGTCGACACGCTGTCGGGCGGCGAGAAGCGCCGGATCGCGCTCACCCGGCTGCTGATCCAGAAGCCCTCGATCCTGCTGCTCGACGAGCCGACCAACCATCTCGACGCCGAGAGCGTCAACTGGCTGGAGAACCATCTCAAGGAATATGCCGGCGCGGTGCTGATGATCACCCATGACCGCTATTTCCTCGACAATGTCGTCGGCTGGATCCTCGAGATCGATCGCGGCAAGTATTTCCCGTACGAGGGCAATTACTCGACCTATCTCGAGAAGAAGGCCAAGCGGCTCGACCAGGAATCGCGCGAGGACGAAGGCCGCCAGAAGGCGATCAAGGACGAGCTCGAATGGATCCGCGCCGGCACCAAGGGCCGCCAGACCAAGAGCAAGGCGCGCATCAAGGCGTTCGACCAGCTGGTCGAATCGAGCGAGAAGCGCAGCAACGCCAAGGCGCAGATCGTCATCCAGGTCCCCGAGCGGCTCGGCGGCAAGGTGATCGAGGTGACCGACATCTCGAAGTCGTACGGCGACAAATTGCTGTTCGAGAACCTGTCGTTCCTGCTGCCCCCGGGCGGCATCGTCGGCGTGATCGGGCCCAACGGCGCGGGCAAGTCCACGCTGTTCAAGCTGATCACCGGCCAGGAGCAGCCCGACACCGGCACCATCGAGCTCGGCACCACCGTGCGCCTCGGCTATGTCGACCAGAGCCGCGACCATCTCGATCCGTCGAAGAATGTCTGGGAGGAGATTTCGGACGGGCTCGATTACATGAAGGTCAACAAGCAGGACATGAGCACGCGCGCCTATGTCGGCGCGTTCAACTTCAAGGGCCAGGACCAGCAGAAGAATGTCGGCAAGCTCTCCGGCGGCGAACGCAACCGCGTCCACATCGCCAAGATGCTCAAGACCGGCGGCAACGTGCTGCTGCTCGACGAACCGACCAACGATCTGGACGTCGAGACCCTGCGCGCGCTGGAAGAGGCGATCGAGAATTTCGCGGGCTGCGCGGTGGTGATCAGCCATGACCGCTTCTTCCTCGACCGGCTGGCGACGCATATCCTGGCGTTCGAAGGCAATTCGCACGTCGAGTGGTTCGAGGGGAATTTCGAGGCGTATGAGGAGGACAAGCGGCGCAGGCTGGGCGATGCGGCGGATCGGCCTACGGCGTTGTCGTATAAGAAACTGACGCGGTAGACGCGTAAAAAAGGGCTCTAGTCAGTGGGGAACCAGCTACGTCCCTCGCTCTCACTTACATACATTTTTTTGCCTCCCCCCTTGCAGACCCAGCAAGTTACCTTTGCAGGTTTTTGGATAGGCAAGAGAAGGAAACGTGCTTCTACAAAGCCATCTACCTTTCCTGTGCCGTTGCACTCTTTGCAATTGCCAACAGGAGTTTCGTCGCGTCTATGATAATGATAACGCGGCTTTTCGCCGCAGTGCGGGCAAGTTGAAGCGTTCGAAGATATTGAGCCTTCGCAAGTGGGGCATTTGATCAGCACGACGCTTACCCTTCGTTGACGATCCTCGACAAGGATCGTGAATGCTCTCTATAGTTCCGTCGTCTCCACCGCGAATCCCTCGACCGTAATCGCAACGACCCGCTCCCCAAACGTGACTTCGCGCCGCTCAGCATAGGCTTCGCTCTGGGGCGCCCACATCTGCTGGATCACGCGGGCATCCACATCCACCACCCAATACTCTGGAACTCCAGCGCGCGCGTAGACTGCTGACTTGGTGAGGAGGTCGAAGCGCAGCGTGCTGGTCGAAATCTCGACGATGAGCGTGACCGAGGCGACCGGAATCGCTCCTGGGCCGCGTCGCGCCGTGGTCACGATCACGTCCGGCATGGGTTCGCTGTACGGCGGGATCGCGACGGACTGCTCGGTGGCGACCGAAAGCGGCAGGCCGAGCTCTTCGAGCGCGCGCCGCAGGCGATAGGCAAGCTCGTCCTTCACGAACCCATGCGGACGATATTGAGGACTCACGGCAAAGACCTTGCCATCGACCAGCTCCGTCCTCGGAATCGCTGCGATGCTTCCAGAGCCTGCAAGCAGTTCATAGTCTTCGATCCGCAGCTTGTAGGGAATATGAGCATCGCTCTCGGGCTCGACGCCGCCCGGCGAGGGCGACGCGAACGGCGCGCCTTCGAGCAATTCCGGACGCCAATGATCGTCAAACGCGCCGGCCTTCCTGAGCAGCAGGAAGTCGTCCACGGTCAGCTTGAGCTGCTCCGGTTTCCGGGAGGGAAGCTGCACGTTCATGGCGCGATCCTATCACGAAGCTCCTTCGCTTGCACGCTTTCCTACCGAGCAATGTTCTTCTATTGTTCCAGCCGCTCTTTGACAATCGAATATCGGTGCACCGAACCCGGTTGGAAATTATCGGTCGTCGCCTTGAAATTTTCCTGCGCAATTCGCGTACAAAGTGTGAAGCCAAGCCGGGATTGTCCTACAGCACCCGCCACTGGACACCGGCCCGCAACCCCTTCACCTTCGCGCCGCAACCGAAGGAAACCCGATGAGCCTCACCCTCGCCCTGCTCGCCGTCACTGCGACCTGCACGCCCGGCCCGGCCGCGAAGCCCGATGTCGAAACCGTCCGGGCGTTCATCGGCGCGATCAATGCGCGCGACGAGGTGGCGATGGGGCGCTTCGTCAAGGCCGACGCCACCTTCGCGCACGCGCCGGGCGAGGCGACGATGAAGCTCACCGATATCCTGTCGATGCTGGTGGCGTCGAACGATCACGGCCAGATCGACATCGTTGACGTCACAAGCACGGCCGATGGCATCGCGGTGCGGACCAAAACTGGCGACCGCGAGATGAATTCGACGCTCAGGCTCGAAGGCGGCTGCATCGTTGCGATGGGGCAGCAATAAGCGCGCTTCGCATGACCGATCCGCAAGCCGTCGCCTTCCGCCGCTGGTCCGGCCCGATCGAGGACGCCGCGGCGCCGCTGCTCGCGCTCTATCGCGCAGTGTTCGAGCCCGCAGACGATGCCTACCTCCTCGATCGCCTGCCGCGGCTGACCGATCCGATGCTGTGGATCGCCGAGCGGGATGGCGAATGGGTCGGCTTCAAGCTCGGCTACCGGCGCGGCGCTGCCTTGCTCTACAGCTGGCTCGGCGGGGTGCGCGGCGAATTGCGCGGGCAGGGAGTCGCCTCGGCGCTGATGGGGCGCCAGCACGAGGATGCCGCCGCGGCGGGCTATCGCTGGATCGAGACCCGCACCCGCGCCGCCAACAACGCGATGCTGATCCTCAACCTGCGCCACGGTTTCGAGGTGTGCGGCTACGAAGTCGATGCGCGCGGCATTCCCGTCGTCCTTCAGCGGCGCGCGCTGTAGATGACCGGCTGGATCGGCGAAAACCGCGGCCGCATCGCCTCGGTGCTGATCGTCCTTGCGATCTTCGCGGCGCCGGTGCTGGCCTTGCTGTGGATGACCGCGGTTCCCGGGCAGTCGTTCGCCGGGGCCTTGCCGCCGCTCACCCCGGCCGAGGCCGCGCTCGCCCAGCGGCTGCGCGGCCATGTCGAGGCGATCGCGAGCACGCCGCACAATGCCGGCCACCCGGAGGCGCTGGAAGCGGCGGCGCTCCATCTCGAGCAGGCGCTGGCCGGGATGGGCTATGCCGTCGTCCGCCAGCCCTTCGACGACGGCCATGTCCGCAATCTCGAAGCCGTGATCGAGCCCGCCGACTCCGCCGCGCCGACGCTGGTCATCGGCGCGCATTACGACAGCGCCTTCACCGCGCCCGGCGCCAACGACAATGCCAGCGGCGCGGCGGCGGTGGTCGAGCTCGCACGCAGCCTCGCCGATCTGCGCGGCAAGGCGGCGGTGCGGATCCGGCTGGCGCTGTTCGTCAACGAGGAGCCGCCCTTCTTCCAGTCCGACCGGATGGGCAGCCTGGTCTACGCCAATCGCCTCAAGGCCTCGGGCGAGCGGGTCAGCGGCATGGTCTCGCTCGAGACGATCGGCTGGTTCAGCGACAAGCCGGGCAGCCAGCATTACCCGTTCCCGCTCGACCTGCTCTATCCGGACACGGGAAACTTCGTCGCCTTTGTCGGGACGATCGGCTCGCGTCCGCTGGTCCGCCGCGTGACCGGCGCCTTCCGCGAGGCGACGCAATTCCCCAGCGTCGGCGGCACCGCGCCGGGCTTCGTCCAGGGGATCGACTGGTCCGATCACTGGGCGTTCGAGCAGGCCGGCTTTCCCGCGCTGATGGTCACCGACACCGCGCCGTTCCGCTATCCCTGGTATCACAGCACCCACGACACGCCCGACAAGGTCGATTACCAGCGGCTCGCACGCGTCGTCGCGGGGCTCGAGCGAGTCGTCCGCGGCTGGCGCTAGGGAAGGACAGCATGGCGGACGGCTATATCCACGACAGCTACGGCACGTACCGCTCGGGCTCGGAGCGATCGGCGGCGATCGTCGCAGGGCTGCTGGCGCCGCTGCTCGGGCCGTCGTCGGTGCTCGATGTCGGCTGCGGCACCGGCGGCTGGCTCGAGGCGTTCCGCAAGGCGGGGGTGGGAACCGTGCACGGCGTCGACGGCCCCTGGTCGCCTGCGGGCGGGAACCTCCAGGCGGGCGAGTTCACCCGGTTCGACTTCGAGACCGCCGAGGGCGAGCCCAGCCTGCCGCAGCCGCGCTACGACCTCGTCATCTCGATGGAGTTCGTCGAGCATGTCGCCGCCGCGCGTGCCGACAAGCTGGCGCGCTTCCTCGCGTCGAAGGGCGACGTGCTGCTCGTCTCGGCGGCGATCCCGCTCCAGGGCGGCCAGCACCATGTCAACGAGCGCTGGCCCGAATATTGGGGCCGCAAGTTCGAGGCGCTCGGTTTCGCGCCGTTCGACGCGATCCGCCTCGCGCTGTGGGACGAGACCGGGGTGGAGAGCTGGTACCGCCAGAACATGATCCTCTATTTCCGCGGAGAGGTGCCCGGGAAGGTGCGCGCCTGGGGCGAGAAGCTCGCGATCGAGGCGCTCGGCCGCCCGCGCGCGCTGGTCCATCCCGAATTCTACGCCAAGCGCTTCGGCCGCCAGCACCTCGCGCTGACCAATCCCCTGCGCTTCCTCCGCACGCTGCTGGCGGAGCGCAAGTCGGGCGAGCGTGCGATCCCCGCTATCGGCAACTTGCCGCGCGAATGACCTATGATCCGGCCCTGCTGGCGCGCGCTTACGCGCTGGCGCTCAAGAGCTATCAGGAGGGCGGCTGCCCGATCGGATCGGTGCTGGCGCGCGGTTCGGAGATACTCGGCGAGGGCCACAACCAGCGCGTCCAGAAGGGCGACCCGATCGCGCATGGCGAGATGGACGCGCTCCGCAACGCAGGCCGCCAGCGGAGTTACGCGGGGACGACGCTCTACACCTCGCTCAGCCCGTGCATGATGTGCGCGGGGACGATCGTCCAGTTCGGCATCCCGCATGTGGTGATCGCCGAAAACGCCAATTTCGGCGGCAACGAGGACTTCCTGCGCAGCCGCGGGGTCACGGTCGAGATCGTCGGCGACCCGCGCTGCATCGACCTGATGCGCCGCTTCATCGCGGAGCAGCCCGCTTTGTGGAACGAGGATATCGCGGAGGCGTAGAAGAAGGTTTGTTAGCGCAGAGGCGCAGAGAGCGCAGAGATGATTTGCCCGCGGCGACCGGTCGCGCCGCGCCAGCGGCAATGAAGTCGGCATCGTCAAGATATTCGAGGGGCTGCGCCGCGCCCTTCATCTCTGCGCTCTCTGCGCCTCTGCGCGAATAATATCTTCTCTCAGCGCCGCTGGCCCGCGCTCTCTGCCCGGACCTTCTCGAACTCGAACCCCGGCGCCCAGGCCGGCCACGCCCGGCTGTTGGCGATCCGCGTCCCCATCGCGAAGAACAGGTCGACGTCCGCCGCCGCGCCGCGCAGGTCCCAGCCGGCGTCCCAGGCGTCGCAGGCCTGGTGGTAGCATTTCATGTACGCGTCGAGCCACGCCTGCCCGGCCGCGGTGCCGCCCTCGGCAAGTTCGGGCGGGCCGCCCAGCGCCATCAGCAGCAGCGACGGCACCCCGCGCCGCGCGACCGAGAAATGATCGGCGCGGAAGAACAGCCCGCGCTCGGCGAAAGTCTCGGCGACGATCGTCCGTCCCTGCGCCGCCGCTGCGACGGCAAGCTCGTCGTCGAGGTTCGAGGCGCCCTTGCCGACCAGCACGACATTCTTCGCCGGGCCCGCGGTCTGGAGGATGTCGAGCGTCAGGTTCGCCGCGGTGGTCGCCAGCGGATAGAGCGGGTGCGACCCGTAATATTCGGAGCCGAGCAGCCCGCGCTCCTCGCCGGTCCACAGCGCGAACACCAGGGTGCGGTCGGGCCGTGCGCCGCCCTTGAACAGCCGCGCCAGCTCGATCACCCCGGCCACGCCGAGCCCGTCGTCGTTTGCGCCCGGCCGGATCGCGCCGTCGCTGCCCTTGCCGTAAGCGTCCCAGTGCGCGCCGAACATCACCGTCTCGCCCGGCCGCTTGCCACCGCTGAGCTTCGCCAGCACATTGACGCTCTCGATCCGCTCGACTCCGACCGCGAGATCGGCGGAGAAGGGGACGCCCTTCAGCTCGACCGGCCGGAACCCCGCCGAGCGCGCCTGCACGCGGAGCGCATCGAGATCGAGCCCGGCGCGCGCAAACAGCGCATTGGCCTGGTCGTGCGCGATCCAGCCCTGCAGCGGCACCTTGGGGTCGGTCGGCCCGCGGACGATGTCGTAATTCTCGCCATTGTTGGCGTTGACCGTCGACCAGCCATAGCCCGCGCCGCCGGTATCATGGACGATCAGCGCCGCCACTGCGCCGCGCCGCGCCGCTTCGTCGAACTTGTAGGTCCAGCGGCCATAATAGGTCATCCGCCGCCCGCCGAACTTGCCCGCTGCGTCGTCCGAAGCGGTCGCCTCGAAATCTGGATCGTTGACCAGGAACACCGCGACCTTGCCGTGCAGGTCGACGCCCTTGAAATCGTCCCAGCCCGATCCGCTGACGCCATAGCCGACGAACACCATCGGCGCGGCGTCGATCTTGACGCGGGGCTCGGCATGGACGGTGGTGACGTTGATCTCGGTGCCCTGCGTCACCGGCGTCGCGCCGAACGCCATGCTCCCTGCGCCGACCCTGGTGTGGACCATCGGCACGTGCTGGACGAAGCTGCCATTCTCGCCGCCGGGCTCGAGCCCCAGCGCCTTGAAGCGCTCGACGAGATAGGCGACGGTCTTCGCCTCGCCCGAGGTTCCCGGCCCGCGGCCCTCGAACGCGTCCGAGGCGAGGACCTTCACTGTCTCGGAAAGCCGGGCCGGGTCGGTCTGCGCCGATGGCGACGCGGCGAGCAGGGCGAGGAGGGGGAGGGCAAGCAGACGCATCATTTCACTCCACGCAGGCGGCGCACCGCCGCTTCGACCAGGCTTGCCAGCATCACCGCCAGCCAGCCCGCGATAAAGCCCGGGACGATCGCGTAAAGGCTATTCCCCGATCCGAGCGCGTTCCAGACGGCCACCGCGCCGGCGCCGGCCAGCATTCCGGCCAGCGCGCCGCCCTGCGTCGTCCGCTCCCAGAACAGGCTCAGGATGACCACCGGCCCGAACGCCGCGCCGAACTCGGCCCAGCCGAGGGTCAGGAGCCTGAGCGCGGAGGTGGCGGGATCGAGGGCCAGCAGCGTCGCAGCAATCGCAAACCCGGTCACCGCGAGCCGCGCCGCCGGCACGCCCGTCCCGGGCCGGAAGCGTCGCACCAGATCCTGCGCGATCGAGCCGGCCGCCACCTGGAACTGTGCCGCGAGCCCGGCCATGATCGCCGCCAGCACTGCGGCGACGAGGAAACCGGCGATGACCGGATGAAATAGCAGCTGCGCGAGCAGCAGGAGCAACGCTTCGGAGTCCGTCCCCTCGACTCCACGCGCGGTCACATAGGCGAGCCCGCCCAGCCCGAGCATCACTGCTCCCGCCAGCACCGCGGCGGTCCACGCGACTGCGACCGCGCCTGCCACGGGCACGTCGCGGGCCGAACGGATCGCCATGAAGCGCAGCAGGATGGTCGGTTGCCCGAAAGCGCCGAGCCCCCAGGCGAGCATCGAGACGATCCCCAGCGTCGTCGTCCCGGCGAACGGGTCGAGCGCCGCGCGGTTCGCCCAGCGGATTGCCCCCTGCGCCACGTCCCAGCCCTTGATCCCCGAGATCGCGACCCAGGGCACGATCACGAGCGCCGCGACGATCAGGCAGGCCTGGACCGCCTGGGTCAGCGTCACCGCGCGGAATCCGCCCAGCAGCGTATAGGCCGCGACCACGATCGCGGTGCCGATCACGCCGGTCGCATAGCCCGTCCCGAGCGCGGCGGAGACCGCGCCGGCCACGGCCAGCCCGGCCGCGGCGCAAAACAGGGTGCGAAGGACGATCAGCACCGACGCCACCCCGCGCACAAGGTCGCCATTCGGCCAGCGTTTCCCGAGATAGTCGGGCAGGGTGAGCGCGTCACCGACCAACGCGCTGCGGGCGCGCAGCCGCGGGGCGACGACGATCCAGTTGAGCAAGGTGCCGGCGATGAGACCGACCACAACCCACGCCGCGGAAAGCCCGCCCGCGAACACCGCCGCGGGCAGCACGAGCATCGTCCAGCCCGCCAGCTCCGAGACCCCCGCGCTCAGCCCGGCCACCACCGGCCCCAGCCGCCGCCCGCCGAGCAGATACGTGTCGATGTCGCGTCCCGATCCGCGCCAGGCATGGGCGCCGATCGCCAGCATGGCCGCGAGGTACAGCCCGAGGCCGATCAGCATTCCGCCTTGCATGCGATTCCTAGCGCACCCGCTTCACATACATCCGCCCGTCGCGCAGCTCCGGCTGGAAATTGGGGACCTTGCGGATCAGGTCCGAGAGCCGCTTGAACCCGTAGTTGCGCGCGTCGAAGCTCGAGCGGTTGCCGGCGAGCTGGCCCATCTCGGACAGGCTGGCATAGCCCTGCTCGTCGCGCCGGGCGGCGTTGTAGGCATCGATCAGCAGCGTCACCGTCGCCGAATCGATCTCGCTGTTGGTGAGCAGCGGGGCAGGGGCCTTCTCGGCCTCGTGCACCTTGGTCAGCGCGCCGACATCGATGAAGCGCGTGCACGCCGCGCGGAAGCCCTCGGGGGTGCGGTCGGTGCCGAAGCCATAGACCGCGAGCCCTTCCTGGCGGATCCGCATCGCCAGCGGAGTGAAGTCCGAATCGGACGACATGATCCCGAACCCGGTGACGCGCCCGCGGAACAGCAGGTCCATCGCGTCGATCGTCATCTTCATGTCGGTGGCGTTCTTGCCCTTGGTCAGGTCGAATTGCTGGAAGGGCTCGATGCCGTGGCTCAGCGTGCGCTCGGCCCAGCCCTTGAGCTCGGCCTTCTTCCAGTTGCCGTAGACGCGGCGGATGTTGACGTTGCCGAGCTCCGCCAGCACCGTCAGCACCGGGTCGAGCGACCCCGGCGAGGCGTTGTCGGCGTCGATCAGCAGCGCGATGTTGCTCATGACATGGTCGTCGATCGCCATAATGCTCAGGCCTTCCTGCGGAGTTCGTCGAGGCTCCATGCCCCGCCGCCTGCCGCCGCCAGATAGAGGAAGGCGAAGCAATAGAGCATCGCCGGTTCGCCGCCGTTCGCGGCGGGGAAGAAGCTCCCCGGCGCGTGGATCCACCAATAGGCCACTGCCATCTGCCCCGAAAGCACGAAGGCGACCGGCCGAGTGAACAGCCCGAGCAGCACCAGCCCGCCGCCGCCGGCCTCGAGGATGCCGAGCGGCAGCGTCAGCGCGTCGGGCGATCCCCCGAAATCGGGAAAGCCGAACAATTTGTCGGTGCCGTGCTGGATGAAGGCGAGCGCCACCGCCACGCGCATCACGCTCAGCAGCGCCGCCGCCCAGCCGCCGGGCAAGGGCATCAGCCCTTGCCCATCGCCCGGTCCGCGCTCCAAGCGCCGCCGCCCGCCGCGGCGAGGTAGAGGAAGACGAAGCAATAGAGCATGACCGGCTCGCCGCCGTTCGCGGCGGGGAAGAAGCCCTTGGGTGCGTGCACCATGAAATAGGCGACCGCGCTCATGCCCGAGAGAATGAAGGCCGTCGGCCGGGTGAACAGCCCGATCACGATCATCGCCCCGCCGATCAGCTCGAGCGCGCCCGCGGCGGTGATCAGCGGGCTGAGCGGTCCGGGCACCGGGAAGGGGGGAACGCCGAAGAATTTGGAGGTGCCATGCTGGAGGAAGCCCAGGCCCACGACGATGCGCAGCACGCTCAGCAATTTATCGGACCAGGTCGCGGGTATCGGCATGACTCTTCTCCCCTGTGGATGCGGGGAACGTCCCACAGGGGGCTGCGGCGGTCAATCGCCGCGGCAATGAGGGACTTGCCTTCTTCTTAGCCCTCTCCCGCTTTCGCGGGAGAGGGTTGGGTGAGGGTCTTCTTCCTTCGAGCGCCCGAAGAAGAAGAAGAAGAAGACCCTCACCCTCCCACCGCTTCGCGGCGGGCCCCTCCCTCTCCCGCGAAAGCGGGAGAGGTGTAATCGTGACTCCTAAGCCCGCAGCCTTTTCGTAAAGCCCTTGCACGGCTTGTCGGTGTCGTTGTGGGCCTCGACATGATCGACCCGCGCCAGCGGCGGGCCTTCGCGGCAGGCGTCGACCAGCTTGCCGATCGCTTCCTCCTCGCCATCGGCAAGGATTTCGACGCGGCCGTCGTTCAGATTGCGCACCCAGCCCTTCAGCCCGAGCCTCTGCGCGGTGCGCACCGTCCAGTCGCGATAGCTGACGGCCTGAACCCGTCCCGACACCAGGATACGCTGTGTCGCCATAGTCCCCTCGCTCACACCCGCCGAAAAACGCCTCGGCAGAAGGCAGGTGTAGCACGCGCGTCCCGCATCGCAGCACGGCATTGCCGCGATTCACCGCAAGCCCTGCATTTTCCGTCGCTTTCAGGAATAAGTGACCGCAGTCACCTCAAACTCGCGCTCGCCGCCGGGCAGGGTGACGCGCCGCAGATCCCCGACCGCGGCACCGCGCAGCGCACGCGCGAACGGCGAATTCCACCCGACCCGTCCGGCGCCGGCATCGGCCTCGTCGTCGCCGACCAGGGTGAGCACGCGCTGATTGTCGTCCGCGTCGGCGACGGTGACGGTCGCCCCGAACCACGCCCGCGCCCGGTCGGGCTGCTGCGCCGGATCGACGACCTTGGCGGCCTTCATCCGCTTCGCCAGAAATCCCAGCCGCCGGTCGATCTCGCGCAGCCTTTTTCGGCCGTAGATATAGTCGCCATTCTCGGAGCGGTCGCCATTCCCCGCCGCCCAGCTGATCACTTCGACCAGCTTCGGCCGCTCGCCCGAGAGCAGCGCGTCATATTCGGCCTTGAGCGCGGCATAGCCCGCGGGGGTGATGTAGTTGGGGCGGTCCATGCCACCTTCCATATGTCAAAACCTTCTTGTTCCCCTGCGCAAGCAGGGGTCCAGGGTCACGAGCGATGACCTGCTTGGCTCTGGGCCCCTGCTTTCGCAGGGGAACAAGTAAGCGATTATTCCTGCGGGTGAAACTTAACCCGGCCGCCTCTTCCCAAGATACCAGCTCAAATTCGACGGCCCCTGGCTCCGCGCGCGCTGGGGGTTGAGCAGGTCGTAGACCACCGCATTCTCCAGCACCCGCTGGACATAGTTCTTGGTCTCGAAGATCGGGATCTGCTCGATCCAGCGCACCATGTCGCCGCCCGGCAGCCGCGGGTCGCCATTGGCGGCGATCCACTTGTTCACATTGCCCGGCCCGGCATTGTACGCCGCCACTGCCAGCGGATAGCTGCCATAGATGCCGAACATCCGCTTGAAATAGGTCGAGCCGAGCTGGATGTTGTAATCGGTGTCGACCGTCAGCGACGAGACATTGTAGCCCATCCCGAGCTTGCCCGCGGTCTCGCGCGCGGTGCCCGGCATCAGCTGCATCAGCCCGCGCGCGCCGGCATGGCTCACCGCGGCGCGGTCGAACTGGCTCTCCTGCCGCGCGATCGCGTGGATGATCGTCCAGTAATCCTGCTGCGCCTCGGGCACCCGCACCGACGGGTAGCCCGCCGCGGTATAGTCCGAGAAGCCGTTCTCGAGCGCGCTGCGCCCGACCATCACCCCCAGATCGGGCCGCCCGATCGCGCGGCTCAGCTCGGCAGCGAGGATATGGTCGGAGTCGCTGGTCGCGTCCTTGGCGATCTGGCGGATGAACACGCCCTGGTCGGCATAATTGTTGAGCGTGCCGAGCAGTTGCGCCGCGCGCACCACTTCGCGCCGGTAGAAGGCGTCGCGCACCGCCGGATCGCTGACCCGCGCATTGAAATCGGGGGGCCGGCGCAGCGACCGTCCCAGCCGCTCGCTCGCGAGCTGGCCGTAATAAAGGTCGGGATAGCCCGCCGCGCGCTCGTAATAGGCATTCGACGCCGCGCTGTCGCCCGCCGCCTCGGCCGCGCGGCCCGCCCAATAGAGTCCCTTGGACTGAGTCTGCGGAGTCTTCGAGCCATGGCTGTAGCGCTCGAACATCCCCGTCGCGTCGCGCGGCCGCTGGAGCTGGTAGAGCGCGACATTGCCGGCGAGCCAGGTGAGGCTCGTATAATCGTCGCGCTCGCCATAGGGCCGGTCGCTGACGTCGGTCCCCGCCGGATAGGCATCGTCGACCTGGCTGGCGATGCGATAAGCGAGGTCGTACTGCCCGTCGGCCTGCGCCGCCTGCGCCGAGGCGAGCAGCACTTCGTACCATTTCTCGACGTGCCCGGGGCGGAAGGCAAGCGTGCGCGGCTGCCCGAGATAGGCGCGCGCCGCCATCCCCTGGCCGCTTTCGCGCAGCCAGCGCGCACGGTCGGCGATGAAGCCGGGATCGCCGCGCCCCGCCGCCATCGCCGCGGCGCCCTTGGCATCGGCATCGGCGGCCTTGGAGCGGAACGCGATCCGCGCTTCGAACACCGCGCGCCGCCCCGCCGAGGTCATCCCCAGCTGGCGCTGCGCCGAGGCGAGCGAATTCTGCCACAGCAGCATGTCCTCGCGCGCATCGTGATCGTCGACCGTCAGCGCGCCCGCGAAGGCGCCGGTCAGCCGCGCCTCGTCGCCGGGCCGCAGCACACCCGCGCGCCACGCCTTGCGCGCCAGCTGCTCGCCCTCGGCCTGGCGTCCCGACGCGGCCAGCGCCTCGGCGTAGCGGAGATTGCCCGCGGGAGTGACCGGCGGGAAGCGCTCGAAATAGCGCACCACTAGCCCCGGCGCCCAGGTCCCGCTCTCGAGCACCGTCTCCGCCGCCGCGCGTCGCGCGGTCTCGCCGGGCCAGCCGGGGTGCATCAGCATGAAGTTGGCGTAATCGGAGAAAGGGAAATTATCCGACTGCTGCAGCCGGTTCCATTCGGCCAGCGCGCCGCTCAGCTCGCCCGACGGGATATAGGAAGGCGCGGTCTGCGAAAGCCCGCTTTCGATCGCCTGCTGGTACCAGGCGATCTGCTCCTGCGTCATCCGCGACGACGCGGCGAGGCCCGACACGCCCACGAACAACAACGCGCTCTTGATACCGGCACCCAGCATGGTGGACATGATACGGAAACCTACCCTATCTGCCAGCCCTGATTTCCAACATTAGGGATATTTTCGGGACTATGTTCTCCGGCTCGATTCCGGCGCTGGTGACGCCGTTCCGAAACGGCGCTTTCGCCGAGCAGGATTATCGCGACCTGATCGAGTGGCAGATCGCCGAGGGCTCGGCGGCTCTGGTCCCGTGCGGCACCACCGGCGAGTCCGCGACGATGCCCAAGGGCGAGCATTTCCACGTCGTGAAGGTGTGCGTCGAGCAGGCGCGCGACCGCGTGCCCGTCATCGCCGGCACCGGATCGAACGACACCGCGGTGGCGATCGCCAATTGCCGCGAAGCGATGGACTGCGGCGCCGACGCGGTGCTGATGGTCCCGCCTTATTACAACCGCCCGAGCCAGGAAGGCATCTTCCGCCATTTCGAGGCGGTCCAGGCCGAATGCGGCCTGCCGATCATCCTCTACAACGTCCCCGGCCGCACCGTCACCGACATCCAGGTCGAGACGCTGGTCCGCATCGTCCGGGCCTTTCCGGGCAAGTTCGTCGCGGTGAAGGACGCGACGGGCGACCTCGCCCGCGTCTCGGCGCACCGGGCGGCGCTGGGGGCGGAGTTCGCGCAGCTCTCGGGCAATGACGATCTCGGGCTGGCGTACAATGCGATGGGCGGGGTGGGCTGCATCTCGGTCACCGCCAATGTCGCGCCGAAGCTGTGCGCCGAATTCCAGGCGGCATGCGCGGCGGGGGACTATGCGGCGGCGCTGGCGCTCCATGATCGCCTCTTCCCCCTCCACACCGCCATGTTCACCGACGCCTCGCCGGGCCCGGTGAAGTACGCGCTAGGGAAGGTGCGGCCAGGCATTCCCACCGAACTCCGCCTGCCCATGGTCGAGCCGTACGAGGCGAGCAGAGCGGCGGTAGACGCGGCGCTGGCGCACGCCGGCCTCCTCTAACCCCGGCCGCTTCCACAAATCCTCCGTCACCCCGGCCTTGTGCCGGGGTCCACCGGACGGCCAGCGCTGCCATCGAGCCGCTTGTCCAACGCGCGCGGATGAGTGGACCCCGGCACAAGGCCGGGGTGACGGCGTAGAGATATAGACCGCTTCGCCGCTTCCCCTTCCGCCCTCGACCCCCTACATCGCGCCCTCCATGGCCCGTCCCCGTCCCACCGCCTTCGAGAAAGTGAAGACCGTCGCCGAGAACCGGCGCGCGCGGTACGAATATTTCATCGAGACGGTCTACGAGGCCGGAATCGCGCTCACCGGCACCGAGGTTAAGTCGCTGCGCTTCGGCGAGGGCTCGATCGCCGAGGCCTATGCCGAGGTCAAGGAAGGCCAGGTCTGGCTAATCAACGCCAACGTCCCCGAATTCAGCCACGGCAACCGCTTCAACCACGAGCCCAAGCGTCCGCGTAAATTGCTCCTTCATGAGCGCGAGATAAACAAGCTCCACGGCGCGGTGGCGCGCGAGGGGATGACCCTCGTGCCGCTGTCGATCTATTTCAACGGGAACGGGCGCGCCAAGGTCGAGCTCGCGCTCGCCAAGGGCAAGAAGACGCATGACAAGCGCGAGACCATCAAGGAGCGCGACTGGAAGCGCGAGCAGGGAAGGATCATGCGCGATCGCGGCTGATCCTTTGCCGCCGGGCCCCGGCCGGATGCGCCGGATGCTCGACAAGGCGACCCCCACGCGCGAATCGATCGGCGAGAATCGCTGGCTGAAGCCGGTCGCCGACCGCGTCCTCCACACCTCGCTGTGGCGCTTGACCCGCCGGTCGGTGCCGCGCGGAGTCGCGCTCGGCATGGTCACCGGCATCCTCGTGCCGATGGGGCAGATCCCCGCCTCGGCGATCTTCGCGCTCCCCCTGCGCGCCAACATCCCCGCCGCCGCGGCGACCACCTTCCTCACCAATCCGGTCACCACCCCGCCGCTATGGGTCGCGGCCTATTATCTCGGCAGCTGGATGCTCGGGCAGAAGGCGCAGGGCCATGGCCCGGGGATGCCCGCCGAGACCAGCTGGAGCGACTGGCTGCTCCACCAGGCCGGCCCGGCGACGCTGACGGGACTCGTCACGATCACGGCGGTGCTCGCGGTGGTCGGCTATTTCGGCACGGCTTTGGGGTGGCGCTGGTGGATCGCCCGGAAGTGGCGCAAACGCGCCGCCAGACGCACGGAAGTTGCGTAAAACCGCCTGTTTTCGCAAGACATTGGCAGGCTTCGCAGGTCGATTGACGAGCCGTGCTATCGGCCTAATACGGCGCATCCGAATTTCCGTAGGGGATTACTCGATGCGTCTTACGCTCCTCGCCACCAGCTTGCTCGCCGGCACGGCCTTGCTCTCCTCGTGCGCCTCGCAGACGCCGCCGCCGGCCGCCGTGGCCGAAGTCGTCCCCCCGCCGCCCGCCGAGCCCGCGCCCGAGCCCGCGCGTCCCAAGCCGCAGTATGGCAGCTTCGGCTTCGACGAGGCCGGCATGGACAAGAGCGTCGCCCCGGGCGACAATTTCTACGCCTATGGCAACGGCACCTGGGCGCGGAACACCGCGATCCCCGCGGACAAGTCGAACTACGGCTCGTTCAACCTGCTCGACGATCTGTCGCACGACCGCACCCATTCGATCCTCGAGGAAGCCAGGACCGACCCGAACTCGAAGATCGGCATCGCCTACGCCACTTATCTCGACACCAAGACGATCGACGCCAAGGGCCTCGCCCCGATCCAGCCCTGGCTCGATCAGATCAAGGGCCTCCGCTCGAAGGCGGGCTATCCCGCGCTCGTCGCCCAGGCGCGGCGCAACGGCGTCGGCACGCCGTTCGGCGGGTTCATCGGCCAGGACGACAAGAACCCCGAAGTCTATGCGCTCAACCTGTTCCAGTCGGGGCTCGGCATGCCCGACCGCGACTATTATCTCTCGACCGACGCCAAGCTGGTCGAGACCAAGGCGGCGTACGAGAAGCATCTGACCAACGTGCTGACGCTGGCGGGCGAGCCCAATGCCGCGGCGCGCGCCAAGGCGCTGGTCGCGTTCGAGACCGAGATCGCCAAGGTCAGCTGGACCCGCGTCGACAGCCGCGACGCCAACAAGACCTACAACATGATGACCGTCGCCCAGCTCGCCAAATCGGCGCCGGGCTTCGATTTTGCGGCGATGTTCGCGGCGGGCAACGTCAAGACCGACAGCGTCATCGTCGCCCAGCCGAGCGCGATCACCGGCATCGCCAGGCTCATCCGCACCGCGCCGATCGGCGTGCTGCGCGACCAGCTGCTGGTCCGCAGCCTCGACAATTACGCCGATGTGCTGCCCAGCGCCTTCGACAAGGAGAATTTCGCCTTCTACGGCACCACCCTGTCGGGCACCCCCGAGCAGGAAATCCGCTGGAAGCGCGCAGTCGACTTCACCACCGGCAGCCTCGCCGACGATGTGTCGAAGGTCTACGTGGAAAAGTATTTCCCGCCCGAGACCAAGGCCGCGGCCGACGAGCTGGTGAAGAATGTCATCGCCGCGATGGACCGCCGCATCGACCAGCTCGAATGGATGGCGCCCGAGACCAAGGTCAAGGCGCACCAGAAGCTGGCGTCCTTCACCCCGAAGATCGGCTATCCCAGCCAGTGGCACGATTATTCGGCGCTGCAGATCACCGCGGGCGACGCCTTCGGCAACAATCTGCGCGCCAATCAGTGGGGGTATGACGACAATGTCGCCAAGCTCGGCACTCCGATCCGCCGCTGGGAATGGGGGATGACCCCGATGACGATCAACGCCTATGCCAATTTCGGCATGGTCGAGATCGTCTTCCCCGCCGCGATCCTCCAGCCGCCCTTCTTCGATCCCAACGCCGATCCGGCGGTGAACTATGGCGGCATCGGCGCAGTGATCGGGCATGAGCTCAGCCATCATTTCGACGACCAGGGCGCCAAATATAACGGCGAGGGCCGCCTGACCGACTGGTGGACTCCGCAGGACGTCGCCAACTTCAAGGCGCGCACCGACGCGCTGTCGGCGCAGTACGACCAGTATGAGCCGCTCCCCGGCATGCATGTGAAGGGCGCGCTGACGCTGGGCGAGAATGTCGCCGATCTCGCCGGGCTGACGGTGGCGTACGACGCCTATCGCCATGCGCTGAACGGCCAGCCGGCGCCGGTGATCGACGGCTATTCGGGCGACCAGCGCTTCTATCTCGGCTGGGCGCAGGTCTGGCGGCGCAACTATCGCGAGGCGAACCTCCGCCAGCGCCTGCTGACCGATCCGCACTCGCCGAGCGAGCAGCGCGCCGCGGTGGTCCGCAACCTCGACCCCTGGTACTCGGCCTTCGCGCCGGATGCGGCGCAGAAGCTGTATCTCGCACCGGAAAAGCGGGTGCGGATCTGGTAGCTTCTTCTCCCTCTCCCCTTGTGGGAGAGGGAAGGGGCCCAAGCCGAAGGCTTGGGAAGGGTGAGGGGGACTCAGGTCTCACTCCCCCTCACCCTTCCGTCGCTGCGCTCCTCCCTCCCTCTCCCACAAGGGGAGAGGGAGAGTAGTTCTTGACCCTCGCGCACCGCCGTCACACACGAGCCCCATGGCGACGCTCCCAGCCTCATCCCAGCCCAAGCCGATGCTGCCCCTCCTCGCGGCGGTCATCGCCGGCTTCGTCGCGGGCGCGATCGTCCTCCTCACGCTCAACGACCGCGCGGTCGCGATCGGCTTCATCGCCGCGGGGCTGATCGCTGCCGCCACGGTCTTTGCCGCGCGCCGCATGCTCGCGCCCGGCGCCGCCGCCGAGACCAGCGTCGACTGGTCGGTCGCGCAGGCGCTCGCCTCGGCCAGCGACCATGCGCTCGCGGTTACCGACCGCGCCGGCCGTCTCGTCTGCGCCAACAACCGCTACGAAGCGCTGTTCGCCGGCTTCCCGACCCCGCCGGGCCTGCCCTTGAGCGACGCCGCTGCCGCGCGCCTCGGCGATGCCGGCCGCGCCGCGTGGCGCGACGGCGAGGGGCGGTGCGACGATCTCCAAGTGTTCGGCGCCCCGGTCAGCGCCCGCGTCTCGCGCGTCGGCGAGGAGGCTTTGGTATGGCGCTTCGTCGGGGTCCAGGCGCTCGATCTCGCCGCGCAGGTCGAGGCGCTGATCGCCGGCCACACCGGCGACCGGATGGGCACCGCGGGCATCATGACCGCGATGGTCTCGCCCGAAGGCCGCGTCCGCTCGGCCAACCGCGTCTTCCACGCCCGCGCGATGGGCAGCGCCGAGACCAATGCCGAGGGCCGCGACTTCGCGCGCTTCCTGATCACCGACTCCACCGGCCAGGTCCGCTTCGAGCGCGAGGGCCTGACCGGCACCCCGTTGCGCGTCCTCCAGATCCCCTTTCTCGACGGCGAGGACGCGCCGATGCTCGTCGCTTTGCTCGACGAGGAGCCCGGCGCGGCCGCGACCCCGGCGATCGGCCCCACCGCCACCGCGCATGTCCGCTCGCTGATCGCGCTGCTCCCCTCGGGGATCGCGCTGGTCGACCGCGACGGGCGCTTCGTGAGCATGAACGACGCCTTCGTGCGCGCCGCGCGGATCAACGCCGCCGCGCCGCCGGTCTACCCGGGCGACCTGGTGGTGCGCGAGGACAAGAGCGCGCTGTCCGATGCGATCCGCAAGTTCGGCAGCGGCGCGCCGCAATCGGCCGAGATGACCGTCCGCTTCGTCGACGCGCCCGACGAAGGCGTCTCGATCAAGATCGCCGGCGCCCGCGGCCTCGGCGACGCTGCCGTCCTGATCAGCCTCAAGGATTCGGGCGAGGAGGGCAAGCTCAAGCGCCAGGTCGCGCAGGCCACCAAGATGCAGGCGGTCGGCCAGCTTGCCGGCGGCGTCGCGCACGATTTCAACAACATCCTGACCGCGATCATCGGCCATTGCGACCTGATGCTGATGCGCCATTCGCCCGGCGACAGCGACTATGACGATATCCAGCAGATCCGCGCCAATTCGAACCGCGCCGCCTCGCTGACCCGCCAGCTGCTCGCCTTCTCGCGCCAGCAGACGCTGCGCCCGCAAGTGCTCCAGCTGCCCGACGTGATCTCGGAGGTCTCCAACCTGCTCAAGCGGCTGCTCGGCGAGACCGTCCATCTCGACGTCAAGCACGGCCGCAACCTCGGCCCCGTCCGCGCCGATCCCGGCCAGCTCGAGCAGGTCGTCGTCAATCTCGGAGTCAACGCCCGCGACGCGATGCTGTCGAAGAACCCCACCGGCGGCGGCACGCTGACGATCGAGACGATGGCGGTCTCCTCGGCCGAGGTCCGCGAGATGGACGACGCGATCCTCCCCGTCGGCGACTATACCGCGCTGCGCATCTCCGACACCGGCACCGGCATCCCGCCCGAGATCGTCTCGAAGATCTTCGAGCCCTTCTTCACCACCAAGGAGATCGGCAAGGGCACCGGGCTCGGCCTGTCGACCGTCTACGGCATCATCAAGCAGTCGGGCGGCTTCATCTTCGCGGACAATGCCGACGGGGGAGGTGCCGAATTCACCATCTACCTGCCCGTCCACGCCGCCGCCGAGGCGACCGCGGCCAAGACTCCGCTGCCGGTCAAGGAAAAGCCCGCCGACCTGTGGGGCACCGGCACCATCCTCGTGGTCGAGGACGAGGACATGGTCCGCGCCATCGCCGAGCGTGCGCTCACTCGCCAGGGCTATACCGTCCGCACCGCCGAGAATGGCGAGGCCGCGCTCGAGCTGCTCGAGACCGAGGCCAGGCCCGACCTGCTGATCTCCGACGTCGTCATGCCGCTGATGGACGGCCCGACCATGGCGCGCCACGTCCGCGTCAAATATCCCGACCTGCCGATCCTGTTCATGTCGGGCTATGCCGAGGAGCAGCTGCGCAAGTCGATCGACCTCGACAATGTCGCCTTCCTGCCCAAACCCTTTTCGGTTCAGCAGCTTGCCGAGGCCACCCGCGACATTCTGGCTGCGAAATGAGTCTTGGCGTTTGGCGTTCGCGTGCATAAGGGACGGAGCAACGAAACGGTGCAGAATCAGAATGATGCGGCGATGACCATGACCGAAGATGAACAGTCGCCGCATCCGCGATTCAACCGGCGTTCAACCCGCCCCGCCCAGAAGCCCGCCGCATGACAACCCAACGCATCCTGATCGTCGAGGACGAGCCGCTCATCGCGATGATGCTCGAGGATTTCCTCGACGCGCTCGACCGCGCCGTGGCGGGCACCGCCGATAACGTCGCCGACGCGCTCGCGCGGCTCGCCGAGGGCGGCGTCGACGCCGCGATCCTCGACGTCAATCTGCGCGGCGGCGAGCAGAGCTGGCCGATCGCCGATGCGCTTGCCGCCGCGGGCATCCCGTTCGTGCTGGCGACCGGCGGGGCAGGGGACACCATCGCCGAAGCCCACCGCGCCCGGCCCGTCCTCTCCAAGCCTTTCACCATGGACAGCGTCGGCAAGGCGCTCGACGGGCTTACCTAGCCGTCATTCCCAGCGTTCCCACTTCTCGACGGGAGCCAGCCCCCATCGTTGCCGCGAATGCTCTCCGGCGTAGAACCCGCCGACCAGCAGCCGCGCGATATTCGAGCCCAGCTCGATCAGGCCGATCTTTTCGCCGAGCTGCGGTGGTCCCTCGCGTCCGAGGTTTCGCCGAGCGCGGTGAGCCAGATCACCAGAGGCTCGTCCTTGACCCACAAGCAGTCGGTCATCCCGAGCCGGACGGTCTGCTTCTCCTCCGGGATTTCGGTGCCCAGGCCACCCACGAGCTTCCCACGCCGCTTCTCCGCTTGTCGACTGCTGATCCGCCGTAGCGCGACGCCCCCGACAATGGCAGTCTCCCGCGATGCGCTTCCTCACTCGCCGCCGCACCCTCGCCGCCGCCGCCATCCTTGCAGTCCTGCTCGCCGTCCTCATCGCCCTGTTCGCGATCAGCAAGGCGCGCTGCTTCCAGCTGATCGGCACCCCGATCTGCCGCGTCGAGACCAGCGAGAAGCTCGTCGCGCTCACTTTCGACGACGGCCCCGACAAAACCGGCGTCGACGCGATCCTGCCGGTGCTCGCCCGCTACCGGGCCCACGCCACCTTCTTCCTGATCGGCCGCGGAATCGAGAACGCGCCCGGCGAGGCGCACCGCCTGCTCGCCGCGGGCCATGAGCTCGGCAACCACAGCTACAGCCATCCGCGGATGTGGGGCCTGTTCCCCGGCGCCTATGAGGAGGAGATTCGCCGCACCGACGCGCTGCTCCGCCGCGAAGGCGCCAGCCCGACGCTGTTCCGCCCGCCCTATGGCAAGCGCCTCACCGGCCTGCCGATCGCCGTCGCCAACACCGGCTACCGCATGGTCACCTGGGACATCGAGGATCCCGACGCCAGCCTCGACGCCCGCGGCTATGCCGACCGCGTCCTGGAGCAGGTGCATCCCGGCGCGATCATCCTGATCCACGCGATGTACCCCAATCGCCGCACCGCCCGCGAAGCGCTCCCGCTGATCCTCGAAGGCCTCAAACAGCGCGGCTACCGCGCCGTCACGGTGAGCGAGCTGTTGCGCCACGCGGCGCGCTAGGGTCGCTCGCGCTTCGGCCAGGCCCCTGCGGCAACCGCCGCGGCCACGTCGGCCACCGTGACCGGCGCCGCCTTCGGCTCCCCGGAAAACCGAGTCATCGCCCAGATCGAGGCCACCCCGGTCGCCACCGCCAGCAGGGCGCCCCAGAAGTCGGGCAGGCCCAGCGCGATCGCAATTGCCGCGCCCACCGCTGCGCCCGGCACGATCGCCGCGCCGGTCAGGCAGCCCGGCTCCGGGCCGAAATGCCGGGCCCAGTCGGCCTCCAGCGCGTCGAGGTCGGTCCCGAAACGCTCGCGGACCGCGGCGAAGAACTCGACCGCGTCGTCGCCTTCCATGCCGATATCGTGGAGCAGCCGGGTCTCCAGCGTCACCTTGTCCGCGCGGACGCCGGTCTGGTCGACGACCAGCTGCAGGACCTCGCGCTCGATTTCGGTCATCGCGCGAGGCTAGGGGAGGGTGTCCCGCGCTTCAACCGCGCGCGCCCGGCCTTTGCTGGAAATAATTTCGTTCCGCTCTTGTTCTATGAGAACAAATCCGATACGACGCAATCCAACGGAAACGAATTGGTGGACATCTTTCAGTGGCGAGGGCATCGAAAATGGCGGCATCTCTGAAGGTCATCGACAGCAAAATGGCAGCTCCCAGCACTGACAAGCAGAAGGCGCTCGAAGCCGCCCTCGCCCAGATCGACCGCGCCTTCGGCAAGGGCAGCGCGATGCGGCTCGGCTCGAAGGAGACGATGCAGGTCGAGACGATCGCGACCGGCAGCCTCGGGCTCGACATCGCGCTCGGCGTCGGCGGCTTGCCGCGCGGCCGGGTGATCGAGATCTACGGCCCCGAAAGCTCGGGCAAGACCACGCTCGCGCTCCATGTCATCGCCGAGGCCCAGAAGGGCGGCGGCACCGCGGCGTTCGTCGACGCGGAACATGCGCTCGACCCGGTCTATGCCAAGAAGCTCGGGGTCAATATCGACGAGCTGATCGTGTCGCAGCCCGACACCGGCGAGCAGGCGCTCGAGATCGTCGATACGCTTGTCCGGTCCAACGCGATCGACGTGCTGGTGGTCGATTCGGTCGCGGCCCTGGTGCCCCGGGCCGAGATCGAGGGCGAGATGGGCGACAGCCATGTCGGCCTTCAGGCCCGCCTGATGTCGCAGTCGCTGCGCAAGCTGACCGGCTCGATCAGCCGCTCGCGCTGCATGGTGATCTTCATCAACCAGCTGCGCATGAAGATCGGCGTGATGTACGGCAATCCCGAGACCACCACCGGCGGCAATGCGCTGAAGTTCTACGCCTCGGTCCGTCTCGACATCCGCCGCACCGGCCAGATCAAGGACCGCGACGACATCATCGGCAACACGACGCGGGTGAAGGTCGTCAAGAACAAGGTCGCGCCGCCGTTCAAGCAGGTCGAGTTCGACATCATGTATGGCGAGGGCATCTCCAAGATCGGCGAGATCCTCGATCTCGGAGTCAAGGCCGGGCTGGTCGAGAAGTCGGGTGCCTGGTTCAGCTACGACAGCGTCCGCATCGGCCAGGGCCGCGAGAACGCCAAGGTCTTCCTCAAGGAGAATGCGGACCTCTGCAACCGCCTCGAAGCCTCGATCCGCGCGCGCACCGAAAAGGTCGCCGAGGAGATGATGGCCGGCCCCGAGCCCGACGCCGAGGGCGACGAGGACGATATCTGAGACTTTCGGCCGCGCCGCCGCGCTTCACGCGCGAGGCGGCGGTCACGGGACAAGCTCCCATCGGAAGGCCCGGCGCGACCCCCAGTCGCGCCGGGCCTTTCCCGCGTTCGATACGTGGGGTCCGGAAGACGGCGTGATATCGGGCTGGTCCAGCTTCTCTTCTTGTTCCCCCGCTCAGGCGGCGATTGTATAGATTGCAAACCCGGCCGCTTCTTAGCCCTCTCCCGCCTTCGCGGGAGAGGCGCATCGGGTCGGCTCTGCCCCCGGCAGGGCCTGGACAGCGCGGGGCGCTGTCCACCCGATGCGGGTG
>JAZKCD010000015.1:51453-66635 GCA_040388355.1 Pseudomonadota bacterium | reverse complement strand
ATCGCAGCGAGCTGATCGAGATGGCCGTCGAGCAGGACGACGACCTGATGGAAGCCTATCTCGAAGGCAATGAGCCCAGCGTCGCCGACCTGAAGAAGCTGATCCGCAAGGGCACGCTCAACTTCTCGTTCGTGCCGGTGGTGTGCGGTTCGGCGTTCAAGAACAAGGGCGTCCAGCCGCTGCTCGACGCCGTGGTCGATTACCTGCCGTCGCCGCTCGACGTTCCCGCGATCCAGGGCCTCAAGCTCGACGGCGTGACCCCGGACGAGCGCCCGTCGTCGGACGAGGCGCCGTTCTCGGCGCTGGCGTTCAAGATCATGAACGATCCGTTCGTCGGCACGCTGACCTTCGCGCGCATCTATTCGGGCAAGCTCGAGACCGCGTCGCAGGTCACCAACTCGGTCAAGGACAAGAAGGAGAAGGTCGGCCGCATGCTGCTGATGCATGCCAACGACCGCGAGGACATCCAGATCGCGTACGCCGGCGACATCGTCGCCCTGGCGGGGCTGAAGGACACCACGACCGGCGATACGCTGTGCGCGATCAACGCGCCGATCATCCTCGAGCGGATGGAATTCCCCGAGCCGGTGATCGAGCTGTCGGTCGAGCCCAAGACCAAGGCCGACCAGGAGAAGATGGGCGTCGCCCTCAATCGCCTGGCGCGCGAGGATCCGTCGTTCCGCGTGACGTCGGACGCCGAGAGCGGCCAGACCATCATCAAGGGAATGGGCGAGCTCCATCTCGAGATTCTGGTCGACCGCATGCGCCGCGAGTTCAAGGTCGAGGCCAATGTCGGCGCGCCGCAGGTGGCGTATCGCGAATATCTCGGCAAGCCGGTCGACGTCGACTATACTCACAAGAAGCAGTCGGGCGGCACCGGCCAGTTCGGCCGCGTCAAGGTCAAGGTCGTGCCGGGCGAGCGCGGTTCGGGCATCATCTTCAAGGACGAGATCAAGGGCGGCAATATTCCCAAGGAATATATCCCGGCGATCGAGAAGGGCTTCCGCGAGACGGCGGCCACCGGTTCGCTGGTCGGCTTCCCGATCATCGACTTCGAGATCCTGCTGTATGACGGCGCCTATCATGACGTCGATTCGTCGGCGCTGGCGTTCGAAATCTGTGCGCGTGGCGCGATGCGCGAAGTGGCGCAGAAGGCCGGCATCAAGCTGCTCGAGCCGATCATGAAGGTCGAAGTCGTCACTCCGGAGGATTATCTGGGCGACGTCATCGGCGACATGAACAGCCGCCGCGGCCAGATCCAGGGCACCGATACCCGCGGCAACGCGCAGACGGTGGACGCGATGGTGCCGCTGGCCAACATGTTCGGCTATGTGAACGCGCTCCGCTCGTTCACTCAGGGCCGCGCGCAGTACAGCATGCAGTTCTCGCATTACGACGAAGTGCCCGCGAACGTGGCCGACGAAGTGAAGGCCAAGCTGGCTTAACGGCTGGCGTAATCCAGAATCAGGCGCTAAGGGGCCGCGTTCGCGTGGCGCCCTGAAGGCCGCGAATCAGAATCCAGAAGGTAGGAAAGCAATGGCGAAGGCAAAATTCGAGCGGAACAAGCCGCATCTCAACATCGGCACCATCGGCCATGTCGATCACGGCAAGACGTCGCTGACGGCTGCGATCACCAAGGTGCTTGCCGAGACCGGCGGCGCCACGTTCACCAGCTACGACAACATCGACAAGGCGCCCGAAGAGCGCGAGCGCGGCATCACGATCTCGACCGCGCACGTCGAGTATGAGACGACCGCGCGCCATTATGCGCACGTCGATTGCCCGGGCCACGCCGACTATGTGAAGAACATGATCACCGGCGCCGCGCAGATGGACGGCGCGATCCTGGTCGTGTCGGCCACCGACGGCCCGATGCCGCAGACCCGCGAGCACATCCTGCTCGCGCGCCAGGTCGGCGTGCCGACGATGGTCGTGTTCATGAACAAGGTCGACCTGGTCGACGACGAGGAAATCCTCGAGCTGGTCGAGATGGAGATCCGCGAGCTGCTCTCGAAGTACGACTTCGACGGCGACAACATCCCCGTCATCCGCGGTTCGGCGGTCAAGGCGCTCGACGGCACCAACGACGAGATCGGCAAGCAGGCCGTGCTCGCGCTGATGGAAGCGGTCGACACCTATCTGCCGCAGCCCGAGCGTCCGCTCGACAAGCCGTTCATGATGCCGATCGAGGATGTGTTCTCGATCTCGGGTCGCGGCACCGTCGTCACCGGCCGCGTCGAGACCGGCATCGTCAAGGTCGGCGAGGAAGTCGAGATCGTCGGCATCCACCCCGCCGTCCGCAAGACCGTCGTCACCGGCGTCGAGATGTTCCGCAAGCTGCTCGACCAGGGCCAGGCCGGCGACAATATCGGCGCGCTGATCCGCGGCGTCGGGCGTGAGGAAGTCGAGCGCGGGCAGGTTCTCTGCAAGCCGGGCTCGATCAAGCCGCACACCGACTTCTCGTCGGAAGTCTATGTGCTGTCGAAGGACGAGGGCGGCCGCCACACGCCGTTCTTCGCCAACTATCGTCCGCAGTTCTACTTCCGCACCACCGACGTGACCGGCACCGTGGTCCTCCCCGAGGGCACCGAGATGGTCATGCCGGGCGACAACGTTGCGCTGGGCGTCCAGCTCATCGCGCCGATCGCGATGGACGTCGGCCAGCGCTTCACCATCCGCGAGGGCGGCCGCACGGTCGGCTCGGGGATCGTCAGCGCGATCTCGAAGTAAGTCGCACGCCCCGAAGGGCTGAGACACGAAGGCCCGGCTTCCCGCGAGGGAGGCCGGGCCTTTCGTTTGTGCGGGTGCCTTCTTACGGCGCCTCGACATTCAGGTCTTCGTCGACCAAGCACCCCCCACCTGTCACCCCGGCCTTGTGCCGGGGTCCACGCGTGCGGCACCGGCAATCTCTAGCGGCTCCACGGCGGCCGCCGCGGCGAGATCGCGCGTGCGGCCGGGGTCTGCCGCTGAGCCTCCAGAGAGTGTCTGTGCGGACAGCGTGGACCCCGGAACACTCCAGTGCTTATGCCCTTGCGCCAAGGCCCTCCCTGTTCCCCTGCGAAAGCAGGGGCCCAGGGCCAAGCAGGCCTGTCCCTTGCGACCCTGGGCCCCTGCTTTCGCAGGGGAACAGGGGCTTGCTTGGCACAGCGGGACAGGGCCAAGATAAAGCGAATCCGCACCTTCACCCTCAAGCGCCGGCTCCGAATATCGCCCAAGTTTGCACCAGCCCAAGCGGCATTGCCGGTGAAAAATCCGGGGCCGCGGGGTTGATTAGGATCACATCCGCGTGTAGGGGCGCGCCTCCAATTCACACCAACAGCAAGAGTCCCGATCACGGGACCCGCTCTTTCGCATCGGCAGGAAACCATGGAAACCCAGAATATCCGCATTCGCCTGAAGGCGTTCGACCACCGCGTGCTCGATCAGGCGGCCGGCGACATCGCCGACACCGCGCGACGTACCGGCGCACTGATCCGTGGCCCGATCCCCCTGCCGACCCACATCGACAAGTTCACCGTCAACCGCGGCCCGCACATCGACAAGAAGTCGCGCGAGCAGTTCGAGACCCGCACCTACAAGCGCATGCTGGACATCGTTCAGCCGACCCCGCAGACGGTCGACGCGCTGATGAAGCTGGACCTCGCCGCGGGCGTCGACGTCGAGATCAAACTGGCCTGAGGGCAGTTGGTCGAAAACCCCTCTCGCAGGGGTGGACATGGAAGCGATGCTGACATATTAGCGCGCCTCCAAAGAGATTCGCGCTCCCCGACAGGGTGAGCGCAGGTGCCTCGACCGGACCTTCGGGTCCAACGCAAGGGACCACGAGGGTAAGACCTCACGAGATAGGGATACCGCCGGCCTCTTCGGAGAATCCGGGTCTGCGTCCCCCGTCACGTCCCGGCCTCGGCAGGGACACCAGCCCGGGACGGGGCACGCATCGCATTATTGGGCTGAAGCACGCCCGTGACGGGTTTTCCGTTGCGGGCCTCTGTATGAGGAGCATGGTCATGCGCACAGGCGTGATCGCGAAGAAAATGGGGATGACCCGACTGTTCCAGGACGACGGCCGCCACGTGCCGGTCACTGTCCTGTCGCTCGAGGGCCTCCAGGTTGTTGCACAGAAGACTGCGGACCGCGACGGCTATGTCGCCGTCCAGCTCGGCGCCGGCACGGCGAAGGCGAAGAACGTCGCCAAGCCGCAGCGCGGCCAGTTCGGCAAGGCCGAAGTCGAGCCCAAGGCGATCCTCGCCGAATTCCGCGTCGACGCCGACGGGCTGCTCGAAGTCGGTGCCGAGATTTCGGCCGCGCATTATGTCGCCGGCCAGTATGTCGACATCCAGGGCAAGACCCAGGGCAAGGGCTTCCAGGGCGGCATGAAGCGCTGGGGCTTCGGGGGTCTGCGCGCGTCGCACGGCGTCTCGATCTCGCACCGCTCGCTCGGTTCGACCGGTCAGCGCCAGGATCCGGGCAAGGTCTTCAAGAACAAGAAGATGGCCGGGCACATGGGCGACAAGTATCGCACCCAGCAGAATCTCGAGATCGTCGGCACCGACGTCGAGCGCGGCCTGATCTTCGTCAAGGGATCGGTTCCCGGCTCGAAGGGCGGCTGGCTGTTCGTCAAGGACTCGGTGAAGATCGCGGCGCCTGAAGGCGTTCCGTACCCCGCCGGCATCCGCGATCCCAAGCACGGCGAAGAGCATGTCGTGATGTCGGTCGAGGAAGGCGCGGTCCACGAGCTTCCGCACGATCCGAGCGCCGAGGAAGTCGCCGCCGGCGTTGCCGCCGCCGACGAGCATGGCGCAGGCCAGAGCGATGCCGAGCTCGGCGCGGCCGACGGCACCGACACCACCGGCCAGGAGGGCTGAACGTGAAGATTAAGGTTCAAAACCTCGACGGCAAGGCCGCGGCCAAGGGCGCCGAGCTCGAGCTCAACGACGAGATTTTCGCCGTCGAGCCGCGCGCGGACATCCTGCACCGCGTCGTCACCTGGCAGCTCGAGAAGCGCCGCGGCACCGCCCGCGGCACCCGCGAGCGCTCCGACGTCGCGCGCACCGGCAAGAAGTTCGGCCGCCAGAAGGGCGGCGGCACCGCCCGCCACGGCGATCGCCGCGCCCCGATCTTCATCGGCGGCGGCAAGGCGCACGGCGCCCGCGTCCGCGACTTCAATCCGGGCCTCAACAAGAAGGTCCGTGCACTCGGCCTCCGCATGGCGCTTTCGAGCCATGCCAAGGCGGGTTCGCTGGTGATCCTCGACAATCTGGCGATCGATCCCAAGACCCAGGCGCTGGTGGCGAGCTTCGCGAAGCTCGGCCTCGGCAAGACCCTGGTGATCGACGGCGACAGCGTCGAGACCAACTTCGCGCTGGCCGCCGGCAACGTGCACACGGTCAACGTGCTGCCCGCCATCGGCGCCAACGTCTACGACATCCTGAAGCACGACACGCTGGTCCTGACCCGCGCTGCCGTCGAAAAGCTGGAGGCGCGCTTCAATGGCTAAGAAGGCGAAGGCCGCGGTGGACAATCGTCATTACGACGTGATCCTCGCGCCGCACATCACCGAGAAATCGACGCTCGTCTCCGAGCACAACGCGGTTGTGTTCAAGGTCGCCGGCGACGCCACCAAGCCCGAGATCAAGGCCGCCGTCGAGGCGCTGTTCTCGGTCAAGGTCACCGGCGTCAACACGATCGTGCAGAAGGGCAAGACCAAGAAGTGGAAGGGCAAGCCCTACACGCGGTCTGACATGAAGAAAGCGATCGTGACGCTCGCCGAAGGCGATCAGATCGACGTGACGACGGGGATCTGAGATGGCTCTCAAGAATTTCAATCCGACGTCGCCTTCGCGGCGCGCGCTGATCCTGATCGACCGGTCGGGCCTGCACAAGGGTGGCCCGATCAAGGCGCTGTCCGAAGGCAAGCGCAAGACCGGCGGGCGCAACAACAAGGGCCACGTCACCTCGCGCGGCATCGCCGGCGGCCACAAGCAGCGCTATCGCATCGTCGATTTCAAGCGCCGGCTGTGGGACGTCGAGGGCACGGTCGACCGGATCGAGTATGATCCCAACCGCACCGCCTTCATCGCGCTGATCAATTACGGCGAGACCGACGGCAAGGCCAATTTGGCCTACATCATCGCGCCGCAGCGCCTCGCTGTCGGCGACAAGGTGATCGCGGGCAAGAAGACCGACGTGAAGCCGGGCAACGCGATGGAACTCGCGTCGATGCCGGTCGGCACGATCGTCCACAATGTCGAGATGAAGCCCGGCAAGGGCGGCCAGATCGCCCGTTCGGCAGGCACGTACGTGCAGGTCGTCGGCCGCGACCGCGGCATGGTGATCGTCCGCCTCAACTCGGGCGAGCAGCGCTACATCCATGGCAATTGCATGGGCACGGTCGGCGCGGTCTCGAACCCGGACAACCAGAACACCAATCTGGGCAAGGCCGGCCGCAACCGCTGGAAGGGCATCCGCCCGCTGACCCGCGGCGTCGCCAAGAACCCGGTCGATCACCCCCATGGCGGCGGCGAAGGCCGTACCTCGGGCGGCCGTCATCCGGTCACCCCCTGGGGCAAGCCGACCAAGGGTGCCCGCACTCGTCACAACAAGTCGACCGACAAGATGATCATCCGGTCGCGCCACGCGAGGAAGAAGTAATGGCTCGTTCCGTCTGGAAGGGTCCGTTCGTGGACCTCCATTTGCTGAAGAAGGCGCAGACCGCGCAGGAGAACAGCACGCGCACGCCGATCAAGACCTGGTCGCGCCGCTCGACGATCCTGCCCGATTTCGTCGGCCTGACCTTCAGCGTCTATAACGGCCGCAAGTTCGTGCCGGTCTCGGTCAACGAGGACATGGTCGGCATGAAGCTCGGCGAATTCGCGCCGACGCGCTTCTTCCCGGGCCATGCCGCCGACAAGAAGGGCAAGCGCTGATGGGCAAGGAAAAATCCCCGCGCCGCGTAGGCGAGAAGGAAGCGCTGGCCGTCGCCACGCAGATCCGCGGTTCGGCGCAGAAGCTCGGCCTCGTCGCCGCGCTGATCCGCAACCGCAAGGTCGGCGATGCGATGAACATCCTCCAGTTCTCGACCAAGGCGATGGCCGTCGACGCGCGCAAGGTGCTCGCCTCCGCGATCGCCAACGCCGAGAACAACCATAATCTCGACGTCGATGCGCTCGTCGTTGCCGAAGCAAGCGTCGGCAAGTCGATCACGATGAAGCGTTTCCACACCCGCGGCCGTGGCAAGTCCACCCGCATCCTGAAGCCGTTCAGCCGGCTTCGGATCGTCGTCCGCGAGCAGGAAGAAGAGGCTTAAGATGGGTCACAAGAGCAACCCGATCGGTCTGCGTCTCCAGATCAACCGGACCTGGGACAGCCGCTGGTTCGCGGAAGGCGCCGATTACGGCCGCCTCCTCCTCGAGGACCTGCGCATCCGCGAGTACATCATGAAGACGCTGCCCCAGGCCGCGATCTCCAAGGTCGTGATCGAGCGTCCGGCCAAGCTGTGCCGCATCTCGATCTATGCCGCCCGCCCGGGCGTGATCATCGGCAAGAAGGGCGCCGACATCGAGAAGCTTCGCAAGAAGCTCGGCTCGATGACGAGCTCGGACGTGTCGCTGAACATCGTCGAGATTCGCAAGCCCGAAGTCGACGCCAAGCTCGTAGCGCAGGGCGTCGCCGAGCAGCTCGAGCGCCGCATCGCCTTCCGCCGCGCGATGAAGCGCGCGGTCCAGTCGGCGCTGCGTCTCGGCGCCGAGGGCATCCGGATCACCTGCGGCGGCCGCCTCGGCGGCGCCGAGATCGCGCGCACCGAATGGTATCGCGAGGGCCGGGTGCCGCTGCACACGCTGCGCGCCAACGTCGATTACGCCGAAGCCACCGCGCACACCGCCTATGGCGTTTGCGGCGTCAAGGTGTGGATCTTCAAGGGCGAGATCCTCGGCCACGATCCGATGGCGCAGGACCGGCTGAACGTCGAAGCGCAGACCTCGGGCGTTCGCCCCGATCCGCGCCGCTGAGTTAGGACAGAGCAATGCTGCAACCGAAGAAGTTCGCGCACCGCAAGCAGTTCAAGGGCCGCATCCATGGCGATGCCAAGAGCGGCACCACGCTGAACTTCGGCTCGTACGGGCTGAAGGCGATGGAGCCCGAGCGGATCACCGCGCGCCAGATCGAGGCGGCCCGCCGCGCGATCACGCGTCACATCAAGCGCCAGGGGCGTTTGTGGATCCGCATCTTCCCGGACGTCCCGGTGTCGTCCAAGCCCGCCGAAGTCCGCATGGGCAAGGGCAAGGGCTCGCCCGAATTCTGGGTCGCCCGCGTCAAGCCCGGCCGGATCATGTTCGAGCTCGACGGCGTTCCCGGCCCGCTCGCCGCGGAGGCGTTCAGCCGCGCCGCGATGAAGCTGCCGATCAAGGTCAAGGTCGTGGCGCGCCTCGGCGACACCTCGCACCTGGAAGGGACTGAGTAATGACCAAGGCTACCGACCTCCGGGCGAAGACCGAGGACCAGCTGAGCGACGAGCTCGGCAACCTGAAGCGCGAGGCGTTCAACCTCCGTTTCCAGGCTGCCACGAGCCAGCTCGAGAAGCCGAGCCGAGTCAAGGCGGTCCGCAAGGACATCGCCCGCATCAAGACGCTACAGGCCGAGCGCTCGCGCTCGGCTGCGAAGTAAGGAAGAGACCATGCCGAAGCGCGTGCTGACCGGGAACATTGTCTCGGACAAGGGCGACAAGACGGTTGTCGTGCTGGTGGAGCGGAAGGTGAAGCACCCCCTCTACGGCAAGATCATCCGCCGCTCGAAGAAGTACCACGCCCATGACGAGGGCAACGAATACAAGGCCGGCGAGACCGTGCGCATCGAAGAGACTGCGCCGATGTCGAAGCTGAAGACCTGGAAGGTGATCGAGCGGGTCAACACCCACGCGACGCCCGCCAAGGCCGACGCCTGAAGCCATCCGGCCCCTTAGGGGTCGCGTTTTAGTGGAACCCCCAGGCCAGGAATTAAAACCTGGTCCCGGTAGGCCAAGAGAGAAGGAACCGGATCGATGATCCAGATGCAGTCCAATCTCGACGTTGCGGACAATAGCGGCGCGAAGCGGGTGCAGTGCATCAAGGTGCTTGGCGGGTCCAAGCGCCGGGTTGCCGGTGTGGGCGACGTCATCGTCGTCAGCATCAAGGAAGCCGCCCCCCGCGGCAAGGTGAAGAAGGGTGACGTGCATCGCGCGGTCATCGTCCGCACCGCCAAGGACATCCGCCGCGCCGACGGCTCGGTGATCCGCTTCGACGGCAATGCCGCGGTGCTGGTCAACAAGAACGAGGAGCCGATCGGCACCCGTATCTTCGGGCCGGTCGTCCGCGAGCTGCGCACCAAGGGTTTCATGAAGATCATCAGCCTAGCGCCGGAGGTGCTGTAAAATGGCCGCCGCCAAGATCAAGAAGGGTGACCGCGTGATCGTCCTGTCCGGCAAGGACAAGGGCCGCACCGGCGACGTCATCCAGGCGATGCCCAAGGACGGCAAGGTCCTCGTCGAGGGCATCAACGTCCATGTCCGTCACACCAAGCCGAGCCAGGGCGACCCGCAGGGTGGCCTCAAGCGCTCGCCGGCACCGATGCATGTCTCGAAGGTCGCGCACGTGACCGCCGACGGCAAGCCGACGCGCGTCCGTTTCGAGGACCGCGACGGCAAGAAGGTTCGCGTCGCCGTCAAGACCGGGGAGGTCATCAATGGCTGATTCCTATACGCCGCGCATGCGGACGAAGTATGACGAGGTGATCGCCAAGGCGATGACCGAGAAGTTCGGCTACACCAACCCGATGCAGATTCCGCGGATCGCCAAGATCGTGCTGAACATGGGCGTCGGCGAGGCCACGCAGGACAAGAAGAAGGTCGAGCAGGCAGCCCAGGAAATGGAGCTGATCGCCGGCCAGAAGCCCGTCATCACCAAGGCGAAGAAGTCGATTGCGCAGTTCAAGCTGCGCGAGGGCATGCCGATCGGCGTGAAGGTCACGCTTCGCCGCGAGCGCATGTACGAGTTCCTCGATCGCCTGATCACGATCGCAATGCCCCGCATCCGCGATTTCCGTGGCGTGAATCCGAACTCGTTCGATGGCCGCGGCAATTACGCCATGGGCATCAAGGAGCAGATCGTGTTTCCCGAGATCAACTATGACCGCATCGACAAGGTGCGCGGCATGGACGTGATCGTGACCACCACCGCGAACACCGACGACGAGGCCCGCGAGCTTCTCCGTCTCTTCGGCTTCCCGTTCCCGATTGTGGACGGTGAGCAGAAGCAAGCCGCATAATAAAGAGAGCTTAAGTCCATGGCGAAACTGAGTTCGATCAACAAGAATGAGCGTCGCAAGAAGCTGGTGAAGAAGTATGCCGGCCGTTATGCGAAGCTGAAGACGATCGCGAACGACAAGTCGCTCGACGATACCGAGCGTCTGATGGCCCGACTGAAGCTGGCCGAGATTCCCCGCAACGGGAATCCGACCCGCATTCGCAACCGCTGCGAGCTGACCGGGCGCCCGCGCGGCTATTACCGCAAGTTCCGTCTCGCACGCGTCATGCTGCGCGATCTGGCCAACAAGGGCCTGATCCCCGGCGTTACGAAGTCGAGCTGGTAAGGACTACGAGATGGCATTGACCGATCCCCTGGGTGACATGCTCACCCGCATCCGCAACGGCCAGCGCGCCCGGAAGGACTCCGTCCTGACTCCGGCGTCGAAGCTGCGTGCGCGCGTTCTCGATGTCCTCCAGCGCGAGGGCTATATCCGTGGCTACAGCGAAGAGCAGATGGGCCCCGCGGCCGGCATCCGCATCGAGCTGAAATATTTCGAGGGCCAGCCTGCGATCAAGCATGTCGCGCGCGTCTCGAAGCCGGGCCGCCGCGTCTATTCGGGTTCGCAGGAGCTGCCCCGGATCCGCAACGGCCTGGGCATCACCATCGTCTCGACGCCGAAGGGCGTTCTCTCGGACGCGGAAGCGCGCGAGCAGAATGTCGGCGGCGAAGTGCTCGCGGAGGTCTTCTGATATGAGCCGCATCGGCAAGAAGCCCGTTGCGATTCCGAGCGGCGTGACCGCGACGATCGACGGCGGCGAGCTGAGCGTCAAGGGGCCCAAGGGCACCCTGTCGCTCAAGCTGCGCGAAGAGATCAGCTACGCGCTCGAGGGCGACGGCATCCTGGTGAAGCCGGCGAACGACAGCAAGCAGGCGCGGGCCTTCTGGGGCATGCAGCGCACGCTGGTCCAGAACCTCGTCACCGGCGTGTCGGAAGGCTTCACCAAGAAGCTGCTGATCACCGGCGTCGGCTACCGCGCGAATGCGACCGGCAAGAAGCTCAAGCTTCAGCTCGGCTATTCGCACGATGTCGACATCGACGTGCCCGAGGATATCGAGGTCAAGACCCCGGATCAGACCACGGTCGAGATCTCCGGAATCGACAAGCAGAAGGTCGGCCAGATCGCGGCCGAGATTCGCCGTTGGCGCAAGCCCGAGCCCTACAAGGGCAAGGGCATCAAGTATGACGGCGAGTATATCTTCCGCAAGGAAGGGAAGAAGAAGTGATGACCAAGGGTCTCTCCCTTTTCGAGAAGCGGCGCCGCCGCAATCGTACCGCGCTCCGCGCGCGCAGCGCCGGGCGTCCGCGCCTGTCGGTGCACCGCTCGGGCAAGCACATCTATGCGCAGGTGATCGACGACGCCGCGGGCAAGACGCTCGCGTCGGCCTCGACGCTGGAGAAGGACGTGCGCGGCTCGACCGGCGCCACCGTCACGGCGGCGCAGGAAGTCGGCAAGCGCCTGGCCGAGGCGGCGAAGGCCGCCGGCGTCACGCAGGTCGTCTTCGATCGCGGCGGCTTCCTCTATCATGGCCGCGTCAAGGCGCTGGCCGATGCCGCTCGCGAGAGCGGACTGGAGTTCTAACTCATGGCCGATGAAACCAACAACGACGCGCCCGTCGAGGCGACCGACACCGCGGCTCCCGATCAGGGCGCACCGCGCGGTGGCCGTGGCGGCCGTGGCCGTGGCGGCCCGGGCGGCGGCGACAATCGTGGCGGCGGCGGCCGTGGCGGCCGTGACAATCGCGGCGGCCGCGACAATCGCGGCCGTGGCCCGGGTTCGGACGATGGCGGCGAAGAGCTGATCGAGAAGCTGGTCCATATCAACCGCGTCTCGAAGACGGTGAAGGGCGGCAAGCGCTTCGGCTTCGCGGCGCTCGTCGTCGTCGGCGACGGCAAGGGCCGGGTCGGCTTCGGCCATGGCAAGGCGCGCGAAGTGCCGGAAGCCATCTCCAAGGCGACCGCGGCGGCCAAGAAGTCGATGGTCCGGGTTCCGCTCAAGGAAGGCCGCACGCTGCATCACGACGGCAAGGGCCATTTCGGCGCCGGGCTGGTGACGCTCCGTTCGGCGCCGCAGGGCACCGGCATCATCGCGGGCGGCCCGATGCGCGCCGTCTTCGAGAGCCTGGGCGTGGCCGATGTGGTGACCAAGTCGGTCGGCACGTCGAACCCGTACAACATGATCCGTGCGACCTTCGAGGCGCTGGGCGAGCAGACCTCGCCCAAGAGCGTCGCGCAGCGTCGCGGCAAGAAGATCGCCGACCTGCTCGGCCGTGGCGGTTCGAACACCGCCGAGGCCGATGCCGCAGCGATCGCGGAGTAAGACAGATGGCGAAGACAGAAGCAGCGCCCAAGGATAGTGGCTCGACGGCGACGGTGAAGATCACCCAGACCGGCTCGCCCATCCGCCGCAAGAAGGACCAGCGCGCGACGCTGATCGGGCTTGGGCTGAACAAGATGCACAAGACGGTCGAGCTCAAGGACACCCCCGAGGTCCGCGGCATGATCCGCAAGGTGCAGCATATGGTTACGGTCGAGGGCTGAACTCTATCTAGCCCTCTCCCGCCTTCGCGGGAGAGGGTTGGGTGAGGGTCTTCTTCTTCTGTTTCGCCGAACCGCGCGGAAGAAGAAGACCCTCACCGACTTCGACTAGGCAGCAAGCTGCCAAGTCTACGTAGCCTCTCCCGCGAAAGCGGGAGAGGGCAAGAAGGCCCGCTTCGAGCGGGTAGCGCGACAAAAGCGAAAGCGAGTGCACGACATGAAACTGAACGACATCAAGGACAATGAAGGCGCCCGCAAGGGCCGGATGCGCGTCGGACGCGGCATCGGCTCGGGCAAGGGCAAGACCGCCGGTCGCGGCCAGAAGGGCCAGACCAGCCGCTCGGGCGTCTCGATCCACGGGTTCGAAGGCGGCCAGATGCCGCTCCACATGCGCATCCCGAAGCGCGGCTTCAACAATGTCTTCGGCAAGGATTATTCCGAGGTCAATCTCGGCGCGATCCAGAAGGCAGTCGACGCCGGCAAGCTCGATGCTGCCGCGACGATCGACCAGGCCGCGCTCGACGCGGCGGGCCTGACCCGCGGCGGCAAGGACGGCGTGCGGCTGCTCGGCAAGGGCGAGATCAGCGCGAAGCTCAGCTTCCGCGTCGCCGGCGCGTCGAAGGGCGCGAAGGAAGCGGTCGAGAAGGTCGGCGGTTCGGTCGACGTGATCGAAGTCGTCGCCGCTGCCGACAAGCACAAGGCGAAGCACCGCGTTGCGCAGGATGCGCGCAAGGCGGACAAGGAAGCCAAGAAGGCTGCCGCCAAGGGCTGATTGCGATTTCCCCGGCGAAAGTCGGGGAACAAATTGCTCCCGAGGTTAGACAACCTCCCGAGCGTGCCTATATGAGCGGCGGGGGGCGATCAAAAGCTCGCCGCCGTTTCCGTTTCCAGGACGATCACGCACATGGCATCAGCAGCCGACTCCCTCGCATCCAGCATCAGCCTGTCGAAGTTCGCGCAGGCGACCGACCTCAAGAAGCGGCTGTGGTTCACCCTCGGCGCGCTGATCATATTCCGGCTGCTGAGCTATGTCCCGCTGCCCGGCGTCGACGCGACGCAGCTCGACCTGCTCGCGCAGCAGACCCAGGGCGGCGTGCTCGACTTCTTCAACAATTTCACCGGCGGCGCGCTCAACCGCATGTCGGTCGTAGCCCTCGGCGTGATGCCCTACATCACGGCCTCGATCGTCGTGCAGCTCGCGACGTCGCTGAGCCCGACGCTCAACGCGATCAAGAAGGAAGGCGAGAGCGGGCGCAAGCGGCTCAACCAGTACACCCGCTACGGCACCGTCGGGCTGACCGCGATCCAGGGCTATTTCATCGCGGTCGGGCTCGAAAGCTACGGCGCGCGCGAAGGCCACCAGGCCGTGATCGAGGCGGGGATGATGTTCCGCGCCGGCGCGGTGATCAGCCTTGTCGGCGGCACCCTCTTCCTGATGTGGCTCGGCGAGCAGATCACCAGCCGCGGCATCGGCAACGGCATCTCGCTGATCATCATGGCGGGCATCGTCGCGCGCCTGCCGACCACGCTCATCCAGCTGTTCGAGAGCGGCCGCACCGGCTCGATCGATCCGCTGCGCCTCGCGATGATCATCGTCGGGGTCTGTGCGCTGGTGCTGTTCATCTGCTTCATGGAGCGCGCCCAGCGGCGCATCCTGATCCAGTATCCCAAGCGCCAGACCGCGCGCGGCGTCCAGGCCGAGCGCAGCCACTTGCCGCTCAAGCTCAACACCGCGGGCGTGATCCCGCCGATCTTCGCCTCGTCGCTGCTGCTGCTGCCGCTGACCATCTCGCAGTTCGCCGGCCAGGCGACCACGACCGAGGGCTGGTGGGGCGAGACGCTGCTGATGCTCAACACCTATCTGCGCCACGGCTCGACGCTGTACATGGTGCTCTACGGGTTCGGCATCGTCTTCTTCTCGTTCTTCTACACCGCCGTGGTGTTCAATCCCGAGGAGACCGCGGACAATCTCAAGCGCTATGGCGGGTTCATCCCCGGCATCCGCCCCGGCAAGAACACCGAGACCTATTTCGATTATGTGCTGACGCGCATCACCGTGGTCGGCGCGGCGTACCTCACCATCATCTGCCTCGTGCCCGAATCGCTGGTGGCGGCGATGGGGATTCCGTTCCTGATGGGCGGCACTAGCCTTCTGATCGTGGTCAACGTAACCATGGACACGGTGACGCAGATCCAGTCGCATTTGCTGGCCCACCAGTATGGCGACCTGATCAAGAAGGCGAAGCTGAAGGGCCGCATGCGTTAATGTTTGTCGCGGTGCCGGCCCGCTCCCCCACCCGGCCACC
>JAZKCD010000015.1:0-51443 GCA_040388355.1 Pseudomonadota bacterium | reverse complement strand
ATAGGATATACTGGCGTTGGGTGGCCGGGTGGGGGAGCGGGCCGGCACCGACTGTCCGCGCAAGCGGATCGAGATAAGAACGTGAACGGGAGAGCGCGTTGAACATCATCCTGTTGGGCCCGCCCGGTGCCGGCAAGGGCACCCAGGCGGCGCGGCTCGAGGCGGACCGCGGCATGGTCCAGCTGTCGACCGGCGACATGCTGCGCGCCGCGGTCAAGGCCGGCACCCCGGTCGGGCTCCAGGCCAAGGCAGTGATGGACGCAGGCGCCTTGGTCTCGGACGAAATCGTCTCGGGCATCATCGGCGAGCGGCTCGACCAGCTGGGCGCCGACACCGGCGCGATCTTCGACGGCTATCCGCGCACCGCCGCGCAGGCGGCCTCGCTCGACGCGCTGCTCGCCGAGCGCGGGCGCACGCTCGACTTCGTCGTCGAGCTCGCGGTCGACGAGGATGCGCTGGTCGAGCGGATCACCGGCCGCTTCAGCTGCGCCAGGTGCGGCGCCAATTATCACGACGCCTTCAAGCAGCCCAGGGTGGCCGAGACCTGCGACGTGTGCGGCAGCCACGAGTTCAAGCGCCGTCCCGACGACAACGAAGCGACCGTGCGCACCCGCATGGAGGAATACCGCGCCAAGACCGCGCCGATCCTGCCGATCTACCGGGCGCGCGGGCTGGTCCACCAGGTCGACGGCATGGCCGATATCGATGTGGTGACCGCGGCGATCGAAGCGATCCTCGACGGCAAGGGCCGGCGCTAACCCTCGCTTAAGCCTGACATGCGAATTTCCCCTCGGCCGGCAATACGACGCCGGCGCGACGGGGATCGATGCAATGGCGCCCAAGCACGCGCTTCTCAAGGCTGCCCAGCTTTCCGGCCTGTCCGGCCTCGCGCGCGCGGCGACGGGCTCGCAGCTGCGCATCCTCTGCTATCACGGCGCCTGGGTGACCCCGGGGCCGTCGTTCGGCAGCTGCCTGTTCATGGCGCCGCACCAGTTCGAGGCGCGGATGGCGCGGCTCAAGCGGTCGCGGCTGCCGGTGCTGGGGCTCGGCGAAGCGGTCGCGCGGCTCGAGGCGGGCGACCTGCCGCCCGCGGCGGTGGTGATCACCATCGACGACGGCTGGGCCTCGACCCGCACCCACATGCTGCCGATCCTCGAGCGCTACGAGCTTCCCGCCACCGTCTACGCCACGACCTGGTACGCCGGGCGCGACCTGCCGGTGGTCAACGTCGCGGTGGATTATCTGCTCGGCCGGTCGGGGCGCGGCGACGGCGCGCGCCAGCCGGCGATCCGCCGGATCGAAGCGCTGCCGGAAGGCGACCGGCTCGACGCGCTGCGAGCATTCGGCCGCGAGCTCGGAGTCGGCGAAGCCTGGCTCGACCAGCGCCAGTTCCACTTGATGCAGGCTTCCGAACTCGCCGATGTCCGCCGCCGCGGGTTCGATGTCGAGCTCCACACCCACCGTCATATCGACGTCTCGGCCAATATCGGGCGGCTGATCCAGGAAGTGGAGGAGAACCGCGCCTTCCTGACCGATGCGACGGGCGCGCGGCCCGCGGGCCATTTCTGCTATCCCAGCGGCACCTATCACCCCAGCGCCCCCGCGCTGCTCGCCGAAAGCGGGGTGCGCTCGGCGACTTTGGTCGCGGAAGGGCTCAACCCGCCCGGCGCCAACCCTTATGCGCTGCGCCGCTTCGTCGACGGCCGCGCAGTCGCGCAGGTCGAGTTCGACGCCTATCTCTCGGGCTCGCTCCACTATCTGGCCGCGCTGCGAGGCTTCGTCCGCGACATCCGGATCGAGGCCCCGCGCCGCGCCGCCGCAGCATCGAGCATGCTGATCTGCGCGATCTGACCGCGGGCAAAGATGACAAAGATTTCATGATCCCGTCACCGTTCCCGGGGGGCGGGGCGGCCTAGAGCTGTCTCCACGGTCCGGCGCAGCGCCGGCCGATAGGAGATCGCCCCCATGAACGCTCGTTTCCTCCTCCCTGTCGCGGCCCTGTCGCTGATCGCCGCGCCGTCGATGGCCGCCACCCATCACGTCAAGCATGCGAAGGTCGAGAAGGTCGCCAAGCCGGCCAAGACCAAGACCGTCAAGACCACCAAGACCAAGGCGAACTGACCTCCATCTCCCCAATGCCCTCGGGAGATGTGCGGCCGGCGGACCCCTTTCCGCCGGCCGCTTCGCGTTCTAGGGTTTGATCCGGCTGGATTCAGACCCGCTTTCCCCGGCGAAGGCCGGGGCCCAGTTGCGAGCTGTTCCAGACGGCGGGATGCCGCCGATTGTCCGTCGTTACTGGGCCAGCATCGGGTTGAACATGCCCCGCATGTTCAAGGATCGTCCGGGGGACGATCCGACCCTATGCTCTGCGCCGGGGAAAGGATTGGGACAGGCCGAATCCGAGCCCAGGAGGGCGCACGTTGAGGTGCTGTCGATGACCCGCAAGATCCTGATCATCGAGGACGATACGGCGACCGCCGCCTATCTCGCCAAGGGCCTCACCGAGGGCGGCTTCACCGCGGAGATCGCCGCCAACGGCCGCGACGGGCTGTTCCTCGCCAGCGAAGGCATTTTCGACGCGATGATCGTCGACCGGATGCTGCCCGGGCTCGACGGCCTCTCGGTGATCGGCGCGGCGCGGGCAGCGGGGATACGAACGCCCGCCCTCGTGCTCTCGGCGCTCGGCACCGTCGACGACCGCGTCGCGGGATTGAAGGCAGGGGCCGACGACTATCTCACCAAGCCCTTCTCCTTCGCCGAGCTGCTCGCGCGCGTCGAGGCGCTGCTCCGTCGCGAGGAGCGCCAGGCGTCGGATGTCCAGGTGACCAGGCTCGTCGTCGGCGACCTCGAGATCGACTTGCTCGCGCGCACCGTCACGCGCCAGGGCCGCGCGATCCCGCTTGGGAGCCGCGAGTTCAACCTGCTCGAATATCTCGCGCGCAACGCCGGGCAGGTGATCACCCGGACGATGATGATCGAGAAGATCTGGAACTATCATTTCGATCCCGGATCGAACGTCGTCGACGTCCATATGAGCCGGCTGCGGCGCAAGATCGAGGAGGGCTTCGCGACGCCGATCCTCCACACCGTGCGCGGCGCGGGCTACCGCCTGTCGCCCGACGCCTGATGCGGCTTTCGATCACCGCGCGGCTCGCGTTGCTGGCGATCGGGCTGGCCTTGGTGTCGTCGCTCGCGCTGGCGGGGTTGATCTGGCAGCAGACCCATGACGACGCGATCGGCGAGCTGCGCCGGAACACGATCGAGCAGTCGGAGTCCTTCGCCGCGGTGCTCCGCTCGGGCGGGCCCGGGGCGCTCGCCCAGGCGATCGCGAGCTCGAGCGCCGACGACGACACGCTGGTCGCCGAGCTGGTCGATGCCGAGGGGCGGCGCATCCTCGGCGCCGGGCCCGAGCGGCTCGCGATGCGCCCCGCCGCCGAGCCCTTCCGCATCGGGATGCTCGGCAGGGACGGCGACTGGGCGAACCAGGAATCGGGCTTCACCATCCGCGCCGAGGGCAGGCAATGGCTGGTCAGCGGGCGAATGCTCGACGATTGGGAGCGTGCCCAGCGCACGATCGAGCGCGCGCTGCTGCTCGCGGTGCTGCTCGCGGTGGTGCTGGGCGTGACCGGAGGACTGGTGCTGACTCGCTACGTCTCGCGGCGGCTCGATCATATCGCCGGCGCAGTGGACGCGGTCGCGGCGGGCGATCTCGGGCGGCGCATCGACGCGGCCGGCGGCGACGCGTTCGACCGGCTCGCGCACCGGATCAACGGCATGCTCGACCGGATCGACCGGCTGATGGGCGAGCTGCGCGTGGTGACCGACAGCGTCGCGCACGATCTGCGTTCGCCGATCGCGCGGCTGCGCGCCCGCGCCGAGACCGCGCTCACCGCCGCCGATCCTGCCCAGCGCGAGGCGGCGCTTTCCGGGCTGATCCCCGAGACCGACTTGGTGATGCGGATGCTCGGCGTGCTGCTCGAGATCAGCCGCACCGAAGCGGCGACGCGCGACGCCTTTGCCCCGGTCGATCCGTCGCTGCTGATCGAGGCGGTCGCCGATCTCTATGCGCCGGTGGCCGAGGAGGCGGGGCTGGCGTTCAGCGTCGCGATTGAGCCGCCCGGGCCCGCGCCGATGCCGCTCCACCGCGAACTGCTGTCGCAGGCAGTCGCCAACCTGATCGACAATGCGCTGCGCCACGCCGCGTCGGGCGGCAGCATCGCACTGCGGCTGGGGGTGGAGGCGGGATCGCTGCGGATCGCGGTCGCCGATCGCGGGCCGGGCATCGCCGAAGACGATCGCGCCGAGGCGCTGCGCCGTTTCGGCCGGCTCGATACCGCGCGCAGCCTGCCGGGGGCGGGGCTGGGGCTGGCGCTGGTCGAGGCGGTGGCGCGGCTGCACGGGGGCACGCTTGAGCTGGCCGACAATGCGCCTGGCCTGATCGCGACGCTGGTGCTGCCGGTTTGATTTTGCGCTGCACCATTCCGGGTAGATGAAATCGCCAAAATGGTTTAATTCGAGTCGCTTGTGAATTTCAGTGTGTCCGGAGGGGCCATGGAAGCGCGCACGATCATTGCCTATGCGCTCCTCGGCGTGGTCGCCTTGATCGTGCTCGGCTGGGGAATCCATTTGCTCCGCCAGCGCCGCCGCGCGAAAGCGATAGCCCGCAACGACTGGTCCGAACGCCGAAAGGCCTGACTTTGATGAGAATGACCGCGATCGCCGCCGCCGTTCTGGCGCTGGCCGCGCCGCTGCCGGCGTCGGCGCAGATGCGGACGGTGTGGACCTTCGACCGGCTCGACCGGATCGGCGGGCTGGCGCCGCGCGTCGAGGGGCAGCCGGTGGTTGTCGCGACCCCGCTGGGCAAGGCAGTCGCGTTCGACGGCGTCGACGACGCGCTGTTCCTCGACCGCCATCCGCTTGCGGGTGCGAAGACCTTCACGATCGAGGCTGTGTTCCGTCCTGACGGCGGCGCGTTCGAGCAGCGCTGGCTGCACCTCGCCGAGAATGGCCCCGGCGGCGAGCCCGGCGATACGCGGCTGATGTTCGAGATCCGCGTGGTCGGCAATTCCTGGTATCTCGACGCCTTCGCCAACGGCCCCGGCTACAAGCACACACTCGTCTTTCCGCAGACGCGCTACCCGGTCGGCCAATGGTATCATGTCGCCCAGAGTTTCGACGGCAAGACCTATCGCGCCTATGTCGCGGGCATCCTCCAGGGCGAGGCCGAGATCGCCTATGCGCCGCAGGGCGCCGGCCAGACTTCGGCAGGAACCCGGATCAACCGCCGCAACTATTTCCACGGCGCGATCCGGCAAGTGCGCTTCACGCGGCGCGCGCTCAAGCCGGCGCAGTTCCTGAAGCTGCCCTAGCCGTCCTCAGCCGAGACGGAGCCGCGGCAAACGCGCTTGGCACCGCCGCGAACAAGGTATATGAATCCGCTTCCGACGAAGTTCGGCCGCAGCGCTTGACAGTGCCCGTGCGGCTGCATATGTCGCGCTCTTCCGAAACACCGGTCCCCGGCGGCGCTCACCTGCGCACGCCGCTGCCGTGCGTTTCGGATCAACGCGATGAGATGGGGGGCGGGCAGCCATGCGGGCCCCCTGTGGAGCTGGGAGAAATTATCCATGGCACGTATTGCGGGTGTTAACATCCCGACGAACAAGCGCGTGATTATTGCGCTTCAGTATATCCACGGGATCGGCCCGGCGAAGGCCAAGCAGATCACCGACAAGCTGGGTATCGCTTCCGAACGCCGCGTGCAGGACCTGAGCGATCAGGAAGTGCTGCAGATCCGCGAGACCATCGACGCCAACTTCACCGTCGAAGGCGATCTTCGCCGCGAAGTCGCGATGAACATCAAGCGCCTGATGGACCTCGCCTGCTATCGCGGTCTCCGCCATCGCAAGGGCCTGCCGGTCCGCGGCCAGCGCACGCACACCAATGCGCGCACCCGCAAGGGCAAGGCCAAGCCGATCGCCGGCAAGAAGAAGTAAGGGAGCGCTGAGCAATGGCACAAGCACCACAGCGCATTAAGCGGCGCGAGCGCAAGAACATCACCGCGGGCGTCGCCCATGTGAATGCGTCTTTCAACAACACCATGATCACGATCACCGATGCCCAGGGCAACGCGATCTCGTGGTCGTCGGCCGGCGCAATGGGCTTCAAGGGCTCGCGCAAGTCGACTCCGTACGCGGCCCAGGTCGCAGCGGAAGACGCCGGCAAGAAGGCCGCCGAGCACGGCGTCCGCACGATCGAAGTCGAGGTCAAGGGCCCCGGCTCGGGTCGCGAATCGGCCCTGCGCGCGCTTCAGGCAGTCGGTTTCCAGATCACGTCGATCCGCGACGTGACCTCGATCCCGCACAACGGCGTGCGCCCTTCGAAGCGTCGTCGCGTCTGATTCTCCGCCTCCCGTGCGCGGTTGATCGCGCCGCACGGGTGTATTTTATTGGTCGGCGGACACACCCGTTCGCCGGCCCCCAAATTAGGGGAAGCATGTGTCTGTCAACGCAAAGAACTGGCAGGAACTCAAGAAGCCCAGCGGCCTGGAGAAAAAGGCCGGTGGCGACACCAAGCGCAAGGCGACCTTCATCGCCGAGCCGCTCGAGCGTGGCTTCGGCCTGACGCTCGGCAACGCGCTGCGTCGCGTGTTGCTCTCGTCGCTGCAGGGCGCGGCCGTCACCTCGATCAAGATCGAGAACGTGCTGCATGAGTTCTCGTCTCTGGCCGGCGTCCGCGAGGACGTGACCGACATCGTCCTCAACGTGAAGCAGATCGCGATCCGCATGCAAGGCGAGGGGCCCAAGCGCCTCCAGCTCTCCGCGACCGGCCCGGCCGAGGTCAAGGCGGGCGACATCGCCGTCTCGGGCGACATCGAAGTGATGAACCCCGAGCTGGTGATCTGCCATCTCGACGACGGCGCGACGCTCAACATGGAGCTGACCGCCGACACCGGCAAGGGCTATGTCCCCGCCGCGTCCAACCGCCCGGCCGACGCGCCGATCGGGCTGATCCCGGTCGACGCGCTCTACTCGCCGGTCCGCCAGGTCAGCTACAAGGTCGAGAATACCCGCGTCGGGCAGGAGCTCGATTACGACAAGCTGACCCTGACGGTCGAGACCGACGGCACGATCACCCCCGAGGACGGCATCGCCTATGCGGCGCGGATCCTCCAGGACCAGCTGGCGCTGTTCGTCCACTTCGACGATTCGGCGATGACTCGCCAGGCGCCGGTCTCGCAGGGCGGCCTCCCCGCCGCGCCCGCCGCCGACACCGGCGACACTGCGCAGATCAACCGCTATCTGCTCAAGAAGGTCGACGAGCTCGAGCTGTCGGTGCGCTCGGCGAACTGCCTGAAGAACGACAACATCATCTATATCGGCGACCTGGTCCAGAAGACCGAAGCCGAGATGCTGCGCACCCCGAATTTCGGGCGCAAGTCCTTGAATGAGATCAAGGAAGTGCTGTCGTCGATGGGGCTGCGGCTGGGGATGGAAATCCCGGGCTGGCCGCCGGAGAACATCGAGGAAATGGCGAAGAAGCTCGAGCAGGAGATCATGGGTTAGGGCCCCAAGATCTTCGCTACGAAACAAAGGGCCGTCCCGCGAGGGGCGGCCCTTCTCTTTTCGGAATAAGCCTTGCTCGATCCGATTTCGTGCCGCTACCACGCCAGCTCACGGAGGGTGCGATGTCTATTCTTGAACAATTTACGGGCGGCGATGTCGGCCGCGCGTTGGCGCTGTTATCTCCGGAGGAGCTTGCCCGGCTGGAGGCGAGGGCGGTCATTCGGAACGACCGACTGCACCTGCGTTGTCTAGGCCGTGACAAGGTCATTCGCGCAACGCCGGAAGAGATCGTTCGGCAACTTTGGCTCGATCGACTGACGCGCCAATATGATTATCCGCTCTCACGCATTCGTGTCGAAGAGCCTATCGTCATGGGGCGCGACGCCACCAAGAAGGCCGATATCGTCATCACCGACGCACAACGGCCGGAAGCGCTCTACGCGATTATCGAAGTCAAGAAGATCAAGGCGAAAGACGGCAAGGAGCAGTTGCGCTCCTACACCAATGCCACAGGTGCGCCCCTTGCTGTGTGGAGTCGCGGTGCCGAAACCATTGTCTGGAATCGGAAGGATCCGAATTTCTTCGTCGAGATTCCGTCATTCCCAACGGCGACGCAAACGATCGCTTCGGTCGTCAATCAGCCATGGACCATCGAGGACCTGATCCGCTTCGAGCAGGAACGCGCCGAAAAGCTCGATCAGGTCCGCACGCTCAAGGATTTGATCGTCGATCTCGAAGACGAGGTTCTCGCTAACGCGGGCGTCGATGTGTTCGAAGAGGTCTTCAAGCTCGTCTTCATCAAGCTCTACGATGAGATGGAATGCTATCGCGGACGCTACAAGCATCTCCGTTTTCGCAACAATGACACCGCGTCCAATGTGCGCGGTGAACTGACCGCCCTGTTCGACGGCGCCAAGAAGAAATGGCCCGGGGTTTTCGCAGACGACGAGCGCATCCGGCTTTCGGCCGAGCATCTGCAAATCTGCGTCGGCAGCCTCGAAGAATGGAAGCTGTTCAATTCCAACCTCGACGTGATCGACGATGCCTTCGAGTATCTCGTCAACAAGACGTCCAAGGGCGAGAAGGGGCAGTATTTCACTCCGCGCTGGGTGATCGACATGTGCGTGAAGATGCTCGACCCCAAGGAGAACGAGAGTGTGATCGACACCGCCGCCGGATCGGCGGGTTTCCCGGTGCATGCGATGTTCCATGTGTGGGGCAAAATCATCGACGACCTCGGTCTGCCGCAATCGCACTTGTTTACGATGGAGAAGAAGCCGGCACGGTGCGAGGATTACGTCAGGGACCATGTCTTCGCGATCGATTTCGACGAAAAGAGCGTGCGCGTCGCGCGCTGCCTCAATCTGATCGCGGGCGACGGCGAAACCAACGTGCTCCACCTCAATGCGCTCGACTGGAAGCGCTGGGCCGACACCGCGCGCGAGGACGAATGGAACGATGCCTATGCGCAGGGCTGGCAGCGCCTGCGCCGGCTTCGGGAGGGCAAGGAGGATCGGAGCTATGCCTTCGACATCGTGATGGCGAACCCGCCGTTTGCAGGCGACATTAAGCAATCGGCGATCCTTTCGCCATACGAGTTGGCGCACGACGCCAAGGGCCGGCTGGGGAGCGCGGTAGGACGCGACCTGCTGTTCATCGAGCGCAACCTCGACATGCTCAGGCCCGGCGGCCGCATGGCGGTGGTGCTGCCGCAAGGGCGCTTCAACAACGCCAGCGATAAGCGCGTCCGCGACTACATCATGGAGCGCTGCCGTGTTCTAGGGGTTGTGGGCCTGCACCCCAACAGCTTCAGGCCGCACACGGGGACGAAGACCAGTGTACTATTTGTGCAGAAGTGGAACGATGATCCCAAGGCTGGGCCGCATTGCCCACACAAGGCGGATTATGACATCTTCTTCGCGACGCAGCAGGGAGAGAGCAAGGACAATTCGGGAGACAAAATATACGAAGTCGACCCGGACGGATTTCCACTACGCGACGATCATGGTCATTTCATCGTTCAGCATGATTTGTTCAATCATGAGGGCCGGACGCGCGACGGTATCGGAGAGGCTTTTGCCGAGTTCGCAAAGAAGGAGGGATTTAGTTTCGCTCCGGCGGTCGACTTCGACGAGGCACATTTTGCTTCATTGAGAGACAAGCTTGAGATTTCGGTAGTGAGTCTATCTTCAGTCGCTGTAGTGGAGCGCTTGGACGCCCAATTCTTTAGGAAACAATATCTTTCCGAAGACGAGTCCTTAGGACGACATCGGAACGAGCGGATCGGCGCGCACGCCAAAGTAACTGATGGACCGCATGGCTACCATGAGGTAGATGGCACCTCCCCGATTGCTATGCTAACGGCAAGATCTGCAGGGAAATGGTTCGCAACTCGGGATGGAGCCGATACTATTTCGGCTCGAACTCACGCCGCAAATATGCGATCTGCACTCGCCGCGAACGACGTAATTCTTAGTACACGTGGGACGGTTGGTCGTTGCGCAATCATCGGCGAGGACGTTCTTCCAGCAAATATAGATCAAGACGTTGCAAGAATTGCGCTCGACAATAATGCGCCATGGGTACCAGAATTTGTAACTGCTTATCTAAATTGTAAATTCGGTCAGGATCACATTGTGCGCCACGCTAGCGGAATGGTGCAACAGGGGCTCAGTCTCTCAAAGGTGCGCGAAATTCCACTGCCCGCACTAGAAATGTCCTTTCAGATGCAGATTGCGCAAGTCGTCTCGGACTCCAAAGCTGCTCTGATTAAGCACTTGGGCCTCCTAGATGCCGCCAAACGAGCGGTTGAAATTGCAATCGAGAAAAACGAGGCGGCGGCCGTGGAATTTCTTGCGGAGCTGGGAGTGGACGATGCCCATTCCACCTGAGGTTCATGACTGGATAGCTCGATCCGACGTCGATCACGTTGGACCCTTCGTAAATGCCTGGGCGGCGTTTAACGCCTGGTACCGGCACGTCGCTCAAAGCAAAAAGGACCGCGACTGTCTCGACCATGTGCGCACGCGCCCCAATAGCGTGCGAAGCGCCATTCTACCCCTACTCGATCCCGACCGACAGAATACGCCTGACTCGCTAAAATTCAGGACCATGATCGCCGCATTACATGGCGCGCTGGAGGCGTTTCGTCTAGAAAAGCTCAACGATTCGGGCCTCCCGGAGCATGTGAGCTTTCGCAATGTGCCGCTCAACGCGCGACTAAATCTGCCGCAGGACAAGGTGTATCGTGGGATTGCCTATCGCGTGAACAAGGCGCACGGACAGTGGACATCGACTGTCACGGACCGAGCGGGGGTAGTGATCGCGCGGATCGATCAGCCCGAACATGACGAGGCTGCATTGGTGCGGGACAATATCTTCCTCGCGCTTTCGCCGGAGCGGCAGAACCAGTTTCGTGCCCTCTATGCCTATTGCAACCCGCGACCGATGGTGAACCTCCTGGCCGGCGACGAGCCCGAAATCGTGGCCGGGACGATCACATTCCGCTGCACTTCCGAGAACCTTTTCGGCGGTGTCATCGAGACGATCTACCAGATGCGCAACATGCTTCTACACGGTGAGTTGAAGCCGGATCCGGCGGCGTTGGCGTGTTTCGCGCCTGCCTATCAACTGCTTCGCCGCATGCTTCAGGAGTGCCGATAAGTCCGTCAATTCCAAGAACTGGCAGGAACTGAAGAAGCCCAGCGGCCTCGAGAAGAAGGCCGGTGGCGACCCGAAGAAGAAGGCGACCTTCGTCGCCGAGCTGACCGCCGACACCGGCAAGGGTTACGTGCCTGCCGCGAGCAACCGCCCGGCCGACGCGCCGATCGGGCTGATCCCGGTCGACGCGCTCTACTCGCCGGTCCGCCAGGTCAGCTACAAGGTCGAGAATACCCGCGTCGGGCAGGAGCTCGATTACGACAAGCTGACCCTGACGGTCGAGACCGACGGCACGATCACCCCCGAGGACGGCATCGCCTATGCGGCGCGGATCCTCCAGGACCAGCTGGCGCTGTTCGTCCACTTCGACGATTCGGCGATGACTCGCCAGGCGCCGGTCTCGCAGGGCGGCCTCCCCGCCGCGCCCGCCGCCGACACCGGCGACACTGCGCAGATCAACCGCTATCTGCTCAAGAAGGTCGACGAGCTCGAGCTGTCGGTGCGCTCGGCGAACTGCCTGAAGAACGACAACATCATCTATATCGGCGACCTGGTCCAGAAGACCGAAGCCGAGATGCTGCGCACCCCGAATTTCGGGCGCAAGTCCTTGAATGAGATCAAGGAAGTGCTGTCGTCGATGGGGCTCCGCCTCGGGATGGAAATCCCGGGCTGGCCGCCGGAGAATATCGAGGAAATGGCGAAGAAGCTCGAGCAGGAGATCATGGGCTGAGGCGCACCGGGTTAGCGTGAGCTAACGCGGAGACGCCGAAAGCCCGGCCGGCGTCGCGCCAGCGACGACCGACGACGCGGCTTTGCCGCGGCGGGGCCTGCGAAGCAACAAGGAAGGGCCGTCCCGCGAGGGGCGGCCTTTTTTTGATGGAGTCTGCTTGGGAAGGATCGGTATCCAGAGCAAGCTAAGTTGGACGTGAGGCGAGGCGTTAAGACTGAGTCCCCAGAACTGGTGAGAACCAGCCGGTATTGATCACCATTATACTCTTATTGTACGGAATTTCGTTTTTTTCCATCATTTCGAGAAAGAGAGCGAGCCCGGCTATTCCTGAAAATTCCGTATTGATGCCGAGAGATTGCGCAACCTCGCATGCGTCTATCGCGTAGTTATCTTCGACATTGTAAATCCTGGATTGGGGGCCAAGTTTACCGCGAGCGACCAAGTCGCTGACGCTGGCTTTCACGAAGTCAAGTGAAGGGCGCCATCGCGCGTAAAGCTTGTCCATATTAGAGGTTTTTCGCTCGGTCGTTGCGCCGAGGATAGTGATGCCGGTCAGATCTTCATCTTTAAGCCGCTTGATGCGGAGATCGCGAGGTCGATCGCCACTCAGTTCGCGCTCGATAAATTTGACGATGCTGAAAAATAAGTCACCGGTACCGACCGGGCAGAATATATATCTGGGCCTCTTAAGAAGAACCTCGCACACTAGCCAATCATAGTATTTTATGGCCACACTGTCGCTAATGTCCTTCCTGGTAATATCCATGTCATTGCGAGGGTTTTCGGTCAGTTCGCATATGTCTGGACCAAATAGTTCCTTCGTATCGACTTCTTCACGCTCGTAAACTTCTGCACCAATCGATTTGAGAGCTTTGACATAACGGGGATTGATGCGCCCCTTTGCGACAAGAACCTTCAGAGGAGGCATTGACCACAGCCGCAGCAGCGCCTGTAGCGCAAAGGCCGCGCTGCCGTTCGATATCACCGACATCTGGGGAACATCGATATAGCGGCTATGATGGAGCTCCGCAGTGTGAAGCTCGTCGAGGAGCTTTTGCCGGTAGACGAGAAGATGTTCCCAGGCCCATCGATCCTTGTGCGATCCGGTCCAGTTCCACGACTCATCCTTTATCATGATTTCCCGCCCCTTGACGGTCACCTCATGGATCGGGGTCGCCGGGTAGCGGGGATTGGTGGCCGGGAACTCCGGCCGTGTCGGGTCGATGTCAGGACCGGGCACCGGAATCAGCCGGAGGAGCGCTTCGAGGTGCTCCCTCTGCCATTTCAAAGGATGGGCACCATGGGCGATTGCCGGACGCCGTTGGGGAGCAAAGACTTTCAGTTCGGCGGCGATTTTCGAGAGTGTGTCGATAATATCGGCAGGAATCGATTGCTCCGGCAGCTTGCTCGCCAAGTCAGACAGGACGGTGCACAGTGCCGTCAGCAATTCCGGGCTGCGCGCCAACTCCTTGTTGGCCCTGAAGTTTTGAAGGGTCTTTTTCGCGGGCCTCCTTTGCCCGACCTCTTCCAACCGCGCGCCAAGCACGTCGTAGCTCAGGTTCGTGGGCGCCCATAGCGCCTCCAACACGACTCGAAGTTGACTTGTCTTGTCCGGCGTCCAAAACAGGCTTTGGTCATGGCGAGCCACAATTTGGTCGATAACGATGCCCTCCCCCAAGAGCATGATAGCAGTGGCTACTTTGGGTGCAACAGGGAATTGCCACCGAAATAGCCGCTAAATACCCCGCATACGTGTATAACAGCCGGATTGGTTCGATTTGCCTCGCGGGTAGTTCAGCTAATTTGGAACAGGCAATGGCAACGCAGGCAGCCGCCGGCAAATGCTTCCTCAGGCGTCAGCGAAAGTGCCAAGCTGTGCAACATTGGAGGCTATCGCCATAAACGCGCCGCTCAGATGGCTGCGTTATCTACCTTGCAGTTCTTCACGACAGGTCCAGCTTGCTCTCCACGAACGGAGATATTCTCCGCAAAAAAAGGAGGGAAGTATGGACGACCATCGCTCCAATAAAGGCAGCCGGGAGGCATTGGCAAGATGGGCAATGATCGCATTGACCGGATTTGCTCTGTTCAATGGCTTGGCATTGTCCTTTGGCTTGTTCGACGCGCTGTCGGACCATAATTTCGTCGTCCGGCTGATCCTCTCGCTCGGCGGCGGCGCTGCAATCGCGGCACTCATCGGGTTTGGGTGGAAGATGCTGGTCGGCAGCGCGGTGGCCGGCAATCGCGACTGGCAGACCGCGACCTTGGGCGGCGTGGCCGGGATTTGCGGCATCACCGTAAGTGCCTGGATCCTGGCAACCACCATCGGCGGCGACGAAGCGCTGCAGGCGCACCGTTCGGCGAATCTGGACGCGCTGAACGTGCAGGCCACGCGTATCGAACGGAACGGGCAGCTCGATCAGATCGTCTCCGACTCGGTCTTTACCGCGGCGGTCGAAGTCTTGCAGATGGCGAAAGCCGAGACGGTGAACGGGCTCGTTTCCGGAATCAAGTCGGGACGTGGCCAATGGGCGCTGACGCTGGAGGCTTTTGCGACGACGCTTGCCGAAGCGGGCAACGAGATGCGCGGCGTCCAGGACAAACGAGCCGATCTTCTCAAGCTATTCAATAAGACAGCGATCGAAGCGAGGTTCGCGGCGTCCGCCGACGATGGCGCGCGTTATGAGGAGCTGGCGATCAAGTCGGCTCGCTTGCTGGGCGATGCGGACCGCCTTCAAGCCTATCCGAAGGTTTCAACGCTCGGCGCCGGCATTATGGTGACCGAGGCAGGCGCCGAAATCGCAAAGACGAAAACCAAGCTCCTGGAATATGCGACGAATGCGGAAGCGCAGTGGCGGCGTGGCGAAATTCCCTTCTATCGTCCGGTATCCAAGCATGTGGCGACGGCAGATCAGGCAGGCGCAGTGCCGGGAAGCTGGCTGATTGGAGTCGCTTTCGAGATATTGCCGCTACTCCTGCTTTGTATGATCCTGGTCCGTCCGCGCGATTCGGAGGGAATTCCCGAGCCGCCGATGATAAAGCCTATGACCGACACCGCAGCGCCCCAGCCGATTAACGACGATGTCGTTACTAAAATCGCGCGCTCGGGATAATGTTGGCGTAAACGCGCTTCCTTCCCCTATCCCCCGCAAAGGGGGATTTTTTATGGGACTGCGTACCGGGCTCGCCCCGGTGCGCAGTCTGCGCGACAAATCCCCGTTGACATCGTCACGCTAATCCAGTACAAACCGGGAACAATGCCGCCCTGCGCCTTTTTCGCGCCGGCGGCATTTTTCATGTCAGGGGACATCAGATGGCAAAGGCGAAGGCGGCGGCCGGGTGGCGGCCGGGGTTTTTGTGTGCGCTCAGGACGAGCGGGAATGTGACGCTGGCGGCGCGGCGGGTGGGGGTGGATCGGGGGACCGCTTATGCGCTGCGCAAGGCCGATGCCGGGTTTGCCGCGAGTTGGGCCAGGGCCGTGGCGAAGGCGGCGGCGCTGGCGGCGGCGGGCGAATTGAAGGCGCCCGCCGCGGGGGCGGCGATCGCGCGCGATGGCGGCGACGGCGCGGCGGGGCTGGTGGTGCGGCGCTCGAAGAATGGCGGGACGCAGGTGGTGCGCGCGGGGCCGGGGCGGTGGTCGGCGGGCACCGAGCTGGATTTTCTCGAGGCGCTGGCCAAGACCGCATGCGTCAGGCGGGCGGCGGCGGCGGTGGGGTTTTCTCCCACCGCGATCTATGCGCGGCGCAACGCCGATGCCGGGTTTTCCGCGCGCTGGGACGCCGTGCTCAAGGCGGGCGAGGCGCGGGTCGGCGACTTCCTGACCGCGGTGGTGCTGGCGGCGTTCGATCCCGAGGTCGCGGCGTCGGGGATCCCGGCGGCGAGCGTGTCGGAGGCGATCCAGATCGCGAAATGGAAGGGGATCGGCGGGGCGAAGGCGGAGGCGGAGGCGCGCGATGTCGAGGGCATGCGGACGCGAGTCGTCGCCCAGATCATGGCGATCAAGCGCGCGCGTCTCGCAGCGCCGGCGGATGCGGAGCCGCAGGAAGGCGCGGCGTGAGCGCGCTGCTGCTGCCGCATGCCTTCGATCTTGCCGAAGCCGAGCTGGCCGAGCTGGCGCGGCAAATGGAGGTGGCGGACCTGCGCGAGTGGCTGCGCGATTGGAGCGAATGGGCGCATGACGGGCAGCGCGCGCCCGCGGGCGACTGGCGGACCTGGGTGATGATGGCGGGGCGCGGGTTCGGCAAGACGCGGGCGGGGGCGGAGTGGGTGCTCGGGGTGGTGCGCGGTGCGGGGGCGCCGGTGCACATCGCGCTGGTGGCGGCGACGGTGGCGGAGGCGCGGCGGGTGATGGTCGAGGGGCCGAGCGGGCTGCTCGCGGTGGGGCGGCAGGCCGGCGCGGCAGTGCGCTTCGAGCCGAGCCTGGGGCGGGTGTCGTTCGCCGGCGGATCGGTGGCGACTTTGTTTTCGGGAGCGAACCCCGAGGCGCTGCGCGGGCCCCAGCACGGCTTTGCGTGGTGCGACGAGCTGGCCAAGTGGCGGCATCCCGTGGCGAGCTGGGACATGCTCCAGCTCGGGCTGAGGGTGGGGGCGCGGCCGCGGGCGCTGGTGACGACGACCCCGCGCGCGGGATCGGCGGCGCTCGCGGCGATCCTGGCGGGGGGCAAGGTGGCGGTGACCGGCGGGGCGACGGGGCTGAATCCGCATCTGCCCGATGCGTATCTGGACGCAGTGACCGCGGCCTATGGCGGGACGGCGCTGGGGCGGCAGGAAGTCGAGGGGGTGTTCGACACTGCGGTGGCGGGGAGCCTGTGGCCGGCGGACCTGATCGAGGCGTGCCGGGGCGAGCGGCCGGCGGCGGAGAGGCTGCGGCGCGTGGTGATCGGAGTCGATCCGCCGGCGAGCGCGGGCGGGACGTGCGGGATCGTGGCGTGCGGAGTCGACGGGGACGGCGTGGCGCATGTGCTGGGCGACCATTCGGCGGGCGGGCTTTCGCCCGAAGGCTGGGCGGCGAAGGTGGCGGGGGCGGCGGCGGCGCATGGCGCGGACCGCGTGATCGCCGAGAAGAACCAGGGCGGGGACATGGTGATGAGCGTGCTCAAGGCCGCGGGGCGGACGCTGCCGGTGCGGCTGGTGACTGCGTCGCGGGGCAAGATGGCGCGGGCCGAGCCGGTGGCGGCCTTGTTCGAGAGCGGGCAGGCGCGGCTGGCGGGAAGCTTTGCCGAGCTCGAGGCGGAGCTGGCGGGGATGGTGCCGGGGAGCGGCTATGCCGGGCCGGGGATTTCGCCCGACCGGGCCGACGCGATGGTCTGGGCCTTGTGGGCGCTGATGCTCGAGGGGAAGGCCGAGCCGCGGGTGCGGGAGATTTAGGGTTCGTGCTATCGGCAGCTCCCGAAACCCCTCACCCAGCTCCGACTAAGGCCTTGCAAGAGCAAGACCTAAGTCTGCGCAACCCTCTCCCTATGGGAGAGGGGAAGCCCCAAGGGCTCACATCCCCGGCATGGGGGGCATCGCGGCGGGAGCGACGATCGTGACGGTGACCTGGCGGTCGCCGGCTTTCTCGAACTTGAGCGTCAGCGGGATGCTCTGGCCGGCGGTGAGCGGCTGGTTGAGGCCGGCGAGCCAGACGTGGAGGCCGCCGGCATTCAGCGTGACCGGCTGGCCCGCCGGGATATCGATCGCCGTGAGATACTTCATTCCCATCGCGCCGCCGTCACCGGTCATCGTCATGAGGTCGGTCTTCTTCGCGGCGGGCGTGGACGCGGCGAGCAGGCGGTCCGCGGTCTGCGACCGGATCGTCATATAGACCGCCGCATTGGCCGCGCTGCCGGCGGTCGCGCGTGTCCACACATCCTTCACGTCGGGGGGCGCGGCCTGCTGGCAGGCGGCGAGCGGCACCAACAGAAACAGAGCGAAAGCCGAACGTCCCACGATAATCTCCCCCATGCTTTGCGACCGGACGGTGATTTGCTACTCCTATGGCAGCGTCATGGAAAGCAAGCCCCCCGGTACCGGCCTGAGCCGCTTCGTCGATCGCCGGCTGCTGATGCGCGGCGCGATCGGCGCGGGCGTGGCCGCGGCGGTGGCGCTCCCCGCGCGCAGGCTGCTGGCGCCGGCCGCGGTGGCGGATCCGGTGACGGTCGGCGGGCTTGCAGTGACCTGCAACCTGACGCTGCCGATCGCCTGCGCCGCCAACCAGGCCGCCAACCCCTTCGGCACGCGCGACGCGGCGCAGCTCGCCTTCCAGTTCGCCAAATATAGCGGCTGGCCCGAGCTCAAGGAGTCGCTGATGTCGGGCGACCTCCAGGCGGCCTATATGCTGGCGCCGCTGGTGATGGACCTTGCCGACAAGAAAGTGCCGGTGAAGATCGTGTCGATCGGCCACCGTTCGGGCGCAGTGATCATGGTGCGCACCGATTCGTCGTACCGGACGTTCAGCGACCTGCGCCGCAAGCGCATCGCCATCCCCAGCCGCTTCGCGGTCGACTTCCTGTTCCTGCGCAAGATGCTCGCGAACGAGGGCATGACCGTGCAGGACGTCGAGATCGTCGAGATGGCGCCGGCGGACATGCCCGCGGCGCTCTATGTCAAGGGCGTCGACGCCTATTGCACCGGCGAGCCGTTCGGCGCGGCGGCGCAGCGCGCGGGCTATGCGCGAGTGCTGCGGATGACGCGCGACGAATGGCCGCGCTACATGTGCTGCGTGCTGACGGTGCGCGAGGAGCTGATCAAGGCGAACCGGCCGCTGGTGCAGAACATGGTCAATTACGTGCTGGCCGCGGGCGCCTGGCTCGACGGGCAGCGCAAGAACCGCGAGACCGCGGTCCAGATCGCCGCCAAGCGCGAATATTTCAACCAGGACCCCGAGATCCTGCGCTTCGTGATGGCTCATCCGGAGGACCGCGTGACCTATGGCGACCTCAGGATGATCCCGCGCGAGTTTGACGACCTGATGCAGCAGGCAGTCGCGGCGGGTTCGCTCAAGCACCCGGTCGCTTACGCGAAATATGTCGACGAGAGCTTCGCGCACGCGGCCCGGCCCGCGTCGATCGCGCTTTGACCCGGCGCTCGCGGCTCGCAACGCTCGCCGCGGCGCTGGTGCTGCTCGCAGGCGGGGCGGCGGCGTTCTTCGCGCGGCAGCCGGGGCCGCCGCAGGTGATGAAGGCCGGCGCGTTCGATCCGCCGCATGCCGCGCCGGGATTTTCGCTGCAGGGTTCCGACGGGTCCGCAGTGACGCTGGCGCGCTACCGCGGCAAGGTCGTGCTGCTGACCTTCGGCTTCACTTATTGCGCGGCGGTGTGCCCGACCACGCTGGCGACGCTGGCGCAGGTCCGCAGCAGGCTCGGCAAGGCGGCGGACCAGGTGCAGGTGGTGTTCGTGACGGTGGACCCGGCGCGCGACGACGCCGCGCAGTTGCGCGACTATCTGGCGGCGTTCGACCGCAGCTTCATCGGCGCCACCGATACGCCCGACGCGCTGGCGGCGGTGCGGCGCGACTATGGCGTCAAGGCCGTCAAACAGGGCGCGGGGACCGACTATGCGATCGCGCACACATCGTCGATCTTCCTGATCGACCGGAGCGGCAGGCTGCGGGCGCTGATGCCGTTCGGGCGCGGCCCCGACGACTTCGTGCACGACATCCGGCTGCTGCTGGCCTAGCCTTCGCGCATGGGATTGCCTTCGAGGAAACGGTTTGCGGCGGCGCTGGCGGTGCTGCTGCTCGGCGGGCTCGGCTGGGCCGCGCTGGCGCCGGTCGGCGCGGCTTCGCGCGAGGCGGTGTACGCGATTCCGCGCGGCACCTATGCGCACCGCCTGGCCGGGGAGAAGGCCGATATCTTCCCGCAGACGATCGCGCTGACGCTCGGGCTCAGGGACGTGCTGGTGCTGCGGAACGCCGATACGGTGCCGCACATCTTCGGCCCGACGCTGATCATGCCCGGGCAGAGCTTCCGCCTGCCCTTCACGACGCCGTCGACCTACAGCTTCGAATGCACCGCGCATCCCGCCGGGGGGCTGAGCGTGATCGTCCATCCGGGGCCGGCGCCGGGGTGGGAGCGGCTGCGGTGGCGGTGGCGGAGCGTGACGGGCGGGGGGTGAGGGGTTCTGGGCTCGTTCCACTGCGCCAAGTACCCAATCGTTCCCCTGCGAAAGCAGGGGCCCAGGGCCAAACAGGTCTGTCCTTCGTAACCCTGGGCTCCTGCTTTCGCAGGAGAACAGCGAGAGGGCGGGGCAGCTTGACGTGGGGGCGGCGGCACGAAACACTCAGGGGGGCAGGAGGAAGGCGCGATGGACCGACGGCAGTTTCTGGCGAGCGCGGCGGCGCTCGGGGTCAGTGCGGTGTGGGCGCCGCGATCGGCCGCCGCGCCCTCGCTAATCGCGTGGCGCGAGGACCGGAAGCTTTATCCCCAGGGCGTCGCGTCGGGCGATCCGGATGAGCATAGCGTGGTGCTGTGGACCCGGCGGCCGTTCGAGCAGGGCTCCGCCCACGACCTGACGGTTGAAGTGGCGCTCGATCCGGACTTCCGCCGCGTCGTCGCGACGGCGAAGGCCCCGGTGCTGGCGGCGGCGGACTGGACGTGCCGCGCGCTGGTCGGCGGGCTCGCGCCGGCGACGGTCCATTGGTACCGCTTCACCGACGCCAGCGGCGCAGGCAGCCGGGTGGGGCGGACGGTCACCGCGCCGCGCGCCAGCGATCCGCGCCCGGTCCGCTTCGCCTTCGTCTCGTGCAACACCATCAACGAAGGCGCGCAGAACGCCTATGCCCGCATGATCTGGGAGGACGAGCGCGCGCCCGCCGGCCGCAAGCTCGGCTTCGTGCTGCATCTCGGCGACTTCATCTACGAGGTCGTCCAATATCCCGACGAAGTGAAGACGCGCTATGCGCGCACCATCTACGACATCGGCCGCGTGCCGGACGCGCGAAAGATCGGCAACTTCCACGTCCCCACCACGCTTGCCGGCTATCGCCACGTCTATCGCGCGCACCTGAACGACCCCGACATCCAGGACGCGCGGGCGCATTTTCCGTTCGTGTGCATCGGCGACAATCACGAATTCTCGTGGCAGGGCTGGCAGAGCTTCACCAAGTTCGCCGGCAAGGTCGAGCCCGCGCAGCAGCTGCGCGTCGCCGCCAACCAGGCATGGTGGGAATTCATCCCGTCGCGCGTCCGCAAGGCATCGGGAGCCGGGCTGGAGCAGTTCGCGCCGCCCGCGGTGACCAACGCGCCGATCGAGACGTTCGACGATCACGGCTTCGGCACCGAGGCGAACAACCGTGCCGCGATCGGCAGCATGACCGCCTATCGCGCGCTGCGCTACGGCCGCCACGTCGACCTGATCCTGACCGACCTGCACAGCTACAAGGCGGCGGACCCGACCGATCGGCCCGAGGCGGCGGCGCTCGATTCGGGCGAGTATCCGGTCATTCCCCAGGAGTGGCTGGAGATCGTCGATGCGGGCAGGGACTATGCCGGCGGCAAGCCCCCCGCGACGATCGCGATCGGCGACAAGACCATCCCCAATTTCCGCAAGGATGCGCTCGCCCACACCGTGCTCGGCCGCGAGCAGAAGGCGTGGCTGAAGGCGCGGCTGAGCAAATCGACTGCGACCTGGAAGATCTGGGGGCTGACCAACGGTCCGCTCGACATGCGCACCGATCCGCAGAACCTGCCCGAGGGGCTGATCAAGGACAAATGGCCGGGCAGGGATTTCGGCAGCTTCGGCGGCGCCGATTTCAGCGGCGCCTATGCCGAGCGCGCCGAGATCTACGACCTCATCCGCGACCGGAAGATCCCGGGCTTCGTCACGGTTTCGGGCGACCGGCACAGCTTCTGGGCGGGCTATGCGGCACCGAAGCTGCCGCCCGCGGGGTTCGATCCGGTGGGGCTGAGCTTCATCACCGGCTCGATCTCGGCGCCGGGCCTAGGCGAAGCGTGCGAATTCTTCAGGGAGTCCGCGGTGCGCCCGCTCTACGTGCGCAAGGTCGAGGGTGCGGCGCCCGAGCATGTGATCAACCTGACGATCAAGCGCGGCGTGCGCGCGGCGCTCGAATATGCGGCGAGCGGCGACATCGCCAAGGCGCGCGCGCTGACCAATCCCGACGTCGCGCCGCATCTCGAGTTCGTCGACATGGCCGGGCACGGCTATGCGGTGGTCAGCGCCGGGCCCGACGCGATCGAGACCGAGTTCGTCTGCATCGTCCGCCCGATCGCGCGCGCGACGACGCCCGACGGCGGTCCGCTGCGCTACCGCGTCTCGCACCAGGCGAAGCTGTGGAAGCCGGGCACGCGGCCGAAGCTGACGCAGCGGGTGCTGGAAGGCGATCCGAAGCTGTCGATCTGAGGGGGAATCGCGATGGGCGTTCATGGAAGCTGTCACTGCGGCAAGGTGCGGATCGAGGTTCCGGGCGCGCCCGCCTGGGTTGCGGATTGCAACTGCTCGCTGTGCCGCCGGACCGCCTGGCGAGTCGCCTATTTCCCGCCGGACCAGGTGCGGATTTCAGGCGAGACCACGGCCTATATCTGGGGCGACCGGATGATCGGCATCCACCACTGCCCGGTGTGCGGCTGCGGCACGCACTGGCAGTCGCTTGGGCAGGATTTCGGCAAGATGGGCATCAATGCGCGGTTGCTCGACGATTTCGATGAAAGCACGGTCGAGGTGCGGAAATTCGACAATTCGGGGTGATCCGATGCTGGCCCGGTATCGACGGACAATCGACGGCATCCTGCCATTCGAATCGGCTCGCAACCGGGCCCCGGCCTGCGCCGGGGTGGGAGATTCAATCGAGCCGAATCCGAGTCTGGCGGGCATCGCCCCTGTACTCGACCGGCGCGTCACTCATCGCGAGGTGCACCGCCGAGCGCTTCCAGTCCCGGCAGGTCCCAGCGGTCCATCAGCCCCGCCACGCACGTGAACGGCGCGCGATCGACCATCTGCGCCTGCTGCATCGCGGCCGCCAGCGCGGGTTGCTTCGACGCGAGGGTGGTCCGCGCATCCTCGAGGTGACGGCTGTATCCCACGCCGTACATCCAGCCGCCGTCGGACATCTTCGCCCCCCAGAACGGCGTGAAGTCGCCGATGTAGAGCGTCTGGCCGGCGCCCGCGTGGAACAGCGGCGCGCCCATGCAATAGAAATTGGGGTTGGGGTTCACCAGCAGGATGCGCGACACGGCGGATCCGGCGAGGACATAATCGCCCGGGGTCAATCGCAGGACCTGCACTTCATAGGGCGCGTTGCGATCGATGCTCTCGGCATCGACCGAATAAGTGATCGTGCCGCCTTGCTTCGGATCGGGCGGGTAATCGAGCTCGCGGTTCGCCCTGTCGTAGCGCGCGATCCGCACCAGTCCGGCGCGGCCGGTGCTGCCCTTGGCGGGGCGGCGCCAGGCGAGCACGACGATGGCTTCGCCGGGGCCGGGCGAGATCGAAACGGCCGGATCGACCTTGCGCCCGGCATAGACGCTGCCGGGCATCTGGAGCGTCCCGTCGGTGACCAGCGCCGGATCGCGGGGCATCGAAAAGGCGATGCGGCCATAGGGAAGGCCGGGCGCGGAGCGGGCGCCGATCGCCCGGTCGAACCAGGCGGCGCGCTCGGCCTCGCCCAGCGACTGGACGCGCTTCTTCTCCGCCGCGTCGAGCGAATATTGCCGCCAGCCGCGGGTCAGCATGCAGTTGCCGCGGCTGACGCGGCGCTCGGCGCTCTCGGTCAGCGCGTCGGCCAGCACCGCGCCGACCACGCCGCCGACCACGCCCGGACTGCCGCCGGGGTTCTTCGGGAAGTTCCGCGACGGCGGCGGTGCGCCGCGGGCGATCAGCCGGCACGCACCCCAGTCGGCCTCATACTGGGCGCGGGTGGCGTCGGGCCGATTGTAGAAATGCTGGGGAGTGAGGTCCTCGGCCGCTTCCCTGGCGTTTTCCTGTGCCGTCTGGGCGGGCGCGGCGGGAGCGAAGGCCATCGACAGCAAGGCGCTCAATCCAAGGATGACTGGCTTGCGCATGGGATCCCCTCGTCTCGCGCCGGCTATTCATAGTCGGTGCGGCACTGGCCGTTGAACATGTAGACCTCGACGGGCGAGCGATCGGCGCCGCCCGATCTGCCCAGGGCGCAAATCGCCTTGCGCGTTTCGATCGGCCATTTGTTGGCTTCCGCGGCGATGCACTCGTCGAATTTTTCCACCGGCAGCCGGGCCGCGGAATGCGGTGCCGGTCGCTTCGCCGCTTGCGTGCATTTTTGTTGCGCAGCCTCGACGGCGCCGGTCTGTGCCGCAACCGATTGCGGGATGGGGGCGGCCGATTCGTTGCAGCCGGCCAGCGCCGCGATGAGCCATGAGATCGCCAGTCGACTGTCCATTCGCAGGACATTCTCACAAGGCGCGAACGGCCGCAATCGGGGCTTTCTGTCACCCCGGACCTGTTCGGCACTTATCCCCTTGGGGCAGGTACCTCCCTGATCCCCTGCGAACGCAGGGGCCCAGAGCCAGGCAGTCCAGCCTTCGTGACTCTGGGCCCCTGCTTTCGCAGGGGAACAGAAACACGCGTCCCTGCTCGATGGGGATACGCGCCGACCTGTTCGGCACTTGTCCCGTTCGACCAATGGCCGATATTCCCTCCTTCGGGTTCTCCTGCGAAAGCAGGAGCCCAGGTGTACAAGGGACAGTCCTGCCTGGCCCTTGGCCCCTGCTTTCGCAGGGGAACAAGGGAGTATTTGGCACAAGGCCGGGGTGACAGGCGGGGCTGCTTGCCATCGACTACGACCTGAATGTCGATACGCCCTGGACCCCGCCCGCCCAACTCAAAGGCCGTCGACGCTCTTGCTGACGAGGATGTTCACTGCGACGCGGCGGTTCTGCGCCTTGCCTTCCTCGGTGTCGTTCGGGGCGAGCGGGTCGGCCTTGGCCATGCCCGTCGGGGTGAGCATGCGATAGGGCTTCCAGCCGCAGGCCTGCTGGAGATAGTTGATGACGCGGCCGGCGCGCTTTTCGCTGAGCGTCTGGTTGAAGTCGTCGTCGCCGGTCGAATCGGTGTAGCCGACGACGAGGATCAGCGCATTCTCGGTGCCCTGCGCCTGCGTCGCGGTGGTGCAGAGCTCGGCCTTGTCCTGCTCGGACAGGTCGGTCCTGCCGGTCGCGAAATGGACGTTGGTCACGCTCTTGACGTTGTACTTGTCGATATCGCCGAGGCGGCCGCGCAGCGCCTCGGTGGCGGCGGTCTGCTCCTCGAAGCCCTGCGAGGTGCCGTTGCGGATCATCGTCGCGGTGCGCAGATCGCTGTTGCGCAGGCTGATCTGGCTCGCGACGAGGTCGCCGCCCGATTGGCCGTCGGCCGGCTGCAGCGTCTTCGCAGTGATCGGCAGCCCGTTGAGCAGCGAGTCGGCGGCGAGCTTGGAGCGGCTGCTGAACAGGCCGCCGCCGGTCCTGATCCGAGTGACGTCGGTGATCGCGATGACGACGCTGCCGCCATCGGCGGTCACGACCTTCAGCCTATCGCCGTGGCGCGCGGCGATGACGCCCTTGACCTGCGGGCCCGGGACCAGCACCGGCGCCTCGGGCAGGGTGCCGGTCACGACGATGGCGGGATCCGGCGCAGTCTGGGCCGACGCGCCGCCCGCCGCGGACATGGCGAGTGCGGCAAGGAGGAAGCCAATCGCTGGCCTGTTGGAAATGACACGCATCAATACAACTCCGATCAAGCCGCCCCGGCCGGGCCCGCGTGTCAGATCAACCTGTCTGGCGGATGAACGCGCCCGGCGATGTCGCGGGCAGAGCGGATCGTTCGAGCGCATCGTGCGGCGAACCGATCTCTCCGGGCTTGCGAAAGCCTTCGCGCCGCGCTCGAAATTGTAGGTACGTTGCTACCTTGTTGCCCGCGCGCAACACTATGCCGCCGCGGCGTGGAAATGTGCGTCCGCGCGGCTTCCCGGCAGCGGTTCGAGGTTGTGAAAGCCGGCCGCGATGCCGCAAAACCGGTGGGCTGCGCCCGAACGGCGCCCGCGGGGGGAGAGAGTGAGACCAATCGACAGCAAGCTGATGCGGGTCTTGCCCCCGATGCTCCTGATCGGGCTGCTGGTCGCCTTGTGGTGGATCGTCGTCGCCCGCAGCGAGAGCGCGATCTTTCCGACCCCGGCGCAGGTCGCCACCGGGGCCTGGGCGCTCGCGAAGGACGGCACCTTGTGGCAGCATATCGAGGCGTCGCTGTTCCGCGTCGAGATGGGCTTCGGACTGGCGCTGCTGGTCGGGGTGCCGCTGGGGCTGTGGATGGGCTGGGTCTCGGGCGCCTATTACACGCTGAACCCGCTGTTCCAGATGCTGCGGCCGATCTCGCCGATCGCGTGGATCCCGGTCGCGATCCTGTGGTTCGGAGTCGGCGACTTCTCGCCCATTTTCCTGATCTTCATTTCCTCGGTGTTCCCGATGATCGTCCAGACCACGGTGGGGGTGCGCACGATCGACCGGCGCTATCTGCGCGCGGCGGCGAATTTCGGGGTGTCGCGCGCGGTGCTGTTCCGCCGGGTGGTGATCCCCGCGGTGCTGCCCGAGATCATCGTCGGCATGCGCATCGGGCTGGGCGTGGCGTGGCTGGTGGTGGTGGCGGCGGAGATGATCGCGCTCAACACCGGGCTCGGCTACATGATCATGGACTCGCGCAACGCCGGCAACCGCTACGACCTGGTGATCGCGGCGATGATCATCATCGGGGTGATCGGGCTGCTGCTCGACGGCGCGACGCGGCTGCTCGAGCGGATGAACACAGTGAAGTGGCGCTATGTCCGCTAGCAAGATCGCCGTCGACGGGATCAGCAAGGGCTTCGGCGCGCTCTCGGTCGTCGAGAATGTGCGCTTCGACGTGCGCGACGGCGAGTTCGTCGCGATCGTCGGGCCTTCGGGCTGCGGCAAATCGACGCTGCTCAACATCATCGCCGGGTTCGAGCGGCCCGACCGCGGGGCGATCCGAGTCGACGGCATCGAGCGCATCGGCCCGAGCCGGAACGGGATCATGATCTCGCAGCACGGATCGGTGTTCCCGTGGCTGACCGTGCACGAGAACCTCATGTTCGGGCTGAGCGGCACCAGGCATGCCGACAAGGTGGGGCGCGCCGGCCGCTATATCGAGATGGTCGGGCTCGCCGGGTTCGAGGCGGCGTACCCGCACGAACTGTCGGGCGGGATGCTCAAGCGCGTCGAGATCGCCCGCGCGCTCGTGGTGAAGCCCGAAATATTGTACATGGACGAGCCGTTCTCGGCGCTCGACGCGCTGATGAGCCTCAGGATGCAGACCGAGCTGCGCCGCATCCTCGACGAGGAACGGCATACGGTGCTGCTGATCACGCACGATGTGGAGGAGGCGATCTATCTGGCCGACCGCATCCTGGTGCTGTCGCCGCGGCCGACGACGATCCAGACGATTTTCCCCGTCGACCTGCCGCATCCGCGCAAGCTCTCGGACCCCAAGGCGCAGGAATTGCGCGAGGCGATCCTGAAGGAGCTGGGGCTTTAGGGTGTGGCCTGCAATTCGTCGAGCTGGGCGGTGCGCAGGTTGGTGAGGCGGGCGAGGACCGCGTCGCGGGGGACGCCGGGGGCGGCGACTGCGGCGAAGCGGAGCCAGGCGTCGCGGTAGGCCAGCCAGGCGCGCTGGGTGGTGCGGATCAGGTCGGGAGTGATGGTGGTGAAATTGCCTTCGGGCGCGTTGCTCTCGAGCGCGGCGCGGTAGCTGGCGTTGAGCTTCGCGTCGGCGGCCTGCGCGGCCGCGGCGGTCGCGGGCGGCCAGCGCCCGCCGAGCAGCCGGCCGAGATCGAGCAGATACTGGTCGAGCAGCCGGTCCTGCTCCTCGACGATGAAGGCGCCGCGCGCAGTGCCGCTCTGGTCGACCTCGCCGTCGCTGCGCGCGACGACATAGGCGTCGAAGGCGCGCTTCATCGGGGCATAGGCAGAAGCGGCGGCGGGGGAGAGGCGATCGGTCAGCGCCTTGATCCGGGCGTCGCGGCCGATCGCGGCGGCTTCGGAGCGGCGCGCGGTGCACAGGCCCATGGCGAGGCCGCTGGTGATGTCGTCGCAATAATCGGCGTTGATCTCGGGGCTGGTCTTGAGCCCCTGCATGTGGAGGACGCGCAGGTTGATCTCGGCGGGGGCGCCGTCGATCTCGCAGGCATAGGCGGTGGCGAGATCGGGGTTGGGCTCGACGCCGAGGCCATTGGCGTAGAGCTGCATCAGGATGGTGCGGCCGTGGAAGACATCGCCGATATCGTCCTCGCCTTCGCTCTCGACTTCGATCAGCGCGCAGAGGCGGGCCTTTGCCGGGTCGGCGCGGGGGCCGTAATAGAGCGCTTGCGAATCGCAGCCCTTGAGCGCCGCGCGCTGCGCCGGGGTCGGGCGGTCGGCCGCGGGGATGCGGGGCGGGCCGAGGCGGCGGCAGATCGCTTTCGATTCGGGGAAATCGTTCGCCCATTCGTCCTTGGCGGTGCCCCAATTCTCATGGTCCTGCCCGGTCGCGAAGAGCGCGAGCGCGGCGGCGATCAGGATGGGTCCCTTGGGCAATTCGGTCTCCCCGGTTTCGACTTGCTTCTAGCAGGCGGGGATCAGGCGTCGAGCGCGTAGAGCAGCGCGCCGTGCGGGGGGACGGCGCAGGCGACGGTGCCGGTGGCGCGGCCGAGGTCGCGGGCTTCCCACAGGTCGCGGACCGTGGCGGCGGCGAGGCCGAGGCGGGCGAGCGGGAAGGCGAGGGTGCGCGGCTTGTCGCCGGTGTTGAACACCGCGAGATAGTGGCGGGCACCGCGCTCGGCCTGGGCGGTCCAGACCGGCGTGTCGTCCTGGAGGAAATGCGGGCGGTTGGCTTTGCTGGCCTGGTTGACGCCAAGCACCTCGCGGTTGGTGAGCAGCGCGAGCGTGGCGGCGTCGAGCTTGCGCAGGTCGCCGCCCATGATCAGCGGCGAGCGGGCGATGCTCCACAAGGTCATCAGCGTGCGCTGCTCGGGCGGGGTCAGGCGGCAGTCGCGGCTGTCGAGCGCGAGGCGGCCGAGCGGGAGCATGTCGGCATCGGGCCAGGCGCCGGGGCGGCGATGGTCGTTCCAGTTCTCGAGCCGGACGAACTGATCGCGGAGCAGCTTCCACTCGTCCCAGAAATCGTCGCTGATCCGCCACATCTGGGCATGCTCGGCGACGTGTGCGGCGCGGGCGACGGGGGTTTCGCCGGGCGAGAGGCTGAGGACCATCGGGCGGCCGCTGGCGGCGATCGCGCGGTGCGCGGCCTCGATCTCGGGGAGATGGGCGTCGTAGGGGCGGCTCATATCGTCCATCTTGACGAAATCGACGCCCCACCGGGCGAACAGGGCGAAGACGCTGTTATAATAAGCCTGCGCACCGGGCCGGGCCATGTCGACGCCGAACATGTCGGGGTTCCACGGGCAAATGCTCGCGGTGTCGGCGATGTCGCGCGCAGTGACGCGGGTGCCGAGGATGGGGAGGTTCTGCGCCACTGCGGCGCGAGGGATGCCGCGCATCAGGTGGACGCCGAACTTGAGCCCGAGCGCGTGGATCTTCGCCGCCAGCGGGGCGAAGCCGGCGCCGCCTGCGCTCGACGGGAAGCGGCGCGGGCCGGGGACGAGGCGGCCATGGCCGTCCATCGCGGGCGCGGGGTTGCGGCTGTAATCGTAGCTGGTCGCGCCGTCCTCGTACCACTGGATGTCGATGGTGAAGACGGTGTAGCCGAACGGGAGCAGCCGCGCGGCCTGGATCGCGGCGGTCTCGAGCGCCTGGGCCTCGTTGATCGTGGTGGCGAACGAGTTCCAGCTGTTCCACCCCATCGGCGGGCGCGGCGCCAGCGGTGCGGGGCCGGGGGTCGCGACGGCGGGGGCGCCCGCCGCGAGGCTCAATCCGGCCGCAGCCTTGAGGACGCCGCGGCGCGAGGCTGAGTCGATTCGAGTCATTGCAGGTTCCCCATCCCTTGACTTTTCGTGCCCGATCGGCTCTTGGGCCGCCTCGCGTGAGAGCGCGAAGGCGTTTGGCGGTGGCCTATAACACTGCCTGGCCCGGGGTACCTGATACGGCCCCCTGACGAACGAAGGAAAGAAATATGCGCCATCGCGTAGGCGGCCGTAAGCTTCAGCGCACCTCGGCCCACCGCATCGCCCTGTTCCGCAACATGTCGGCAGCGCTCATCAAGCACGAGCAGATCACCACCACGGTGGCCAAGGCGAAGGAGCTTCGCCCCTATGTCGAGAAGCTGATCACGCTCGCCAAGAAGGGCGGGCTTTCGAACCGCCGCCTGGCGCATGCGCGGCTGCTCGACGATGCCCAGCTGGTCAAGCTGTTCGACACGCTGGCGGCGCGCTACGCCGACCGCAACGGCGGCTATACCCGCATCGTCAAGACCGGCCCGCGCGCTTCGGACGCGTCGCCGATGGCGATCATCGAGTTCGTCGACCGCGACGTCTCGGCCAAGGGCCAGGATTCGGGCCCGGTGATGGGCGACGACGAGTTCGCCGACGCGGCGTAAGGGGTTCGCCCGCGAGGGTTTCAAAAGGCGGTCGCACGCGCGTGCGGCCGCCTTTTTGTTTGGGATTGGATCGAGTTAAAAATGCGACTGCCCTTCTTAGCCCTCTCCCGCGAAAGCGGGAGAGGTGTCCGTCATCCGTGTTGCCTCCCCGCCGCCGGCGGATAAGTGGCGGTCAGGGCTGCACCCGCTTGCCGGTGAAGGTCTGGCCGGCCTGGCTGAGCGTGGCGCCGGTCACGGCGCCGCCGGGGCCGGTGGTGAAGCGGATCTGGGCGTCGAGGTCCTTCCAGAAGAAGGCGAGCGGGGCTTCGGGGAAGATCGGCAGCGCGAACGCCGCGTCGAGCCCTTCGCGCAGCACGCGCAGCGTCTCGCCGCCGCGGGTGACGGCGATGACGAAGCCGGCGCCGAAATCGTAGCGGCCGACGAACCTGTCGAGATCGGCCGCGGGCAAGGAGATTTCGGTGCGCTTCGCCGGCCGGGGCGGCGCGGGGGGCACCGGCGGAGTCGGCGGGGCGGGCGAACCGATGAGGATGTGGAGCCCGAGCTCGGTGGCGCCGGGCTCGGCTGCCGAATTGGCCAGCGCCACCACCGCGCGCCCCGTGGCGGGCTCGATCGCCAGCAAGGTGCGGAAGCCGCCGGTGCCGCCATCGTGGATGAGCAGCTCGCGCCCGGGCTCGGGGTGCATCACGACCCAGCCGAGCGCCTGCTCGACGCGCGCGTGCGCGCCCGGGCCGCGCGCCGCCAGCGCGGTCTTCATCGCCGCCGCGATCGGCGACCTGGAGTCGAGCACCGCGCGCGCGAAGATCAGCATGTCGGCGGCGCTCGAACGGATGCCGCCCGCGCCGGTGAGCACCCCGATGTCCCAGGGGCGGGTGGGCTGCATATAGGCATCGAAGGCGGGCACCAGCCGCGCCGCGTGCGACGGCGGCAAGGTGATCAACGTGTCGTTCATGCCGAGCGGGCCGGTGATCCGCGTGCGCAGCAGCGTCTCGTAATCGGTGCCCGCGGCGCGCGCGAGCAGATAGCCGAGCAGGCCCGCGCCGAGGTTCGAATATTCCCACTCTGCGCCGATGTCGCGAGTCAGCTGGTAGCGGTCGAGAAAGGCCAGCAGCTTCGCCTCGCCATAGCCGGCGAAGGGGCCGTCGGGGTCGGTCATCGGGCCGATATTGTCGGGCATCCGGGGCAGCCCCGAGCGGTGCGTCGCGAGATCGCGCAGGGTGATCTGGCGCCCGCCGCGCGCGGGCATGCGGTGCCCCGGCGGCAGGAACTTCGCTGCGGGATCGTCGAGCGAGACTTCGCCCTTGTCGACCATGTCGGCGAGGATCAGCGCCGTGAAGACCTTGGTGATCGACCCGATCTCGAACAGGGTGCCGCGGTCGACCCTGGCGCCCGCGCCGGTTCCGCCGGCGACGATCCGCTGCCCCTCGGGGCCGAGCACGCCGACGACGATCCCCTGCCCGGCGCGCGGCGCGTTGCTCGCGGCGATCAGCGCGGCGATCCCGGCGTCGGCCGGCGGCTGCCAGCCGGCCGGGAGCGGCTTGCGCGGCGGCGGCGCGGCGAACGACAGCGGCAAGCTTTGCCCGCCCTGGCTCCAGGTCCCCTTCCACGCCGCGGCGGCCGCGTCCCACTGGGCCGTGTAGCGCCCGCCGACCGGCGGCACGGTGAAGGCGAGGCTGCCGGCCTCGGCGGTGATCGCGGCGAGCGGCAGGCCCTCGACGCCTTGCGCCGGGCTGTCGAGGGTCCCGCTGAGCGTCCCCGCATCGTCGCGCTTGATGTGCAGGACCAGCGGCAGGCGCGCGCCGGGCGCGGGCTCGAGCGTGCCGGCCCAGTTGCCGGCGGCCTCCTGCGCGGTTGCGGGGGCGGCGAGCGCCATGGCGGCGAGCGCGCCCGCGAGGCCGAGCAGGATGCGTTTCAGGAAACTGGCCATCGTCCGAACTCCTTTTGCTTGTGCTCAGCGGGTGAGCAGCTTGCGCCGTCCGAGCGCGACGAAGCTCGCCACGAACAGCAGCACGATGAACAAGGTCAGCCAGCCGAGCGCGGGCGGCGCGGCGGCGAAGCCGAGATGGGCGAGCATCGCCCAGCCGCCGCCGACCGCCAGGATCAAGTAGAAGGCCATGTTGCCGGTCTCGTGCGACAGCGTGCGCCCGAGCTCGTCCGACATCCGCCATGTCACGATCCACAGGCCGACGAGGATGGCGATCAGGACCATCGCGCCGGCCAGCGCCGCCGCCGGGGACAGCAGGCCGCCGGGCCCTGCCAGGCTGAGCCCGACCAGCAGCAGGCCGCACGCTGCCATCCAGGCGAAGCTGTAGACGAGCAGCCGGCCGCGCTCGCGCATCTCGTCCGCCGCGACTTCGTCGTCGACGAGGTTGGCGCCGGCATGGACGCTCGCCACTGCGAAGGTGCCGAAGAATGCGATGGCGACGAGGACCAGGCCGGTCACCGCGGCGACTCCCTCGGCGGCGCGCATCGCCCCGCCGACTGCCTTGTAGCCTCGCAAGGCGAGCAGGAAGAGGGTGATGGCGACGGCGTTCTGGATCAGGAAATTGCGGAAGGCGCGCAGGCTGAGCGGCCGCCTGTACCCGGTGACGCCGACCACTGCCATCGACGCGATCATGACCAGGCCAAGCTGCGCGGTGACCCGGGTCGGGCGGAGGATCATGCCGATGGCGTCCTGCTGCAGGAGCGTGAGCGCGCCGCCGACTGCGACGATATAGACCAGCGCGCCGACCGCGCTCCACGCCGCGAAATTGCGCCATGCCGGCGCGGGGTTATCGGCTGCCATCTCGATCAATCCTCCTGCGGTTCCCAATGGTCGACGAACAGCTCGGGCACGGCGACGCCGAACAGCTTCGCCATGCGCAGCGCCAGCGGCAGGCTGGGATCGTATTTGTCGGTCTCGACTGCGTTGATCGTCTGGCGCGAGACCCCGAGCCGCCGGGCAAGCTCGCCCTGGCTCCAGCCCCGCCCCTCGCGGATCGCCTTCAAGCGGTTTTCCAATACGGCCCTCCCTGCCTGTAAAGAGGTCTTTACAGAGATGGGACGGGGGCTGTCAAGAGGTCTTTACAGGGCTCCCGGCTGGGACGCGGTGGTGCTCGACGGTTTCGGGGCGGTCGAGCAGGTAGCGATCGTCCTCCGGGTAATAGCGCGCGCGCTCGACTTGCTCGCCGGCGAAGGCGCGGATCGACTCCATCGAGTCCCACCAGCTGAGCGTGGTAACCTGCGAGCGGCCGTCGCCCAGCGCGCGCATCAGCATCTGCCAGCCGCGATTGCCCGGCGTTGCCTGGTAATCGTCGCCGCCGGTGGCGCGGATATAGGTCACGTACTCGGCCTCGTCGGCGGTGCGGATATGCGCCGACCAGCGGCGGAGGATGAGGGGTTCGTCGGTCATCCCCGGGGGGTATCGCCGTTGGTCCGCGCTTCGCAAGGCCACGGGGCCAGGCTTTTGTTTGCATTCGGCTTTTTTGCGCGAACCTTTGCGGCGCGGCGGCGTTCAGCCGCGCGGAGGACTTGGACGATGCCGACAGCCCAGGCAGTCACACGGGATGCGCCCTTCGGGCCCGCGGTGCTCGCGCTGCGCGCCGAGCTTCGCGGCGGGATGCGCGAAGTCGCGGCGTTCGAGATGGGCGCACGGTCGGTCAGCGTCTGCGCGGGACGCGATGCGCTGTGGGCGATCGTCCGCCGCGAGGGGCGCGGCGGGCTGGCGCTGCGCATCGCGCATTGCCCCGGCGGGTGCACCGCGGTGCGCCGGCTTCGCCGCGGCGCGGGCGAGGCGCTGCGGCTCGAGGTCGAGTCGGCGATCGGGGTGCAGCAGGTGGTGCTGCGGACCAGCCTGGCCGAATTGCCCGTGCTGCGCGCGACGCTGACGCTGACCCCGGCGGCGGCGCTGCTGGTGCCGTTCCTGCCGCGCGACCTCTACCCGCTGGGCAAGGCCGACGATCCGACCGCCGCCGTCGGGCGCGTCGAGGCGGCGCAGCGCGGGCTCAATGTCGGGATCAGCTATTTCCACCTCGACCAGCCGGCGTTCGGCAGCGTGCTCTATTTCCAGAATTTGACGGCGATGAACGACTATTACCGCGCGACCAACACCCGGCCCGACGGCGCGGTGGGCGGCGAGTGGCCCGAGATCGGCTATCTGCCGCCGACTCCGCCGCAGAGCGGCACCCCGCCGACCGAGCCGCTGCCGGCGGGGAAGCCGGTGACGCTGTCGGACGCGATCCTGGTGTTCCACGACGATGGCGACTGCGACGAGCAGGATTCGGCGCTGCGCTTCCTCCAGATGCTCGGCGGCGCCTATCGCCAGCTCGACTTGCCGCGGACCGATTTCCGCGACTGGGTGGCGCGCGCCGAGCGGACGCTGGACGATCTGCAGACCGCGCCCGAGGCGACGATCCGCCACTATGGCCACACTTATATCCACCCCTACACCGATGCCGAATATCCCGACATCATGGTCCAGATGATGACGATCGCGACCGTCCACGACTATGCGGTGTGGAAGCAGGCGCCGATCGCGTTCGAGGCCGAGCTGAGCGCGGGGCTGGGCCGTTTCCACGACGCCAAGCTGGGGACGATGCGGCGCTATCTGCCCAATGTCGGCAAGGACAAGGACGCGAACGCCGTCGACAGCTGGTACCTCTATCATCCCTTGCTCAATCTCGGGCGGCTGGCGCGCGACGGGGACAAGCAGGCGGAACGGCTGTTCACTGCGTCGCTGGATTACGCGATCCGGGCGGCGCGGCATTTCGACTATGCCTGGCCGATCCAGTTCAAGGTCGACAGCTTCGACGTGATCGTCGAGGCGCGCAACGACGACGGGCTGGGGCAGACCGATGTCGGCGGGCTCTACGCCTATGTCATGCTCCAGGCGTTCGAGCTGACCGACGACAAGCGCTATCTCGACGAGGCGCGCGCGGCGATCGCGGCGGCGAAGGGCATGCGCTTCGAGCTCAACTACCAGGCCAACCTCACCGCCTGGGGCGCGGCGGCGTGCCTGAGGCTGTGGCGCGTCACCGACGACGCCTATTTCCTGCGGCAGAGCTATGTCTATCTGGCGAGCTTCTTCCACAACACCGCGATCTGGGAATCGGAGATCGGCCAGGCGGCGCATTACCGCAACTTCCTCGGCGCGACCTGCCTGCACGATGCGCCGTACATGGCGATCTACGAATGCTTCGACAGCTTCGCGGCGTTCGAGCGCTATTTGAAGGACAGCGGCCCCGACCTCGACCCGGCGGTGCGGATGCTGACCAGCGAATATTGCAAATACGCGCTCGACCGGGCGTGGTTCTATTATCCCGACAACCTGCCCGCCGACGCGCTGGCGACCGAGATCCGCAACGGGCATATCGACCGGGGGCTCTCGTTCCCGCTCGAGGACCTCTATGTCGGCGGCGACCCGGCGGGGCAGGTGGGGCAGGAGATCTATGGCGCGGGCGCGGCGTTCGTCTTCGCCAGCCGGGCGTTCCACACTGTCGAAGGCGCGCCGTTCCGCTTCTTCTGCGATCATTTCCCGGTCAACGGCGAGCGGACCGCGGAAAACGGGCTCAACTTCGAGCTCAACGGCGGCGACGCGTGCATGGCGAGCCTGAGCGTGATCCGCCTGCCGCGGCGGACCTTGCCGAAGCTGTCGGTGGCGACCGCGGCCGGGGACCGCATCCGGCCGCATCGGTCGACCAAGGACCGGGTGGATTACCGCATCCCGGCGAACGGGCGGGTCCTGCTGCGCTGGTGAGGAGAGACATGGAGCTGCCCAATCTCGTCAAGACGACCGGGTATGTGAGTTCGACGCTGAGCGTGATCCTGCTCGGCATCGTTTCGTGGAAGGCCGCGCAGGAAAGCGGCTGGCTGATGGCGTGCCTGATCGGCGGAATGCTGCTGTCGATGCTCGGCATGCTGCTGCGGTGGACCTCGTACCAGATCGACAAGGAATGACACCTTGGGCGTGCCGGACTCAGCGATCGAGGATCAGCTGGCCGGCCTGGCGCGATGCGCCATGGCGGAGCGCGCGCTCGCGGAGAACGCCGCGGGCCCAGTGGAATATCGGCGGCATATCGACCGCGCGCGGCGGGTCGAACGGCAGCTGCTGGCGCTGATCCGCGACTACCCGGCCGCGGCCGAACGCTTGTTTCGTCTCCGCGGGACTGGCTGATCGTCTCGATTCAGCGCCCCGCGAGGACGCGGTGGCGCTCGGCGGTTTCGGTGCGGTGGAGCAGGTGGCGGTCGTCCACGGGGTAGTAGCGCGGCGCGCTCCAGATGAGCGTGGTCCATTGCGAGCGGCCGTCGCCCAGTGGCCGCATCAGCATCCGTGATGCGGAGATGCTCCGCTAGGAAATGTTGCGGAACGCGATTCCGGCGAGGACCAACGCGCCCAAAGCATAGCAGCCGACGAAGAACCAGAACGACGCCGGATTGTCCTTGCGCAAGACGGCCGGGACCGGCCATCGCGCGGGGACACGGCCGGTGATGAGGCAATATGCGACCATGGCGGTGCTCAGGGCGGCGAGGGCGAGCCAGAACCAGTTCATTTCGAGAGCTTAGTCCGTTGGGTGAGATATGCTATCGAGGCCCTATGACCGGCACCCCGCAATCCGACAGGTTCGAGCAGGCCGCCCGCGCGCCGGTCAAGCATAGGCCGGCGGAGAAGGCGGTGTGAGCCAAAGCGAGTGGTGGCGGGGCATGCCGCCCTGGCTGAAACTGACCTATCTGTTTGCGGCGATTCCAGCTTGGCTGTTCATCATCTTCTGCGTTCTGACAGGCCAGCACAAGAGTTTCAAGGCAATCGCGGCGTTGGGCATTTTCGCCGGGGTGACGTTATTGCACATCGTTTTCGATCGCCGCAAAGGCGGAGCCGGTCACGAGGCCGGTGGCGGAATCGACATCGGCGGCGACAGCTAGGTCATTCGGGCCTGTAAACTGCGCAATCAGCTTTTGTTTCACCTTCGCAAGATTTCCTGATCCTTGGTGCGGGGCGCCAATCCCCATCTCTCTCATCGAGCGGCAGGGCACGCGAAAGCGCCGTTTCTTGGAAATGGCACGCACCCTGCAATCGTTTCGCTGCCGGCCGCTCAGGACCGGCCGCCAGGAGACCGAAGATGAAGACCCGTATGTCTGCAACCGTGCACCGCCGTAGCGAGAGCAGCTGGCTGGGTGCGGGGACCGCGATCGGCTTTGCGCTGCTGCCGCTGGGCGTGATGCTGTGGGCGGTGCCGCAGACCGGGCTGGGGTTTGCCTGATGCGGCGATTGGTGAGGGCCAAGATCGGTCGAGGGTCCTGACCCCTCACCCAGCGCCGACCAGGGCCGGCTGAAGAAGCCGACCCAAGTCTGCGCAACCCTCTCCCGATGGGAGAGGGGAAGTGCCGGGGAATGGGTGGCAATGCCGGGCGGAATGGCTCTAAGGAGGCCATCGCTTTTCCGAAAGGCCACTCGATGCGCCGCGCATTTGCTTTGATCCTGCCCTTGCTTGCCGCCACCCCCGCCCCAGCCCAAACCAGCCCCCAGACATCCCCGGAGACCCGCACCAGCATGCCTTCGCCAAACCCGAGCATCGCCTATCCGCAGACGCGCCGCGTCGATGTCGTCGAGGAGCAGTTCGGGGTGAAGGTCGCCGATCCGTATCGCTGGCTCGAGAATGATGTGCGCAACGATGCCGAGGTCGCGGCGTGGGTCGCGGCCGAGAACAAGGTGACCGACGCCTATCTCGAGAGTTTGCCCGGGCGGAGCTGGTTCCGGACGCGGATCAGGCAGCTGTTCGATTACGAGCGGTTCGGGGTGCCGGTGCGCAAGGGCGGGCGCTATTTCTACATGCACAATTCGGGGCTGCAGAACCAGGCGGTGCTGTTCGTCCGCGATTCGCTGAAAGGCGAGGGGCGAGTGCTGATCGACCCCAATGGCTGGTCGAAGGATGGTGCCACGGCGATGGCCGAGTGGCTGCCGTCGGAGGACGGGGCGCATCTGATCTACTCGATCCAGGACGGCGGGACCGACTGGCGGACGATGAAGGTGATCGACGTCGCCACCGGCAAGGAGACCGGCGACGAAGTCAGCTGGGCCAAGTTCACCATGGCGGCGAGCTGGGCCAAGGACGGGTCGGGCTTCTTCTATTCGCGCTATCCCGAGCCGCCCGCGGACGCCAAGTTCCAGGCGCTCAACGAGAACCACCGAGTGTATTTCCACAAGCTCGGCACGCCGCAATCGGCGGACCGGCTGGTCTATGAGACGCCCGCCAGCCCCAAGCTCAGCCATTATGCCGGGATCACCGACGACGGGCGCTGGCTGGCGATCAGCACCACCGAGGGCACCGACAACCGGAATATGGTGACGCTGATCGACCTCACCGATCCCAAATGGACGCCGCGGACGATCATCGGCGAATTGAAGAACGACTGGAGCCCGATCGGCAATGTCGGGAGCAAGTTCTTCTTCTCGACCAACGCCGGGGCGCCGCGCGAGCGCGTGGTGACGATCGACGTGGCTTCGGCGGACCTGACGCCGCGCGAAGTGGTGGCCGAGCAGGATGCGACCTTGAGCGGCGCGTCGATCGTCGGCGGGCGGCTGATCCTCGACTATATGATCGACGCCAAGACCGAAGTGCGGCGCTACTCGCTCGACGGCAAGCCCGACGGCAAGGTCGCGCTGCCCGGGATCGGCACCGCATCGGGGTTCGGCGGCGAGGCGGACGATCCCGAGACCTTCTTCGCCTTCACCAGCTTCAACTATCCGACGACGATCTTCCGCTACGACGTGGCGACGGGCAAGGCCGAGGTGTGGGCGCAGCCAAAGGTCGCGTTCGACCCCGCCGACTATAAGGTCGAGCAGCGCTTCTTCACGTCGAAGGACGGGACGAGGGTGCCGGTCTTCATCGTCCGCAAGAAGACCACGACCGGCCCGGCGCCGACTTTGATGTGGGGCTATGGCGGGTTCAACATCGCCTATACGCCGAGCTTCTCGTCGTCGCGGGTGGCGTGGATGGAGCAGGGCGGGGTGTTCGTCCTCGCCAACATCCGCGGCGGCGGCGAGTATGGCAAGGCGTGGCACGATGGCGGGCGGCTGGCGAACAAGCAGAATGTGTTCGACGATTTTATCGGCGCGGGCGAGTTCCTGATCCGCGAGGGGATCACCGGCAAGGACCAGCTCGCGGTGCAGGGCGGATCCAATGGCGGGCTGCTGATCGGCGCGGTGGTCAACCAGCGGCCCGATCTGTTCGCGGCGGCCTTGCCCGCAGTGGGGGTGATGGACATGCTGCGCTTCGACCGCTGGACCGCGGGGCGTTATTGGGTCGACGATTACGGCTATCCAAGCAAGGAAGCCGATTTCCGGGCGCTCTGGGCCTATTCGCCGTACCACAACATCAAGGGCGGGCGCGATTATCCGGCGATCCTGGCGTCGACCGCCGACACCGACGACCGCGTCGTGCCGGGGCACACGTTCAAATACACCGCGGCGCTGCAGGCGGCGGCGATCGGGCCGAAGCCGCACCTCGTCCGCATCGAGACCCGCGCGGGCCACGGCTCGGGCAAGCCGACCGACAAGATCATCGAGGAAGCCGCGGACATCTGGTCGTTCGCGGCGCAGTGGACGGGGTTGGCGATCACTCCCAAGTAGCGACCCTTCTTAAGCCCCTCCCCTGAAGGGGAGGGGTGGGGGTGGGGCCTATCCGCGCGGACCTCGGTCTCGGTGAGACTGCGAGGCCCCACCCCAACCCCTCCCCAGAAGGGGAGGGGCTAGCAATTGAAGCCGCCCCGTCCAGGAGCCCGCACCGATGCATCACCCGCTGCGCGGTGCGCTGTTGTTCATGGTCGGGCTGCTGCTGTTCGCGTGCATGGACGCGACCACCAAATATCTTGCCGCGTCGTACGACGTGCCGATGGTGGTCGCGATCCGCTATATCGTGAACTGCCTGCTGATGATCGTGCTGCTGGCGCCGACGCATGGGCGGCAGCTGGTCGAGACGCAGCGGACGGGCCTCGTGCTGCTGCGCGCGGTGTGCCTCGCGGTGGTGTCGGGGCTGATGGGGCTGGCGCTGCAGCTGATGCCGGTCGCCGAGGCGACTGCGATCAACTTCCTCGCGCCGATGGTGGTGGTGCTGGTGGCGCGGCCGCTGCTCGGCGAGCGGATCGGCGCGGTCGGCTGGGTCGCGGCAGTTACCGGATTCGCGGGCGTGCTGCTGATCGTGCGGCCGGGGACCGGGCTGCCGCTGGCGGGGATAGTGTTCGCCTTGAGCGCGGTGGGGGCGAATGTCGGGTATCAATTGCTGTCGCGCGTGCTGGCGGGGAGCGAGCGGACGATCGCGCTGCTGTTCTATACCGCGCTGGTCGGGGCGATCGGCTTCGGGCTGGCGCTGCCGTGGTTCTGGGGCGGGCCGCCGCCGGGGGCGACGACCTGGCTGCTGTTCCTCAGCCTCGGCATCTATGGCGGGCTCGGGCATTTCCTGTTCACCGCGGCCTATCGCCACGCCCCCGCCTCGATCCTCGCGCCGATGAGCTATTTCCAGCTGGTGTGGGCGGGGCTGCTCGGCTGGCTGGTGTTCGGGCATGTCCCCGACCCGTTCAGCATCGCCGGGATGGCGGTGATCGCAGGATCGGGGCTGGCGATCGCGCTCACTTCGCGCCGGGCGGCGGCCAAGGCGGCGCTCGACGTCGCCGACAGCACCGGGGTTTCGGCGAGCGTGTGAGGCGCGCTCAGAACGCGAAGCGGAGGCGGGCGTAGTAATAGCCGCCGTTGATGCCGAAAGCCGAGAAATTGGGGTAGATCTCGACCGCTGGGCTTCCCGCGAGCGCGGCGACCTGGAGCCCCGCGTCGTTCACGCGATCCGGGCGGATGTCGAACAGATTGTTGGCGCCGAGGCTGAGCGTCAGGGCAGGCGTCAGCCGGTACGCGACGTCGATATCGGTGATCAGCGCCACACCGGTCTGGTCGAGATAGAAATTGCCGTCGCCCGGATCGGCATAGCGCGAGGCGTTGCCGAACAGGCTCTGCTTGAGCGACACGGTGAGCGGGCCGCGATCGTACACCGCGGCGAGGATGAACTTGTAGCGCGGCGACGCGGTCTCGAGGGTCGAGAGCGCGACCTTGTCGAACAGGCTCTGGCCCGAAGCGGCGAGCGCGGCGGGAGTGGCGCGGATCGACATGATCTTCGTCGTGCTCACATTGCCGGTCAGCGACCAGTCGATCCGGCCGCCGCCGCCAAGCGGGGTGGCGAGGTTCAGCACCATGTCGACGCCGCGGGTGCGGGTATCGATGCCGTTGGAGAAGACGTTGATCCCGGAAAAGGGCACCGGCTCGAGCACATTGCCGTTGGCGACGATCGCCTGGTTGACCGCCGCCGAGCGGACCGCGCCGGCATAGAAGCCGTAGAGCGTGCCGCTGCCGACGATCCGGTCGCGGATCGCGATCTGGTAGGCGTCGACGGTGAGCGTTGCGCGGGGGGCCAGGGTGGCGACCGCGCCGGCGCTGAAATTGGTCGAATGTTCAGGCGCGAGCGGCTCGATCCCGATCAGCCGCGCCGCGGCGGCGTTGGGCGGCAGCTGGACGAAGGCCGAATTGGGCTGGACGTTGGTCGCCGAATAATAGGCCTCGGCCAGGGTCGGCGCGCGAAAGCCGGTGCTCGCGGTGCCGCGGAGCGCAAAGCCGGGGGAGAAAGCATAGCGGACGCTGGCCTTGCCCACCAAGGTCTCGCCGAAATCGGAGAAATGCTCGAAGCGGCCGGCCAGGTCGAGGGTCAGCGCGGGCACCGGCAGCCACGACGCCTCGGCATAGACGGCGGCGTTGCGGCGGCTGTGGCTGCCGGCGTCGGTCAGCGAGAAGCCGGGGAAGCTCTGCGATCCGGCCTTGTAGCGCGAGGCGGGGTCGCCTTCGCGCAGCGTGTAGCGCTCGGCGCGGTATTCACCGCCCAGCGCCAGCGTGACCGGCCCGCGCTGGCGGCGGAGGTCGAGATTGGTCGTCCACTGCGTGGCGGTGAAGGAGCCCGCGTCGAAGTCGGTGGGCGTCTTGCCGGTGTCGTTGAACAGGTCGATGTTCGCCGATTGCGTCACTGCGACGCGGTTGTCGTTGACGCCATAGGTGGTGCTCAGGTCCCACGACCAGCCGGCCAGCTCGCCGCGCAGGCCGGCGGTGGCGGAGATATCCTGGGTGCGCAGGCGGTCGACGGGGGTGAATCCCAGCGGATAGAGCTGGGGCAGGCGCGTGGGCAGGCGGAAATTGGCCCAGCCGCCGGCCTTTTTGTAGCCATAGCTGCCGAAGCCGTAGAGCTCGAAACCGGGCGAGACCTCGTAGCCGGCGTTCAGGCTCAGCAGGTGCAGCGTGTAGCGCGCATCGCCGAATACCCGGTTGAGCCGGGGATAGCCCGGCAGGTCGCGCCATTCGGGATGCGCGCCCGACGCGATCGCCTGCGCGACGCGCGCATCGGGTCCGCCGGCATTGCTGTAATTGTGGTAGCGGCTCTCGGCGGTGAGGTTGACGAAGCCGCCGCTTCCGAGCGCGAAGCCGAGATTGGCCGAGGCCCCGGCGGTCTCGCCGTCGCCCTGGAAATACTGCCCCGCGGTCACGCTCACCGACCCGCCCGAATTGTCCTTGCGCAGGATGATGTTGACCACCCCGGCGATCGCGTCCGAGCCATATTCCGCCGCCGCGCCGTCGAGCAGCACTTCGACGCGCGCGACCGAGGCAAGCGGCACGAAGTTGAGATCGGGCGCCGCGCCGCCCTGGAACGCGCTCGACAGCACCGAGAGATTGGCGGTGCCGTGGCGGCGCTTGCCGTTGACGAGAATGAGCGTGTGGTTGGGCGAGATCCCGCGCAGCCGCGCCGCGAGCGTCTCGTTGGCGAGATCGTTGCCGACCGCCTGGGTGTTGAGCGAGGGCAGGGCGGCCGCGAGCGCGGTCATCAGGCTGGGCGGCCCTGCGCGTTCGAGCGTGGCGGCGTCGAGCACCTGGACCGGCGCCGGGCTGTCGATCGCGCGAAGCCCGGTGGCGCGGGTGCCGGTGACGATGATCGGGCTGTCCTGCTCGGGCGATTCCTGCGCCAGCGCAGGCTGGATCGATCCGAGCGCAGCCAGCGTGGCGCCCGCGATGAGCTTGATCATGCTTCCCCCCTCGGCCTGCCCGGCGGGAGCTTTACCGGGCATCCGCGGCGGATCAAGCGGCGTCGCCGGGCGAGCGCGGCTTCGTTCATTTACCTGACAGCCCGACAGGCGTAGCTTTCGTTTCGGAGCGGCAACGGGAGCGGTGCGATGCGCGTGAGGAACTGGCTGGGAATGGCGATCGCGGTGGTGTCGGTGACGGCGATGGCGGCGCCCGCCGAGGCGCAGCGGCGCGGCGGCGGGCGGCATCACCGCAGCCATGACCGCGTCAGCCTGGGCGATGCGCTGCTCGGGGTGCTGCTGGTCGGCGGGGTGGTCGCCGCGGCGTCCGAGCGGCGCGAGCGCGCGCGCGAGCGGCAGCGCGAGATGGTCTACGACACGCCGCCGCCCACCGAGTATCAGCCGGCCGACCAGCCCGTCGAGAGCCCCGCGCCCAACGCAGCGCGCTTCGACGGGATGTACGACGAGGAAGCGGCGGCCGACGCCTGCGCCGGGGCGGCGCAATATGCCGGGCAGCGCTATGCCCGGGTGGCGCGGGTGATGGGGATCGACGATGTCAGCTGGAACGGATCGAGCTGGCTGGTGCGCGGGAATCTCGACCTTGCCGACAGCTGGCGGAGCGGCAACCGCAAGAATTACGGCTTCAGCTGCGCGCTCCGGCGGGGGAGCGATCCCGACGTGACGATCGCGGGGCTGGCGGCGCAGTAGCGGGGGGCCAGACTAGGCCTTCCCCTTCGCCCTTCATCTGCTATGCGGCGAGCGCATGAACCAGCATGCAGATTCCATCCTGCCGGATTCCATCCTGCCAGATTCCATCCTGATCGTCGACTTCGGCAGCCAGGTCACCCAGCTGATCGCGCGGCGGGTGCGCGAGGCGGGGGTCTATAGCGAGATCGCGCCCTTCACCACGGCGGCCGAGGCGTTTGCGCGGATGCGGCCGAAGGGAGTGATCCTTTCGGGCTCGCCCGCCTCGGTGCTCGAGGAAGGTTCGCCGCGGGTGCCGCAGGCGATCTTCGATAGCGGGCTGCCGATCCTCGGCATCTGCTATGGCCAGCAGGTGATGATGCACCAGCTCGGCGGCACGGTGACGCTGGGCGATTCGGGCGAGTTCGGCAGCGCGTTCATCGAAGTGCAGGACAGCTGCGTGCTGTTCGACGGCCTCTGGGCCGAGGGCGAGGCGCACCAGGTGTGGATGAGCCATGGCGACAAGGTCACCGAGCTGGCGCCGGGGTTCCGCCCGGTCGCGGTCAGCCCGGGGTCGCCCTATGCAGTCGTGGCGGACGATGCGCGGCGCTATTATGCGACTCAGTTCCACATGGAAGTGGTGCACACGCCCGACGGCGCCAGGCTGCTCGCCAATTTCGTGCGGCACGTGTGCGGGCTGACCGGCGACTGGACGATGGCCGAGTTCCGGCAGGCGAAGATCGCCGAGATCCGCAAGCAGGTCGGCGACGGCAAGGTGATCTGCGGGCTTTCGGGCGGGGTCGACAGCGCGGTGGCGGCGGTGCTGATCCACGAGGCGATCGGGCACCAGCTGACCTGCGTGTTCGTCGATCATGGGCTGATGCGCTCGGGCGAGGCCGACCAGGTCGTCAGCCTGTTCCGCGGGCATTACAACATCCCGCTGGTCCACCGGAATTGCGAGACCCTGTTCCTCAAGGGGCTCGAAGGGCTCACCGATCCCGAGGCCAAGCGCAAGTTCATCGGCAAGACCTTCATCGACGTGTTCGAGGAGGAAGCGCGCCAGATCGGCGGGGCCGATTTCCTCGCGCAGGGGACGCTCTATCCGGACGTGATCGAGAGCGTCAGCTTCACCGGCGGGCCATCGGTGACGATCAAGAGCCACCACAATGTCGGCGGACTGCCCGAGCGGATGAACATGCAGCTGGTCGAGCCGCTGCGCGAGCTGTTCAAGGACGAGGTCCGCGTGCTCGGGCGCGAGCTGGGGCTGCCCGAGGTCTTCGTCGGGCGGCATCCGTTCCCGGGGCCCGGGCTTGCGATCCGCATCCCGGGCGAAGTGACGCGCGAGCGCTGCGACATCCTGCGCAAGGCCGATGCGATCTATCTCGAGGAGATCCGCAACGCCGGGCTGTACGATGCGATCTGGCAGGCGTTCGCGGTGCTGCTGCCGGTGCGCACCGTCGGGGTGATGGGCGACGGGCGGACCTATGACTATGTCCTGGCGCTGCGCGCGGTGACCTCGACCGACGGGATGACCGCGGTCGCCTTCCAGTTCCCGGGCGATTTCCTGCCGCGGGTGGCGACTCGGATCGTCAACGAAGTGCGCGGGATCAACCGGGTGACCTACGACTATACGTCGAAGCCGCCGGGGACGATCGAGTGGGAGTGAGCCGCGGCGCGGCGGTCGTCCGCTAGCGCCGCGGGCCGCGGATGCTCGAGGTTTCGGTCATGAACTGCCTGATCAGCTCGGACGATTGCGCCGGAGACTGGGCAAACCGCAAGGCGAGCTCATAGCGGGCCGGGACGAGCTCCAGCATGGCCTGGTCCCGCGCCAGCTGCCATGCCTTCAGGATCAACCCGAACAGGGTCCCGACTCCGGCGAGGGTGAGCACGCCGCCGCCGACGGGCTGGAGAAAGGCCAGCACGCCGCCGGCGATGGTCATCGCGACCGATCCGAAGATCAGCCAGGTCACCAGGGCGATCTGCCTCCGCAAGGGATCGAGCACCCGCAGGAACTCCGATCGAACGACCGCGAACGCGTCCTGCAGCGCGTCATGGTCATGGCCCACCACACCGGAGCGCTTCCGGTCTGCGCGGCCCCCGCGGTCGGGGCCCTGCTGATCGAGCGCGGCACCAAGCGCGTCGTCCACCAGCCCCCAGTTCACGCGATTCGCGGTCTGCCGGGACAAAGAGTCTGCGTCGGCCATTATTCCCCCACAAGCTCGAGCCTCAGCGCAGGACCAGATGTGCGCTCGGGTCGCCATAAAGTACAAACGAATTGACGCTGTCTTTCCAGCGCCCGGTAACCTGCGACTTCATGCCGGACTGCTCGAGCTGAAGCGAGCGTGCGGCGCAACGCGTGGCCGCTTCGCGGATGGCGGCGCCGATCTGCACTCCTTCGACTCGGCGCGACGGCAGTAGCGCATTGTAGAATTCCTCGAAGAAGGTGCGGCAGATCTGGTCCCGAACCGGATTGATCGCCGCGATGATGTTCACGCCGCATTCGACCAGCCGGTAGGCGAACGAGTCGTCCTGCTCCAGCCGGCCCGCATCGCAGGCGCTCAGGACGAGCAACCGGCAGCGCAGGCGCGCGAGCAGATCGGCGTCCAGGCCGTCGCCGCCGAGGAACCCGTCGCGAAGATGCACCCCCGCCGTGGACGCATGCGCCGCGACATGGACGAAGTCGGCGCCGGTGAGGCTGTCGCGCAGATCCTGGATCGAGGCGTCGATGGCGCTGGGGCGCACATCCGCTCCCCAGCGGCGATGGCAGCGCGCCACCGCCTCGATCTCGGCCTCGGGCGCGGACAGCGGCGCCATGCCGGGCGGGCTCGCGCAGGCGACGCCGGCAAAGGCGATGTTTCGCTGGCCCGGCGGCGCGCGCACGGCCGAATCGGGCGCCGCGAAGCAGAGCTGACCCGCGATGATCGCATCCTCGCCGTCCGCCCATGGATCGCCGATCGCGTGCGCCCAGAGCTGGGAGAAGCGTGACCGTTCGACGACGACCTTGAGGTTGCCGCCCTTCGCGAAGAGGGCTCGCGTCGCCGCGATATCCTCGTCTCGCGGAGGCCAGGACGACAGCTCGATGCCGGTAGCGGTCGATTGGGATGCGAAGAGCGGCCGCACCAGCGCGGTACCCCGGAACACCTCGACGACGCCGTCGCATTGGCCGGTCACCAGATCCCAGCGCCGGCCGATCAAGGCGAGCGCCCGGCGACGGAACTGGAAACTGGCCAGCAGCGCGAGCAGGAGCGCCAATGCCGCGGCGATCAGCGCCGCAGCAGCATAGGCCAGGACTCGCTGGGAATTGGCGTTTCGGCGTGCACGCTCGGCATCGAGCGACTTGAGAACCAGAGTCAGCTTGTCGAGCGCATCGGTAGTGGAAGGGCTTTTCGCCAGGACACGCGCCTGGAAGCGCTGCAGCAGCGCGATGGCGTCGGCGAGGTCCCGGTTGGACAATTGCTTCGAAGCATCCTGGAAGGACGCGGCAATCCTGGCCAACGCGCGGGCGATGTTCGACGCCTCGATCGGCTCGCTGTGCCGTTCCAGCGCCGCCAGGAGCGCCGGCCCCGAGGCCGGGGAGATTGCGGCGAGCGCGGTGACGGCCGCCTGGCGAACGGTCGAATCGGAGTCGTCGAGATGCCGCGTCAGCGGCGCCAGCGCCGAAAGCGCCGCCGGGCCGATACTGCCCAGCGCGGACGCCGCGTTGGCGCGGACGGCGGCGAAGCGGTCGTCCAACGCGATCGTCAACGCCTTGGTCGCGCCGGCTGCGGCGGGGCCGATCTCACGCAGCGCGTCGGCCGCATTGCGGCGCACCTCCTCGCCCGGGTCGGCGAGCGCGCGCGTCAGCGCGGCCGCCGCGGGAGCTGATTTCTTCCCGATGAGCGCGAGCGCCCCGGCGCTCTCGGCGCGAACCATTGCCTGCGAATCGCCCAGGCCCCGGATCAGGAGGGGCAGGGCTGCCGTGCCCGACTGCGCCATGGCCGCGGCGGCAAGGCCGCGGACATTGGCGTCCTCGTTCGCGAACAGCCGCATCACATCGGCGATGACGTCCCGGTTCGCCGGATCGATGCCCAGCAGCGCTTCGGCGGCGCCGGACTTCACTTCGTTGCTTGTGTCTTGCAGCGCGGTCCTGAGCGCTGGAACCGCGCTGCGGGCGGGGGCGCCGATCGCACCGAGCGCGTTCGCCGCGCCGACCCTGATTTCGTCGGAGCCGTCCGCCAGCGCCGCCACGAGATCGGGCACCGCCGCGGCTGCTTGCGGACCGATCCCGGCGAGGGCGCGGATCGCCGCTGCCCGTACCTTCGGGCTGGCATCGTGAGTCGCGCGCGCGAGTGCGGGGACCGCGTCGGCCGGCGGCGTCCCGGAAAAGGCAAGCGCCTCGGCCGCGCCAAGCCGGACCCGGACATCGGCATCGCCCAGCGCGGCAATGAGCGCCGGCACGGCGGGCGCGCCGATCGATCCCAGGATGACGGTGGCGAATTGCCTGGCGGTCTCGTTGCCGTGCCGGAACGCAGCGATGAGGCCAGGCGCGGCAGCGGCGCCGAGCGTCGTGAGACGCCTGCCTGCGTCGATCCGGACGCTTTCGACATCGCTGTTCAATTGTCCGACGAGCGCGGCCACGTCGGTTCGGCTCTGGGCACGAACCGTGCTTCCGCACGCGAGAACGACGAGAAGCGGGACGACGCGCAGCAGGGCCATGCGCCGCCCGCGCCGGCCGCGGTCACCCCGGCCGGAGAATGGCGCGCCGATCCGCATGGTCCTGCCCATGACTTCCCCCTCGCGCGCAGGATCGCGAGCCCGGAGCCAGATTGCAAGCGCGCGGCGAAGATGAGAGGGTGGCAGCGCCCGCCCGGCGGGCCATTGGGGGATCGAGCCATGACCAAGCCGAAGCTGTTCGCCGCCGCCGCCGCGCTGGCCTTGCTTGCCGGGTGCGGCGAGCAGGAAGCGGCGCCGGTCAATATCGTCACCACGGTCGACACCGGCAGCGACGCCAATGTCGTGGTGCCCGCGGCGAATGACGCGGCCGCGGTCGTGGTCAACGAAGCGGCGGCCGTGCCCGCGCTCAATCTCGCGCCTGACGGGCTGTCGCTGGTCACCGCGAGCGGCAGCAGCCGCCACGCGAGCTTCGGGATGGGCCGCGATGTCGCGGTGCCGATGATCAGCGCCGCGCTCGGCAAGCCGACCGATACCGGGCGCAACGACGAATGCGGGCAGGGGCCGATGGAGACGGTCGCCTTCACCGGCGGGCTGACTTTGTTCTTCCAGGAGGGCAAGTTCGTCGGCTGGGACCTCGGCGACAAATCCGCGCTGGCCACCGCCGCGGGGATCGGCATCGGATCGACGCTGAGGCAGGTGCGCGAGGCGATGACCGTGACCGTCGAGGAGAGCACGCTGGGGCACGAGTTCAGCGCGGGCGATCTCGGCGGGCTGCTGAGCGCGGCGGCGCCCGACGGGAAGGTCGAGCATCTCTGGGCGGGGTCGACCTGCCAGTTCCGGTGATCGAAGCGGCGAGCGCGGACGATGCCGGTGCGGTGGCCGCGCTGTGGCGCGACTGCGGGCTGACGCGGCCGTGGAACGATCCCGAGGACGATTTCGCGCTGGCGGTGGCGGGGGCGACTTCGGCGGTGCTGCTGGTGCGCGGTGGCGAGGGGCTGGCGGGCAGCGTGATGGTCGGGTTCGACGGGCACCGCGGCTGGGTCTATTATCTCGCAGTGGCGCCGGGGCAGCGGCGGGCGGGACTCGGCCGTACGCTGATGGCGGCGGCGGCGGACTGGCTGCGGGCGCGAGGGGCGCCCAAGATCCAGCTGATGGTGCGCGAGGACAATGATGCCGCGCTCGGATTCTATCAGGCGCTGGGGCTCGAGCGGCAGAAGGTGGTGACGCTCGGGCGATTCCTTGCCAAGCAGCAGGACTGAGGAGACTCGCAATGCCGACAGCCAGCTGGAACGGGGCGGTGATCGCCCGGAGCGACGACACCGTGGTGGTCGAGGGCAATCATTATTTCCCGCCCGAGTCGGTGAATGCGGACCTGCTCGAGGATAGCGAGCAGCACAGCTTCTGCCCGTGGAAGGGGACCGCGCTCTACAAGACCCTCGTCGTCGACGGGGCGCGCAATCCCAACGCGGTCTGGTATTATCCCGACCCCAAGCCCGCCGCGGCCGAGATCGCCGGGCGCTTCGCATTCTGGAAAGGCGTCACTGTCGAATGATCGCGATGTATGGGATCAGGAATTGCGACACGATCAAGAAGGCGCGGGCCTGGCTCGACGCCAATCGGGTGGCGTACGCGTTCCACGACTATAAGGCCGAGGGCGTGGACCGCGCGCGGCTGCTCAAATGGATCGCGGCGGTGGGCTGGGAGCCTTTGCTCAACCGCGCGGGCACGACCTTCCGCAAGCTGCCCGACGAGGCCAAGGCGGGGGTCGACGAGGCGAAGGCAGTGGCGCTGATGATCGAGCAGCCGTCGATGATCAAGCGGCCGGTGCTCGAGACGCCCGGCGGCATCCTGATCGGCTTCGCGCCGGAACGGTACGCGCGGGCGTTGCTCTGAGGCCAGGGCCCTTGGGCCGGGATGGCGAAAACTTCCAATTTCCGCTACGGCATCGGCGAAGGGCCGGGCGCGCCGGTTCGGGGAGGGGATCGCTGATGGCAGCATATATTAGGCAGAAGCCGCCGACCTGGTTCTGGATCGTGGCTGTCGTGCTGACGCTGTGGGGGCTGATGGGCTGCTTCGCGCTCTATCTGCACATCACCGTCGGGCCCAGGATGGACCCCAAGGCGACCGAATGGGATATCGCTTATTACAACGCGCTGCCCTTCTGGTTCCTCGGCGTCTATTTCGTGTCGATCTTCGGCGGGCTGTTCGGGTCGATCGCGCTGCTGATGCGCTCGAAGCAGGCGCACCCGCTGTTCGTCGCCTCGCTCGCCGGGGTGATCGTCCAGTTCGGCTATGTCTTCCTCGCCACCGGGCTGATCGCGCACAAGGGCGCGATGGCGACAATGCCCTTCCCGCTGTTCATCGCCGCGGTGGCAGTGTTCCAGATCTGGTTCTCGGTCTATGCCAAGCGGCGGGGCTGGATCGCGTAGGAGTTGCGGGTTTAGTCCAACTCTCCTCTCCCAGAGGGAGAGGATACCGGAGCTTGGCAGCTTGCTGCCTGGCGCAGGTTGGTGAGGGGTTACGCGCTCTCGATAGGTCAAAACCCCTCACCCAGCTCCGACTTGGGCCGCGCTGAAGAAGCGCGACCCAAGTCT
>JAZKCD010000014.1:0-20249 GCA_040388355.1 Pseudomonadota bacterium | reverse complement strand
CTTCCTTGATCGCCAGCTCTTCCTTGTTGGCGTCGATCACGAACATGATGTCGGGGATCCCGCCCATGTCGCGGATGCCGCCGAGCGACATGTCGAGCTTGTCCTTCTCGCGGGTGAGCTGGAGGACTTCCTTCTTGGTGAGGCCGGTGGTGTCGCCCGAGAGCTGCTCCTCGAGATTCTTGAGGCGCTTGATCGAGCCCGAGATGGTCTTCCAGTTGGTGAGCATGCCGCCCAGCCAGCGATGGTTGACGAAATGCTGGCCCGAACGGCGCGCGGCGTCGGCGATCGGCTCCTGCGCCTGGCGCTTGGTGCCGACGAACAGGACCTTGCCGCCCGCGGCGGTGCTGGCGGCGACGAACTCGAGCGCACGCGCGAACAGCGGCACGGTCTGCGAGAGGTCGATGATGTGGATGCCGTTGCGATCGCCGAAGATGTAGGGCTTCATCTTCGGGTTCCAGCGATGCGTCTGGTGGCCGAAATGCGCGCCCGATTCGAGCAATTGCTGCATGGAGACGACAGGTGCCGCCATAAGGGATAACTCCTTCCGGTTGAGCCTCTGGGAAGCGATGACCTCGAACGCCAGGGGCGTCCGGAGCACCGGTTTATGTGCTTCCCATGCGGGTTGAGGGCGGGCCGTTAGCCGAATTGCCCCGCGGGTTCAAGGGGGTGATTGCCCCTCGCGCGCTTCGAGTTCGGGCGGGATGGGCTGATGCGGCCTCGCTTGCGCCACGCGCCGCGTCCCCTTACCGCCTGGGGCCGATGACGATCGAAACGATGGGCGACGCGCCGCCGCGCGAGCCCGTGCTCCCGGCAATCCAGTATCTGCGCGGCATCGCGGCGGTGATGGTCGTGCTGTGCCACTGCTATATCTACGCGATCCAGACCGCGCCCGCGCTCGACGCGCTGCATCCGTTGCGCATGTTTGGCCGCCTCGGCGTGGCGGTGTTCTTCATCATCAGCGGCTTCATCATGTATTTCACCTGCCGCCACAGCTGGGACGGCAGCCCGGCGCGGGCCCGGGCCTTCGCCGCGCGGCGCCTCCACCGGATCGTGCCGCTCTACTGGCTGCTGACCGCCGCCGCGATTCTGCTCGCGCTGATCGCCAGCCTCGACGAAGCCGCGCTCGGCGTCAGCTTCCGCCAGGTCGCGCTGTCGCTGCTGTTCGTGCCCTATGATTTCGACGGGCTGAAGTTCCGCCCGATCCTCGAGCTGGGCTGGACGCTCGATTTCGAGATGTTCTTCTACGCGCTGTTCGCGGTCGGGCTGCTGCTGCCGAAGCGGCTCGGGCTGCCGCTGGTGCTGGCGCTGCTCACCGGGTTCGTCGCGCTGGGGCAGCTCGGCGTGATGCCGGCAGGCGCGCTCGCGGCGCTCGCCCAGCCGATCGTCGCGCTGTTCGGGTTCGGGATCGTGCTCGGCTGGGCGCGCGACCGGTTTCCGGCGCGCATCCCGACGCGGCCCGGCAATGCGCTGCTCGCGCTGCTGGTGCTGGCGAGCCCGGCGGTGGTCTGGTTCGTGCCGCCCGCCGAATCGCAGCTCTGGACGAGCCCCGGCATGTGGGCTTTCGCGCTGGCGATGGTCGCCGTCGCGGCGTTCACTGTACCGGAATCGACCGCCGCGCCTTCGCTGGGGATGCGCGTCGGGCTCGCGCTCGGCGATGCCTCCTATTTCCTCTATCTGAGCCACCCGATCGTCATCATCGTGCTCGCCGAAGTCGCGACCCGCGCGCGGATGGCGACCGCGGGCCAGGCGGCGCTGGTCGCGGTGGTGATGTTCATGGTCAGCATCGCGGGCGCGCTGATCGGGCATCTGCTGGTCGAGCGGCCGCTGACGCGCTGGGCCGCGCCGCTTTTCCGCGCCCGCCGCAGCCCCGCCGAATCCGCTGCATAGACGCGCTCCCTCCACCGTTCACTTTTGTTCCAAATCGCCGTTGACACCGGAACGTGTATGGAACATTAAGGGATCATTAAGCGGTTTTGGAACGTCTTTTCGGCCCAAGCGTAGAAGAATCGTCTGGATTCCAATGCTTTGGTCGTAATCCGGGGAGTAAATTCATGGTTTTCTTCTCTATCCTGCTGTTCGGCGCGGCGTTCGCGGCTTCGATCTGGGCGATGATCGCCACGATCCGGCCGCGCTTCGGGCGGATTCTGTTCCTGCTGCAATATGGCCCGCTGACCGCTTCGGCGTTGCCGCCCGCTCCGCGTGTCACGCTCAGGGGCCGGCCGGTTCCGATGCGGATGACGGTGCCGGCGCGGCTTCGCGCAGCCGCCTGACCCGGCGATAGCCGCGCATCGCCAGCGGGATGGTGGCGAGATAGGTCAGCGCCAGCACGGTGAGCGTCGGCCACGGCGCCGAGACCAGGGCGGCGGCGACCACCACCATCACCGCGATCGCCTCGAAGCGGATGCGCTGCCTCAGCCGCAGCGACGCGCCCGACCAGGTCGCGAGGCTCGACACCATCAGCACCGCGACCAGCGCGATCCACGGCGCGACCAGCAGCGGCGAGCGGAACACCGCCTCGCCGGTCGACAGCCACAGATACATCGGCACCATCGCCAGCGCAGCCCCTGCGGGAGCCGGGACCCCGGTCAGATAGCCCGCGGACTTGTGCGGCTGGTGCGTGTGATCGATCGCGGCGTTGAAGCGCGCGAGGCGGAGCGCGCAGAACAGCGCATAGATCAGCGCCACCGCCCAGCCGAGCCGCGGCACGTCCTTGAGCGACCACAGGAACAGGATCAGCGCGGGCGAGACTCCGAACGAGATCGCGTCGGACAGGCTGTCGAGCTCGGCACCGAAGCGGCTTTCGCCGCGGACCATCCGCGCGATCCGCCCGTCGATCCCGTCGAGCACCGCCGCGACCAGCACCATCAGCACCGCGACATCCCATTGCTGGCCGATCGCGAAGCGAATCCCCGACAGGCCGACGCACAGCGCCAGCGCCGTCACGGCGTTGGGCAGGATCGCGCGCAGCGGAATCCCGCGCTGCGGGCGAAGGACGCCGCGCTTGCGGCGGGGGATTCTCATCGGGTGGCGTTTCCGGAAATACCGGAATTCCCTGCTCCCCTGCTTTCGCAGGGGAACAAGGAAGCAGAAAAGCCACGGTTCATCGAACCGCTCACTGGCTGACCCCGGTGACGTCCGCCCCGCCCTTGCGGCCGAGGATGGTCTCGCCCGCCACCGCGCGCTGGCCGAGCGCGACCGCGCAGCCATAGCCTTCGGGGAGGAACACATCGACGCGGCTGCCGAAGCGGATCAGCCCGATCCGCTGGCCGGCGACGACCATGTCGCCCGCCTTGACGAAGCTGACGATCCGCCGCGCGACGAGGCCGGCGATCTGAGTGAAGCCGATGCGCACGCCGTCCCTGCCCTCGACGACGATATATTGCCGCTCATTCTCCTCGCTCGCCTTGTCGAGATCCGCGCTGAGGAAGCGGCCCGAGACATAGACGACCTGGCGCACCGTGCCGGTGATCGGCGTGCGATTGATGTGGACGTCGAACACGCTCATGAACACCGAGACGCGCACCATCGGCTTGGCGCCGAGCGCCTGCGGCCCGGCGAGCTCGCGCGGCAGCGGCACGCGTTCGATCATCGTCACCAGCCCGTCGGCGGGCGACACGACCAGCCCGTCCCCCTTCGGCGTCACCCGAACCGGATCGCGGAAGAAGGCGGCGACGAACACCGCGAGCGCGATCAGCGGATAAGTCACGATGTCCCACAGGAACAGCCAGCTGAGCACTGCGACCACCGCCACCGCGAGCACATATTTGCGCCCTTCGGGGTGGACGCTGGGGAAGCGCCATTTCACCGTCGCGATACCGGGGGTCTGCTTTTCGGGTGCGGCCATGCGGGGTCTCTAGCGGTGTTGCCCGGGCATCACAACGTCACGGCGCGCCGATCGTGCCCTGGAGGAACGCAAGGATGCGCGCGCGCCAGGCGGGGGTGCGCAGATCCGAGACATGGGCATGGTCGAGCCCCTCGACCAGCCACAGCGCTTTCGGGCCCGGCGCGGCGGCGAACATTTCGCGCGTCTCGGCCGGCGGGGTGTAGCGGTCCTGTGCGCCGCCGATCACCAGCACCGGCCCGCGATAGGCGCGCAAGGCGGCCAGCGGCGCGATCCGGCCGGGCCACACGCCGTAGCGCAGCCGCGACTGGAAGCTGAGCAAAGGCTCGACGGCATGGGCGGGCACCGCGGTCATGCTCGCGGCGATGCGGTTGCGGATCGCGCGACGGATGTCGGGATAGACTGCCTGGAGGATCAGCGCATCGGCGGGGAGCGGTCCGCCGTCGCCGAGCAAGCTCGCCGCGCCGCCGAGCGAGATGCCGAGCACCGCGACCTTCGCGCCGCGCTGGCTGCGCTTGAGCCACGCAAAGGCCGCGGCAGCGTCGCGGCTCTCGAACAGCCCGAAGCTGCGCGGCGCGAGAGTCGATTCGCCGTGCCCGCGGAAATCGATGGTCAGCACGGCATAGCCCTGCCCCGCCAGCCACTGCGCATTATCGGCGACCATCGCGCGCGAAGCGCCGTTGCCGTGGAGCAGCAGAATGCCGGGCGCATCCGGGGTGCGGCCCGGCCAGTAAGTCGCGGCGATGCGCAGCCCGTCCGATGCCGCAAGGTTGAAATCGCGCACGGGCGCGATCGCCGCCGGAACGGCCGAGGCCGCGGGGCGGACCAGCGCGTTGCCGAGCGTCCAGCTCAGCACCAGGCCGAACACGATCAGCCCCACAGCGATCGCGAGCCATTTCCTGCGTCCCGTCATGCCTTCCCCATCGCCGCCAAAGGCGTAGACTGATCGCATGAATATCGCCCCCTGCACAGCGAACGACCTCGAGGACTGGGTGGCGCTGCGCGTCGCGCTCTGGCCCGATTACGTCGCCGACGAGCTTCGCGAGGGCGCCGCCGCGATGCTCGATGCGCCGGGCATGCTCGCGCTCCTCTGCCGCAGCGACGATGGCGAGGCCGCGGGCTTCGCCGAAGCGTCGATCCGCCGCGACTATGTCAATGGCTGCGAGACCTCGCCGGTCGCCTTCCTCGAAGGCATCTATGTCACCCCCGCGCACCGCCACCACCACGTCGCGCGCCGGCTGTGCGACGCCGTCGCCGACTGGGGCCGTTCGCTCGGCTGCACCGAATTCGCCTCGGACGCGCTGCTCGACAACGCCGGCAGCCACGCCTTCCACGCCGCGATCGGCTTCGAGGAGACCGAGCGCGTGGTCTATTTCAGACGGCCCTTGTAATCGAGGGATCGTCGAAAATCGATCAACGTACGGCACGTTGATCAGGGCGTCTCTCTCAATCTAGTTCATACCGGTTCTGAAATGAATAGCGGCGACCGCGCGCCATGTTATGATTTCAGCGCTATTTCGCCCGGTCGGACCGAGCTTGGTAGCTACCTGGATTATCAAATGGGGGATCGGCATGCGTAGCCTGGCTTTACTTTGCGTCGCGTCTTCGTTGATTTTATCTCAACCCGTTTCACAAGCTTTCGCGAGCCCGACTTTCGGGACAGTCTGCTCCGATATCGACGCAGAGCAAACTGCCATCAACCGGCTTTGGTATTCGCTTACGGAAGACTATCCGATCACGACATCGGTACTGAAGAGCTGCGTTAGGAACGCCAGCGACAACGACGCCGTGGGTAAGTGCATGGCAACCGCCCTCGTCATGGCGCAAATCTGCCCGACCGACCACTGCGACACCAATGCCATCGATTTTTCGACCCGCATGACGACGATTGGAGTCAGAGCGTCGAATTTGAGCAGCCGCAAGAGTAGCGCCTCCTGGTGCACCTTCTACGTGGACGATGCCGTCGATTGACTCGGGTGGGCCGCGCGGACCGAGCAAGCCTTCCGCGCGGCTGCTGCCATGAAATAGATCGCACGCGCCCTTGCCCCGGTTGACCCTCCTCCCCGCTTCCTCCTAGGGACACCGCCAAACCTCCCTCACGCAGGAAACGGACATATGGCGAAGATCAAGGTGGTGACGCCGGTCGTGGAGATCGACGGCGACGAGATGACGCGGATCATCTGGCAGTGGATCCGCGAGCGCCTGATCCTTCCCTATCTCGACATCGACCTCAAATATTACGACCTCTCGATCGAGAAGCGCGACGAGACCGACGACCAGATCACGATCGATTGCGCGCATGCGATCCAGCAATATGGCGTCGGCGTGAAGTGCGCGACGATCACCCCCGACGAGCAGCGCGTCGAGGAATTCGGCCTCAAGCAGATGTGGAAATCGCCCAACGGCACGATCCGCAACATCCTCGGCGGCGTCGTCTTCCGCGAGCCGATCGTGATCCGGAACGTCCCCCGGCTGGTTCCGGGCTGGACCGACCCGATCGTCGTCGGCCGCCACGCGTTCGGCGACCAGTACAAGGCGACCGATTTCCTCGTCCCCGGCCCCGGCAAGCTCCGCATGATCTGGGACGGCGAGAATGGCGAGAAGATCGAGCGCGAAGTGTTCGACTTCCCGGGCGCCGGCGTGGCGATGGGGATGTACAATCTCGACCAGTCGATCCGCGATTTCGCCAAGGCGAGCATGAACTATGCGCTCGACCGCGGCTGGCCGCTGTATCTCTCGACCAAGAACACCATCCTCAAGGCCTATGACGGCCGCTTCAAGGACCTGTTCCAGGAAGTGTTCGACGCCGACTTCGCCGACAGGTTCAAGGCGGCGGGGATCGTCTACGAGCATCGCCTGATCGACGACATGGTCGCCTCGGCGCTCAAATGGAGCGGCAAGTTCGTCTGGGCATGCAAGAATTACGACGGCGACGTCCAGTCGGACACGGTCGCGCAGGGCTTCGGCTCGCTCGGGCTGATGACTTCGGTGCTGATGAGCCCCGACGGCAAGACGATCGAGGCCGAGGCGGCGCACGGCACCGTCACGCGCCACTACCGCATGCACCAGCAGGGCAAGGCGACCTCGACCAACCCGATCGCGTCGATCTTCGCCTGGACGCAAGGACTGTCGTTCCGCGGCAAGTTCGACGACACGCCCGACGTCACCAAATTCGCCGAGACGCTCGAGCGCGTGTGCATCGAGACCGTCGAGGCCGGGCACATGACCAAGGATCTCGCGATCCTGATCGGGCCGGACCAGCCGTGGATGACCACCGAGCAGTTCTTCGAGCAGGTCCGCGTCAATCTCGAGACCGAGATGGCGAGCTGGGCGTAAGCCGATGACTCCCGCGGCGATCCGGGTGCGGCGCATCCAATGGGGAATCGCCGCGGTGTTCTTCATCCTCGGCGGCTGGGCTTTGCTCTGGCCGCAGGGGGTGATCGACCTGAGCTTCCTGCCGCAATACCGCGCGGGCGGACCAATGCTGGCGTTCGCGGTGGCGTGCTTCGGCGCGCAGGCGATGATCGCGGGGCTGTTCGCGGCCTTTTCGCGCTTCACCCGGACGACCTTCCTCGCCTTCGGGATCGCTCTGCTACCCTTCTTCGCGTTCGATATCTGGTTCACCGCAGTCGATCCGGTGTTCACCGCGCTCGGCTGGCTCGACGCGGTGGGAAATGTCGTGATGCTGGGGCTGTGCGTCATGGGTTGGCGTAGCGCCGAGGGTTAGACTCACGCTTGCAATGTTGGATTCCGCTTGCTTCGCTGGGCGCGCCGGTTGCTCCGGCCGCTCCTTGACACTGTCGATCCCGGGTCGGGCAAAGTGAACGAATGACTCGCGAGTCCCTTCACTTAAGGCCGGGTCGACGCGCCACGACGCGTTTCCGCCTAACCTTTTTTGTAACCTTTCGCGCCGTCAGGCCTCGGGCGACCGCACATGCTCGGGGCGGAAACCCATGCCGATCGCCCGCGCAGGGATACGGCGCAGCCATGCGTACCGGTTGAGCAGCCGCGCCGCGAGCGGCGGCCGCTCGAGCGGCGCGGCGCCCGCGAGCAGGGGCGCGATGATGCGGTCCTGCGCGGCCTTCTGCGCGCCCTGGATCAGCCGTGTCGGCAGGAGGCGCCGGTCCTCGACCTTGTGGAGCAACGGATCGGGGTCGTGCCCCGCCGCGATCGGCCCGGCGAGTGCGTTGGCGGCGGCGACCGCGTCCTGCACCGCGAGGTTGATCCCGACCCCGCCGATCGGCGACATCGCGTGCGCGGCGTCGCCGATCACCAGCAGGCCGGGGCGGTGCCATTTCTCGAGCCGGTCGACGGTGACGGTCAGCAATTTGACGTCGTCCCAGCTCGCGATCGCCCCGGTCAGCCCGGCAAGCTCTGGCGCAGCACCGGCGATGCGCGCGCGGAAGGCGTCGAGCCCGGCGGCGCGGGCCTTGTCGACGCTGCCCTTGGGGAAGACGAAGGCGCATTGCCAGTAATCGCCGCGGTCGATCATCGCGAGGATCAGCCCGGTGTCGAACACGCCCATCGAATCGTTGGTCTCGCCGCGCGGCTTGGGCAGGCGGAACCAGAACACGTCCATCGGCGCACCGATCGTCTTCGACGGCAGCCCCGACTGGTCGCGCAGCACCGAGCGGCGCCCGTCCGCCGCGATGACCAGCCGGGCGCGGACTTCCTCGCCGCCTGCCAGCCGCACCCCGGAGACCCGGCCGTCCTCCTCGATCAGCGCCTCGGCTTGGGTGTTCCGGCGCAACGTAAAGCCCGGATAGCGCCCGGCGGCATCCGCGACGAAATCGAGGAAATCCCATTGCGGCATCATCGCGATATAGGGCGCCGCGACCGGAAGGTGACTGAAGTCAGCTATTCGCAGCGGCTGTCCGGCGACCCTGCCGCCGAGCTGGTGGACCTTGTCGTGGGGCACTTCGAGCAGCCGGTCGAGCAGCCCGAGCTCGTCGAAGATGGTGAGGGTCGAGGGGTGGACGGTGTCGCCACGAAAGTCGCGCAGGAAGTCCTGGTGCTTCTCGAGCACGAGCGTCCTGACCCCGGCCCGGGCGAACAACAGCCCCGCGACCATCCCCGCGGGGCCTCCGCCGACGATCAGGACATCGCTCGTCATTCGCCCCTCCAGTCCCGGGTTTCTAATCCAGCCGGCGGATGGTCGATACCAAGGTGGCGACCTGGATGCCAAGACGCGTGAAGGTCATGCGATTGGTGGCGGTGCGGCCATCGGGATTGAGCGTGATCGACTGCTCGACCCACGGACCCTCGGTGCTGCGGTAGCGCAGGTAGAGGACTTTGCCCTTGATCTCGCCGGTCACCGCGCCGCGGGCATCGGAGATGGTGCCGGTGATGCGATCGGGCGCCGACCGGCTCAGCCGCCAGCTGCGCTTGCGCGCCGGCTTGCCCTCCTCGTCGACGAGTTGCTCGAGAACCAGGACGCCGCCGGCGTCGATCCGGCCGGTGCTGCGGTCGCTGATCTTGTGCTTGCCCGAGAGCATGATCTGCACCGAGCCGGTCCCTTCGGTGCGGCCGACGAAGAAATGCTCGGGCCCGGCGGGTGGGGCGCCTTGCGCCACCACGAGCAGGAGCAGGCCGAGGAAAGTCGGAAGCGACATGGGACTTTCTCCCGAGGCGACGCCCACGCCGAGGGCTGCGGTCGTGCAACGAGCTTAGCGCAGGTGCGCCTTACGCGCCATCGGCGACTGTGCTTCGCCGGCTTTCGTGGCGCACCCCCATGACAAGCGGCCCGCGAACCGCTTAGATACAGGCATGTTGAACCTACAGAATAGCGGATTCAGCGATGCGCTGGTGATCCTCGGTGCCGCGGGGCTGGTGATCCCCGCCTTTGCGCGCTTCCGGATCAGCCCGGTGATCGGTTTCATCCTGGTCGGCGTGCTGGTCGGGCCGGCCGGGCTCGGCACCTTGGTCGGGACCCAGCCCTGGCTCTATTACCTCACGATCTCCGATCCGCATTCGATCGAGCCCTTTGCCGAGTTCGGCATCATCCTGCTGCTGTTCTCGATCGGGCTGGAGCTGTCGTTCAAGCGGCTCTGGTCGATGCGCAAGCTCGTGTTCGGCCTCGGTGCGGCCGAGCTGATAGGCGCGGCGCTGATCCTCGGGCTGGCGCTCTACTTGACCGGCCTCAGCACCACCGGCGCGATCGGGCTGGGACTGGCGCTCGCGCTGTCGTCGACTGCGCTGGTGATCCCGATCGCCGGGACGACCAGCGCGGTGGGCAAGGCCGCCTTCGCGATGCTGCTGTTCGAGGACCTCGCGCTGGTGCCGATCATCTTCCTGCTCGGCGCGATGGCGCCCGCGGCGGGCAATGCCGGGTGGCTGCCGCTGGTCGCGGTGCTCGGCAAGGGCGTGGTGACGATTCTGATCCTGTTCATCGGCGGGCGCCTGCTGCTGCCGCGGATGTTCGGCCAGGCGGCGCGGACCAAGAGCCCCGAACTCTTCCTCGCGGCGAGCCTGCTGGTGGTGATCGCCGCCAGCCTCGCGACCACCGCGGCGGGGCTTTCGCCGATCGTCGGCGCGCTGATCGCCGGGCTGCTGATCGCCGAGACCGAGTATCACAGCGAAGTCGAAGTGATCACCGCGCCGTTCAAGGGACTCGCGCTCGGGGTGTTCCTGATCACCGTCGGGATGCGGCTCGACCTCAAGTTCGTGCTCGACAATTGGGCGGCGCTGCTCGGCGCAGTGATCGTGGTGCTGGGGGTCAAGGCCGGCGTGACGATGGGGCTGCTGCGCCTCTCGGGATCGCGGATGGGAACCTCGGCGGAGACCGGGGTGCTGATGGCGAGCCCTTCGGAGACGACGATCATCGTCCTCGGCGTGGCCGGCGCGGCGAACCTGATCCTGCCCTCGACAGTGTCGTTCTGGACGACGGTGACCGCGATCGGGCTGACCGCGACTCCGGTGCTGGCCAAGGGCGGCCAGCTGATCGCAAAGCTGATCGAGCGCAGCGAAGCGGGCGACGGCAAGGATACCGAGGCGGCGATCGACGAGGCCGGGCCGGGCACGGTGGTGATCGGCTTCGGCCGGGTCGGGCGCACGGTGGCGGACATGCTCAAGCGCCACGGGCTGCCCTATATCGGAGTCGACGCCGATATCGACAACGTCAACGCGGCGCGCAGGGACGGCTATTCGGTGCTGTTCGGCGATGTGACGCGCAGCGAGCTGGTCGACCGGCTGAGCCTCGGCCATGCCAAGGCGCTGATCCTGACGATGGACGATCCGGTGCTGACCGTGCGGCTGACCCGCCGGGTGCGCGGCTGGGTGCCCGACCTGCCGATCATCACCCGCGCCCGCGACGCCCGGCACGCCGCCGAGCTCTACAAGGCGGGGGCGACCGACGCGGTGCCCGAGACGCTGGAGAGCTCGCTCCAGCTGTCCGAGGCGCTGCTGGTCGATCTCGGCATCGCGATGGGGCCGGTGATCGCCTCGATCCACGAGGAGCGCGACAAGATGCGCAAGTCGATCAAGGAAGCGGCCGACATGGACCGCGAACCGCGGCTGCGGCGGGCGCGGAAGACCGAAGTGGAGGCGTGAAATGATCCCAGGCGCGATGGCATTGCTGGCGGCACTGACCGGCCAGGCGGACCCGGACCCGCTGGCGCCGGCCGCGCGGGGCGAAGTGCAGTGCACCATGCCCGACAAGGCCGCGAAGACCTGCTTCGCGATCACGATCTATACGCGCACCGCGGGCGGTTTCGACAGCGTGACCACCATGATGCTCTCGCCGGATCCGCTGGTGACGATCGAGATGGCCGCCCCCGGAACCGTCGAAGGGAACGCCATATGCGGCGTGGTCACCCGCGAGCAAATGGCAGCTGCGAAAGTCTCGGTCGGGGGGGTCGCGCTGCCGCCGGAGCAGGCCGCGCCGATCCTCGAACAGATGATGGCGGTGGTCGCGCCGACCTTCGGCAGGAAGACCTGCACGCGCTATCGTCCCGAAGGCGACCTGCTCATCGCCGAAACCGAAGTCGAAGGCGTCCGGGATCCCCAGATGACGCTGCCGACGATGTGGGTGAAGCCTGCGGACGGGTATCGGGTCGGCGGCTAGTCAAGCCGCTGCCTTCGCCTCCGCCAGCGCGCCCTTGACCGCCTCGATCGCCTCGGCGCCCTTGCTACCGTCGGGCCCGCCGCCCTGCGCCATGTCGGGCCGGCCGCCGCCGCCTTGCCCGCCCAGCGCCTCGACGGCCTTCTTGACCAGTTCGACGGCGCTGATGCTCGCGACCAGATCGTCGGTGACGCCGACTGCGACCGAGGCGCGGCCTTCGTTGACCGCGACCAACGCCGCCACGCCCGAGCCGACCCGCGCCTTGGCCTCGTCGACCGCGCCGCGGAGCGCCTTGGGATCGAGCCCGTCGATGACCTGGCCGATGAACGCGATCCCGGCGACCTGCTCGGGGCCCGCGGGCGCGGCTGCGCCGCCGCCGCCCATCGCCAGCGCCTTCTTCGCGTCGGCAAGCTCGCGCTCGAGGCGGCGGCGTTCGTCGACCAGCGCGGCAACGCGGGCAGGAACCTCCTCGGGCGCGGCCTTGAGCACCGACGCGGCTTCGCGCAGCCGCTCGTCGCGGGCGGAGAGCCAGAGGCGCGCAGCCTCGCCGGTCAGCGCCTCGATGCGGCGGACGCCCGAGGAGACGGCGCTCTCGGAGACGATCTTGAAGAGCGCGATGTCGCCCAGCGCGTTGACATGGGTGCCGCCGCACAGCTCGACCGAGTAATTCTGCTCGACTCCGCGGCCCATCGACAGGACGCGGACCTCGTCGCCATATTTCTCGCCGAACAGCGCCAGCGCGCCGGCGGCGACGGCGTCGTCGGGAGTCATCAGCCGAGTGGTGACCGCCTCGTTGCCGCGGATATGCGCGTTCACGTCCGCCTCGATCACCGCGATATCCTCAGGCGAGAGCGCCGAGGGGTGCGAATAGTCGAAGCGCAGCCGGTCGGGCGCGACGAGGCTGCCCTTCTGGCTGACATGCGGACCGAGGCGCTCGCGGAGCGCGGCGTGGAGCAAGTGCGTCGCCGAGTGATTGGCGCGGAGCTGGTCGCGGCGGGCAACGTCGACGGTCAGGTGAATGCTGTCGCCGACCGCAATCTCGCCGGCGTCGATCTTGGCATGATGCGCATGCAGGCGGCCGAGCGGCTTCGACGTATCCTCCACGGTCGCGCGCAAACCCTTGTCGTTGCTCGCTTGTCCGGCGTCGCCCATCTGGCCGCCGCTCTCGCCGTAGAAGGGCGTCTGGTTGGTGAGGATGACGACGCTCTCGCCCGCCCCTGCACGCTCGACTCGCGCACCATCCTTGACCAAAGCGACGACCTGGCCCTCGCCTTCGGTGGCGGAATAGCCGGTGAATTCGGTGCCGCCGAGCGCGTCGGCGATGTCGAACCACACTTCTTCGGACGCCTTCTGCCCCGAACCCTTCCACGCGGCGCGGGCATTGGCCTTCTGTTCGGCCATCGCGGCATCGAAGCCGGCGCGGTCGACGTCGATCGAATGCGCGCGGAGCGCATCCTCGGTCAGGTCGTAGGGGAAGCCGAACGTGTCGTAGAGCTTGAACGCCGTCGCGCCGGGCAGCGTGTCGCCCGCAGCCATGCCCTGGGTCGCTTCGTCGAGCAGGCGCAGCCCGTTGGACAGCGTCTGGCGGAAACGCGTCTCCTCCTGGAGCAGAGTCGCCTCGATCAGCGGCTGGGCGCGGAGCAGGTCGGGATAGGCACCGCCCATCTCGGCCACCAGCGCCGGCACGAGCCGGTACATCAGCGGCTCCTTGGCGCCGAGGATATGCGCGTGGCGCATCGCGCGGCGCATGATCCGGCGCAGGACATAGCCCCTGCCCTCGTTCGCCGGCAGCACGCCGTCGGCCACCAGGAATCCCGAGGCGCGCAGGTGATCGGCGATGACGCGGTGGCTGGCCTGGTTGGCGCCGGTGGTCGCGGTGCGGGTCAGCGCGCCCGACTGCTCGATCAGCGCCCTGAAGGTGTCGGTATCGTAATTGTCGTGGACCCCCTGGAGCACCGCGGCGACGCGCTCGAGCCCCATGCCGGTGTCGATGCTCGGCCTGGGCAGGTCGCCGACGATCTGGTCCGCCTCCTGGACGAACTGCATGAAGACGAGGTTCCAGATCTCGACGAAGCGGTCGCCATCCTCGTCGGGGCTGCCCGGGGGGCCACCGGGGATATGGTCGCCATGGTCGAAGAATATCTCCGAGCAGGGCCCGCACGGCCCGTCGGCGCCCATCGCCCAGAAATTATCCTTGGTCGGGATGCGGATGATGCGGCTCTCGGGGAGGCCGGCGATCTTCTGCCACAGGTCGAACGCCTGGTCGTCGGTATGGTAGACCGTCGCGGTCAGCCGGTTCGGGTCGATCCCCCATTCCCTGGTCAGCAGCGTCCACGCATGCGTGATCGCCTGTTCCTTGAAATAATCGCCGAACGAGAAATTTCCGAGCATTTCGAAGAAGGTATGATGGCGCGCGGTATAGCCGACATTGTCGAGATCATTGTGCTTGCCGCCGGCGCGGACGCATTTCTGGCTGCTCGTCGCAGTCGAATAGGGGCGCGATTCGAGCCCGGTGAAGACGTTCTTGAACGGCACCATGCCCGCATTGACGAACATCAAGGTCGGATCGTTGTGCGGGACCAGCGGCGCCGAGGGGACGCGGGCATGCCCCTGGCCTTCGAAATAGTCGAGGAAGCTGCGGCGGATATCGTTGGTGGACGTCATGAGAGCGACTTAAGCGACCGATGCGGGGTGGGCAAGCGCGGCGCCCCAACCATATCGACGCACGGACGATCAGGGCAGCGGGTCCCAGCGCCACGCCGATCCGGTCCACCAGTGCGACCACACCGCCGGCGAATCTCCTGCGACGAAGACGTAGGGACGCGTGCCATCCACCGTGACGACGCCCAGCGCCTGCTTGATCGCGATCCCCGCAGGATGGCCCTGGTTGCTCCATGCCCATGCGGCTCCCGACCACCAGTGAACCCATAGATTGCCGTCGCTGCACGCCACGAAGACATAGGGCCGGCCCCCGTCCACCACCGTCGCCCCAAGCGGACGCACAATGCTCGTTCCAGGCGGATGGCCCTGATTGCTCCATTTCCACTCCGCGACATACTGAGTGTCGGGGTAGATCGCGGATGCCCAGCAGACCCAGAGATTCCCGTCCCCTCCCAGCGCGAAGACATAGGGGCGGTGGTTATCGACCGCCACCGTGCCCGCCGATTGCGTGAGAGCAACGCCGGGCGGGGTACCGAGCTTCCCCCACGCCCAGCCATCGGGGCCGGAATACCAACGCGTCCACAAGGCGCCGCCGCCGCGCAGGATGAATGCAAAGGGATGACCGCGATCGACGGTAACCACGCCCATCGAAGCGCCAAACCCGCCGGGCTGATCGGTCAGCAAGCTCCATGCCCAGGCCGATTCCGACCACCAGCGCACCCAGAGCAGGTCGTCCCCGTCGATCACGAACACATAGGGCCGTCCGCCTTCAACGACCGTAACCCCCACGACCTTCGCGATACCCCGGGCGAACGGCCGGTCGTGATCATCCCAGGCCCAGGCGCTGCCGGACCACCAGAGCGACCATAGATGCCCGTCATTGCCGAGGCCGAACAGATAGGGGCGCGCCTTGTCGACCGTGATCGCACCGACCGCTCTGTGGATCGACAGGCCTTGCTTTGGATGACTCGACCGACTCCATTTGCTGCCCGACCACCATGTCACATCCGCGGCCGCCCCTTGTTGGAAGACGTAGGGCCGGCCGCCGTCCACGAGCGTCGCGCCCAATCCGACTCCGGACAGAATCTCGAGGCCCGTGGACGCCTTTAACGGGGAAGGAGCGGCTTGGGCGACGGCGGAACGCGGCGCTTCGCCCACCTTGCTTACCAAAGGCCGCGAAGCTCGAAGCTTTCGCAAGTCGAAGCCAGCAGGAAGCGCGGCTTCAAGCGAAGTGGCATTCAAGACCCGCAGAACCTGCCCTCGAATGGCGCGAATTTCGAGGCGAGCCGCATCAAGGTCTTCAGTGAATAGAATCGCTGTCTTCATTGCGGATCCTCTGAAATCTCGCGCGAAAGCAAAGCTATCATTCAACGGAACGACCGCGCTCGCAAAAAGACGCGGCCAGCCGTCAGCCCAGCGGCGCATCGATCGACGACGGCGGCACCGAGAACCATTTCGGGCCGGCTTCGGTCATGTGGAAGCAATCCTCGAGCCGGACGCCGAAGCTGCCGGGGATGTAGATGCCCGGCTCGTTCGAGAAGCACATGCCGGCGGCAAGCGGCGTCGCCTCGCCGCGGACGAGGTTGACCGGTTCGTGGCCGTCCATGCCGATGCCGTGGCCGGTGCGGTGGGAGAGGCCGGGGAGCTTGTAGTCGGGGCCATAGCCCTGCGAGACGTAATAGCGGCGGACCGCGTCGTCGACATGGCCCGCGGGGACGCCGCGCTGCGCAGCCTCGAACGCGACCGCCTGGCCATGGCGGACCTGGTCCCACACCTTGCGCTGCGCGGCCGAGGCGGCGCCGTGGACGAGGGTGCGCGAAATGTCGGATTGATAGCCCTGGACGGTGCAGCCGCAGTCCATCAGCACGACTTCGCCGGGCACCACCTTTTGCGGCTTGCCGCTGCCGTGCGGATAGGCGGCGGCCTCGCCGAGCAGGATCAGCGCGAATTCGGGCTCGCCGCCGAGCTTCTCGGTCGCGGCGTTCATCATCGCGCCGATCTGCGCGGGGGTCATCCCCGCCTCGATCCGCGGCACTGCCCAGCGATAGGCGGCGAGGGTGACGTCGGCGGCGAGCTGCATCAGCGCGATCTCGGGCGCGGTCTTGATCATCCGGCAGCCGCGCACGACCGGATTGGCCGGGACGATCTTCACGCCGGGCAGCGCGCGCTGGAGATTGGCGACGATGAAATAGCGGTTCGTCTCCTCGATCCCGACCGGACGGTTCGCGAGCTTGCGGTCCTTGAGGAAGCCGGCGACCACCGCGAGCGGGTCCTGATCCTCCTGCCAGACACGGACCTCGGCAGGCACGCCGAGCGATTCGCGCACCGACGGCTCCTCGAAGAACGGCGTGACGATGCAGGGGTCGCCCTCGACCGGCAGGACCGCGCAGGTCAGCCGCTCGCTGCGCCACCAGCGCACCCCGGTGAAATAGATCAGCGACGAGCCCGGCTCGATCAGCACCGCGCCGATCCCGTTCGCCTTCATCAGCGCCTGGGCGCAGGCGAGCCGCGAGCGGCGCTCCGCCGCGCCGATCGGCTGGGCGTGCGCGGTCAGGCTCTGGAGTTCGGCGAGATCGGGCTCGGCGGCGCGCGCCAGGCCCGGCATGGCGAGCAGCGGCAACGCGGCCGTGGCGCGGAGCATGGTACGGCGGCTGGCGAACATCGGCTTCTCCCCTGCCCGCTCGATACGGCGCTTGACCGCGGCGCGACAATCCCCTTCCCTGCCGCGGCAAGAGATTAGGGGATCGATGTGGGCAAGCGACTGACCTGGTGGATTCTGGCGGCGCTGCTGCTCGGCGGGGTGTTCGGCTGGGTGCTCAACACGAGCTGGACGGGCAGTCCGGAGGGCGCGCAGCGGCTCAAGGATGTCGGCTATTATCTCGACATCCCGACCCAGATGTTCCTCCACCTGATCAAGATGATCATCGCGCCTTTGGTGGTGTCGACGCTGGTCGTCGGCATCGCGCATATGGGCGCGGGCAGCGCGATCGGGCGGGTCGGGCTCAAGGCGTTCCTGTGGTTCGTCTGCGCGAGCCTGGTCTCGCTCACGCTGGGGCTGGTGCTCGTCAACCTCCTCCAGCCGGGGATGAACGTCCATCTCCCCTTGCCCGACGCGGCGGCATCGAGCGGAGTCGACCGCTCGGCGTTCGACCTCGCCAAATTCTTCATCCACATCGTGCCCACCAGCGCGATCGACGCGATGGCGACCAACAACATCCTCCAGCTGGTGATCTTCTCGCTGTTCTTCGGCGTCGGGCTGGCGGCGGCGGGCGAGCGCGGCGCGCCGCTGGTGCGCGGGCTCGAATCGCTGGTGACGGTGATGCTGACCGTGACCGGCTATGTCATGCTGTTCGCACCCGTGGCGGTGTTCTGCGCGATCGCCAAGGCGCTGGCGCTGCAGGGGCTCGACATCGTCGCCAAGCTCGCCTTCTTCATGGGCAGCTTCTACATCGGGCTGGCGACGCTGTGGGCGGTGCTGCTGTTCGCCTGCTTCGTGGTGGTCGGCAGGCGCACGGGACAGCTGATCCGCTACCTGCGCGATCCGATCCTGCTCGGCTTCTCGACCGCGTCGTCGGAGGCCGCCTATCCGCGCACGCTCGACGCGCTCGACCGGTTCGGGGTGCCGCCCAAGATCGCCAGCTTCGTGCTGCCGCTCGGCTATTCGTTCAACCTCGACGGCTCGATGATGTACATGACCTTCGCGTCGATCTTCATCGCCCAGGCTTACGGCATCCAGCTCGACTGGCCGACGATGATCCAGATGCTGCTGATCCTGATGGTGACCAGCAAGGGCATCGCCGGAGTGCCGCGCGCGAGCCTGGTGGTGATCACCGGCACGCTGGCGCATTTCAACATCCCCGAGGCGGGGATCCTGCTGATCCTCGCGGTCGACCAGTTCCTCGACATGGGGCGGACCGCGACCAACGTGATCGGCAATGCCGTGGCGAGCGTGGTGGTGGCGCGCTGGGAGGGCCAGCTCGACCCACCGCAGGAAGCCGAGCCCGGCGTGGCCGGGATCAAGCCGCCGGCGACGCCCGACGAGGACAGTTTCGACGGGCATGTCCGCGGGTAGGCTCGGCGAGGAACGGTATGCGCCGGGGCAAAGGTAACGAAAGTAACGGGGCGTTCGTGCGAGACTGCGACGAACCGAAGGCCGGGTGCGACGCATCGTGATGCAGCGGATCGGATTACGAAGTCAAAGAGCGGCGGCCCGATGACGGCCGCACGCAAATCAAGCAGGCGAAATCCTACATTGCAAGCGGGCCGTCGTCCCGCCTTCAGGCCTCATGCATAGGCGTAGGGGCCGCCGCGTTCGAGCGCGCGGGCGGGGCGGGCGGGGCCCCGGCGTCGCGGACGCTATTTCGGCGTGTCGCAATTCCCTGCCTTGGCCTGAACGATGCGGCGCAAGGCATCCTCCGCAGCGCTTTTTCTGGTCGATTCGTAGAAGTTGTCCCGGTCTTCCGAGCTCATTTCATGTTTGGCGGCGATATCGACCACTGCGCTCAGGATGAGCCCGTCGCACTGGGCGACAACGGCACGCGCCAACTCCGTATTCGGGCCGGGAGAACGCGCGAACTGATAGGCCGCGCGATGAATGCAGCCCGCGTATCCGCTCTGCTTCCCCTCCGGGGGAGCCTCGCATATCTTGTCGTCCTGGCGAGAACACGAGACCAGCAGGAAAGCGGCCGACAGCAAAATTCGGGACTTCACCCCTGCTTCCGGCGCGGGTTTGCAGGCCTGGGATCTGCTTGCCATCAAAGCACCTTCCTGATGCGGTTCGCCACAGTCACGCGATTGATATGCGGCGGCGGTTACGCATAGGCGTAGGGGCCGCCGCGTTCGAGCGCGGCGCGGTAGGCCGGGCGGGCGTGGATGGTGTTCAGGAAGGCGGCGAGGTGCGGGCGGCCCTGAGTCGCGCCGGCGCGGAAGGCGGCGGCTTCGAGGGGGAAGCTCATCATCACGTCGGCGGCGGTGAAGTCGTCGCCGGCGAACCAGTGGCGGGCGGCGAGCTCGGATTCGACCCAGTCGAGATGGATGTCGATCATCGGCTGGATGCGCTTCTGCGCGGACTTGCCGAACAGCGGGACGCGGCCGAGCACGAGCTTGAGCAGCAGCGGCGGCATCATCGAGCCCTCGGCATAGTGCATGAAATGGCGGTAGCGCAGCGCGTCGTCGCGGTGCGCGGGGGCGCCGAGGCGGCCGTCGGCCTGCTCGACGATATATTCGAGGATCGCCGCGGTCTCGGCGATGGTGTGCGCGCCGTCCTGGATGACCGGCGACTTGCCGAGCGGGTGGACGCGGCGCAGCTCGGGCGGGGCGAGCATGGTCTTCGTGTCGCGCTCGTAGCGGATCACCTCATAGGGAAGGCCGAGCTCCTCGAGCAGCCACAGCACGCGCTGCGAGCGCGAGTTTTCCAGGTGGTGGACGGTGATGGTCATGGCTGCTTGTCTCCCGCTATCCGCCCAGCTTCGCACTTTTCCCGCGAATCGGGAAACAGAGTTGCGTTTCCGTTCCCCGGCGCAGGCCGGGGCCCAGAGCCAAGAAGTTCGACCCTCGCGTCTCTGGCCCCTGCCTGAGCGGCGATTATGTAGCTTGCAAACGCAGAGGTGCGGATAACAGGCACCTCTCCCGCCTTCGCGGGAGAGAGTTTCGGGTGAAAAGCGCCCCGCGCTTTTCAGATCATGCCGG
>JAZKCD010000013.1:179784-215412 GCA_040388355.1 Pseudomonadota bacterium | reverse complement strand
CCGAGGACATCGGCAAGTTCCCCGACACCAACCTCGCCGAGTCGCTCCAGCGCATCACCGGCGTGTCGATCGACCGCCAGAACGGCGAAGGCTCGACCGTCACGGTCCGCGGCTTCGGCCCCGAGTTCAACCTCGTCACGCTCAACGGCCGCCAGATGCCGACCTCGTCGCTCGGCGACGGCGGCAGCGCGCCGGCGACTCGCTCCTACGATTTCGCCAATATCGCTTCGGAAGGCATTGCCGGGGTCGAGGTCTACAAGACCGGCCGCGCCGCGATCCCCTCGGGCGGCATCGGCTCTTCGATCAACATCCGCACGCCGCGCCCGCTCGACAAGCCGGGCCTGCGCGGCAGCTTCGCGGTCAAGGGCGTGATGGATCTGTCGCGCAACGAAGGCAATCCGATCACCCCCGAAGTCTCGGGCATCGTCAGCTCGACCTTCGGCGACGACCGCGTCGGCATCCTGATCAGCGGCTCGTGGCAGAAGCGCAAGGCGAGCTTCAACCAGGCCAATGTCGGCTGGCGCGACGGCTATCTCGGCAACGAGAACAACTGGGGCTCGCTGGCGATGGCGCCCGATCCGCGCGCGGCCAACATCACCAACCGGCCCGACGCGACCGACGTCTACCAGGTGCCGCAGAACGCCTCGTACGACCTCAACGATGTCGACCGCGAGCGCATCAACGGCCAGCTGGTGCTGCAGCTCCGCCCGGCGGACTCGGTGACCGCGACGTTCGACTACACCTATTCGCAGAACACCGTGAAGCTGCGGAACAGCAATGTCGGCGTGTGGTTCAACCACAACGACACGTCGAGCGCCTGGACCGACGGTCCGGTCGCCGGCCCGATCTTCTACACCGAGCGCTTCGCGGCCGGCGAGAACAAGGATCTCTCGTACAGCGGTGCGCTGACTGCCAACCGGACGATCAACAAGTCGTTCGGCTTCAACCTCGACTGGGACGGCCCGAGCGGCCTGACCGTGACGCTGGACGCGCATCACTCGACTGCGGAATCGAAGCCGACCAACAAGTACGGATCGAGCGTCTCGGTGGGCAACGCGGTGTTCGGCGTCGCCAACCAGACGGTCAATTTCGACAATTACCTGCCGGTGATCTCGTACAATATGCGCGCCGGCGTCGATCCGCTGAACCGCGCGCTGATCACCCCGACGGGCAACGCCTTCCGCACTGCCTATTTCCGCGACGAGATCAACCAGGCGCAGCTCAAGGGCCGCTACGATCATGACGGCGGCTTCCTCGACAGCGTCGATTTCGGCGTGTCCTATGTCGAGAACAAGGTCCGCTCGGCCTTCGGGGTGATCCAGAACGATACCTGGGGCGGCGCCGGTCCGGCGTCCGACATTCCCGACGACATCTTTCACCTCGAGACGCTGCCCGACAAGTTCAAGGGCGTCGAAGGCGCCGGGTCGGGGATGATCCAGAGCTTCTACACGTTCGAGTTCGAGCGGATGGTCGGTCTGATCGACAGCCTCTACCGCACCTGCGGCGGCGACGGGGACTGCACCGCGCCGTTCACCACCGACCGGCGCATCACCGAGAAGACGCTGTCGCCCTATATCCAGGCGAGCGCGGTGTTCGATGCGTTCGGCAACCCCTCGCACATCGTCGCGGGCGTCCGCTACGATGCGACGACGATCAGCTCCTCGGCGCTGGTGCCGATCCCGTCGGGCACGCGCTGGGTCGGCGACAACGAGTTCAACATCGTCCAGTCGGGCGCGAGCGACTTCACCACCTTCAAGGGGCACTACCAGAACTGGCTGCCCTCGATCGACTTCGACATCGAGCCGGTCGACAATGTGAAGCTGCGTGCGTCGTACAGCCACACCATCACGCGCGCCGACTATGCCAACATGCAGGGCGGCCGCACGGTCGACCAGCTGTTCCGCATCGGCGGGGGCACCGGCCTCCAGGGCAATCCGGGCCTGGTGCCGTACAAGTCGAAGAACATCGATGTGTCGGCGGAATGGTATTACGGCCGCGAGAGCTACATCTCCGCCGGCTATTTCCACAAGGACGTGGCGAACTTCATCTCGACGACGCGCTTCGATACCAACGCGTTCGGGCTTCGCACGCCCGTCGGTGGCCCGCGCTATGTCGCGGCGCAGGCGGCGCTCGGGGCGGCGGCGAACCCGGGGTCGATCCGCCAGTATATCTTCTGCAACTATCCGGGTTCGGTCGTCATCACCGGCGGCACCGCCTGCGGTGGCAACGCCGTCGGCTCGGTCACCACGCTGCCCGAGGATCCGCTGGTCAACTTCCAGATCACAACGCCGGTCAACAGCACGCAGTCGGCGACGTTGTTCGGCTGGGAGTTCGCGATCCAGCACAGCTTCTGGAACACCGGGTTCGGCGCCATCCTCAACTACACGATCGTCGACGGCGACGTGACCTACGACAACAGCAAGCCGTCGACGGTGACGCAGTTCGCGCTGCCGGGCCTCAGCAACAGCGCCAACGCCGTGCTGTTCTACGACAAGGGCGGGCTGCAGGCGCGCGTCGCGTACAACTGGCGCGCCCAGTTCCTCGCCGGCACGGGGCTCAACCCCTTCTATGTCGAGGCCTATGGCCAGTTCGACGCGAGCGCGAGCTACGAGTTCATGCCGGGGCTCACCGGGTTCGTCGAAGGCATCAACCTGACGGGTCAGGACCGCCGCGGGCATCTCCGCTCGAGCCGGAACACCGCCTTCGTCGCAACCGGCGATGCACGCTACGCGGCGGGCGTGCGGTTCAACTTCTGATCCGGATCCGTCACCGGATCGGGTCGCGGGAAAGCCACCCTCCTCCCCGAGGGTGGCTTTTTCCGTGCCCGCAAGGCACGCTGCCGGGGCATAGAGGAAGTCGGAACGCGCGGTGAGCACGCCAGTCAGTAACCCAGTGACTCATATAGTGATTGTCGGGGGCGGCACCGCCGGGTGGCTCGCCGCCTGCCTGATCGCCGCGCGCGGCAATCCGGGCAGTGCCGTGCCGCTGAATGTGACGCTGATCGAATCGCCCGACGTGCCGACGATCGGGGTGGGCGAGGGGACCTGGCCGACGATGCGGCGGACGCTTGCGCGGATCGGCATATCCGAGGCCGAGTTCCTCGTCGCGTGCGACGCCTCGTTCAAGCAGGGCTCGCGCTTCGCGGGCTGGCGGACGGGCGCGGCCGACGATGCCTATCTCCATCCGTTCGTGCCGCCGGCCGAGGGAGAGGCGCGCGCGCTGGTCGCGGCGTGGCAGGCCGAGGCCGCCGACCCGCCCTTCGCCGACGCAGTGAGCCCGCAGCCGCGCGCCTGCGCGCTCGACCTCGCGCCGCGGCAGCGGGCAATGCCCGACTATGCCGGGGCGCTCAACTACGCCTATCATCTCGACGCCGGTAAGCTGGCCGCCCTGCTCGCCCGGCACGCGACCGAGCGGCTCGGCGTGCGGCACGTGCGCGACCATGTCGTCGCGGTCGACAAGGCCGCGAACGGCGACATCGCCGCGGTGCGGACGCGCGAATCGGGCGAAGTCGCGGGCGACCTGTTCATCGACTGCACCGGCCATGCCGCGCTGCTGATCGGCGGCGCGTACGGCGTCGGCTTCGTCGATCGCGGCGGCGAATTGTTCAACGACCGCGCGCTCGCGGTGCAGGTGCCGGTTTCGCCGGAAAGCCCGATCGCTTCGCTGACCAACGCCACCGCGCACAAGGCGGGGTGGATCTGGGACATCGGATTGCCCTCGCGGCGCGGAGTCGGCTGCGTCTATGCGTCGAGCCATGCCAGCGACGACGAGGCGGCGGCGATCCTCTCGGACTATCTGCGCCGCACCACGCCCGAAATCGACCTGGGCCAGTACCCGTTCCGCCGCCTCACCTTCCGCTCGGGGCACCGCGAGCGCTTCTGGGAGCGCAACTGCCTCGCGGTCGGGTTGTCGGCGGGATTCCTCGAGCCGCTCGAGGCCTCCGCGATCGTGCTGATCGAGCTGTCGCTCGACGCGTTGCTCGACAATTTCCCGGTGACCCGCGAGGTGATGGACATCCATGCCGGGCGCTTCAACGCGCTGTTCCGCTATCGCTGGGACCGGATCGTCGAGTTCCTCAAGCTCCACTATGTGCTGAGCGAACGCGACGAGCCCTATTGGCGCGCGCACCGCGATCCGTCCTCGATCCCGCCGCGGCTCGCCGATTTGCTGCGGATCTGGGAGCACCAGCCGCCGTCGCGGACCGACCTGCCCGAGATGGACGAAGTGTTTCCCGCCGCCAGCTACCAATATGTGCTGTACGGCATGGGCTTCGCGCCGCCCGCGATGGGCACGGCGCCCGGCGACATGGCGGCGGCGCTGCGTCACGTCGAGCAGCGCGCGCGCGGGCTGGCGGCGAGCCTGCCGACCAACCGCGCCTATCTGGGCGCGCTCGCGGCCGAGCGCCGAGTGCCGCATGTGGAGACGAACTGATGGCCGGCCATGAACTCCTCACGCCCGAAGCGCATCGCGACCTGCGCGTGCGCACCGAGCGCGGCGCGGCGCTGGGCGACGGGGTGATGTCGTGCCTGGTGGTCCCCGACGAGTTCCGCCAGGTCCAGAACGACTATCCGATCCTGTTCCAGCTCAACCAGGAGCGCGACAGCTTCACTGCGGTGGCGCTGTTCGGGTTCGAGGCGGGGGAGAATCTGTTCCTCGGCGACAATGGCTGGGACGCCCGCGCGCTGCCGCTGGCGATGGCGATCCAGCCGTTTCTGATCGGCGGTTCGCCCAATGCGGCGGGCGACAAGCAGGTCCATGTCGACATGAGCCATCCGCGCATCGGCGGGGATGGGGGCGTGCGCCTGTTCGACGCCGACGGGCGGCCGAGCCCCTATCTCGAGGCGATGATCGACCGGCTCGGCGCACTCGACGCGGGCTACCAGGGTTCGGGCGCGTTCCTCACCGCGCTGCGCCGCAACGGCCTGCTCGAGCCGCTGACGCTCGAAGTCACGCTCGACGACGGCTCGACCAACCGGCTGGTCGGCTTCCATGTCATCGACGAGGAGCGGCTCCAGGCGCTCGACTCGGCCACGCTCGGCGAGCTTCACGCCGACGGCCATCTGATGCCGATCTTCATGGCGCTCGCCTCGCTCTCCAACATCGGCAAGCTGGTCGCGCGCAAGAACCGCGGGTTGCGGCATGGCTGAGGCCGATCCGGGAATCTTTCAAGCAATCGCGCCGATCCCCGAGGTGCAAATCTCCGGGCCGGACGCGCTCGACGCGCAGCTGAGCGCGGCGACCGCGCCGTTCGTGGTGCGCGGGCTGGCCAGGGACTGGCCGCTGGTCCAGGCCGGGCTGCAATCGGGCCGCGCGGCGCGCGACTATATCCTGCGCCACCGCCGCGACCGGCCCTTCACCGTCTCGGTCGGCGCGCCGGGGAGTGACGAGAGGCTGTTCTACGATGCGGCGATGGGGATGAACTTCCGCACCGTTATGGCGAAACTGCCCGAGGTGTTCGCCGATATCGACGCCTTGGAGGCGAAAGGCGAGGCGCGGCCGATCTATCTCGCTTCGATCGACCTGCACGAATTCTTTACCGGGCTGCACGAGGCCAACAATGTCCCGCTCGGCGACCGCACCGGGCTGTCGAGCATCTGGATGGGCACGCGCACCCGCATCGCCGCGCACAACGATTTTCCCGACAATCTCGGCTGCGTCGCGGTGGGGCGGCGGCGGTTCACGCTGTTCCCGCCCGAGCAGTTCCGCAACCTGTACCTCGGCCCGATCGACAACACCCCGGCGGGCCGCGCAGTGAGCATGATCGATTTCCACGCCCCCGATTTCACCGCGCATCCGCGCTTCCGCGAGGCGCTGCGCCATGCCCAGGTCGCCGAGCTCGAGCCGGGCGATGCGATCCACATCCCGTCGATGTGGTGGCACCATGTCGAGGGGCTCGAACCGTTCAACGTGCTGGTCAATTACTGGTGGCGCGAGACGCCGCGCTGGCTCGGCCAGCCCCAGGACGCGCTCAACCTCGCGATGATGGCGATCCGCGACCTGCCCGCGGCCGAGAAGGCGCATTGGCGCGACATGTTCGACTATTATGTGTTCGAGAATGGCGAGGATGTCGTCGCCCACATCCCCGAGGACGCGCGCAGCGTGCTCGCGCCGCTCACTCCCGAAAGCGCGGGCCGGATCCGCGCCTTCCTGCTCAGGACGCTCAGCCGATGAAGCCGCTCGACACCCGTGCCCGCCGCATCGTCATCGCCGGGGGCGGTACCGCGGGCTGGATGGCGGCCGCGGCGATCGCGCGGACTTTGGGCAGCGCGGTCGATCTGGTGCTGGTCGAATCCGATGCGATCGGCACGATCGGCGTCGGCGAATCCACCATCCCGCCGCTGGTCGCCTATAACCGCCTGCTCGGGATCAACGAGGCCGAGTTCATGGCCGCGACCCAGGCGACCTTCAAGCTCGGCATCCTGTTCGACAATTGGAAAGAGCCCGGGCACCGCTATTTCCACAGCTTCGGCTTTACGGGGAAGGACCATTGGTCCGCCGGCTTCCAGCATTTCTGGCTGCACGGACGCGAGCGGGGACACAGCGAGTCCTACGACGACTATTGCCTCGAACTGGTCGCGGCGCTGCAGGGCAAGTTCGCGCATCTGCCCGAGGATCGGATGAACTATGCCTATCAGCTCGATTCCGGGCTGTACGCCAAGTTCCTGCGGACGATGGCCGAGGCCGACGGCACCCGCCGCATCGAAGGCAAGATCGCCACGGTCGAGCTCGACTCCGACAGCGGTGACATCGCCGCGCTGCTGCTCGACTCGGGCGAGCGCATCGAAGGCGACTTGTTCCTCGATTGCACGGGCTTCCGCGCAGTGCTGATCGAAGGCGCGCTGCATGCCGGGTTCGACGACTGGACGCACTGGCTGCCGTGCGATTCGGCGATCGCGCTCCAGACCGCGAGCGTCGCGCCGGCGGTGCCCTATACGCGGGCGATGGCGCACGATGCCGGCTGGCAATGGCGCATCCCGCTCCAGCACCGCGTCGGCAACGGCATTGTCTATTGCAGCCGCTATCTCGACAAGGACGCCGCGCACGAGCGGCTGCTCGGCAATATCGAAGGCGAGGTGCTGACCCCGCCCAATTTCCTGCGCTTCGTCACCGGCACGCGGCGCAAGCAATGGCACCGCAACTGTGTCGCGATCGGGCTCTCGGGCGGGTTCATGGAGCCGCTGGAGTCGACCAGCATCCACTTGATCCAGCGCGCGGTGCTGCGGCTGATCCGGATGATGCCGCTCCGCGAGATCAGCGAACGCGACATCGCCGAATTCAACGACCAGCAGGACCAGGACGCGGTGCAGATCCGCGACTTCCTGATCCTCCACTACAAGGCGACTGCGCGCCGCGACAGCGCGTTCTGGCGCCACTGCGAGTCGATGGCGATCCCCGACAGCCTCGCGCAGAAGATCGAGCTGTTCCGCGAGACCGGCCGCGTCTTCCGCCGCAATGAGGAATTGTTCGCCGAGAACAGCTGGGTGCAGGTGATGATGGGGCAGGGGATCACCCCGCGCGCCTGGCACCCGATCGCGGAGAAATTGCGCGACGACGAGCTTGCGCGGTTCCTGGGCGGCATTCGCGCGGATGTCGCGAAGACCGTCGCGTCGCTGCCGCAACATGCGGCCTATGTTGCGCAATATTGCGGCGCGCCCCGCGCCTCGGCAGCCTGAGCAGCACGATGGCGCGGCGGCGGCAATCAGTCACCATCAAGCATGTCGCGGCCGATGCCGGCGTGTCGTTCCAGACCGTCAGCCGCGTTATCAACAACGAATCCAGCGTCAGCCCCGAGATGATGGAGCGGGTGCGCGCCTCGATCGCCAAGCTCGGCTATGTCCCGTCGATCGCGGCGCAGCGGATGGCCGGGTCGCGATCGTACCTGATCATCTCGCTCAACGACCGCGAGCGCACCATCGAGGGCTGGCGCTCGGGCGAGGGCACCGACTGGGTCGATCAGATGCTGCTCGGCGGGATGCTCAAATGCGCCGAATATGGCTATCGGCTGATCGTCGAGCTGGTCGACACGCACAGCGACCATATCGAGCGCGAGCTGCTCGCGGCGATCGCCTCGATCCAGCCCGACGGGGTGATCCTGACGCCGCCGCACTCGAGCAACCCGGCGATCATCCGCCTGCTCGACGAGCATCGCATCAGCTTTGCGCGGATCGGCTCGCTCGACCCTGGACCGGGCTTCGCGATGACGATGGACGACGAGCGCGCGGCGCGGCTGGCGACCGAGCATCTGGCGTCGCTCGGCCATCGCCGGATCGGCTTCATCGCGGGGTCGGACGAATATGAGCTGAGCGGCTGGCGCGTCACCGGCTGGCGCGCGGCGATGGCGGCGGCGGGGCTGGAAACCCATGGCCTGCTGGTCGACGGCGATTTCAGCTTCGCCTCGGGCAAGCGCGCCGCGGTGCAACTGCTCGACGGGCCGAACCCGCCCACCGGCATCGTCGCGAGCAACGACCAGATGGCGCTGGCGACGCTCGAGGCGGCGCGCGAACGCGGGCTCGAAGTGCCGCGGCATTTGTCGCTGGTCAGCTTCGACAACACCCCGATCATCCGCTTCAGCCACCCGCCGATGGCCGCGATCGCCCAGCCGATCGCCGAGGTTACGTCGCGCGCGGTCGAGCTGATCATTCGCGAGCGGGCGGGTCTTGGATCGCCCGACGCGCCGGTGGTGGTCCCGGCCAGCCTGGTGCTGCGCGAATCGACCGCGGCACCGTTCGAGGGCAGGTAATCGACAAGCCCATCCCCTTCGGGGACGATTAGACGCGCCAGTGTGGAGACGAACACCTCTCCCGCGAAAGGCGGGAGAGGGCCAAGAAGCGGCCGTGTTCGCAATCGATACAATCGCCCCTGAAGGGGAGGGGCTTAAGAGAGCCCACGGATTGACTTGCGCGCCCGGCGCTCCGAAAGCTGCCGGCCTCCCATGCCATTCACTGCTCCCAGCCGCGGCTTCGTGATCCTCTACACGCTCGCGATCGGCGGGATGTTCGTCAGTTTCATGCCGCTCGTCATGGTGCTGCTCCCGCTCAAGGCCGCGCTGGTGAGCCAGGATCGGGTGGCGTTGCTCAGCGAAGCGGCGCTCGGCGGGGCGATGGTCGCGAGCGTCGCCAATATCGTCGTCGGGATGCTCAGCGACCGCACCTACCGGCAGCGCGGGACGCGGCGGCCATGGATCGCGGCGGGGCTGATCGCGCTGGTGCCGGCCTATGCCGCGTTCCACCTGAGCGCGAGCCCGGTCAGCCTGCTGCTCGCAGTCGCGGCGCTGCAGATCGCGATCAACATGGGCTTCTCGCCGATCCTCGCGATGATGGCCGACGAAGTCCCGGACAGCCACAAGGGGCTGGTCGGCGGGCTGATCGGGACGGGCCAGCCGATCGGGTCGCTGGTCGCGGTGATTGTCGTGACCGCGCCGCTGGCGGAGGGCGGCCGCTATTTGCTGCTCTGCGCGATCATCGTCGCGATGGTCGCGCCCTTCCTGCTGCTGATCCGCGAGCGCGGCGAGCCGGCCGTGACCGTTCCCGAAGCGCACCCTGTCGCCCAGCGGCGCCTCGACTTCGCGCGCGTCTGGGCCGCGCGGGTGCTGGTGCAGGTCGCGGGCAATGCGCTCGGCACCTATGGCTTCTATTATTTCATGTCGGTGATGGGCGAGACCGGCGCCAAGGAAGGCGCGACCCCGAGCGGCCTCATCGCGACGGTGATGGCGGTGGCGACCGTGGTAGCGCTGGCGATGACCGTGCTCGCGGGAAAATTGTCCGACCGGGCGATGCGGCGCAAGCCGTTCCTCGCGGCCGCGGCGGTGGCGATGGCGGCGGGGCTGGGAGCGATGGCGCTGGCGCAAACCCCGGCGCTTGCGGCGGGCGGCTATATCCTCGCGCTGTCGAGCCTGTCGGTGTTCCTCGGCATCCACTCGGCGCTGGCGATGCAGCTGCTGCCCTCGCCGGGGCACCGCGGGCGCGATCTCGGCATCCTCAACCTCACCAACACGCTGCCGGCGATCGTCGCGCCTTTGCTCGCGCTTACCCTCGCGCCCCAGCAGCAGGGGTTTGGCCCGCTGCTGGTGACGCTGCTGCTGCTGACGCTGGCGGGCGGCGCGGTGGTGCTGACGGTGGTCAGCGAGGACTGAGCGGTCAGTCGCCCCCGGTTGCGCTGTCGCCGCCGACCGACAGCGTCGCGCCATAGCCGCCGCCGCCGGCGCCTTCCCACCAATAGGGCGCGCGCTTGCGGTCTCCGGTCACGACTTCGTCCATCGTCACCGGATCGTAGAGCCGGCCGCCGAGCATGACGCGATGGATCTTGTCGCTGTTGCGGATGTCGACCGTCGGATCGGCGTCGAGCACCAGCAGGTCAGCGAGCTTGCCGACCTCGAGCGAGCCGACATCCTTCGCATAGCCGAGCGACGTCGCCGACATGATCGTGCCCGCGCGCAAGGCATCGATCGGCGCCCAGCCGCCGCGGACGAAGCTCCACATCTCCCAGTGCGGCCCCAGCCCCGCCTGCTGGCCGTGCGCGCCGATCGAGACCTGGACGCCGCGGTCCGCCAGCTTCTTGGCCTCGCGCGCGCTGTCGGCATCGACATAATCGCTCTCGGGCGCGATCGGGCGGCGGACATTCTGCGCCTCGAGCAGCGCCGGCGGCGCGTGCTTCGACAGCAAGGGATGCTTCCACACCTCGCTGTGCGCGCGCCAATAGGGATCGCCCGCGGGGCCGCCATAAGTGACGACGAGCGTCGGCGTGTAGTTGGTCTTCGTCTGCGCCCAGAAGCTGACGAAGTCGTCGTAGAAGACCTCGGCGGGGACATTGTGCTCGACGGTCGAGTTGCCGTCCTGGATCAGCGTCACGTCCATCGTGTAGAGCGAGCCGCCCTCGGGGACGACTTCCATCCCCTCGGCCTGCGCCGCCGCCACCACCATCTGGCGCTGCTCGCGGCGCGGCTGGTTGTAGTTCTTGACGCTCATCGCGCCCTGCGCCCGCAGGCGGCGGACATCGGCGAGCGCATCCTCGTAGCTGTTGATCTCGGCGTACACGTCGGGCGACTTGGCGCCGTAGATGATCTCGCCGGTCGAGAAGACCCGCGGCGAGATGATCTTGCCGGCGCGCTGCATCTCGGAGGCCGGGAACACCTCGGCCGCGCGCGACGAGGGGTTGTGGATCGTCGTCGCGCCCATTGCGAGGTTGACGATCGATTCCCAGTTCTGCTGCGGGATGACGTCGTCCTCGCCGTACGAGCCGTGCGCATGCGCATCGACCAGCCCGGGGATGATCGTCTTGCCCGCGACATCGACGGTCTTGGCGCCTGCCGGGACCTGGACCGAGGCGCGCGGGCCGACCGCGACGATGCGGTCGCCGCGGATCAGGATCGTGCCGTCGTCGATGATCCCGCCATCCTTGCTTGCCATGGTGACGATGCGGGCGCCGGTGAGCGCGACGATGCCGGTCGGCTTGTCGGCCGCGACGTCCATCGCCAGCGACACGCCGGTCTTCGGCGCCACGAATTTGGGGTCGTCGTCGCCGCCGGGCGCCGAGCGGAACAGCGCGTCGGTGCTCGCGGTGTAGAGCGTCGGCCCGAGGCTCCAGTGGATCGCGCGGCCGTCGTTCGACCAGTTGATGAAGTCGGCGCCGTCGGCGCTGACCCGGGTGGCGGGCATGGGGCCGCCCTTGGGCCCGACATCGACATTCTGCGCGCCGGGCATCAGCGGCATCACGAACGCCTGATAGTTCTGGCGGAACGCGAAATATTCGCCGCTGGGCGAGACCTGGTAATCGTTGACCAGCTCGCCGGTGGCATGGACGCGCTTGGCCTCGCCGTTCAGGTCGGTGCTGACCAGCTGGCGCTTGCCCTTGTCGTTGGCGACCATGAAGACGCGGTCGTTCGCCGCGCCGAATTGCGGCTCGCCGCCGTCCTTGGTAATGCGCGCCGGGGTGCCGCCGGCCGCGGCGACGCGATAGATGCCCGGATTCTCGCTGCCCCGCCGGGCGGTGAGGAAGCCGCCCTGGCCGCTTTCGAAGACGATCGTCCTGCCGTCGGGCGAGAAGTTCGGGCGGGCGTAATGGCCCGCAGAAGTGGTCACGTCGCGCGCCGCTCCGCCGGCCGCTGCGACGGTGCGGACATGGCCGAGTCCCGCATCGGTCCAGCCGACGAACGCGATCGACTTGCCGTCGCGCGACCATGTCGGCCACAGCTCCATCTCGGCCTCGTCGCCCTTGACCAGCCGCCGCGCCGCGCCGCCCGCGGCGGGCTTGACCCAGAGCTTGCCCAGCGTCTCGAACACGACCTGCCGGCCGTCGGGCGAGACCATCGCCCAGCGCGGCATCTTGGTCCGGAAGCGGTCGGGGGCGATCTCGACCGCGGGATGCGTCGCGTCGATCACGACGCGGGTATCGTCGACTCGGAACGGGATCTCGCGCGCGCCGCTGCCGTCGGCATTCGCGCGGCGGATCTTGCCGCCCGCCCAGAACACCATCGCCTGGCTGTCCGGCGTCCACGCCATGTTGGGATAGACGCCGGTGACTGCCCAGGTCTCCTGCACGTCGCGGTCGAGCGCGTCGTAGATGCGGCGCTCGACGCCGGTGATGAGGTCCTTGACCCACAAGGTCGTCTTGCCATGCTCGCGGCGGACGAAGCCCATCGCCTTGCCGTCGGGCGACGGCGTCGGGCGCACCGATCCGCCGACCCCTGAGACCGTGGTGGTCACTTCGCCGGTGTCGATGTCGTAGCGCTCGATGTCGAACAGGTCGGTGCGCGAATTCTGGGCATATTCGAAGATCGGGCCGGGGGTGACGTTGCGCGTGTAATAGATGTGCTTGCCGTCGGGGGCGTAGATCGGCTCGCCGAGCTCCTTCTGGAGCTGCTCGCTGGCGCGCTTGACCAGCTGGACTCCGGCGCCGCCCGAGACGTGGTAGAGCCACACTTCGCCGGTGCCGAGCGAGCGGCCGGTGGTGAAATGCTTCTTGGCGGTGACGAAGCGGCCGTCGGGCGACCAGCTCGGCTGGTTGAGGAGGCGGAAATCCTCCTTGGTCAGCTGGCGCTTGTCGCTGCCGTCGGCGTTCATGATCCAGATATTGTCGCCGCCGCCGCGATCCGACGTGAAGGCGATGCGCTTGCCGTCGGGCGAGAAGCGCGGCTGGTGCTCATAGGCGAGCCCCTCGGCGATGCGGGTCGGCGCGCCGCCGGCGATCGGCATGGTGTAGATGTCGCCGAGCAGGTCGAAGGCGATGCGGCTGCCGTCGCGCGAGACATCGACATTCATCCAGGTGCCGTTGTCGACCGCGATGCGCACGGTGCGGGTGGCGAGGCCGGGGGGTGCGTTGACGTCCCATTTGGGCGGCTTGGGGGGCGCGGCGGGAGCTGCGGCCGTCTGCGGCGGCGTCGCCGGCGGCGCGGGCGGCTTGAGCGGGCCGGTCACGTCCTGCGCGGGGTTGGTCGCCTGGTTCTCCGGCGCCTGGGTCTCGGAAACGGGCTTGTCGGCGGGGGGCGGGGCGGTCTGCGCCAGCGCTTCGCTTGCGAACAGACAGGCGGCAAGCGCCATGGTGACCTGGTATTTCATGAATCTCTCCCCGAACTGGCTGGGGCCGATGTAGCCGATCCGCAGGCGAGGTCACGCGCGATATTGGCTTCTTTCCCACCCCGGCCTTTTCCTGTTCTCCTGCGAAAGCAGGAGCCCAGAGCCAAGCAGGTCACCGCTTGTGACCCTGGACCCCTGCTTTCGCAGGGGAACAGGGAGGTATTGGTGAGCATCGAATGATGCGGTGCCCTCACCAGTTGAACATCGTCCCGTCCTCGAGCCGGTTCACCGGCAGATAGGCGCGCTGATAGTCGAAGCGCGCGGCGAGGGCCTCGTCGATGTCGACGCCGAGCCCGGGCTTGTCGCCGGGATGCATCAGCCCGGCATTGAAGCTGTAACCATGCGGGAAGACTTCGTCGGTCTCCGCGCTGTGGCGCATATATTCCTGGATGCCGAAATTGGGCACCGAGATGCCGAAATGCAGCGCCGCGGCCATGCTGACCGGCGACAGGTCGGTGGCGCCGTGGCAGCCCGTCCGCACCTGGTAGAGATCGGCGAGCGCGGCGATCCGGCGCAGATGGGTGATCCCTCCGGCATGGACCACGGTGGCGCGGATATAGTCGATCAGCTGCTCCTCGATCAGCTGCTTGGCGTCCCAGATCGAGTTGAAGATCTCGCCCACCGCGAGCGGGGTGGTGGTGTGCTGGCGGATCAGCCGGAACGCGGCCTGGTTCTCGGCAGGCGTTGCGTCCTCGAGCCAGAACAGCCGGTAGGGCTCGAGGTCCTTGCCCAGCCGCCCCGCCTCGATCGGGGTCAACCGGTGGTGGACGTCGTGGAGCAGGTGCATGTCCCAGCCGATCGCGTCGCGCGCCTTTTCGAACAGTTCGGGCACCATCCGCATATATTTGGAGGTCGACCAGACCGTCTCCTGCGGCAGCGCGCCGCGTGCGGGCTCGTAATAGAAGCGCTCGCCCGACACGCCATAGGTCGCGGCGAGCCCGGGAACCCCCGACTGGAGCCGCACCGCGCGATAGCCCTGCTCGACATAGTCGTGCGCGCGCTCGATCGTCTCGGCGATATCGGCGCCATTGGCATGACCATAGACCATGCACCCTTTGCGGCTCGCGCCGCCGAGCAGCTGATAGACCGGCAGCCCGGCGATCTTGCCCTTGATGTCCCACAGCGCCATGTCGACCGCGGCGATCGCGCTCATCGTCACCGGCCCGCGGCGCCAGTACGCGCCCTTGTAGAGGAACTGCCAGATGTCCTCGATCCGGTGCGGATCGCGGCCGATCAGGCAGGGAATCACATGGTCGGTCAGGTACGAGGCGACCGCAAGCTCGCGGCCGTTGAGCGTGGCGTCGCCGATGCCGTATACGCCTGCGTCGGTCTCGATCTTGAGCGTGACGAAGTTGCGGCCGGGGCAAGTGACGATGACGCGCGCGGAAGTGATGACAGGCAAGCAGAATCCCCCGGGGAGTGGCCTGACCAATATCGACTTTCGCAACCAACTGTGTCAACTGGCGTGTAAGGACGGGAGCATCGATGAAGATCGCCGGCAATAAACTCTATCAGCGCATCGCGGCGGCGATCACCGAGGGGATCGAGGCCGGGCGCTGGTCGCCGGGGACGCGCCTGCCCGGCGAGCGCGACCTGGCCGAGGAATATAAGGTCAGCCGCCCGACGATCCGCGAGGCGATGATCGCGCTAGAGATGCGCGGCTGGATCGAGGCGCGGCACGGCTCGGGCCTTTATGTGATGGCGCGCGATCACGGCACCGGGCGGCGCGAGGATGCGCTGGAGTTCGATGTCGGCGCGTTCGACCTGACCGAGGCGCGGATCCTGTTCGAAGGCGAGGCGGTGGCGCTGGCGGCGGTGTCGATCACCGACGAGCAGCTCGCCGAGCTCGACGCGATCCTCGCCGAGATGGCCGCCGACGATTCGGACGAGCCGATGGTGATGGACGCCGACCACCGCTTTCACCTCGCGATCGCGGCGGCGACCGAGAATGCCGCGATCCGCAGCGTCGTCGAATATCTGTGGGACCTGCGCAACAAATCGCCCTTGTGCGTCAACATGTTCGCCCGCGCCGAGCGGAGCGGGATCACCCCCAGGGTCGAGGAGCATCGCCCGATCCTCGACGCCCTGCGTGCCCGCGACCCGCAGGCGGCGCGCGCCGCGATGCAGGCGCATCTGCGCGGCGTGGTCGATGACCTGCTCGCCGCCACCGAGCTCGAAGTGATGGAGCGCGCGCGCAGCGAGCTCGACGCGCGGCGCGACAAGGTGACGCGGCGGCTCAAGATGGGCACGGCTTGACTTCGGCACCGGGTTGGTGAAATGGCCTGACCAATCAGGAGGGCGAGTTGCGCAATCCCATGCGCCGCATGTCCGCGGCGGTCTGCCTGCTCGCCTGTTCCGCGGTTCCCGCGGCGGCCCAGCATTCGCCGCACGGCCGCAGCTACGCCCGGGCGCCGGCGATGGACGAGACCGTCACGCGCCGGGTGCTGCCGCAACTCGAGGCGCTGCTCCACCGATTGCTCCGCGACAAGCGCGCGATGCGGCTCGATGGCGTGCCGGTGTTCGACAGCGGCGACAAGTTCCTGCCCGGCAAGATCGCCTCGGGGCTCTCGTACCTGCTGCTCGACACCCCGCAGGGCGACCCGCGATTCGCCGGGTATCTCGTGGGCTATCGCGCCATCGCCGACCTGACGATCGACGATACCAACGACAGCTGGGGCATCTATTATTACGTCTCGGCGCTCCACGCGCTGCAAGAGGCGGGGCTGCTCGACCGGGCGGTGGCCCCCGCGACGCTGGCGAAACTGCATGCGCAACTCGACTGGCGGCGCTTCGTCGATGCGAAGACGTTTCGGCTGATCGGCCTGCCCAACAATTATTACGGCGTCGCGTTCAGCGTCGCGCGGCTGCGCTTCCTGCTCGGCTGGGAGGATGCGAGCGCGAGCGAGGCGCTGCTGGCCAGGATGCTCGATCATTACCGCAGCTATTCGGGCGAATACGGTTTTGCCGACGAGACCGACGGGGAAGGGCGGTTCGACCGTTATTCGGTGCTGCTGATCGGCGAGATCGCGCAGCATTTCATCGAGACCGGGATGGCGGCGCCGCCCGAGGTCAAGGCGTGGCTGCGCCGATCGGCCGAGCTGATGCTGCTGCGCGCCAACCTGACCGGCGAAGGCTGGGAATATGGCCGCAGCATCGGCGCTTACGGCGAGACCGCGTATCTGGAGGTGCTGACCGCGGCGGCGAAGCTCGGCGTGCTGAGCGCCGAGGAGCGCGACATGGCCTATGCCTGGTCGACGCGGATCGCGGCGCGTTACGCCGATTTCTGGCTCGATCCGGCGACCGGATCGGTCAACCTCTGGGACCATGGCCGCCGCACCGACGCCTATCGCGGCAAGCACCGGATCCTCGGCGAGAATCTCAGCCTCGCGCGGCAATATATCTACACCAATGCGATCTGGAACGCCCTCGGCTATCGCGGCCGGGCGCCCGCACCGGGCTATGCCGCATGGCTCGACACGTTGCCGACGTCGACGCTGACCTGGTTCGCACGGGGGCCGCACGACCGCGCGCTGCTGACGATCCGCGACCGCGGCCATGCGATCGGGCTGCCCCTGGTCAACGGGGCCGAGGGGCAGCACATGCACAACCCCTATTTCCCGATTCCCTATGCCGCGGGGATGCTCTCGGGGTCGGCCGATGCGACCTTCCCGCAGCTGACTCCGCGCTTCGAACTGGCGGACGGCAGCGTGCTGATGCCGCTCGCCTGGTTCCGCGACGTGCATGTCGAGCATAAAGGTCAGGCCACTATCCTGACCTACCGGCTGGCGGCGATGGACCGGATGGGCGGCGCCAATGCCATCGCCGATTCGCGGATCGTGGCCGAGACGCGCTACGAATTCACCCCCGGCCGCATCACGCGCACCGACCGCTACAGCGCGGCGGCGCCGGTTGAGTTCAAGGCAGTCACGCTGGAATTCGCCGGTTTCTCCAGCGCGGCGAAAGTCACCGGCGGCACGCGATTCCGCTTCGGCCAGGGCGAGGTTACCGGTTTCTCGGTAACCGGCCTGTCGGGCTGCACCGCCGCGCGCGCCACCGGCCCGGCCTACCGCGCGCCCAGCGGTGCCTTCGCCACGCGGCTGCTGTGCCGGCGCGGGGCGGGGCGTGTCGACGCCCCGCTGACGATCGGCTGGACGCTCACCTATCGCTGAGCGTGCCGTCGCGGGAATTGCTCAGGACAATTGGGTTGACACCGGTAACATATTGGCCTTACCAGATTGCCAAGACCCGCCAAGCGGGCGATGACGATAGGGGAAGACAATGTCCGGGACCGTGTTTTCGATCGGCCGCCTTTCGACGAGCGGCCCGTTGCTGGCCTCCGGACCGCAATCGCCTCTCGGCATCCTGGCCCGGACCTGATCCGCGATGCGCCGCGCCGCGACCCTTTGCACCTTACCTGTCCTGTTCGCGGCGCTCGTGCCGCAGGCTGCAACCCAAGCCGGGACCACCTCCCCTGGCACCCCAATCGCGCAGCCGGCCTGCCGAGGTGCGGAAGGTTATTCCGCATCGTTCGGCGGGCGCAGGACCTTTTATCTGCCGCCGGACATCCTCGAGCGCCTCAAGGCGGCGCGCGCGAGCGATCCGGCGGTCCGCGCCGCCTATGCGCGGCTGATCGCGCGGGCCGATGCGGCGCTGGCACGCGGGCCGTATACGGTGGTCGACAAGCGCACGGTCCCACCCTCGGGCGACCGCCACGACTATCTCAGCGTCGGCCCCTATTGGTGGCCCGATCCGTCGAAGCCAGACGGGCTGCCCTATCTGCGCCGCGACGGCGAGATCAATCCCGAGCGTTCGAGCGACAAATACGACCTCACCGATCTCGAGGCGATGAGCAGCGATGTCGAGCTGCTGGGCCTGGCCTATTATTATTCGGACGACTCGAAATATGCCGCGCACGCTGCGCGAATGCTGCGCACCTGGTTCCTCGATTCCGCGACGCGGATGAACCCCAACATGGACTTCGGCCAGGCTGTCCCCGGCCGCGAGAAGGGGCGGGCCGAGGGCGTGATCGACACCACCCGGCTCCAGCGGGTGATCGACGCGATCGGGCTGATCGGCCCCGCCAAGGCGCTCACCGGCGCCGACCAGGCCGGGCTCGAGCGCTGGTTCGGCGACTATGTCGGCTGGATGCAGACCAGCCCCAACGGCAAGGCCGAGGACGGCGCGAAGAACAACCATGCGATGTGGTTCGATGCCCAGGCGGTCCAGTTCGCGTTGTTCGCGCGGCGGCCCGAGGTGGCGAAGGCAGTCGTCGACGCCTTTCCCGCGCGCCGGATCGCGCCGCAATTCACCCCCGACGGCAGCCTGCCCGAGGAGCTGATCCGCACCCGCACGCTGCATTATTCGATCTACGCGCTGCTCGCCGCCTATGACGTCGCCGAGATGGGCGCATGCCTCGGCGTCGATTTGTGGAATTACACCGGCGCTGAAGGGAAGGGGCTCAAGCGCGCCACCGATTTCCTCGCGCCTTATTCGGGCCGGCTTGGCGAATGGCCGCACAAGGAGCTGCGCCCCGACCAGGGCGAGCTCGATGAACTGCTCCGCCGCGCCGCGCGCGCCTGGCCCGGCAGCAATTACCCCTCCGCATCCGGCGCCGAGCTGCGCCGCTTTTTCGGCGCCGGACCGGCAGCCGGGGAGGGCGGACCCAAGCCGAACTGAGATTTCGTTCATTCAGAAAATGGAGCGGCAAAAGCCGCCCGTGACCAGAGGGAGAAGACCAATGAAGACCGCAAACCTGCTCCGCGGCGGGGCCGCCGCCGCCGCCGTCGCCGCCGCGATGATCGCCGCCGCTCCGGCGCTGGCGCAGACCCCGCCGGCCGAAACCCAGGCCGAAGGCGAGGACGACGCGCTCGTCGTCACCGGCATCCGCGGCTCGCTCCAGCGCGCCGCCGAAGTGAAGCGCGACGCCGATCAGGTGATGGACGTGATCACCGCGGAGGATGTCGGCAAGCTGCCCGACGCCAATGTCGCCGAGGCGCTCCAGCGCGTCACCGGCGTCCAGATCACTCGCGTGTTCGGCGAAGGCCAGTCGGTGTCGGTCCGCGGCCTCCAGCAGGTCCGCGTCGAAGTCGACGGCCGCACGTTGCTCGGCTGGTCGGCGCGGCTGTCGCCGCCCGAGAACGACCAGCTCGGCCGCTCGTCGGGGCTCGATTCGGTGCCGTCGAGCCTGTTCGGGCGCCTCGAAGTGCGCAAGACCCCGCTCGCCAGCCAGGCCGAGGGCGGGCTCGGCGGCACGGTCAACCTCGTCACCCCCAAGCCGCTGAGCTTCAAGGAGACCACGGTCTCGCTGCGCGCGCAGGGCGTCTATTCGGAGAATTCGGACAAATTGGAGCCCGCGATCACCGGCTTCGCGACCACCAAGTTCGCCGATGGCCGGATCGGCATCATGGTCGCCGGCGAGTATCAGCGGCGGACTTCGTTCAACCAGACGTTCGAGCGCAACAACTTCCTCAACCGCAACTACACGCTCCCCACCGAAGTCGGCCAGACCCCGGTGCTGCTGCAATATGAGCAGTTCGTCGTCGATCGCTCGCGGCTGGGCCTCAACGGCGCGATCCAGTTCGAAGTCACCCCCGAATTCACCGTCACCGCCGACGCGCTCTATTCGAAGCTGACCACCGGGCGGCACCAGGACTTCTTCGCCTTCCGGCTGCCGACCACGACCAATCCGGTGACCAACCGGGTGATCGAGAACGGCGCGGTGGTCGCGGGCAACGCCAACGGCACCGTCACCACCGCGGGGCAGATCCGCAACGAGCCGACCCAGAGCTTCCTCTACGGGCTCAACGGCAAGTACGAGAGCGGCGGGCTCAAGGTCGAGGCCGACGGCTATTACAGCAAGGGCACGATCGACCAGACCATCCAGATCATCACGCTGCAGGCGACCGCGGCGGTGCCCGGCGCGTTCGACTTCCGCGACGTGACCGTCCCGTCGCTGACGCTGGGCGGCACTTTCAACCCGACCAGCTTCGCGTCGTACAATCCGGCCTCCAATGGCGTGCGTAGCAACCGGCTGATCGGGCTGCTCGAGGAATGGACCGGCAAGCTCGACCTCAGCTACGAATTCGCCGGCGGCGTCACGCTGTCGACGGGGGTGCGCTACACCGATCTCCATGCGCGCTCGAATGCGTTTCGCAGCCAGGTCACCCCGACCCGCGCCGAGATCGAGCCGTTCCTCAAGCTGATCAATACCGGCGATTTCCTCGCCGATATCCCGGGGACATTCCCGCGCAGCTTCCTCAGCACCGCGCCGACCTTCGACTATGTGTTCACCCGCGCGCAGGCGGCGGAGCCCAATCCCAATCCCAACGGGCTTTCGACGCTGCTGCCCAATCTGCAGCGCGACTATGACCTCGGCGAGAAGACGCTGGCGGGCTATATCATGGTGTCGGGCGAAGGCTCGATCGGCGGCATCTCGTATCGCGCCAATGCCGGGGTGCGCATCGCCCATACCAGGCTGTCGGCGGACACCTATCTGAACGTCGGCACGACCAGCACGCTGGTCAACGACACCAACAGCTATTTCAACATACTGCCGAGCGCGAACGTCGCGTTCAACGTGACCAACAATTTCCTGATCCGCGTCTCGGGATCGCAGACGATGCAGCGCGCATCGATTGCCGACCTTGCGCCGTCGACCTTCTTCAACGCGACCAACTTGTCGGTGACCGGCGGCAATGCCGATCTCAAGCCGCCGGTCTCGACCCAGGCCGATATCAGTTTCGAATTCTACACCGGCAAGAGCTCGCTGATCTCGGGCGCGTTCTTCTACAAGGACGTCAAGAATTTCATCGCCAGCTTCGTGACGTCGGGGGTCGACACCAATCTCGATCCGGCGGGGCGGACCCTGGTCTTCTCGCGGCCGGAAAACCTGGCGAGCGCGCGGATCAAGGGGTTCGAGGTCGGGATCCAGCAGTTCTTCGACTTCCTGCCGGCGCCGTTCGACGGGTTCGGGATCATCGCCAACTACACCTACTCGGACTCGCGCGACAATGCGGGCTTCCCGTTGGTCGCGGTGTCGAAGAACAGCTACAATCTCGTCGGGCTGTTCGAGAAGGGCATCTTCTCGGCGCGGGCCGCGTATAATTACCGCGACGAGGCAGTGTTCGAATTCTCCGAAGGGCGGCCGAGCCTGATCGGCCCGCGCTCGCAGCTCGATGCGCAGGTCGGCATCGACGTGACCAGGAACATCTCGCTCTCGTTCCAGGCGCAGAACCTGATGCCGACCGAATCGGCGACCAACGAATACAGCAACTTCAACCCGGAGGCGCTCAACAGCTACGCGCTGTCCGAGCGGCGTTACTCGATCGGGATAAGGGCGAAGTTCTAGAGGGCTTCCGAAGCCAGTTTGCACTTCTTTCCCCGGCGGAGGCCGGGGCCCAGTATCGGTGGACTCGCGGCGGCATCCCGCCCTCGAGGCCGTTCGCAACTGGGCCCCGGCCTTCGCCGGGGAAAAGCTAAGATAGTCGACCGAGCCCGCCTTTAGTGCGTGCAACCACGCGCGTCGGCGCCCGGCCGGACCGAGTGCTCATTCTCGCTCGCGGTCTTGTCCAGCCATTGCCGGAAAGCGGCGGCGCTCTTGGGGGCGTCGGGTTCCTGCACCCAGGCCGCGGCAAAGGCGTAGACGATGCGGCGCGGATTGCAGAAGCGGACGAAGAAGGTGCCGTTGTTCTGCCCGGTCTCGGCGACATTGTCGGCGGGGTAGAACAGCGCGATGCCGAGTTCGTCCTTCGCCAGGCTCTGGACGCCCCAGGTGGCGATATAGCGCCACTTGCCGGTCGTGGATTCGAGGATATGAACCCCCGGGTGCAGCGTCAGCCCCGCGACCATTTGCGGTGCCGCGCCGGTGACGCTCGCATGGACGAAGGTCACGCGCGATCCCGACGAGATCGCGTAGCTGGTGGTGAGATCGGCCGGGCCGCCGGCGCCGGCGAAGCCGCGATTCTCGACCTCGACCCGCGCGACCGATGCGCCGTTGAAGACCTGCGCGCGGATCGCCGACGGGCCCAACTGAGACACCTTGCCGTCGCGCATCACCCCGATGCCGCCCATGCCGAGCGTCTGGTTGACCTGGAAGATGTCCATCCCCCAGTCCGCCATCGCGTGGTAATCGTCCTTGCCCTGGCCGATCCGGCCGAGCACCGCGCCGGGCAGCTTCTTGCCATAGATGTCGGGGACGTTGCGTTCGTCGAGATAGAGCCGGTACGCCACCTTGTCGCTCTCCCAGCCCGGCCCCTCGAACGCGATCAGGCTGTCGCGCGGGCCGTGCTCGGCGGGGACGTCGAGGCGATCGACCAGCGTGAAGGTGCCCCCGCGATAGATGCCGTCGGTGCCGCGGCTGCCGCCCTGCTGGACGTTGAGCGTGGCGTGCGGCGCGGGCGGCGGGGCGTCCTGCGCCGCCATCAGCAGCAGCGGCAGGCCGATCAAGGCGGCGCGCTTCACCGCTTCGTGCCTGCGAGATCATACACCGCGCCGCCGGCGAGCAGGAATGCGCCGACGCCGTAGAACTGGGTGTCCTGCGCCGCGACCACATCGGGCCGGTCGCTGACCTGCTGGACCCAGCCGAGCCGCCCGTCGGGCTGGATCGCGCGCTGGAGCGCCGCCCAGCCGCGGGTCACGGCGGGGAGATATCGGGCGCGGGGCAGCAGCCCGGTCTTGATCCCCCAGGCGAGGCCATGGACGTAGAAGCCGGTCCCGCTGGTCTCGTCGGCCGACCGCGCCGGATCGGCGAGCAGCGAAGGGGGCCAATAGCCGTTGGGCCGCTGCAGCGTCACCAGCCGCGCCGCCATCGTCTTGAACAGGTCGACATAATAAGCGCGGCGCGGATCGCTGCGCGGCAGCTCGGGGATCAGGCGGGCGAGGCCCGAGAAGACCCAGCCATTGCCGCGGCTCCAGAACAGCTTCTCGCCATGGCCCCCACGCTGATCGAAGAAGCGGCTGTCGCGGAAATAGAGCTTCTCGGCCTTGTCGAAAAGCACGCCGGTGACTGCCTGATACTCGCTGTGGGCGAAGGCGGCGTAGCGCGGGTCGCCGGTCTCGCGGGTCAGGCCGTAGAGCGTCGGCGGCGCCATGAACAAGGCGTCGCACCAGCACCAGCGCACGGTGCAGTCGGGATCGCCGCTCTGCGGCGCGGCGAAGAGCAGGGTGCCGGTCTGCGGCGCAGCGAGCATCTTCTCGAAGCTCGCCTTCATCGGCGCGAGCGCCTCGGGCCCGGCACCGTGGCGCGCTGCCCAGAGCCAGACCGCGCCGATCAGGTGGTCGTCGGCATGATAGAGCCGGTCGCCGAGCCGCCACTGCTCGCGGCGGCCGGTGGCGAAGATCGCATCGCGGAAGCGCGGCGAGGCCGAGCGGTCGGCAACCCCGGTCAGCGCGACCCAGAACGCCGCCTGCTGCCAGTCGCGCGGGCTGCGGGTGCTCGATCGGGCGGCGGGGATGTAGGACAGGTCGTCGAGATGCGCGAGCTGCCAGTCGGCGAGCCGCTCGATCGACCCGAGGATTTCGGCGCGCCCAGGCAGCGCCGGGCCGGAAGCATGGGCGGTGCCGGCAAGCCCGATCGTTGCCGCCAGGATCGCCGCGGCAAACGCGCGGCCCAGTTTCGAAATCATCACCCCTCCGACTGCTTTGCTCGATGCCCGACGATCCGGCGGCGGCGCGACCAAGTCAAGTGGTAAGGCCAATCCCTTCGCCAGGTACGTCGGGATAGCAATCGAGCACCGGCCCGAGCGCGGCTTCGAGCGGGCCGAGCCAGGGGGCGTAGTTGCGCCAGAAATCGATGCCCGCGCGGCCGATCGGCTGGCGCACCTGCTCGGCGCTGGGGGTGTGGACCGCGCGGGGATTGTCGTAGAAGCGCAGGCACGCCGCGTCGAACGGAAGCTCCAGATAAGCGAGGAGCCGGGCGATCTCCGCCTCGGTATCGTCGACCAGGTCCTCGTAGAAGATGCGATGGACGCGGCCGGGCAGCACCGCGTCGAAATGCGCCATCATCCGCACATAGTCGCGGTAGAAGCGGCCGATATTGTTCAGATCATACGAGAAATTGATCCCCCAGTGGAAATGCTGGACGAAATTGCCGAACCCGCAGCCCAGCGGATGGCGGCGGATGTCGATGATCTTCGCGTTCGGCAGGATGCAGTGGATCAGGCCGAGATAGGCCCAGTTCGCGGGCATCTTGTCGGTGAACCAGGGGCGGTCGGTGGCGCGGAATGCGCGCGTCGCGGCGAGATACTGCTCGCCGAGCGCTTCGAGCTCGGGACTCGCGAGCGTGGCGAGGCGGTCGGGCCAGGCCGCGCCGGCCTGCGCGAGGCCAAGCGCGATCCGCTCGATCTCGTAGAGCTCCTCGGTTCCCTCGATCAACGGATGACTGGCGAGGATTTGCTCGACCAAAGTCGAGCCCGATCGCGGCATGCCGAGAATGAAGATCGGGCTGCCGCCGGCGTGCCCGGCACCGGCGCGCGCCTCGAGGAATTCGCGGGTGAAGCGCGCCTCGCTGCGGGCGACATCGCGAGTTACGCGATCGGGGTCGTGCGGCGACGCGGCGTTTCGCAGGCGGTTCCCGCTCGCGTAGTGATCGAAGGATTCGCGATAGGCGCCGAGGTCGCCGAGCGCGCGGCCGAGAGTGAAATGGAGGTTGATGCGGTTGGCGTCGGTCGTCTCGGGCGCGGCGAGCGCCTGGGTCAGGCGGGCGACGTCCGCCTCGTCGAACTTCACGGTCTTGAGGTTGGCGAGCCCCCACCAGGCTTCGCCCCGCGCCGGGTCGAGCTCGATCGAGCGGCGATATGCTGCGACGCTGTCCGCCAGCCGCCCCATCGTCTTGAGCAGATAGCCATAGTTCATCCACGCCCGCGCCTGGCCCGGATGGTGCGCGAGCAGCGTCTCGAAGGTGGCGCAGGCCTGGTCGAGGCGGCGAAGCTGGCCGAGCACCGCCGCCTTGAACGACAGCGCGATCACATTGCCGGGATCGCCCGCAATTGCGTCGTCGAGCAGCGCCAGCGCTTCATCGGCGCGGCCAAGGCGATGCAGCGTCTTGGCGAGCCGCACGCGCAAGGTCACCGAGCCGAAGTCGAGCGACAGCGCCCGCCGCAGCAGCCGCTCGGCCTCGGGAAACGCCCCGCAGCGGACCGCGATATCGGCCAGCGCGCCGATCGCCTCCGGGTCGTCGGGATGGCTGCGCAGGTGCGCGCGGATCAGCAGCTCCGCCGGCTCGAGCGTTCCGTCGTCGAGCGCCTTCAGGCCCTGGGCGAGTGCGTTCATGCGGTCGGCTTCAAAAAAATAGCGGGGACCTGGCGAACCGGATCCCCGCCCGCGATCAGAAGGAGCGAGTGACGTTGAGGAAGATCGACCGCCCGATAAAGTCGTAGCCGCTGTAGTTGAAGTAGTTGCCGATCCGCGGGAACGCGCCGGTCGAGCTGATCTGCGCGGGCTTGCGGTCGAACAAATTGGTGGCGCCCAGCGTGAACTGGCCGACATCCTTCCACTGAACCTGGAACGACAGGCTCTGCTCGAAATAGGCGCCGGTGTGCAGGTCCGAATCGGCGATGACGCAGTTGGCGCCGCCGCCCGGGCAGATCGCGCCGTTGATCGCGACCACGGGCGCCGGATAATCGTCCGGATTGCTCGTCATCGGGCCGACGAAGCGCACCCCGTAGCGGATCGTCAGGCCGTCCCACCGGTAGCGCAGGTCGGCGTCGCCGGTCCATTTGGGGCCGCCCGGGAAGCCCTGGTTGCCCAGCGTCCCGTTGAAATCGAACGGCTGCTCCTCGGCGAAGGGCTGGTAGATCTGGTGGATGACGCGGGTGGCGCGGGCGTTGAGCAGCAGATTGCCCGGGCCGACGTCGAGCCCGTAGCGCAGGCTGACGTCGATCCCCGACACCTTCTGCGAGGCGATGTTGAGATAGGGATTGAGGAACGAAGTGAGGGTCCCCTGCACCGTCTCGCGCGGCTGGATCAGGGCGCAATAGGGGTTGCCCGCACCGAAGTTGGTCGCGTCGTAGCAGCGGTCGAGGATGGTGGTGCCGAGCAACGAGACCTCGCCGTTCACCGTCACGTTGAAATAATCGACTGCGATCGAGAGCTTGGCGAAGCGGGGCTCGAAGATCGCGCCGAGGCCCCATGAGGTCGAATGCTCGGCATCGAGGATTCCCGAGCCGCCGCGGGTGAACACCTCGGGACCGCCGGTGGCGAGATAGTTGATCGCCCGGGCGGCGCCGATCGCCGAGGTCAGATCGGCGAGGCAGTTGATGTAGCGCTGCGACGACGGCGCGAACTTGGCCGCGAACTGGTCGCAGGGGTCCGAGCCCGCCGGGGCGAAGCCGCTCTGGTCGGCGACGAACTGCTCGTAGAGGTTGGGCGCGCGGAACGAGGTGCCGTAATTGCCGCGGAAGCGCAGGAACTTGACCGGGCTCCAGGTCACCCCGCCATGATAGGTCGTGTCCGACCCGTAGGAGTCATAATGGGTGTAGCGCGCCGATCCGCTCAGGGTGAGGTCCTGGAAGAAGGGCGTTTCCTTGAGCAGCGGGATGGTGACTTCGCCGTAAGCCTCCCAGACCTTGTCGGTGCCCTGGGTGATGCCCGACGACGAGAAATTGTAGAGGTTGCCGGTCTGGGCGGCCTCCGAGGGCACGTCGGCGATGCGGTCGTGGCGATAGAGCGCGCCGACGGCGAACCCGACCGGACCGCCGGGCAGCTCGAACAGCTTGCCGTCGATCGCGACTTCGGCAGTGAGCTGGTCGAAGGTCGTGTTGCCGACATTGTCGCTGTACAGATAGTTGAACAAGGCGGGCGGGAGATTGCCAGACAGCGCGGCGGGGTTGAACAGGTCCGCCGCGACGCAATTGCCGCCGGCGATATAGGCGCCGCCCACGACGTTGCTCGCGCAGGTGTAGCGCCCGCCGGCCCCTGCGGAGCCCGGCCCCGCGACCGTGACATATTGATCGGGGGTGTTCGCGGGCGCCAGCACCGGCTGAAGCGAGGCGCGGAACCGGCGCGTGTCGATATTCTGCACCGAATAAGTGCCGGCGGTGCGCGAATACATCAGGTTGGCATCGAAATGCAGCCCGCCGCCCAGGCTGCCGCGCAGCCCGCCATTGCCGCGGAAGTAATTGACCTCCTGCTTGCTCGTCAGGATCGGCGGGACGATGAACACGCGGGCGATGTTGTTCCCGCCATTGGCGGGGGAGGCGAGCGCGTTGGGGAAGAACGGGCTGACCGGATAGCCGAAATCCTCGAGCGGCTGGCCGGCATAGGTGCCGCCATAGACTTCGAACCCGATCAGGTTGGGATCGATCGAGATCTGGCCCGAGCCTTCCTGCTGCGAGATGCGGCGCGTGAACAGCGCCTCGCCATAGAGCTCGATATCGCCGACGCCGGTTTCCCACGCGCCGTCGAGATAGCCGGTGATCGTCTTGACCGGGGAATAGACGTCATTCTCGAGCTCGCGGCTGCTCGCGAGCGGGCGCAGGTCGGTCTGGTTGACGTTGATCAGCGAATTGGGGTTGCCGTTGACATAGGCGTAGCGATTGGCCGCGCCGGTGGTGAAGCTGAGCCCGAACATATAGGCCTGCGCCGTGCCCACCGCGCCGTTCGCGAACGGGAAGCAGCGCAGCGCCGCGCGGTCGGGGGTGCGCTGGCCGATCTGCTGGCCGCTGACCGGATCGTAGATCAGGTCGGTCGGGCAGCTGAAATCCTCGCGGTCGCCGACCTTGAGCGCCGTCGTCTCGCGATATTCGACCGACCCGGTCAGATGCCCGCGGTCGAACGTCTTGCCGGCGATCGCGGAGAGGCGGTAGGTCCGCCCGCCGCCGCCATGCTCGATCGGCTGGCTGGTGAAGGCATCCATGGTGATGCCGTTGAAGCGCTTGTCGGTGATGATGTTGACCACCCCGGCGATGGCGTCGGACCCGTAGATCGACGAGGCGCCTTCGCGCAGGATCTCGACTCGCTGGAGGATCGCGCTGGGCAGGACGTTGAGGTCCGCCGAGACGAGTTGCGGGCCGACGCCCGCCGGCGAGAGCCGGCGGTTGTTGAGCAGGACCAAAGTGCGCTGCGAGCCGAGGCCGCGCAGCCCGACGGTGTTCGCCGCGGGCCCGCCTTCGGAGACGAAGCCGAGAAAGGTGTTGTTGATCTGCGCGGTGCCCGAAGTGACCGTGGATCCCTGCAGCACTTCGGCGGTCGAGCGCGCGCCGCTCAGCACGGTGTCGTCGCGGGTGATGACGTCGATCGGGGCGGGGGTGGTGTAGGTCGTGCGGCGGATGCGGGAGCCGGTGACGACGATGGCGGGGGTGGTGTCCTGCGCCGGTTCGGCGGCGGCTTCGGCCTGGTCCGGAACGTCCTGCGCACAGGCGGCGGCAGGCACCAGCGCGCCGGCGCCGAGCACCGCGATCGACCCCAGCACCGTGCTCGCCAGGTAGCGTGTCTTCCTCATCATATACTCCCTGTTTGTCCGCCTTCGGCCCCGCGAGTCGGCGGGAGCCGCAGCTGCCCCGGACGGGGCCCCGTGACGCAGCCATGCGCCGAAGCGCGTGTCACAGGCAAGGAATATTAGTCTGATTCGTACTAATAAGACCGACGTGTCGCAAAACAGCAACGCTCTAATATGCCGTGATAATATGGTACATTTAGTACTAATACGGAGGTTGCGCGCGGTTCGGCGGCCGGATCGCGCAGTTGATGGGTCTGGATGCAGTTCGTTGCGCCGGTCCGGCAGCTCGTTTCGAGGGGGACACGGGCGGGTAATGGTTGCCCTAAGCTGCTGGCGTGACACCAGAACCGCACTCGACTCCGGCGCCGCGCCGGCCTTCGACCCCGCAGGACGGACCGCGCGGCGCGAACCCGCGGCCGGGCGGGGAGGGGCTCCAGCCGCGCCCGCCGGTCCGCCGCCCGGGTCTCTACTGAGCTTGCTTGCGCGCCGCCGCGACTGTTAAGCCCGCACCCGTCACTACCGATGCGGGAACCCCGGCTTGAATCAACCGTCCCAGGAACTCACCGATCATGAAGGCACCTTCCTGGCGCTGGTGCTGCGGACCCAGCCGGTCACTGCCTATCAGGTCTCCAAGATCTACGACGAGTCGCCGGTCAGCAACTTCAACACGAGCAAGGGCAAGATCTATCCGATCATCCGGCGGCTGATCGAGCGCGGGCTGCTCGAAAAGGCCGCGGTCGCGGGCGATGCGCGCGGGACCGAGCAGCTGAGCTGCACCGATGCGGGGCGGGTGGCGGTGCGGGGCTGGGTGATGCAGCTGCGGCCGAGCCATTTGGTGCTTGAGGACCCGCTGCGGACCAAGGTCCAGTCGTTCGACCTGCTCAGCCGGGACGAGCGGGTAGCGTGGATCCTCGAGGCGAAGGAGGCGCTTAGCGGGCAGGCCGAGCGGCTCGAGGCCTATGGCGCCGAGGTCGAGGTGCCGTTCCAGGACTTCGTCCACGACAATGCGATGCGGTCGCTTCGCGCGCGGATCGACTGGCTCGACCGGATGCTGGCGAAGCTGCTGCGAGGCTGACCTCGCGGGTCAGCGCGCCTTGCGTGCCTCGGCGATGCGGAGGATGCGCAACACGTTGCCGCTCCACAGCTTCTGGATGTCGGCATTCGAATAGCCCGAGGCGCGCAGGCGCGCAGTGACCTTGGGCAAGGCGTCGATATCCTCGAAGCCCTTGACCCCGCCGCCGCCGTCCCAATCGGCGCCGAAGCAGACATGGTCGATGCCGGCGACCTCGATGAGGTGGAACAGCTGGCGCATATAGGTGTCGAAATCGGCGGTCTGGACCGGCTGGGTCGCGTCGAGCGCGCGGATCCTGCGGGTGAGCTCGGCCTGCTCGGCAGGGGTCATCCTGTCCATCTTCTCGGACTTGTCGGACAGGACGTCGCGCTCGGGGGTCGAGCGCATCTCGCTCATATAGACGCTGTTGGCGCAGATCGCGCCGCCCGACGCGGCGAGCTTGCGGATGCGGGCGTCGTCGAGGTTGCGCGGATGATCGAACATCGCGCGCGAACCCGAGTGCGAGAGCAGGACCGGCGTGGTCGAGAGCGCGATCATCTGGTCGAGCACGTCGTCCGAGGCGTGGCTGGCGTCGAGCACCATGCCGAGGCGGTTCATTTCCCTGACCCAGTCGCGGCCGAGCGGGCTGAGGCCGTGCCATTTCGGCGTATCGGTGGCGGAATCGGCGAACTGGTTGTTGCGGAAGTGCACCGGGCCCGCGAGCCGGACGCCGCGCTTGTAGAACTCGCCGAGCGCGGAGAGATCGAGGCCGAGCGGATAGCTGTTCTCGATGCTGATATAGGCGAAGCGCTTGCCGCGGCCATCGAGGCGGGCGGCGTCGGCGGCGCGGGTAGCGAGGCGGATGCGGCCGGGGAACTTCGCGAGCGTCGTCTCGATCTCGCCGAGGCGCTTGAACGCGAAGGCGCGGGCGTCGGCATAGCCCTGCGTCGTGAGCGGACCCTGCGCGGTGTAGATCACGAAGAAGCCGCCATCGAGATCGCCCGCGTCCATCCGGCCGAGATCGACCTGCGCGAGATCGGACTCGTAGCCGTGGCGGTCGCCGAAGCTCCAGCCCGGGCGCGCGAAATGGGCGGGGGTATCGAGATGGGTGTCGAGCGTCAGCACGCGCTGGTGGAGGGCCAGGTCGCCGGGCGGGGCATGGCCGGTCGCGGCGCAGGCCGTGGCGAGCAGCAGCAGGGGGAGAACAAGATGCTTCATCGCTTCACTCCTGGGCAGGCCGGGGCCGATCGCGCGCAGCGGTATCACGGAAGCGCGCGCGGCGCATCGGCGAGGCGCCACAGCGTGTAATCTTCGCACATGTCTTACCCGGAATGAGTGAATTACGTCATTCGTCTTGCGCATTGTTCAAAACGGATAGTTGATTCAAGCCATTCCGAAACAATAGTCCCCTGGGAAGCACCGCTACCGGCAGTGCGGAGTCGGCAAGTGTAAAGATACTTGACACTGCCCGACCCCCGCTTATCATCAACTTACAAGAATCTCTCCGCTCGAAGTTAGAAGAGTCGAGTCGAAACCGCGATAGTGGTAGGACTGGATAGATTCCACAGTGCTGCGTACGGCTTGGCCAGTGTAGGGCCATAGGTAATCCGTGTACTCATTAGCCTGAAGATTCGGCGGAATGCGAGTGAATCGCAATCCCTGAAGCTCGTCTGGCGTTTACAGCTATTCAATCGACTTTCGCATGCGAAATTCGAAGCGGTATCCTTTTGTGTTTTTCTATTGGGGGGAAACTATATCCAACCTGGCGATCGGCGCGCATCGGCATCGGCAATCGTAGCGACGCCCGCGCAAGGCCGCTCGGCGTTGGGCGCGGTTTGCGGTTCGCGGGCGATACCATGACGGCGCGCGGCGGACACTGACATGGATCTCATTCGCAATTCTCTGGAGACGATCTGCGGACTGACCAACGCCTATCTGGAAAATCTCGACCGGCGCGGCGACGCGTGGGTCGTGCTGACCAGCCTGGTCGATCATGACGGCGCCCTCAACCAGGGCGCCCGCGATAAGGTGGTGATGTCCGTCTACAATATTACCCGTGAAACCACGATCAGTACCTACCAAACGACGATGGCATCGGGGCAAACCCAAGGTTCGGTCGGGTCATTGGCCGTCGTAAGTCCACCACTTTATATCGATGTGCATGTAATGTTCATGGCGAATTTCACCGAGAAGAACTACAGCGACGGGCTATCGGCCTTGTCGCGCCTGATCGGTTACTTTCAGCAGATGCCGTATTTCAACCAGGACAATGCGCCTGGCCTGGCCCCGATCATCGAAAAGCTGACCTTCGAATTCGAGAATCTGAGCCCCGTCGACGTCAATTACGTGATGGGCATGCTCGGCACGCGCTATCTGCCCAGCGCCTTCTACAAGATGCGGATGCTGCCCTTCGTCTCGGCAGCGATGCAGGGGCGCGCCTATCCGGTGTCGTCGCCCGGGGTCACCGATCCCGGCGGGCGCGGAGGCAGCTACTGATGGCGATGCCGACCCGCATCGCCGCGCCTTCGTCGCGCAGCGTGAACAGCAGCTTCACGACGCTGTTCACCGTCCAGTTCCAGCACGGCTATTACAATGCCTCGGGCGGGAAATGCCCCGATTTCAAGGTGGTGCCGACGCCCGATTGCGCGAACCGGATGGCGTCGCTGGGGATGCTGTTCAAGGATCTCGGCGCGGGCTTCGTCGTGCTGGTCAGCACCGCGAAAGTGCCCGCGCTGATCAATTACGTGCTGAGCCTCTATTCGAGCGAGACGCCGGGCGCGGGCTATTGGTCGTGGCTGTCGTTCCTGCTGGTCCCGGCCAATCCCGATTTCGTCGGCTTCACCAGCCTGCCGATCACCACCAACCCGATGATCCAGAACCTGCATCTGACCAACCTGGCGACGGCCACGGCAGGCGACACGCTGACGCTGAGCGGCAGCGCGGGGCCGGCGGCGCAGACGCTCTACCCGGTGACGGGGCCGAGCCTGAGCGTGCCGGTGCCGAGCGGGGGCAGTGCGACGCTCGCCGACCTGTCGGGCAGGACGGTCAGCGCCGCGTCGACGACGAGCGATACCGCGACCAGCTTCGACCTCACCAATCTGCCATACGGCTTCTACACGATCGGTTTCCTCAACGCCTCGGGCAAGGTGGTGCCGCCGCCCAAGGGTTACACGGCGCCGACCGAGTATCTCTACGTGCCCGCGTCGCCGCTCTCTTTGTGCGTGCTCGACCTGCTGCTCGCGCAGCCGGCCAAGGGAATAGGGGACGCCGACGCCTATCCGATCCCGCGGCTGCCGGTTCCGCCGACGGCCGACTGGGCATCGGTGGTCGGGCCGATCCAGCCAGTGACCCTGATCCTGCCGTTCGACGCGCGCGACACCTATTGGGCCTATTACATCGTCCCGCAGGGCGCGGGCCAGTTCACTGCCGACCTGACGATCAGCGGCAGCGGCGCGACCTTTGCGAAGAGCACCGAGGAATTGCCCAATGGCGACCAGGCGGTGGTGTTCACCGCGGGCACCGCGCTGCCGCTGCGGCAGGTCTCGCCCTACCGGTTCAAGCTTTCGGGCCAGCGGCAGGGATCGAACGGCAGCCGCGACGATATCGCGGTCAACTGGCTGCCGACCGCACCCCACGCGCCGGTATGGCCTACGGCTTCGGGCGACACGCTGTCCGGGAGCTCCGAAATCTATGTCTATGTCTGAACGAGGAAAACCAAGTCCACGCTAATTCCAGTCAAGCCGCAGAAGGAATCCACTCATGGCGACCAGTTCCTACCTGAACCGCACCACTCCGGGCGTGTATATCACCGAGATCGACGCGTTCGGCACCTCGATCGTCGGCGTCGCGACAGCCGTACCGATCTTCATCGGCTATACCCAGTTCGCCGGCGATCCCTCGACCGGGGCATCGCTGTACAACACGCCGGTGTCGCTCTCGTCGATGGCCGAGTTCACCAGCTATTTCGGCGGCTCCGCGCTGCAGAGCTATGCGGTCGCGGTCGTTCCCCCGGCGCCGACGCCCGACAGCTCGGGCAACACCGCCGCGGCGGTGAGCCCGGCGTTCGTCGCCAACTACACCACCAGCGCCGACGGCTCGACTCCGCCCGCGAGCGGCGCGAGCTACACCGTCGCCTCGACCGGCTTCACCTTGTCGGCGACCGCGCTGCCCGGCGAGCCCAACCAGTTCAACCTCTACTGGCAGATGCTGCTGTTCTACGCGAACGGCGGCGGCAACTGCTATGTCGTCTCGGTCGGCAGCTATTGGGCCAACGAGTTCCCGACGAGCGCGCCCAACCCGGTGCCCGCCGACTGGTTCGCGGGATCGATCAGCGCAGGCAGCATGGCGAACACCCCGCCGACCGCGGGCCTGCTCGTCGGCATCAACGCCGCGGGCTATGCGATCGGGCCGACGATGACCGTGGTTCCCGAGGCCTGCCTGCTCGACCAGGCCGACTATGCCACGGTGGTGCAGGCGATGCTGTCGCAGGCGAGCAGCCTGCAGGACCGCGTCGCGATCCTCGACCTGCCGAACTGCCTCAACGCCAGCACCTATGACGAGCTGCTGACCTGCCAGACCAATCTCGGGCTGGCGATCGCCCCGCAGGCGGCCAGCGTCAGCTACGGCGTCGCCTATGCCCCGGCGGTCAACACCTCGGTGGTCAATACCGGCGACATCCTGTTCACCAACCTCGTCGCGACCGGCGACGGTGACAATTCGGTGATCAACAACATCCTGACGACGCAGGCGAACTCGCTCTATGGCGGGGCGCAGCTCGAGACGATCCAGGGTGCGATCGCCGCGGCGTTCCCGCTCGGGGCGACCTTCGGGACGACCAACACCCAGCAATATTCGGTGGACGACAGCAGCTATCCGGTGCCGACCGCCGATACTGCGGCGGCGCTGTCGCAGTGGCAGCTCAGCCTCGACAATCTGCTGCTCAACGCCCTGCCGATCTTCCAGCAGATCGAGCAGCAGATCGCCAACACCATGAACGTGGCACCGCCGAGCGGACTGCTCGCGGGCGTCTGGACCAAGAGCGACGTGCAGAGCGGGGTGTGGAACGCGCCGGCGAACATCGCGCTCGCGTCGGTCAATTCGCCGCTCTACAGCATGAGCGACACCGAGCAGTCGGGCTTCAACGTGCCGACCAACGGCCAGGCGATCGACATCCTGCGCGCCCAGCCGAGCCGCGGCACGGTGGTGTGGGGCGCGCGCACGCTCGACGGCAACAGCAACGACTATCGCTATGTCCAGGTGCGCCGCACGCTCATCTATGTCGAGCAGTCGATCAAGACCGCGCTCCAGGCCTATGTCTTCGCAGCCAACGATGCGACGACCTGGTCGACGGTCACCTCGGCGGTGTCGAGCTTCCTGACCGGGCTCTGGCAGCAGGGCGGGCTGATGGGGTCGAAGGCGAGCGATGCCTTCACGGTATCGTGCGGGCTGGGCACGACGATGACGTCGCAGAACATCCTCGACGGCTACATGATCGTCGCGGTTACGCTGCAGATGATCCATCCGGCTGAGTTCATCGAACTCACCTTCACCCAGACGATGGGCAGTTAAATTTG
>JAZKCD010000013.1:100507-179774 GCA_040388355.1 Pseudomonadota bacterium | reverse complement strand
GGCAGCTAAGGCCCCCTCATCCCGCCATTCATTTTGACAGGAGATTCCCATGTCCGCAGAAAATACGACCTGGCCGCTTCCTAAATTCTATTTCTCGGTCACCGGCATTCCGGGGACCCCGGTCTTCCAGGAGGTCTCGGGCCTCGAGGCCGAGGCGCAGGTCATCGAATATCGCGCCGGCAACAGCGCGATCTTCGCCCCGATCAAGATGCCGGGCCTCAAGAAATACGGCAACGTGACGATGAAGAAGGGCATCTTCGTAACCGATTCGCTGCTGTGGACCTGGTTCAACTCGATCGCGATGAACACGATCACCCGCTCGACGGTGGTGGTGAACCTGATGGACGAGACCGGTGCGCCGCGGATGATGTGGACGCTCAACAACGCCTTCCCGACCAAGCTGACCGGCACCGACATGAAGTCCGACGGCAACGAGGTCGCGGTGGAGAGCATCGAAGTCGCCTATGAGACGCTGGCGGTGTCGATCGCGTAGGGACCATGACCGATACTGCCTATTATCCGCCCCCGGCATTCGCCTTTTCCGTGGCGATCCTTCCTGGCGCGTCGTCGCCGTCGCAAACCACGATCGATGCGGCGTTCCAGGAAGTGTCGGGGATCGATCCCAAGGTCGAGATTGTCGAGGAGGCCGAGGGCGGGGTGAACAATTACGTCCACCAGCTGCCCGGAGTCACCAAGCATTCGAACCTCGTGCTCAAGCGCGGCTATGTCACCCAGACCTCTTCGCTGGCGACCTGGGCCGAGCAGACGGTGGGATCGACGCTCGGCGCGCCGATCCAGACCCAGGTGATCACGGTGATGCTGCTCGGGCCCGACCAGCAGCCGCTGGTGACCTGGACCTTCGACAATGCCTGGCCGGTGAAATGGGAGGCGAGCGGGTTCGATTCGACCAAGAACGACGTGCTGACCGAGACGCTCGAAATATCGTACACCACCGTCACCCGAACGCTGAACCAGAGTTCGAGTACAACCAGCTGAAGACAGACGCGTGTCGGGGGACGAGCAATGCCATTGGAAATCAGTGAGATCGGGGTCCATGTCGCCGTGGGGCCGAACGTGTCGGCGCCGGCACCGAGCGCGCCGCAGGGGAGCGGCGGCGGGGGCGGCCAGGCGCTGACCCCGGCGCAGCACGAGGAGATCGTCAACGCCTGCACCCAGCAGGTGCTGCGCAACCTGCGCATGATGCAGGAGCGCTGAGCCATGGCGAGCACCGCGCCCAGCAAGCTGACGATCACTGCCTATTCGGACTCGGGCTTCAAGACCCAGGTCGGCCAGCCCTTCTCGGTCTGGGTCAACCCGGCGAGCTACACCCACAACACCTCGATCACCTATAACGATCGCCAGGCGCAGGGGAGCAGCGGGCCCTCGCCCGAGTTCAACCGGGTCGCGCAGGAGGAAGTGTCGTTCGAGCTGCTGTTCGACGCCACCGGGGTGATCCCGGTGCCGCCGGGGCAATCCTATACCAACGGCGTCGCCGACGGAATCAACCAGCTGACGACGATGGCGGCGACGCTCAACGGGTCGATCCACAGCCCCAATTACCTGATCCTCGCCTGGGCACAGCTCCAGTTCCAGTGCGTCATGCAGAGCATGAACCTGACCTACACGCTGTTCATGCCCGACGGCACGCCGCTGCGCGCCAAGGCGCAATGCAGCTTCCTGTCCTACACCAGCGAGACCCAGCTCTCGCAGGAATCGGGGCTCGAATCGCCCGACGTGACCCATCTGGTGACGGTGCTCGCGGGGGATACGCTGCCGCTGCTGTGCTACAATGTCTATGGTGACAGCGGCTATTACCGCGAAGTCGCCTCGGTGAACGGGCTGCTCGATTTCCGCAACGTCGCGCCCGGCACGCAATTGCTGTTCCCGCCGCTCACGGGCTCGGCATCGTGACCGCGCCGTCGCCCGTCACGCTCGCGACGTCGATCCCGAGCTATTCGATCACCGTCAACGGCAGCGCGCTCGACACCAGCTATCAGGTCGTGTCGATCGAGACCTGGACCGGTGTCAACAAGCTGCCCAGGGCGCGGCTGGTGATCTCGGACGGCAGCGCCGCCGACGCGACCTTCGCGATCAGCGAGACCTCGGCGCTGATCCCCGGCGTCACCCTGGTGATCGCGATGGGATACGGTTCGAGCACGACCACGATCTTTTCGGGGGTGATCTACCGCCAGGGGCTCGAATTCACTGCCAACGGGCCGTCGCGGCTAGTGGTCGAGGCGACCGACAAGGCGATGGTGATGACGCTGGCCCGCGCCAATGCGATCTTCACCAGCACCACCGACAGTTCGGTGATCTCGACGCTGATCAGCACCGCGGGGTGCACCCCCGACGTGACCAGCACGAGCACCCAGCACGAGGCGATCGTCCAATATTATTCGACGCCGTGGGACCTGATGGTGCTGCGCGCGCAGGCGAGCGGGATGGTAGTCACGGTGAGCGCGGGCACCGTCACCGTCGCGCCGCCCGACACCAGCACCACCGCGGTGCTGAGCCTGACCTTCGGCCAGTCGATCCTCGATTTCCGCGCCGACATGGACGCCTCGACCCAGCTCGCAGCCAGTGCCATCCAGAGCTATGCCTGGGATCCGGCGACGCAGGCGCTCGTCCAGTCGAGCAGCGCGTCGGCGAGCGTCTCCACGCCCGGCAACATCTCGTCGAGCACGCTCGCCGGCGTGTTCAACGTCAGCCCCTATCTCCAGCAGACCGGCGGGGAGATGGTCGCCGACGAGCTGACCCAATGGTCGTCGGCGGAGCTGCTCAAGAGCGAGCTTTCCAAGATTCGCGGCCAGGTCACCTTCCAGGGCAGCGCGCTGGCGGTGCCGTGCTGCATGGTGACGCTGGCGGGGCTGGGCGCGCGGTTCAACGGCGACGCCTTCGTCTCGGGCGTCTATCATCGCCTGGCCGAGGGGCTGTGGATCACCACGGTCGATATCGGGCTCTCGCCCTCTTGGTTCGCCGCGGTCGCGCCGCAGATTCCGGCGCCCGGCGCGTCGGGACAGCTGCCGCCGATCAACAATGTCCAGACCGGAATCGTCAAGCAGATCGATTCGGACCCCGATGGCGAGTTCCGCGTGCTGGTCACCGTGCCCGTGCTCCAGGCGAGCGACGGCACCGGGGTGTGGGCGCGGTTCGGCTCCTTCTATGCCTCGAACGGGATCGGATCGAACTTCTATCCCGAGATCGGCGACGAGGTCGTGCTCGCCTTCCTCAACGGCGACCCGCGCTATCCGGTGATCCTGGGCAGTCTCTACAGCAAGGCCAACCCGCCGCCCTTCCCGCCGACCACCGGCGGCGACGGCGCGCCGAACAACACCAAGAGCTTCATGACCAAGTCGAAGCTCCACATGGATTTCATCGAGAACCTGCCCAAGATGCAGCTGGTCACGCCGGCCGCGCAGAGCATCGCGATCGACGACAGCGCCGGCTCGATCGTGCTGACCGACAAGAACGGCAACACGATCACGATGGACAGCAGCGGCATCACGCTGAAGAGCGCGTCCGACATCACGCTGACCGCGAGCGGATCGATCAAGGCGACCGCGAGCGCCGATGTGACGATCAGCGCCTCGGCCAGCTTCTCGACCACCGCGAGCGCATCGGCCAAGCTCACTTGTGACGGGCCGGTGCAGATCAAAGGCGCGACGGTGGCGCTCAACCCGTGAGCCAGCCGCCGCGATTCCCGCGTCCCAGGACCTCCAACGGCCGGCATGGCGGCTATGGCGATGTCTATCCGGCGTTTCTCGGCCGCGGCTGGAGTTTTCCGCCGACCTTCAACCGGCTGACCAGCTCGGTGACGATGGCGGCGGGCGACGCCGACATCAAGGAGGCGCTGTGGATCATCCTCTCGACCAGCCTGGGCGAGCGGATCATGCTGGCGACCTTCGGCTGCGACCTGATCTCCAAGGTCTTCTCGGCGCTGACCACGACCACCGCCAACGACATCGCGACGATGGTGACCCGCGCGATCATCGAATGGGAGCCGCGCGTGACGATCGAGAGCGTCACGGTCACCGATTCCGAGCTGGCGGGGTGGATCGACATCAATGTCGACTATATCGTCCGCCAGACCAACTCGCGGAGCAATATCGTCTATCCCTTCTACGCGATGGAGGCGAGCCTGCCTCCGCCGCCCGGGTGAGGCGCTAGGCCATGGCCGGGCCGTACGCCGCGCACATCCTCAACCGCGCAACCAGCCAGAACGACCGCAAGGAAGGCGCCCCCGCGCCCGAGGGCGTCAATGTCGACGACCGCAGCCTCGCGCAGCTGCTCGCCTTCGCGGCGAATTACGGCGCGCTGATCTGCTTCTACGATCTCGACAACACCCCCAATGGCGACTGGGTCGAGTTCTTCGCCACCGATCCCGCGATCGCCGAGGCGCTGCACGCCTCGCTCAACCTGCCCGAGATCGAGCGGATGCTCCGCGAATTGCTGAAGGAGGCCCGCAGGGTGATCGGCCACCCGGGACGGGTCAAGCCGCTGATGCGGATCTTCAAGGTCGTCGCGCGTCTGCTCGCGATCCTCGACCGCGCGCAGATCCGGCTGGGCGACATCGAGGCGATGCTCAAGCGCTTCGTGCCCGAGCATCGCAGCGACGGGGTGCGGGACCCGCTCAAGCGGCTGCGCGGCCATATCGATGGCGGGTCGCTCGAGCAGGACCTCGCCGGCGACGGCGACGAGGGGCGCGACGGCAAGTGGCACGGCACGCTGATCGATATCCTCGAGGATCTAGCGGGCAGCCTGATCGACGAGCTGCGCAGCGGGATCGCGGGGGCCCAGGCCGCGCTCGAAAAGTCGCTGGAGATCGCGGAGCACGAGCCGCAGGGCGCGCTGTACAACGCCTTTGTCGCGATGTTCATCGAATCGCGGGCGGAAATGAACAAGTTTCCGCGGCGGCTGGTCGATTTCTATTATGGCGACGTGCTCGACCAGCAGGCGCTGGCCCCCACGCCCGACCAGCTCTTCCTGACCTTCACCCAGACCGCGGGCGTGGATCAGGCGTCGGTGCCGCGCGGGGCGCTGTTTCCCGCCGGCGAGGACAGCAAGGGCGCGGCGATCAACTATGCCGCGACCACCTCGCTCGAAGTGACCCCGGCGGCGGTGTCGGAGGTGAGCGTGCACCGCGTCACTCACACCAAGATCGATATCGGCGGCGGCCTGAATGTCAGCGTTCCTTCGGGCGTGCTCGCCGGCACGGTCAAGCTCGATCCGGGCAACCCAAACGCGGCGACGCCGTTCCCGCTGTTCGGCGGTCCCGACGCGCAGCCGGTCGGCAACCTGACGATGCAGCGCGCGACGCTCGGCTTCTGCATCGCGAGCCCGGTCCTGATGCTGACCGGCGGGCACCGCACGGTCGAGATCGGGCTGACGGTCTCGCTCCTGACGCCGCCGTCTCCGAGCGGACCCCATCTGCCCGGGATGATCAAGGGCGATGTCGACGCGCTTTCGGCGGCGATCCAGAAGACCCTTTCGCTCCATTATTCGACCGCGGGCGGCTGGATGCTGGTCGAGGAATTCCATGTCACGCCGTCGCTGATGCTGGGGAGCGACGACGGCGCGACGCTGTTCACCGTGGCATTCCAGCTCCCGCCCGACGCGCCGCCTTTGGTCTCGCTGACCGAGACTGCCCCGGCCAATGCGCCGCCGCCGACGCTTCCCGCCGGGACCTTTCCCGACGAGCCGCAGCAGCCCGCGGTGGTCGCCAATCTGAACCTCGACGGCGGCGTGCAGCAGGACGGCGCCTTCATGCTGCTCTCGCAGGTCCAGTTCGAGCACATCTCGCTCGACGTGTTCGTCGACGGGCTGGAGCAGCTGACGCTGACCACGCCCAACGGGCCCGCCGACACCAGCCAGAATTTCTCGGTTTTCGGCCTGCCGCCGGCGCAATATTCGGCGCTCGAAATCTATGCGCCCGAGCTCTTCGTGAAACCGATCGAGGCGCTTTCGGTGTCGATCACCTGGGTCGGTCTGCCCGTCACCAGCACCGGCTTCAAAGGCTACTACCAAAACTATCTGCTCGACGCCGACGGCAACACCTCGACGACATCCTTGTTCGACAACACCAGCTTCCGGGTGGGGTTCAGCGTCGACAATCCGGGCTATTGGGACGTAGCCGACGGGCCGTCTTCCTATCTTTTCCAGACCGGTCCCGACACGACCGGCACGACGCCGCCGCCGAGTTCCGGCGCGTATCCCGCCAGCCAGCCGCCCGCGCCGGCGGCGCCGGTGCGGCGCACCTCGTGGCTCGGGGTCCGGGGTATCGGCACTCAGACCGCGCCTGCCTATTACAACCCGACGGCCAGCGCGCTGAAGGTCACGCTGGCCGAGCCCGTCTATGCCTTCGGCAACATCCTCTACACGAGCAACCTGATGGCGGCGTCGATGAGCCAGACCGCCGCGGCGCTCGAGAACGCGCGCAACCACGACGCACAGACCAGCGGCGGCGCCAGCGCGCAGGTCGCCAACCTCGCCAAGGTCAATGCGACCGCGCCCGACAAGAATTACACGCAGACAGTGAGCACCGCGGTGCACAGCGCGGTCTCGTCGCTGACCGGCGAGGCAATGGCGGCGGTGCAGCAGGGCGTGGCGCAGAGCGGCGCGCCGACCGACACCCAGGCGGGGTGGCTGACCGATCTGGAAAAGGCGATCTCCGCGGCGGCGGCCGCCTCCGCAAGCGCGAAGGGCTCGTGGTGGGGCAAGCTGCTCGGGCAGAGCAAGGCCGCGACCGACGTTGCCGCGGTGGTCGACAGTGTCAAGGCGTGGATCGCGACGCACGAGGCGGCGCTGGGCGAGCATGCCGCCCCCGCGATCGGACGCGCACAGAGCCTGTTGTCGGCCGCGGGCAATGTCGCCGCGACGCACAGCGCCGCCGCCGCCCAGCCGGTCGCGGTGGCGCGGCCGAGCATCGCCGCCGCCTCGCAGCAGGCGCAGGTGGTGGTGCTGCCCCCGGCGCTGCCCAACCCGCCCTGGCTGCCGATGGCATCGTCGGTAAAGGTCAACTATGCCGCGTCGATCAACGCCCCGATCACGGTAATCGGCGACGACATGCCGGCGCTGTCGGGTAGCGCGACGATCAACCCCGCGGTGACTGCGAGCGACGGCAATCCGCTCGCGCTCGATTTCTGGCATATCGGCCCGTTCGGAGTGCTCAAGACCCCGACCCCGGCATCGACGGGAGGGGTGAGCGTGCTGCCGCCGGTCGAGGGCGATGCCGCGCTCTACATCCAGCTGTCGGTCCCGGTGGACCAGATCTCGCTGCTGTTCGTGCTCGAGGCCGGGCCGAACGGCTGGTGGGACGACCCGCCGACGATCAGATGGGAGCAGCGGATCGGCGGAGTCTGGCAGGACTGCAAGCTGCTCGACGACACCACCGGAGGGCTCAAGAACAGCGGCATCGTCACGCTGGGACTGATCGTGCCCCTGAACGCGGCCAAGGCGCCGCGACTGCGCGCGCGCGCGATCGGCACGACCGAGAACGCGCCGATGGTGCAATGCGTCATCGCCAACGCGCTGACCGCCCGGTGGGAAGGGCCGGGCGGCGCAGCGGGGCTGGGAACGCCGCTGGCGGCGGGAACGATCACCAAGAGCCAGTCGAGCCTCGCCGGGATCGCCTCGATCGCGCAGCCGATGGCGTCGTTCGGCGGCAGCCCGCCCGCGATCGGCCCGGCCTTCCAGATGTGGATGGCCGAGCGGCTGCGGCACAAGGGCTATGCGATCGATTCGTGGGACTATGCCCGCATCATCCTCGCCGCGGTGCCGTCGCTGTGGCAGGCCGCGGTGGTCCCCGCGATCAACGAGACCGACGGCCAGCGCGAGCCCGGCATGGTGTGGATCGTCGCAGTCGCCGGGCCGAACACGCCCAACGTCTCCGACGCGACCGTCCCGCAGGTCGATCTCGCGACGCTGAGCGAGATCGGCGACACGCTCAGGCTCTGCACCAGCAGCTTCGCGCAGGTCGCGGTCACCAATCCGCCCTATCTGCGGCTCATCGTCACTGCGACGGTCGAATTCACCGCCGACGACACCAGCGCCTTCTGGGAAGACCAGCTCAATACCGACCTGATCGCGTGGCTCTCGCCCTGGCCGCCGTCCCCGACGCTGGGCAAGCGGCCCGACGATTATTACACGCGCCGCTCGATCGCCGAATTCATCCGCGGGCGCAGCTATGTGCTCGGCATCGCCAGCCTCGAGATCACGCCCGAGGCGACGGCGGGCGGCAACGGCCATTTCTACCTGACCTCGGCAACGCAGCACGCGATCACCACCGCGCCGCCCGACGGGCTCGAGCTGCCGCCGCAACGCGAGCTCTATCCGGCGGATGAAGCGGAATGAGCGTCCCGGCGCCCACGGCGATCGATCGCGACAAGGACGCGGTTCCGGGGACCGTCTACGACAAGCTGCGCGCCCAGGCGATCGACATGACGCGGGTGATGTCGCACCAGGTCTGGACCGACTATAATTATTCCGATCCCGGCGTCACGATCATCGAGCAGCTCTGCTACGCGCTGACCGAGCTGCCCTATCGCGCGACCTTCTCCGTGCCCGACCTGCTGATCGGGCGGAACCAGAGCCACGTCCAGCTCCGCCGCCAGGGCCTGCTCCCGGCGATGGCGATCCTGCCGTGCAACCCGGTGCGCAAGGAGGATTTCCGGCGCGTCGTGATCGACCGCGTCCCCGGAGTCGCCAATGTCTGGTTCACGCCGGGCGCGCGCAGCGAGCATCGCGGGATTTCCGGACTCTACGACGTCGCGATCCTCGCGCGCAGCGACCAGCAGGAGTCGGGGCGCGACTGCTGCGGCGACGATGCGCTGATCGAGCGCGTGCTGCGCTGCTATCGCGGCACCCGGGCGCTGTGCGAGGACGTGCATTCGGCGAAGGTGCTCGCGCTCACCGATACCTGGGTGCACGCCGATGTCGAGCTCGCCGACGGCGCGGATCCGTCGGACACGCTGGCGCACGCGCTGTTCGCGCTCGGCCTGTTCCTCGCGCCCGAGCCGAAGCGCCGCTCGCTCGACGAGCAGATCGCCGCGGAAGGCTCCACCGCCGATGTGTTCCGGGGCCCGCCGATGGTGCGCGGCTTCATCGGCGACGACCAGCTGACCACGCTGCCGCGCAGCGTGCCGGTCTCGCTGCTGCTGCAGATCCTGGCGGAGACTCCCGGGGTGCTGGCGGTCGTGCGGATGTCGGTCGAAAGCGGGGGCCGGCGCTACGATCATGACGAGACGATGATCGCGCCGCCGAACAGCATCTTCTGGCTGCAGACCACCACGCCTGAGAATCACTTCACCATCCACCTCCACCGCAACCACACCCGGGTGAAGCCCAATCCGGCGCGGGTGGGGCGGCTGCTCGACAAATTGTGGAGCGCGCAGCGCCAGACCTATCCGCTGCGCGCCGACTATCTCGACACCTACGGCCCGCCCACGGGCAGCTACCGCGATCTCTCGGTCTTCACGTCGATCCAGACGCAGTTCCCCAACATCTACGGCATCAACCATGCCGGGGTGCTTCCCGGCGCTCCGACCGCGCGCAAGGCGCAGGCGAAGCAGCTCAAGGGCTATCTGATGCCCTTCGACCAGCTGCTCGCCGATTATTTCAGCCAGCTCGCCTTCATCCGCGACCTGTTCGCGATTCAGGCGGGCGGCGACAAGACCTATGCCTGGCAGTCGCTGCGTCCGATCGTTCCCGACGTGAAGCCGCTGCTGCTGCCCGGCTACGAGGACTCGCTGGCCGAGCTCACCGCGGAGACCGATCCGGTCGACGACCGGCGCAACCAGATCCTCGACCTCCTGCTGTCGCTCTACGCGCAGGAAGTGACCAACCCCGACAACGCGTCCGGCCAGGGGACCGACGCCGCGATCGAGGCCGAGACGATGATCCGCGCCAAGCAGGTGCTGCTCAAGCATGCCGCGGGCCTGACCCGCAACCGCGGGCGCGGCGCGGACTATCGGCGGCGGCGTTCGGCGGGGACCGTCGCCGGGATGGAACGGCTGAGCCGGCTCCAGCTCGGGCTGCTCGACGCCATCACCCACGAGACGTCCGAAACCGCGTCGGACACCAGCCGCACCGGGCGCGCATCGACCGCGTCGCACGATCCGGCGGAGGCCGAATTCGGGCTGCCGCTGCCCGACGAGCTCGGCTCGACGCTCGACCGGCTGTTCAAGCCCGTCGCGCCGTTCGAGGTCCGCACGGCGCCTTCGACCGGCGCGCCGTCGCCGCTGGCGGGGCGGCGCGTCGCCGAGCCGCTCGCCGGCGCGCTGGGCGATCTCAGCCGCTACCGGATCGGCAAGACCGACTCCTCGCTGACCATCTATGTCGTCATCGTCGATTCCGAGGGCAGCTGGTGGTGGCTCGGCGAGCATGTCGACGAGGAGCGTGCGCTCGAGGCGATCCGGCAGCTGCTCGACGACAGCCGGCACGCCGGGCACGACGGGCACCATGAGCATCCCGAAGGACCCGAGCTCTACATCGTTGACTGGATCCTGCTGCGCTCGGCTTCGCTGGTCGAGGCGGGGCACTGCCGGCATTATTCGTTCCGGGTGACCGCGGTGATCTCGGCGAGCCGCGACGAGTGGGACGACAGCGCCTGGCGCCACGAGGCCGAGAAGATCGTCCGGCAGAACACCCCCGCGCATGTCGCGCTCGACTGCGTCTTCCTGCGCGCCGGGGCGATGCATCGCTTCCGGCGGCTCCACGGCAACTGGCTCGACGCGCTGCGCGGCTGCCATGGCGGGCGGCAGGTGCAGAGCAGCCGCGCGCTGGCCGATTTCCTGAACGAGCATATCGACGGGCCGCAACCGACCCCGACGCCCGGGCCGGCACCGTGCCCGACGCCGGCGCCGACGCCGACCCCGTGCCCGACTCCATACCCGACCCCGACGCCATGTCCGCCGCCGCCGACTCCCACGCCCGAGCCGACCGCGTGCCCGGCGCCGACGCCGGTACCGACTCCGGCGCCGACCCCCGAGCCCGATCCGGACCCCGAGCATCCGGTGTGGGACTGGATCAAGAATTTCTGGACGACCTGGGTGTGGCCGACGATCCTGCTGCTGATCGGCTGGCGGCTGATCCAGAAGCTGTTCCCCGGGACGCCCGAGCCGACCCCGCTTCCCTGGCCGGCGCCCGAGCCTTCGGCGATACCGCCGCCGCCAGAGCCGACCCCGGCGCCGGTGCCCGAGCCGGTTCCTGCGCCATCGCCATCGCCATCGCCGTCACCGTCACCGACCCCAGCGCCGTCACCGACCCTGGCGCCGCCGACGCCCACGCCGTTCCCGTCGTCCACCTCGGACCTGCCGGGCAAGGTCGCGGCATCGGCGTCGGGCGCGCTCGCCTTCGATTGCGACACCGTGCTGACCAGCGCGACCGCGACCGCCTTTGCCGAGGCCGGGTTCGCCTGCGCGATCCGCTATGTCCCCCGCAATTTCGTTGTCACGCCGACCTCGTCGCAGGGCAACCTCACCGCCGCGGAAGCCACCGATATCCTCGACGCCGGGCTGGCGGTGATGGCGGTCCAGCATGTCGCGAGCGCGGGCTGGGTGCCGAGCCAGTCGCTTGGCCAGAGCTATGGCCAATATGCCGTGCTCAACGCGCAGGCGGTCGGGCTGCCGCCGGGCGTTTGCCTGTGGCTCGACCTCGAGGGTGTCGCGTCGGGCACCGCGGTCGGGACGATCCAGGACTATTGCGACGCCTGGTACGCCGAAGTGGCGGCGGGGGGCTACGTCCCCGGCCTCTATGTCGGCGCCAATTGCGGGCTCAGCGGGACGCAGATCACCGGCACCGATTTCCGCTATTTCTGGCAATCCGGCAGCACCGTGCCCGCGATCTCGACCGGCTATTGCATGGTCCAGTCGATCAGCAGCTCGTACGTGATCGACGGGGTCGCCTACGATTTCGACAGCGTTCAGACCGACGAATACGGCCAGACGCCGATCTGGCTGGCGCCGCTGTCGGCAGCCGCACCGCCGCCGCCCAAGCCGACTCCAGCGCCCACGCCCGCGCCGACACCCACGCCGACGTCATCGGCCGCGACTTTGCCCGGCAAGGTCCAGAAGTCGCCCGCGGGAACGCTCGGCTTCGACTGCAACACCGTGCTGACCATCGCGACCGCGGGGGCGTTCAAGAGCGCCGGGTTCCAGTACGCGATCCGCTACGTGCCGCGGACCTTCGTCGTCACGCCGAGCACCGCGCAGGGTAACCTCACCGCGGGCGAGGCCGAGGACATCCTCGACGCCGGCCTCGCGCTGATGGTGGTCCAGCACGTCGCGAGCGAAGGCTGGGTGCCGAGCCAGTCGCTCGGCCAGAGCTATGGCCAATATGCCGTGGCGAACGCGCAGACGATCGGCATCCCTCCGGGGGTTTGCCTGTGGCTCGATCTCGAGGGCGTCGCGTCGGGGACCGCGGCGTCGACGATTGCCGACTATTGCAACGCCTGGTTCGAAGTGGTCGCGCAGGCGGGCTATACCCAGGGGCTGTATGTCGGCGCCAATTGCGGGCTGACCGGCAGCCAGATCGTCGCGCTCCAATGCAAATATTTCTGGCAGTCGGGCAGCACCGTCCCGACGCTCTCGACCGGCTATTGCATGGTCCAGACGATCAGCAGCAGCTATGTGCTCGACGGCATTGCGTACGACAAGGACGTCACTCAGGCCGATGCCGATGGCGACACCCCGTTCTGGCTGGCGCCATGACGATCTTCGTCTCCATCGCCGCGTATCGCGATCCCGAGCTGATCCCGACGATCGAGGATTGCCTCCGCCGCGCGCGCTGGCCCGGCCAGCTGCGCTTCGGCATCTGCTGGCAGCATGCCGGCGACGAGCCGCCCCCGCCGGCGCTGGACGGCGGACGGATGCGCGTGCGCGACGTGCCGTGGCGCGAGAGCCAGGGGGCATGCTGGGCGCGCGCCGAATGCATGAGGCTCTATGGGGGCGAGGACTGGTTCCTCCAGCTCGATTCGCACCATCGCTTCGCGCAGGACTGGGACGCGGTGCTGCTCGATCAGGCGGAGAAGAGCGGTTCGGCGCGGCCGGTGCTGACCACCTATGCCGCGCCGTACGACCCGCTGGTGCCGCCACCCGAGACCGAGGCGCCGACCTGCATGCGCTTCGACCGGTTCACCCCCGAGGGTATCGCACTCTACCAGTTCGGCGCGATCCCGGCCTGGCAGGAGCGCAAGGCGCCGATGCGCGCGCGGTTCGTGTCAGGGCATCTGCTGTTCGCGCCAGGACGCTTCGTCGAGGACGTGCCCTACGATCCCGGCCTCTATTTCATCGGCGAGGAGATCACGCTGGCGATCCGCGCCTTCACCAACGGCTATGACCTGTTCCACCCGGCTGCACATGTCGCGTGGCACGAATATACCCGCAAGAACCGCCCCAAGCATTGGGACGACCATGTCCCCGCGATGGGCGCCGAGATGCCATGGCATTCGCGCGACGCGGCGAGCCTCGCCAAGGTGCGGCGCTTCCTGTCGACGCCCGAGGTCGGCCGGTTCGGCTGCGGCGAGATGCGGACCTTCGCCGATTACGAGGCCTATGCCGGGCTGAGCTTCCGCCGCCGCTATGCCAGCCGCGCGGCGCGGCGCGGCGACGAGCCGCTGCTGCCGGTGCCCGCCGCGGGGCCGAGCAGGAACTGGGCGGTGCGAGTGGCGCTCGACCACGCGGCGCTGGCGCCCGCCGCGCTCGACAATCCGCTGTTCTGGTATGTCGGCTTCCACGATGCCGACGGCGTCGAGATCGCGCGCGACGATGCCGGGCGCGCCGAGCTGCAGCGGCTGCTGGCGGGGGGCGAGCGGCCGATCCTGATCGAGCGGCGCTTCGCCTCGCCGCGCCCGCCCGCGAGCTGGACGGTGTGGCCGACCGATCGCGGCGGACGCTGGCTCGGCAAGATCGAACGCCCGATCGACCCCGACAGCCTGACTCGGACGGAGTGAGAGGAATGACCGCATGACCATCTTCGTCTCGATCGCCGCGTATCGCGATCCCGAGCTGATCCCGACGATCGAGGATTGCCTGGCGCGGGCGCGCTGGCCGGGCGAGCTGCGCTTCGGGGTGTGCTGGCAGCATGCCCCCGGCGAAGCGCGTCCGCGTCCGCTCGACCGGGGGCGGATGCGGCTGCTCGACATACCGTGGCAGCACAGCCAGGGCGCCTGCTGGGCGCGCGCCGAGTGCATGAAGCTCTACCAGGGCGAGGACTGGTTCCTCCAGCTCGATTCGCACCACCGCTTCGTGCAGGACTGGGATGCGCTGCTGCTCGACCAGGCTGCGCGGACCGGCGCGGCAAAGCCGTTGCTGACTACCTATGGCAAGCCGTTCGATCCCGCCGCGCCGCTGCCGCCCGGCGTGCCGACCAGCATCGCGATGCCGGCGTTCCGGCGCGACGGCATCCCGGTGTTTCAGTGCCGGCTGCGGCCCGACTGGCTCGACGGCGCACCGGTCCGCGCGCGGTTCCTGTCGGCGCATCTGCTGTTCGCCCCGGGATCGTTCGTCGCCGAAGTGGCGTACGACCCCGAGCTCTATTTCTACGGCGAGGAGATTACCCTCGCGGCACGCGCGTTCAGCCATGGCTACGACCTGTTCCATCCCGGCGCGCACGTGCTGTGGCACCAGGAGCCGCGGCGAGTGACGCCGCTCCATTGGGAGGACCATGTCGCCGCCGCCGTGGCGGTGACCGCGCGCGAGCGCGATGCGGCGAGCCTCGCCAAGGTGCGCGCGTTCCTGACGCGGCCGCCGGTCGGGGCGTTCGGCTGCGGCACGTCGCGCAATTTCCAGCAGTATGAGAGCTATGTCGGAGTCAATTTCCGGCGGCGCTATATCGGACCCGCGGCGCGGCGCGGCGACGAGCCGTTTCCGCCCGCGGCCACGGGTTCGGCCGACCTCAAGACCTGGAACATCCGCATCGTCCTCGACCGTGAGACGGTGCCGCCCCCCGCGCTCGACCGCCCGAGCTTCTGGTATGTCGGCTTCCACGATGGGGAGCAGCAGGAGCTGGCGCGGGCCGACGCGCGCGCCGCCGAGATCACGCGCGCGCTGGCGACGAATCAAGGCGCGATCGTGCTCGAGCGGCAGATCCGCACCGCGCAGCCGCCGCAGAGCTGGACGGTGTGGCCGACCGACCGCCAGGGCCGCTGGCTCGGCAAGCTGTCGGGCCCGATCGACGCGGCGTGCCTGGCCTAGCCATGGACGCGATCGGTCCGCACCGCGTCGGGCGAGTCGATGTCCAGGCCTCGGTCGCCGACTTCGACATGGCGCTGTCGCTGCGCCCGCGGATCGAGGCGCTGGCGTGGAAGCTGATGCCGGGGGTGATCGAGCGCGTGTTCGATCGGGTGGCGCCGCGCGACATGCATGTGAAGCTGGCGCGGCTCGACCTCGACCTGGGCAGGGTGCGGCCCGACCATCTTGAGGAGGATATGCTCGCCGCGCTCGAGACGGCGCTCGAGGATGCGCTGGGCGATGCGATCCATTCGGCGCGGATGAGCCCGTCGGACGAAGCGCGGCTGGTCAGCCCGGAGGCCGCGCGGCTCGATGCGTTCGAGACTTATCTGGCGACCGGCGTGGTGCCGCTGGCGGGGCGGTTCGATCCGGGCGACCAATTGCGTGCGCTGGCGGCCGGGCAGCCGGGCGAGCTGGTCGCGATGCTGCGGCGGCGCGGGCGCGAGCGGCATGTGCTCGAGCGGCTGGTGCTGCAGGCGGGGGAGGCGGGGCTGCGGTCGCTGCTGGCTTTGCTCGCGCCTGCCGATGCCGCGGTGATCCTCGCGCTGATCGCCGACGTGATCGTCGCGCATCGCGACAAGGCAGTGACTCCGCTGGTCGGGCTGGCCGAGCCCGCGCTCAAGCGGCTGCTCTGGGTATCGACGCTCGAGTTCCTGCTGCGCGACGCAGGGACCCAGTTCAACCGGCGGCGCTTCCTCGCCTTCCTGCTCGGGCGCGAGGCAGCGCGCGCGGGAGTCGACTATGCCGAGCTGCTGCGGGTGCTGGGCGAGACGGTCGCGCGGATCAAGGCGCGGATGGGGTTCCGGTCGTCGCTGCCGGTTGTGCTGGCCGAGCTGCTGGCCGAGGCAGGGCAGGCGGCGGCGGTCGACGAGGCCGAGGCGCCGGCGGACGCGAGCGAGGCGGCGGCGTTTGCGGCGGCGCGGGCAGGAGATTTCGCTGCGCTGCTGGCGCTGGTGCGGAGCCGGGTGGGCAATGCGCCGGCGCTGGAAGCCCTGGTCCGCAGGCTCGACGCGACCCTGTTCGCCGGGCTGGTCCGGCTGCTCGAGCCCACTCATGCCGCGCAGATCCTCGCGATCCTCGACGATCTCAACCTGGCCCATCGCGCCGAGGTGCTGCCGGTGCTTCCCGAGATCGCGTTCGAGCAAAGGCTGCGGTTCCTGACGCTGCGCTACCTGATCCAGGACGCCGGATCGCAGTTCAACCGCCGCCGCTTCCTCGGCAGCCTGCTCGAGCAGGAGGCCGCACGGGCGGGGATCGACTATGCGGTGCTGTTGCGGTTGCTTGCCGATGGCGTCGGGCAGATGCGGGCGCGGACCGGGATCCGCTCCGCGATGCCCGCGGTGCTTGCCGAGCTGCTTGTCGAGCTCCAGCCGATCTACGCCCCCGAAGCGGAGGCGCCACCCGCTGATCCCAGCGGGGCAGCGGCATTGGCCGCGGCCCAGGCGGGGGATTTCGACGCGCTGCTCGCGTTGCTGCGGGTGCGCGCAGAGGACGTCGCGGGATTTGCGGCGCTGGCCGGGGCGATGCCGGCGGCGGTGTTCGAGCAGCTGGTCCAGCGGCTCAAGCGGTCGAGCGCGCCTGCGATTCTCGAGGATATCGCCGCGGTGATCGCGCTGCATCGGGCCGGCCGCGTGGTGGCGATGGCGGATGGCGGGTTTGCGCGGCTGGTACGGGGAGTCGCGCTGCGGATGCTGCTCGGCGAGGGCGGGCGGTTCGATCGCCGCGTCTGGCTGCGGCGCCTGCTGCTGGCGCTGGCGGAAGCGGCGGACGTGTCTGAGGCGGCGCTGCGGCTCGCGATGGCACGGGCGCTGGCGGGGCAGGGTGGAGGCAGGTCCGCGTTGGCCGCGGAACTGGCGGTCGAGATGGAGGCCGAGGGTTTGCCGACCGAACCGGCGGCGCTGACTCGCGCCATTGCCGATCTCGACGAAGCCGGGCGGCACCGGCTGCTGGCGGGGCTCGACGCCGCCAATGCCGAGGCGGTCGAGGCAGACCTGCGCGCGCTGGTGCGGCTCCATGCTGCCGAGGCGCTGCTGCCGATCGATGCGGCGGGGTTCGGCGACCTGGTCTGGGCGCTGGCGATCGCGTGGCTGAAGGAGCGGCGCGGCGCGCGGTTCGACCGGCGGGCGTTCGGACGGCATTTGATCGAAGGAATTGCCCGCCATGGCGGAAAGACCGTGCGCGCGGTCGCGGGCGAGGTGCAGCGCAGCCTCGCCCAGGTCGCGTCGGGCAGCGACGCGGCCTACGCACTGCTCGACTCGCTGTCGCGCGAGGCGGCGGAGCAACGGGCGGACGAGACCGACCAGCGTCGCGCCATCGAGCATTTCCTGCGTACCGGCCAGCCGCCCTCGGCCGGGCGCGGTCTTGCGGCGCTGGCGCGGGCCGACTCGGTATGGCTCGCCGCGCTGATCCGCCGGCTGGCGCGCGACACGCCGGGAACCGTCCCCGCGCTGCTCGACCGGCTGCTCGCCTGGCTGCTGCCCGAGGAGCTGCTCGACTGCCTCGCGCCGGGGAGCGCGGCGCGGGCACTGCAATGGGCCGATGCCACCGGCAGCGACATGGCGGCGTGGCGCCCGGTATTCGCGGCGCTGCTTCGCGGCGAGACGCCGCCCTTCGCGGTGGTTCCCGGCAGCACCGGCACCCGGCTCGACCGGCTGGCGCTGATCGCGCACTGGCTCGATCACGGCACGACGGCGTGGTGGTCCGATGGTGGCGCGCCCAGGGCGCTGCTCGGCGACCTGCCCGGACTGACGCTGGCCGAGCTGACCTGGCTGTTCCTTGCCGACGATCCCGAGGCCGGCTTCGAGCGGCTGTGGCGCGCCGTCGAGCCGCTCGGCAAGGCGGCGCGGATGCGGCTGATCGAGCGGCTGGCGCCCTGGGCGACGAGCGCGGGCGGGCCGCTGGCCGGGGTGCTGGCCGGGCTCGACGAGCGCCGCCGGCTCGAGATGCTGGTGCGCGCCGCGGCGGCGGCGATCGAGGGCGTGCAGCTCGACATGGCGGCTCTGGCCCGGCCCGCGCCGGTGCCGACACCCGCGCCGAGCGCGCTGCCGCGGCCCGACGACAGCGCGATCGACTCGGCGCGGCTGTTCGCCTGGCTCGACGGCGCGCATGCCGGGGCGGCCGAGACCCAGGCGCTGATCCGCGCCTTCGCCCGCCTGGCGGATGCCCGCGATTCAGCGCTGATCGAGTATCTCGCGGCACGGCGCACGAACGCCGCCGCGCAGATGCGCTGGGCGACGGTGCTGCCCCCCGAGGCACTCGGGCGGCTGGTGCATCTGCTCGTCCCGGCGGGCGCGCGCGCCTATCTCGACGCGGCGATGACGATCGCGGCGGCGTGGCGGCAGGTCGCGCCGTTCGGGGCGCGCCGAGTCGATCGGTCGCGGATCTGGGCGATGCTGCTCGAGGCGATCGCCGAACCCGGCGCGGTCGACCTGCCCGGCGCAGTCGAGCGGCTGGTGCAGGGGCTCACCCGTGGCGACGCGGCGCAGGCGGCCAAGCTGCGCGCGCAGGCGCAGCGGCTGGCGCAGGATGGCGGGCATGTCGCGGTTGCGGTCGCGCTCAAGCGGCCGCTACGCGCTGCCGACAGCCGCAAGCCGGCCTCGCGTCCGGCGCCCGAATCGGTCAAGCCTGCGGGCGCCGCCGCCGAGGAGAAGCCGTTGCCGCCTGATCCCGACCACGCGATCTTCATCGGCAATGCCGGGCTGGTGCTGCTCAACCCCTATCTGCCGGCGTTGTTCGAGCGGCTGGGGCTGATCACAAAGAACGAAGAGGGCCTGCCGCGCATCGAGGGCGTCGAGGCGCAGTCGCGCGCGGTGCACCTCCTCCAATATATGGCCGACGGGCATACCGACCGGCCCGAGCCCGAACTGGTGCTCAACAAACTGCTCAGCGGAGTCGCGGTCGCGCAGCCGATCGAGCCGTCGATCACGCCGACCCCGGTCGAGATCGAGACCTGCGACGGACTGCTCCATGCAGTGATCGCCAACTGGACGATCATCCGCAACACGTCGATCGACGGGCTGCGCGAGACTTTCCTCCGGCGCGAGGGGCGGCTGCTCCACAGCGACGGGCGCTGGGACCTGCATGTCCAGCGCAAGGGGCTCGACGTGCTGGTCGACCAGGTTCCGTGGACCTTCTCGATGATCTACCATCGCTGGATGGCCGATCCGATCCAGGTGACGTGGTGAGCGCGGCGCTTTCCGCCCGGCGGATGGCCGCCAATGCGCGGGTGATCGACTGCGAGCTCGAATGGCTCGAGGCCGTGATGGCGGCGCGGTTCGCGGCCTATGGCGAGGCCGGCGGGGTCGATGCCGAGGCCCTGCCCGGGCCGCCGGTGCTCGACAAGGCGGCGGGACCCTATGCCGAGCTGGTCAAGGCGCTCGCGCTCGATGCCGATGAGCGGCTGGTGCTGGCGCTCGCGCTGGCCCCGCATGTCGCGCCGGCGCTGCTCGATCCGTTCCTGCTCCAGAACCAGGCGACCGGGCGGCGCTTCACCGAGTTCGGCGGGCTGGTCGGCCAGTCGCATGCCGGTTTCCTGCCGACCGCCGAGACCGCGATGTTCCTGCTCGCGGGCGACGACCGGCTGCTGCGGATCCAGCTCGAGCGGCTGTTCGCGCGCGACCATGTGCTGTCGCGTCGCGGCATCCTGCTGCTCGATGCGCGCAATCCCGAGGAGCCCGCGCTGGCGATGGCGCTGCGGCTGTCGTCGCCCGGGCTCCACCTCGTGCTGCGCGGCGACGATCATCCGCCCGAGCCGGGACCGGACTTCCCGGCGACGCCGGTCACCACGCCGCTCGACTGGGACGACCTGGTGCTCGACGCCGCGACGATGAAGCAAGTCGACATGATCGGCCGCTGGGTCGAGCATTCGAAGACGCTGATGGAGGATTGGGGGCTCGGACGGCGGCTCAAGCCCGGCTATCGCTGCCTGTTCCACGGCACCCCGGGGACGGGCAAGACCCTGACCGCCAGCCTGCTCGGCAAGCGCTACGGCGTGCCGGTCTATCGAGTCGACATCTCGCGGGTGGTGTCCAAATGGATCGGCGAGACCGAGAAGAACCTCGCCACCCTGTTCGACCAGGCAGCCGATCGAAACTGGATACTCTTCTTCGACGAGGCCGACGCGCTGTTCGGCAAGCGCACCGAATCGAGATCCTCGAACGACCGCCACGCCAACCAGCAGATCGCGTATCTGCTCCAGCGGCTCGAGGATTTCCCGGGGCTGGCTATCCTCGCGACCAACCAGCACAATTATGTCGACGAGGCGTTCGCGCGGCGCTTCCAGTCGTCGATCCGCTTCCCGATGCCCGACGCCGCGGCGCGGCTGCGGCTGTGGCAGGATTCGTTCGAGAGCGACGGCTTCGCGCTGGCCGAGGACGTCAGGCTCGCCGAACTGGCCGAGAAATACGAGCTGGCGGGCGGGGCGATCATCAACGTGCTGCGCCATGCCGGGCTGATGGCGGTCGCGCGCAAGCCGGCGGTGGTCCACGCCCACGACCTGCTCGACGGCATCCGCCGCGAGCTTCAGAAAGACGGCCATTACGTGAGCAAGTAAGGGAAGGATGCGATGTCGACACCCGACGTGACGATGGGAACCATACTCCAGTGCAGCTTCGGCGCGGCGCCTTCGAGCTTCATGGTGCTGCCCGAGAACCGCGTCACCGCGTGCAACTTCCCGTGCGGGACGATCATGGACAACAAGCCGATGCTGAACATCCTGCCCTTCGCGATGTGCCAGAGCCCGAGCAACCCCGAGGTGATCGCCGCGACCGCGGCGGCGCTGGGGGTGTTCACGCCGATGCCGTGCATGCCGGTGATCGTCGCGCCATGGGAGCCGGGGACGCCGACCGTGACGATCGCCAACCTCCCCGCGCTCGATACCAATTGCAAGCTGACCTGCGCCTGGGCGGGGATGATCACCGTCACCCAGCCGGCGCAGATGACCGTGACGGTGCCTTAGTTCCGTAATCATCGAACTAGGCGGGGCAGCGGGATCGCCATTGGATTTTTCCGCCAAAGTCCCGATCCAGCATTCATGGCGGAAAAATACAACCATAGTGGCACGTTCAGCATATGCTGCTGAATCCGCTGAATTTTAGTCAATAAAACGTTGACTACAATAATAACCTCGCCACCGCTTTACAACGCAATCCGATGTGGTGAAGCTTAGGACAAGTAAACGCGTTGAGTCGCGCAGGGCAACGCCAGTTGTCTGCGTATATGACAACTCGTCCATTCGAGATGGACGGCCAAGCCTCAAGAAAGGGGCACGCGTCGATGTACAAACATCCCGGCGTCTATATCGAGCACATCCCGTCCGGGCTGCTCGCGATCGAGGCGGCTTCCGCCTCCACTGCCGTGTTCGTCGGCCCCGTGCCGCGCGGACCGGTGGGCGAACCGGTCTTCATCACCGGCGTGGCGGGCTATGCCGCGACGTTCGGCGAGGCCGGCGGCGGCGCGATCCGCGACCTTGGTGCGGAGCCCGATTATTTCGGCCATGCGGTCACGTCGTTCTTCGATAACGGCGGGGCCAAGGCCTATGTCGTGCGCGTCGGCAAGAGCGACACCCCGGCCCAGCCGGCGACCGCCGCGATCACCGATCCGAGCGGCGGCGTTGCTCGCGGCCTCTACATGACCGCGGAGAATCCCGGCACCTGGGGCAACAGGCTGGCGGCGACGCTCGAGGCGATCGACGCGGCGCATACCGAGCTCGGCTATGTTCTGAAGGTCGGGACGGTGAAGATGAAGGGCAGCGTGGCGACGCTCGAGCCGCTTGAGATCTTCCGCCCGGTGTTCATGGACGAGGCCAATTCGCGCTTCGTCGGCGCGGTCGTGGCCAAGGAATCCGCGCTGATCAACCTCGAGCGCAAGCGGATCGGCACCGCGAGCGGCGGCGGGCGGATCACGGCGGTCCGCTCGGGTTCGCTGGCGACGCTCGGTGTGGTCAAGGGCACCAAGCTCAAGCTGAGCCTGAACACCGTCGCGATCGAGATCGACTTCGCCGACCCGCTGATCAACGTCTCGGCCAAGCGCGGCACGACCACGCGGACGACCACGCCCGACGTTGCCGCGGTGACGACGATCGAGGCGCTCGCGCCGCTGATCCAGCAGGCCGTGCGCATGCACACCGACTTCGCCGGCTTCCGCGCCTATGTCGACGAGGATCACCGGCTGGTGCTGGTGCCGCCGCCGGTCGGCCCGGGCGACACCGCGGCGGTGGTCATCACCGACAGCGACGCGACGAGCACCGCGCAGGCGCCGCTCAAGCTGATGCCGGCACCCGAGCGGACCGAGCTCGACCATCCGGTCGCGACGGGAAGCCTGGCCTATTTCTTCAACGGCACCGCGGGCGGGGACCCCGGCAAGGACGATTATGCCGCGGCGTTCCACAAGCTGCGCGACTATCGCGACGCCGCGATCATCGTGCTGCCGGGCAAGACCTGGACCACTGCGACCAAGGACATCGTCCAGACCGCGATCGCGCATGCCGAGTTCATGCAGAACGCGATGGTGATCATCGATCCGCCCGACCAGGTGATCGAGACCCCCAACCAGGTCTCGACTCTCGCGGTCGAGGAGAGCCCGTACGCGGCGCTCTACCATCCGTGGCTCGAAGTCACGAACCCGCACTACGATCCCGACATCGCCGCCAATCGTCCGGTGACCTTCAAGGTGCCGCCATCGGCGGTGCTCGCGGGGCTATGGGCGCGGATCGATGCGACGCGCGGGATCTGGAAGGCGCCCGCCGGGCTCGAGGCGAGCATCCGCGGCACGCGCGGGGTGACGCGGCTGATCGGCAACGACATCCAGGACAATCTCAACGAGCTGGGAGTCAATTGCATCCGCTCGATCACCGGGCCGCCGGTGGTGTGGGGCGCGCGGACGCTGGCGACGCGCGCCAAGCCCGAGTTCCGCTACATCTCCGTCAGGCGCACGCAGAATTTGATCGGCGAGAGCCTGTACCGCGCGCTGCAGGCAGTGGTGTTCGAGCCCAACAATGATTTCCTGTGGGCATCGCTGCGCGCGAGCGTCGGCGGCTTCATGGACGGGCTGTGGCGCGCGGGCGCGTTCCAGGGGGCCAAGTCCTCCGACGCCTATTATGTCCGCTGCGGGCTCGGCGCGACGATGACGCAGGGCGATATCGACGGGGGAATCGTGCGGGTGGTGGTCGGCTTCGCGCCGCTCAAGCCCGCCGAGTTCGTCGTCGTCCAGGTTCAGCAGATCGTCGGCCAGACCGGCTGATTTCCACCACAGCATCCGACCAAGCGGAGGGGCTATGCCTGCACCAATGTTTCCGGCGAACGCGCACCGGTTCGACCCGTATCGCACGTTCAAGTTCCGCGTCATCATCGACGGCAAGACCGTCGCCGGCCTCTCGAAGATGGGCGCGCTCAAACGCACCACCGAAGTGGTTAAATACCGCGTCGCGGGCGATCTCTCGGCGCAGCGGGTGATGCCGGGCGGCTCGTCGTTCGAAGGGGTGACGCTCGAGCAGGGGCTGAGCCACGACCCGATCTTCGAGGAATGGGCCAATTCGGTCCACAATATCCGCGACGGCGACGGCGGAGTCAGCCTCAAGAAATACCGCCGCGAAGTGGTGGTGATGGTGATGAACCTCCAGGGCTTGCCGGCGCTTGCCTACAAGCTGCGGCGGGCCTGGGTGAGCGAGTTCCAGGCGCTGCCCGAGCTCGACGCCAACAGCATGAACACCGTCGGCATCCAGTCGATCACGCTCCAATATGAAGGGTTCGTCCGCGATACGGAGCTGGCCGAGCCGGTCGAGGTATGACCCCCCGCATGCCGACCCGCGGGGTCGCCTGGCCGGCCTTCAGCGTCGGCGCGCCCACCGGCGCCGTCGAGCTGGCGGTGGCCGAGGCGGTGCATGGCGAGCGGCCGCGGCCGGCGCGGGTGACGCAGCTGATCGGATCGCTGTTCGAGACGATCGGCGCCGAGTCGGCGAGCATCGACCTGGCGCGTTCGCTGGCCGCGGGAACGCGCGAATGGCTGGTGCAGCAGGCCGCGGCGCGGTTCCGGCCCGAACCCGACTGGCTTTCGGTGCCGTGCGCGCAGTGCGGCGCGGTATCCGACCTGCCGGTGGCGCTGGCCGACCTGCCGCGCGGCGAGCCCGAGGCGGGGTTTCCGCGAGTCGAAGTGGAGACGGCGCTGGGGACAAGGCGGTTCGACTTGCCAAACGGGCTCGACGAGGAGGCGCTTGCCGTCACCCCCGGTGATCCGCGGCGGGTGCTGGCTGCGCGGTGCGGAACTGCGGCCGATGCCGAAACCGAGGCAGCGCGGTTCGGCGAGGCCGATCTCGCGGCGATCGATGCGGCGATGGATGCGGCGATGCCCGAGCCGGCGACCGCGCTGAGCTTCGAATGCCCCGAATGCGGCACGGCCAACACCGCGCCGCTCGATCCGCTGGGCTATGCCTTTCCGTCGCCGCAGAAAGTCTATGGCGAGGTCCATCAGATCGCCGCCGGCTATGGCTGGAGCGAGGCGGCGATCCTCGCGCTGCCGATGGCGCGGCGGCAGGCCTATCTGCGCCTGATCGCGGCCAAGCGCGCATGAGCCTGGCGCGGCGCCTTGCCGAACGCGCCGCGGGCGGTGGCGCGACTCCGCGCGACGGGGGGCTGCTGACTGCGTGGCGCTTCACCCGCGACGGCGTGGCGGCGGAGGAGATCGTCGACATCGAACCGGCCGAGAGCGCGAGCGTGCGGCGCGAGGCGGCGGCCGGGCTGGGCGAGATGACGGTACCCGATGCACCATCGGCGGCCGCGCCGGCTGCACCGGTTCAGGGCGAGGCGGCGTCCTCGCCCAAGGTCGGAGCCCCGCCGGTCGAAGCTGCGCCAGCCGCGCACCGGCTTGCGGTGCCGGGATCGGATGTTGCGGCTCCCGCGCCGGCGGCTTCGCCCATGGCCCCGGCAAGCGCGGCTGCGGGCGCGGCGCCGAAAGCTGAGGCCGCTGGGTCGGCGCGGGTCGAGCCGCGGATCGGCGGCGAAGTCGCCGCGCCCTTCGACCGGATCGAGACGGTGGCCGATCCCGCGCCTGCGCAGCATGCGGCCCCGGAGTCCTTCGCGGCGGCCGTCGCGCCGGAAATCAATGCAGGCGGCGACGCGCCTGCCGCCGCGGAACCGCCGTCCGCACCGATGTCCGCGGCGGTTCTTGTCGTGCCCGCGGCGATCGCTGGGGAGCCGCCCGCCTTTGCCGCGGCTGGCGCGGTCGAGGCGCTGCCGCCGGTGTTCGGGTTCGAGCCCGCCGCGCCGCAGCCAAGCTTTCGCGAGCGCTACGAGACGCGGCCGCGCGTCGTCGTCGAGCGCGTCGACGTGCTGGTCGAGGCGCCGCCCCCGCCGCCGGCGCGGGCGCAGCAGGCCGCCGATCGCGCGCGCGCCGGTGCGCGCTACCTGACCGGGCTGTGAGCCGCGATGGGTCTCCCTCCCATCCCCACGCCGGCTCCGGCCCCGGCGCCGGCGCCCACCCCTGCGCCGGCGCCGATCCCCTTGCCGCCTTCGCCGATCAGCGTTGCTGCCGAGGCAATCGCCGGGGCGTTGGCGGATCACTTCACCCGGCGCGGAGTCGATGCCTCGGTGCTGGTCGGGACCCCCGCGGCGGCGGGCGAAGTCGTCAAGGGATCGAGCGCCAAGAAGCAGGTCAATCTGTTCTTCTACCGGCTGGCGGGATCGGGGGTGCACGCCTCGACGACCCCGGGCAAGCCGCTGTTCCTCACGCTGTTCTGCCTCGTCACGGCGTTCGACAAGCCCGGTGCGACCGGGGGCGGGCTCAACGAGCTCATGCTGCTCGGTGAGGCGGTGCGCTTCTTCCACAGTCAGCCCTTGCTCGGGCCGCTGCCGCATCCGGCGGTGGACGGGATGACGCCGTACAGGATTTCGACCGTGCTCCAGCAGCCGCCGATGGAGGAGCTCAACCACATCTGGGGGACGCAGGGGACCGAGACGCCGTACCGGCTTTCGGCGGCGTACGAAATGGGTCTGGTGCCGGTCGAGCCGCTGGTGCCGCGGACCGACGGGCCGCAGGTCAGGATCGCGAGCTACGACGTGCGCGCCGATGCCGACGACCCGGCGTTCGGGATGGATACCGAGGGACTGGCGCGGGTCTGGCCGATCGACCGGCGGGTGCCGCCGGCCTGGCTGCCGCTGGCGCTGCTGGTCGACGGCGACCGGCTGTCGACGGGCACGCACCTGCCGTCGGGACTGACCGAAGTGAAGATCGCGCTGGCCGGGCCTCCGGGAGAGAGCGCGGACTTCGTGCTGCGCTTCCTCGCCACCGACGGCAGCGAGCTGCGCTCCAATACACCAACGGTGGCGATCGTGGCGCCGCGGATCGAGGATCCCGATGCGCGGGTGTCGCTGACCTTCCCTGCGGCACCGGCAGGCGCCACGCGGATCGCGATCGCGGTGTCGCCGGCGGGCGTGCCGACGCTCCGCGGCCACCCGTTGACGGTGACGCTGATATGACCGCGCTCAACCCCGAATATGTCCGCGCCGGGCTGCTGGTGCAGGCAGTGGAGGACATGCGCGCGGGGCGGGTTCCCGCGGCGGATTTCGAGACGCGGTTCGAGGCGGCGGCGGCGGCGGTTGCCGAAGGCCGCATTACAGGCGCGTGGCGCGAAGTGGCGGGCGCGCTGCCGCGGGTGCTGGCCGACCGGTTCATCGCGGTCGATCTCGACATCCTCGCGCTGTTGCTCGCAGCGGCGGCGAGCCCTTCGCTCGCGGCGCGGATCGCGGCGATCGAGGGGCGGAGCGGTGGCGGCGCCGGGCTGGCGCTGCTCCAGGACGTGCTCGCGCTCGACGAGCCGGCTGAGGCCGGGCTGCTCCACGACCGGCTGAGCCCGCATGCGCCCTTGGTGGCGGGCGGACTGGTGCGAGTCGAGGCCGACGGGCCGGTGGAAGTGGCGCATGTCACTGCGGCGGCGTGCCTCGCGGCGCTGGGGCGCAGCGGCGGGCTGGCGACTCCGGCAGGAGCGACGCTGGTGACGCGGCGGCCCGAATGGGCGGACCTGGTGCTGTCGCCGGTGACCGAGGCGTCGCTCGAGGATCTGGCGGGCTGGGTGGTCGCGCGCGAGACGGTGTTCGTCGACTGGGGCGCGCGGCCGCAGGGCGGGCCGCTCGCGCTGTTCTCGGGACCGTCGGGGACCGGCAAGAGCTTCGCGGCGGCGGCGGTGACTGCGGCGCTCGAAGTCGCGACGGGCGAGCCCTGGGCGCTCTATGCGCTCGATCTCGGCGCCGTGATGTCCAAATATGTCGGCGAGACCGAGAAGAACCTCAACCGGCTGCTCGATGCGCTCGACGGGCGGCGGGCGGTGCTCCAGATCGACGAGGCCGACGGGCTGCTCGGCAAGCGCGGCGAGGTCTCGGACGCGCGCGACCGCTACGCCAATCTCGAAGTGAGCCACATGCTCGGGCGCTTCGAGGCGCACCAGGGGCCGGTGATCCTCACCACCAATCTGCGCGCGAATATCGACCAGGCGTTCCTGCGGCGGTTCCAGCTGGTGGTCGATTTCGCCGCGCCCGACATTGGCCAGCGGGCGCGGCTGTGGAGCCGGCTGCTGCCGCCGCGCGCGCCGGGGATCGAGGCGATCGACTGCCATGCGCTGGCCGGCGCGGTGGCGCTGACCGGGGGGCAGATCCACAATGTCTGCATCCATGCCGCGGTGCTGGCGGCGCGCGGCGAAGGATCGATCGGATACCGCGAGATCGCCCGCGCGGTCTGGGCCGAGCTGGGCAAGGAAGCGCGCGCGGTGCGCCCCGCCGAGCTGGGCTTCCTCGCCGAGCATGTCTCGCTGCGCGAGGTGGCGGCATGAGCGAGCCGATCCGCACCATCCGTCGCGTGACCGTAAGGCTGCCGCACCACCGCGCGGGCGAAGCGCAGGCGATCGGGCGCGCGGTCGCCGAGGCGGTCGGGCTGGCCGGGCAAGCGCCGGCAGGACCGGTGACGGTGCCCGATTTCGGATCGCCGGCGCTGCTCGCGGCGTCGGTATCGCGGAGGATCGGGTCGTGACGCGCCGCGTGGGCAGCTTGGTCGAATATGGGCTGCGGGTGCCACCGCTGGCGGTGGCGTTCAGCTTCGGGCCGCAGGACATCAGCCGGTCGCGGACGATCCAGGTCAAGACCGGCGGGACCCAGGGCACCCGCGGCGGCTATGATTTCATGACTCCGCTAGAGGCGCCGCGCGCAGGGCAGGGGGTCGAGCTCCAGGCCGAGACGATCTCGATCAGCGTGCTGTTCGACGCGACCGACCGGATCGGCGAGGGCGACGCGCTGGCGCGGCAGTTCGGCATCCGGCCGCAGCTCGACACGCTGCGCGCGATGGTCGAGCCCAAGGCGCAGGGCCCCGCGGGCCTGCAGATGCTCGCGGCGATCGGCGCGGCGGCGGGGGGCGCGGCGTTCGACCGGCAGACCAGCGCCTCGGTGCTGCTGTTCACCTTCGGCGCGTCGACGCTGCCGGTGTTCCTGACCAGCGTGACGCACAAGGAAGTGATGCACTTGCCCGACCTCACGCCGGTGCGCGCCGAGGTGCAGCTGACGATGCAGGTCATCGAGAGCACCAATCCGTTCACGATCGCCGAATCGGTGCGGCAGCTCGAGATGGTCGCGCTCAACCTTGCGACGGGAGCGGGCTGATGGCGGTGTTCAGGGGCTCGCGCTACGAAGGCGTCGCGGCATTCGAGCCGAGCGACGACGGCACGCGGCCGTTCGCGGGGCTGCTGCCGCGGCCGGTGCCGGTGCCCGAGGGAGTGGTCGAGCATATGGTCGCGCGGCTCGACCGGCTCGACAGCCTGGCGCACGACTATTTCGGCGAGCCGCGGCGCTGGCACCGGCTGGCCGAGGCCAATCCCGAGGCGCTGTTTCCCGAGGACCTGCTCCACGAGAAGGGCGCCGAGCCGTTCGGCGTCGACCGCGCCGAGGAGCGGGTGGGCGCGATCCTGATCGTGCCGCGGCGCGAGGAGCCGCGGTCATGAGCGGCCTGCTCGACCGGCTGATCTCGCCCGCGATCCGCGAGCCGGCATCGTGCCAGATCCTCGCGGGTCCGGTGCCGCTGCCGATCGGCGGCCTGAGCAACATGGTCAAGTCGGTCGAGATCGTCGCGAGCCGCAGCGAGGCGGCGACGGGGACGATCGTGCTCGAGGACCGGCGGCTCGACGAGGGCCGCTGGGCAGTGGCGGATTCGGGCGTTTTCCGGCGCTGGACCGCGGTGCAGGTGGCGGCGCTGTTCGGCCTGCGGCGCGAGAGCGTGTTCTCGGGCGTGGTCAAGGCGATCGAGCCCAAATTCGCCTCGGGCGGGGCGGACACGTCGATCGAGATCAAGCTGCAGGATGTCAGCCTGCTGCTCGACCGCACCCACGTCCAGCGGGCTTGGGGCGACCCGGCGCCGCAGACCGACGGGATGATCGTCCGCGAGCTGATCGGCGGGGCGGGGATCCTCGCCGACGAGCCGATCGGCGAGGGCCAGTCGGGGCGCGTGCTCCAGCAGAATGCGACTGCGATCCGCTTCATCCAGGACCGCGCGCGGGCCAATGGCTACGAACTCTACACGACGCGCGAGGGGCGGCTCTATTTCGGGCCGATGCGGCTGACCGGCGAGCCGCAGGCGCCGATCCTGGTGCTGGCGGGCCCCGACACCAGCTGCATCAGCCTCGAGATCAGCGACGATGCGATGCGGCCCGACGCAGTGACCTACGAGACCGCGCCGGCCTCGGGCACGCGCGCGGACACCGCGACGGTCCAGCCCGACCTGCCCGCGCTCGGCACGTCGCCAGCGAGCAGCGAGCGGCCCGACCGCGGCGGCGATTACACCTGGCGGCTCCAGCGCGAAGGCGACGAGAGCGCCGAGACCGCGCGGACCCGGGCCCAAGGCGCGGCCGACGCCAACGCCTTCAAGCTCAAGGCGACCGGCGAGCTCGACGGCGCGGTCTATGGCCATGTCCTCGAGGTCGGGCGGACGGTGCGGCTCGACGGGGTGGGGCCGCGCTATGGCGGGCGCTGGTATGTCGACAAGGTCACGCACGCCTTCTCGGGCGAAGGCTATCGCCAGCGCTTCGAGCTGATCCGCAACGCGACCGGCGACGATGGCGGCGCGGGCGGGGCGCTCGGCGCCTTCTCGTCGCTGCTGGGAGTGTTCGGATGACCGACGCCTTCGAACTCGCCGAACGCGCCGTCCGCCAGGCGGCGACCAAGGCCTATGGCAAGTATCGCGGCATCGTCACCGCGGTGCAGGATACCCAGAAGAAGGGCGTGATCCGGGTGCAGGTGCCGAGCATCCTCGGCGACACCGAAGTCGATGCCGAGCCCTGCTTTCCCTATGGTGGATCGGACGGAGTCGGGCTGATCGCGATTCCCGCGGTGGGTGCGGGGGTGTTCGTCGAGTTCGTCGAAGGCGACATCAGCGCGCCGATCTGGGTCGGGGCGTGGACGCGGGGCAGCCTGCCTGCCGACGCCGGGACGCCGCCCGACATCAAGCTGTGGCGCAGCGCCGCCGGGCACATGATCGCGATGGACGATACCGACGGCCAGCCAAAGCTGACGATCACTTCGGGCAAGGGCGGCCAGCCGGGGCAGGGCCAGCCCAACGCGACGATCACCATGGGGCATGAAGGCGGGGTGGCGATCGCGGATGCCGTCGGCAACCAGGTGACGCTCGATGCCAGCGCGCAGAGCGTGACGCTCAAGGATGCCGCGGGCAATTCGGTGACGCTCTCGGCCACCGGCGTCGAGGTCAAGGATGCGGCGAGCAATTCGGTGTCGCTCGCGAGCAGCGGCGTCACGGTCAAGGGCACCACGGTCAAGGTCGAGGCGTCGATGGTGACGATCGGCCAGGGCGCGGCCGAGGCGTTGATCAAGGGAACCAGCTTCCTCGCCGCGTTCAACGCCCATACCCATGTCGCGACGGCGATGAGCGCACCGACCGGGCCGCCGGTGCCGCCGCTGACCCCGGCGGTGCTCACCACGGCGACGAGCGCGGCATGAGCGGCGGCATTCCTCGCGACGTGCGGCTGCCGCAGACAAGCTATGCGCGCTTCCCGTTCCGGATCGAGGGCGGGCGGGTGCAGACCGGCGGGCGGCTCGAACATATCCGCGACGTGGTCGAGACCATCCTGCTGACCTCGCCGGGGGAGCGGGTGTTCCGGCCCGAATGGGGCTTCGGCGCGCGCGCCTTCCTGTTCGAGCCCAACGCCACGGCGATCTGGGAAGTCGCGCGGTCGCGGCTCCAGGGTGCGCTGGCCGACGCGCTCGAAGGCGAGATCGATCCGCGCACGCTCAAGGTCGCGGTGGGGGCGCCCGCCGATGACGGCGCGACGTTGCTCGTCGAAGTCAGCTATGTCGTCGCCGCGCTCCAGCGCGTCGAGACTCACCAGGTTCGGATCTGATGGCGGCGGCGCCCGAAACCGTGCTGCGCTTCGACGCCGGCTGCCCCGATTGCGGGGTGCGCGAGGCAGTGCTGCCGGTGGCGCCGCCGGCGATCCCCGACGATTTCGACTGGCTGACGCGCGATTTCGACGGCTTCCGGCTGTTCATGCTCCAGGAGCTGGCGCACCGCTTTCCCGAGCGGCGGCGCTGGACCGCGGCGGATGTCGAGGTGGTGATCGTCGAGGCGCTCGCGGCGGGGCTCGACCGGCTCTCGCACGCATTGGATTCGGCCTATGCCGAGCGAATGCTCGAGACCGCGCGCAACCCGTCCTCGGTGCGGCGGCATCTCGCGCTGATCGGCTATGACGCAGTCGAGCTGGCCGGGATCACGCTCGAGGTCGAGCCTGCCGACGAGGTTGCGCGGGCCGAGGCGCGCGCGGCCGCGCTCGACGCGCTGTGGCACGATCGCCCGCAATTGATGGAGCGCGCGCGCCGCGAAGGGCCGCTGGCGCTGCGCGAACAGCGCCGGATGGTCACGCTCGCCGACCATGGCGAGATCATCGAGCGCCACCCGCTGCTCCGCCGCGCGCGCGCCGTCGCGCTGCCGCGGCGGCCGTGGCCCGCGGTGCTGCTGTCGGTGCTGCCCGCGGGCGATCTCGACCTCGAGACGTCGATCCACACCGGCGCGGCGGGCGCGGCGCATCCGAACCGGCTCGAGGCGCGGGTGTGGGACGCGGTGCTGGCGTTCCACCGCCGCTACGCCCTGCCGCCGCCGCCGGTCGAGCGCGGGATGACGGTGCGCGGGCTGCTGCTCAGGGTCATCGGGCGGTTCCGGATGATCGGCACCGAAGTCGTGCTGCGCGCGGCACGGCTGGCGCCGATCACCTTCGACCTCTCGGTGCGCGCGCGGCCGGGCTATTTCCGTTCGGAGCTCAAGCGCGAGCTCGAGCGCGCCTTCGCGGCCAAGGGCGGGATGTTCGAGCCCGGGCATTTCGGGTTCGGCGAGGATCTCTACGCCTCCGACCTGATCGAGGCGGCGATGACGGTCGAAGGCGTCGAAGTGGCGTGCCTCAACCGCTTCAAGCGCGTCGGCAGCCGCTTCCCCGATTGCGCGGGAAGCGGCGTGATCGCGATCGCGCCCGACGAGATCGCATCGTGCCTCAACCGGCGCAACGATCTCGATTCGGGCTATTTCCGAGTCACCGTCAGCGGCGGGGAGACGGGATGACCACGCCGGATCTTACCCGCTGGAACCGCGCCGGGCTGAGCCGGGTCGCCTATCTCGGCGACAATGCCGCAACGTTCGTCGACCGGCTGCGCGCGGCGATGGTCGAGCATCTCGGCTGGACCGAGCTCGAGCCCGACCTTGCCGGGGCGACGCTCGAGAACGAGGATGCAGTGGCGCGGGTCGAGCGGCTGCTGGCGCAATATGCCGGGCACGAGCCGCGCGAGATCGGCGAGGAGCTGATCCGCGCCTTTGCCCGCGCGAGCCATGTGCTGGCGGGGCATGTCGACGCCTATGCCAACGAGGCGTGGCTGCGCACCGCGACGCAGTGGAGCACGCTGCGGCGGCTCACCGCTACGGTCGGCTACCAGCCGCAGCCGCCGGCCTCGGCCTCGATGCTGGTCGGGCTGATCGTCGGCGGCGACGCGGCGGCGGTCGACGTGCCGGCGGGCCTGGCGATGCAGGGCGCGCCCGAGGGCGGCGCGCCGGCGGTGTTCGAGACGCTCGACCCGGTGGCGTCGCATCCGGCGCTCAATGCCGTCCGTGCGGCAGGCTGGGATGCGGACGTGCGGTCGCTGCGCACGGGAACGCTGCGCTGGGACGTGCCCGTGGGGACCGATCCGGGCTGGGTGGGCATCCTCGAGCGCGGGACCGGCATCTCGGCGCACCTGCTCGGCACGCCGGTGCGCGATGCCGAGGGGCTGCGGATCGACCCCGAGCCCGGCTGGCCCGACACGCCCCGCCACGCCGCGCGGCTGCACTACAAGCCGGCGGGGATCAAGCGTGGCAGGCCGGTTTCGGGCAACGCCTATTATGTGATGCAGACCCTCGCCCCCGGGCTCTCCGCGCCGATGCTGGTGAAGGCGAACTTCATCGACGAGGTGGGCTCGTTCGTCGCGCGGATCGAGCACCGGCCGCGGCCGGACCTCTACGTGCTCGAAGGCGATCTCGGCGCCGCGGCGCATCCGTTCATGGTGACCGGGCTGTCGCCGATCAACACGAACTTCACCGACGGCTGGGTCGAGACCGGGCCCGACACCGCGACGGTGTGGGCGTGGAACGGCAGCGAGGCGATCTCGTTCGAATGTCCCGATACCAGCCCGGTGCTGAGCGCCACCGACCGGACCACGCGCACGGGCCTCCACAAGTCGGGGAGCACCATCACCGGGCGGCGCTTCGATATCGGCGGGGTATCGCAGGTCTGGGTAGAAACCGGTGCTGCCGGGCAGTTCGGGGTCATCCTCGAGCGCCGCGGCGAAGGCGTCGTCTTCGACGGCAAGCCCGATCCGCGGATGGTCGCGGGCGCTTATGTCATGGCGGTGGCCGGGACGACGCGGACCGCGCTGCGGGTGCGTTCCGTGACGGTCAGCTCGGACAGCTACGAAGTGACCTTCGATCGCGGCGCCGAGGGCCAGCCCGACGAGACCGAGTTCCATGGGCCGATGACTCTCGTCGCGCAGCCGGTCGACCATGAGCGGCTCGACGCGGCGGCGGTGACCGGCCAGTTCACGACCGCGCCGCTCCCGGTCGCCGCGGGCGCGCTGATCCATCCGGGCCGGCGGCTGATCCTGCGCGACGAGCGCGACCTCGCCTCGGCGCGGGTGGCGACGGTCACGGCGGTCAGCCCGCAGGCCGAAAGCGGCGGGATGGCCGCGCTCGACATCGGTTTCGCCGAGGCGGACAGCGCGTTCGCGCATCTGAGGGCAGGCTGGACGATGCTCCATGCCAATACGGTGACTGCCGGGCATGGCGAGCAGAAGGGGGCGCTGGTGCTCGGATCGGGCGACGCCGAGCGCGAGCGGCAGGCGTTCCGCGCCGCAGTGCGCGACTTGTCCTTCGCGGCGCATCCGGGGGCGGAGGCGGGAGTCGCGCCGGCGCTGCGCTTCACTGTCGACGGCAAGGCCTGGGACTATGCCGACCGAGTCGAGCCGAGCGTCGAGGGCGCCGATGTCTGGTCCTATACGCTGGAGGACGACGACACGCTGACGATCCTGCCGCGCCGGCGGCTGCCGACCGGCGTCGACAATGTCGTCATCACGCACCACCGCCGCGGGCAGGGGCCGGGGGCGAACAATGTCGCGCCGGGCAGCATCATCAAGCCGATGCGGCGCCACGCGCGAGTCGAGGCGGTCGTCCAGCCCTTCGCCAGCGCGGGCGGATCGACGCGCGAGCCGGTCGCGGCGATGCGCGCCAATGCAGCCGCGCGGCTCGCGGCCAACGGGCGCGCAGTGACCGCGGCGGACTATGCCCGGCTGGTGCGCCGCCACGCGAGCGTGTGGGACGCGCGGGCGCTGGAAGGGCTGATCGACGGCCGCGGCGGAGTCGACGTGGTGGTCTGGCCCGCGGGCGGGGTGTCCGCGATCCTGTACGACACGCCGCCCAAGCTAGCGGGCACGCTCGGCGAGGACCTCGCGGCGTTCATCCGGGCAAGGGGGCAGCCGGGGGTACGGTTCATGGTACGGCCGGCGGTGTATAATTTCGCGGCGATCAACGCGAATGTGCGCGTGGATGTCGCACGAAACGACCCGCGTGCGGTTGCGGCGGCGGTTCGGGCGGCGCTGATGGCGAATTTCGGCGATCCGGTGCGGCGGATCGGCCAGGACATCCATATCGGCGAAGCGATCGGCGTGGTCGAGCGCGTGCCCGGGGTGCGCACCTCGACGCTCGAGATCGGCGCCTGGGTCACCGAGCGGCAGGATTACTACCCCGACGGATCGGTGCGGGCGATCCGCGCGGCGGCGGACGAAGTCGTGGCAGTGCCCGTCGACTCCTTCGTGACGGTGACCTGGGAGGCGGCGCATGACTGAGCGGGCCAAGGCAGGCGCACTGCTGTTCCGGCAGCTTCCCGACGAGGTCCGCTTCCGCGACCGCAACGAGGATGGCAGCAAGCCGGGCGACCTCGAGGCGCTGCTCGACGGCTTCGGCGACCTGCTCGACGGGCTGCGCGACGCAGTCGAGCAGTTCCACGCCGACGGCTTCGCGATGCCCGAGCCCGGCGGGCGGGCGATCCAGCAATGGGGGCTGCCCTATCTCGCCGACCTGGTCGGCGCCGAGCTGAGCGCGCCCGACATCGCCGCGCGGCGCGAGGAACTGGCGCGCACCGTCGCCTGGCACAAGGGCAAGGGCACGCTGGCGGTGGCGGACGACATCGCCGACACCATCGCCAAGGTCGAGACCGTCACCGTCGAGGGCTGGCAGCGCACCCTGGTCACCGCGCGCGAGGGCGGCGCGCCGGGGATGCCGAACCTGCGCCGCGCGGCGCGGGCAGTGCGCGGCACCGGGCTCGACGATCCGCTCGCGGTGCTGACGCTGCCGCATCGCGACGCGCGCGGCCGGCCCGGGCGAGTCAGCCGGCCCTACCGCATCGTCAATCCCGGCGGGGTGCCGTGCTTCCCCGGCGCCTATGACGATCCGAGCGCGCGGACCCCCGACATGCGCAACCGCCGCCACGGCGCGATGCCGGGGCCGCATCCGGCGCGCGTCGTCGTCCACCTGCTCCCGCCCGAGGGATTCTTCGGACGCGGCATGCTGCGGGTGACGCCGCCGAGCGGGCTCGACCTGCTCGCGCCCGACGCCCAGGGGCGGCGGCTGCTGTCGCCGGCGACGCTGCGGAGGATATTGCCTGCGGGGACCGTGGTCGAAGGCCTCGACCGGCTGACGCTCGTCACCGGGCTGTTGCTGACCGACGGCGTCGAGCTCGAGATCGAGGATCTGAACATCGAGGGCCTGATCGCCGTCGCCGAAGGCGCGCGAGTCATCCTGACGCGGGCCGCGGTGCAGGACGTCGCCATTGGCGGTTCGGCGACCCGGCCGGCGCTGGCCGCGCGCGATTCGCTGATCGGCAGCATCCTCGCGCCCGCCAGCTTTGCCGAGCTCGAATATGTGACGGTGCTCGGCGATGTGAGTGTCGCGCGGCTGCACGCCTCCGAGACGCTGTTCGCCGGCGGGCTGAATGGAATCACCTGCGGGCCCGAGACCTGCATCCGCTACAGCCGCGTGCCGCCCGAGCTGTTCGCGACGAGCGGGTTCGAGAGCTGCCGCGGCACCAACACCGTGGTGAAGCCCGCCTTCGCCGAACTGGTGCTCGACCGCGCCGGCGGCTGCATTGTCGCGACCCCCGAATGGGGCGAGCCCGGCTGCGGGGTGCTGGCGCACGACGCGCCCGCCGCGCTGCGCAGCGGCGCCGAGGACGAAGGCGAGATCGGCGCCTTTCATCACCTGTTTCACGCCGCGAGCCTGCGCGCGCTCGACCGGCGTCTGCGCGATGCGCTGCCGTTCGGGCTCACGCTCGCGCTCGCGCACGATCCGAGGCTCGGCGTGGAGCCGCCTGTTTTGACTGGAGGGGGAACATGAAGGGCGACATCTCACGCCTGAGCCACACGCCTGGGGACGGCCGCAGCGGCGTCGTCTTCCAGCAGGGACGCGTGGTCACCGATTCGGACCTGACCGAGGCCGGGCTGATCGCGGCCGGGATGGCGGACACCGCGCTGCTCCACGCGTTCGGATCGGGCGCCCCCGCGGCGGGCGGGATTGTCGATCTCGCCACCAGCGGCCTGCGCGCGGGATGGGTGGTCGCCGACGGGCTGGCGGGGCGCGTCGAGGCGGCGGGAACCCCGTCGGGGCTGTTCGGGCTCTACTCGGTGCAGCGCGACTTTCCGCAGGCGCCGGCGGTGCCGACGGGCCAGGCGGGCTTCTATTATGCCGATGTCTGGCGGCGGACGGTCGATTGCGACGAGGATCCGTCGCTGACCGACATCGCGCTGGGATCGCAGGAGACCAGCGCGCGCCAGGTGACCGTCGCGCAGATCCGCTGGGCGCCGCATGCATTCGAGGAACATCTCGGTCAGGCGCGGCACGAGCTGCCGTGCATCGGCACCGGCACGATCACGGCGACCGCGGTGTCGGGCGACGACGGCCCCGATCCGTGCGACCCGTGCGCGACCGAAGTCGAGGGCGAGCTGGCGCTCGACAATCTCTTCGTCCGCGTCGAAGTGGTCCATGTCGCGGGCCCGGCGCATGCCCCGACCGCGATCGAGATCGCGTGGAGCCGCGAGAACGCCTCGTCGCGCGCGCGCTCGGACACGTCCGACCAGGACTTCATCAACGGCGCCGTGTTCGAGCATCACAGCCGCGTGTCCGAGCTGCATATGGGCGCCTTTGCCGATCCGGCGGCGCGCCGGCGATCGGCCTTCATTGCCAGGCTGCCGGGATCGCCGGCACCTCCCGGCGACGGCAGCGGCAGCTGGCAGCGCGTGCGGCGCTGGGACGGTCATGCCAGGATCGAGGTCGCGACTCGCGTCGTGACTCCGATCGGGGACACCTCCACGGTGAGCCTCAGCGCGACGGGCCTGGCGATCACCGTCGGGCTCGACATGGTGTCGTTCACACTGACGCTGACCGATCGCGACGTGCTGACCGGCGACGCCTGGGGTATCGTTGTGCGCGAGCGGGGGCCCGAGGCTGGCCGCGTCGCGGTGGTCAATGGCGGCGCACCGATCGGCATCCGGCACCATTATCTCACGCTGATCGGGATCGGTTCGGGCGGAGAGATCATTGCGCCCACCGATGCGGAGCGCCGCCGGCTCTCGGCGCCGGCGCTGACGAACATTCCGGCCAGCCATGTCGGGATCGAGCCCGGCACCTGCCCGAAGCTGTTCGGCAGCGCCGCGAACGTCCAGAACGCGCTCGAAGCGCTGTGCGGGATCGATGCGGACGACATCCCGTTCGAGAACAACTGCCCCGCCTTGTGGGACGGCGCCGAGACCGTGCAGGATGCGCTCGACCGGCTGTGCCACACCGATTTCTCGCCGCAGCAGGGCTATCGCACCCTGTTCGACTGGGGCGTCGCGTGCGGGCTCAATGTCGAGCTGGCCGGCAAGATGGTCCGCGTCTCGCCCGGTGCCTTTCTCGACCGGGCGGGACGGCTCTCCAGCGTCGATGGCGAAGTGCTGCTCGACCTCAACGATTCTGGCCAGATCACGCTGATCCCGAAGCGCGTGCAGCAGAGCGAGGAACGCTGCCTGTGCGTCGCCGCGACCGAGGACGGCACGATCGAATGGTATCTCGTGGAGAAGAGCCTTGCGTTCGGGCCGCCCGATCCGGGCCTCCAGCAGCGGCTCGACGAGATCGCGGGGACCGAGGACGGCGACGCGAAGGGCGACGGGCTGGTCTCGCGCTATTTCGGGCTGGAAAAGGCCGGGAAGGTCGGCGCGAAGTTCCGCAGCTACGGAGCGATGCGCTCGGGCGGGGTTTCGTCGCGGCTGCACATCGCGAAGGACGAGATCGAAGAGGCCAAGGGCGCGGTGCGCACGATGATGAAGCGCTACGAGTCCGAGGCCGGCGCCGATGCCGATTTCCGCGGCGGCGTCGAGGCCGATCTCGGGCTGATCAAGGGCAACCAGCCCCAGGCCGAGATCAACAACAAGTTCGAGGATGTGCTCGGCACCTTCTTCACCAGGATCGAGAGCGAGAAGCGCCGCGCGATGTGCGCGGCGCTGCTGACGCCGTGCCCGCCGCCGCTGGGGAAGCGGCCATGGCTGGTGCCGATCGGCTGCGTCATCATTACGATCCGCGGCGAGCTGCTCGACGTGTCCTCGGCCTGCCCGCAATGCTGCCGCAAGCAGGCGCTGACGCTGCGCACGCTGCGCTACCGCATGTCGCGGCTGGGCGCCCATGCCGAGGATCTCGACGAGTACCGCAACACCTGCTGCTACAAGGAGCAGGAGGACAAGGAAGAGGAGGAGAATCCGTTCGGGAACTGGCCGATCTACGTTCCCGGCAAGTTCGAAGTCGACGACCTTTATCGTCCCGACCGGGGCTTTCCGATTCGCGGCGACGACGGCGACCCGATGCCCGAATGGTACAAGCCGTATATCGACCGGATGTCCGAGGTCGAGGCGGTCGGCGCGCTCAAGGGCTATGGCGTCGAAGTGGTCAAGAGCTTCGATCTCGACGATCCGGAGGCGCTGGCCGAGCTCGATAAGCTGAACACGCTGTCGCTCGAGGAGCGCTTCGAGGCGGGCACCAAGTTCAAGGCGGGCGACAAGCTCGCGCTGGTGATGCGCGACGGCAAGGCAGTGGGGTGGCAGGTCGTCGAGCGCGGCGACTATATCCCGCCCTATGCCGCGGCGGCGGCGGTGGCGGTCTCGCCCGAGACGGTCAAGATCATGGTCGCCGAGGCGATCAGCGGGATCCAGGGGCTGGCGCCGCAGGGCCTCGCGCCGGGTGTCGACCTCAAGGAGACGCGCGCCGAGATCGAGGCGCTGGCCGCGGGCCTCAAGGACGAGCGCGACGCCGTGGCGAAGGAGCTCGACCAGCTCAAGGCGGCGCGCGCCGGGCTGCAGGGCGAGATCGGCACGCTGACCCAGCAGGTTACCAAGCTCGGCGACCGGCAGACCGTGCTCAAGGCCGAGATGAACGAGACGCTCAAGTCGCTCCAGGAAACCCAGGCGAACGCCGCCAAGCTGATGAGCGAGCTGCGCGGGGCGATGCCGGTCAATGCCGCGACCAATGTCGATGCGGCGCTGGGCGGACAGCTGCTCAACGAGAATGTCCGCACGGTGGGCGAGCTGGCCGCCCTGTCCGACGTCCAGGTCGGCGAGATCGCCAAGAAGCTCGGCATCACCCGCGCCAAGTTCGACGCGATCCGTGCCGATGCGAAGGCGATCGTCGCCAAGGGAGGGATCGGATGAAGGCGAGGATCGTCAGGAAGGCCGCGGCCGGCGCGGCGCGGGCAGGGGCCGAACGCGGCGCGGTCCGCGAGGGGCTGGGCGAGCGCGACGCGCCGGTGCTGCTCGACGCCGCCAAGGACGAGAAGGCGCCTGCGCCCGAGGGCGCAGAGCCCGCCGCCAGGGCGCCCGAGCCCAAGCTCCCGGTCAAGGCCGGCGGTCAGCCGAGCGACGCGGAGAAAAAGGCGCACGCACAGCTGCGTCCCGAAAAAAAGCCGAAACCCTAGCCGATGGGCGCGCCCGCCAAGATCGAGCGGGCCCGACCCGCGCCGATCCGGCAGGCGGCGCATGGCCGGGCGGGGCCGGCGCTGAGGGTCGGCGCCGCCAACGATCCCGCCGAGCATGAGGCGGAAGCCGCGGCCGAGCGCGTCGCGCGCGGGCTGCCGGCGGGAGTCGGGGGTGCCCCGGCCGCACCGCCGCCCGCGCGGCGCATCGAGCAGCCCAATCTCGACACGCTCGAGGCGCCGGTCAGCCTGACCGGCCCCGAGCAGGACGTGACCGTCCCCGATACCCAGAATGTCGATCTCAACGCGCTCGACGGCGGCGACACGGCGGAGATCGCGAGCGGCGAGCCAGATGTGCAGCGGATGGCGGCCGAGGTCGGGGCGGCGGGCGGCGCGGCACCCGCCGACGTCGCCGCGCGAGTCGCGGCGCCGGGCGGGGGGCGGGCGCTGCCGGGTCCGGTGCGCGCGCGGATGGAGGCGGCGTTCGGGCGCGATTTCGGCGCGGTGCGGCTCCACGATTCGGGCGGCGACCGCAGCGATGCCGAGCGGCTGGGCGCGCGCGCCTTCACTGCCGGGCACGACATCTGGCTGGGGCCGGGCGAGCGCGCCGACGACACAAGGCTGATGGCGCACGAGCTGACGCATGTCGTCCAGGGCGAGCGCGGGGGCGGGGCGCGGCCGGCGCGGCGCTTCGCTTTGGTCGACCTGCTGCCGATGCGGCCGCCGGCGTCGGTCGTCCAGGAAGTCGAGGATTATCTCGCCAACGTGCCGGGCTACAGCCTGCTGCGCGTGGCGCTGGGGCAGGAGCTCGTCTCGGGCCGGGCGGTGGCGCGCAACGCGACCAACATCGTCCGCGGGGTGCTCGGGACGATCCCGGTGGTCGGCGAGCAGCTGTTCCGCCAGCTGAACGAGACCAACGCGATCGAGACCGCGAGCCGATGGGTGAGCGAGCGGATGACCGCGCTCGACCTGACCGGCGCGCGGGTGCTGCGCACGCTGCGCGCGGTGGCAACCAATTTCTCGATCTTCGACGCGCGCCAGTCGATCATGCGGACCCTGCGGCCGCTGCTCGACGACGCGCTGACCTTTGCGGGCGAGGCGAAGGACAAGATCCTCGAATTCATCGTCAAACTGGCGCTCAAGATGGCGGGCCCCTATGGCGAGCGAATCTGGGCGATCGTCCAGCGCGCGCGCGAATCGCTGGGGCTGATCCTTGCCGATCCGGGGCGGTTCGCGCTCAACCTGATCCGCGCGGTGATGCAGGGCTTCGGCCAGTTCCGCGACAAGCTCGGCGACCATATGAAGCGCGGGCTGATGAACTGGCTGTTCGGCGCGCTGGGCGGGGCGGGGCTGCAGATTCCGGCGCGGCTCGACCTGCGCGGGCTGGTCTCGCTGGGGCTGCAGGTGGTGGGGCTGACCTGGGCGCGCTGGCGCGAGCGGCTGGCGCGGCGGCTCGATCCGTCGGGGATGCGCAAGATCCAATTGCTGGAGGCGGGGGTCGACATCATTCGCACGCTGGCGACCGAGGGTTTTGCGGGATTGTGGCGCAAGCTGCTCGAGATGATCGACAATTTCCGCCAGACCGTGCTCGGCGGGATCAAGACCTTCGTCACTGAGACAGTGATCCGCCAGGGCATCCAGTGGCTGGCGAGCCTGACCAACCCGATCGGCGGGATCGTGCGGATCGCGCTGGCGATCTACGACATGGTCAAGGTGTTCCTCGAACGGCTCGACCAGATCATGCAGGTCGCCGAATCGCTGTTCAACGGCATGGCGGCGATCGCGCGCGGGCAGACCAACGAAGCCGCGAACCGAGTCGAGGAGACGATGGGGCGGTCGGTGCCGGTGGTGATCAGCTTCGTCGCCGGGCTGCTCGGGCTGGGCGGGATCAGCGGGCGGATCCGCGCGATCCTCGAGCGGTTGCGTGCGCCGATCGACCGGGCGCTGGAGCGGCTGGTCGGCTTCCTCGCGCGCAAGGCCAAGCAGTTCATGTCGCGCATCCTCGGCCGGCTCAACCGGCGGCGGCAGCTGGCCGAGGCGCCGTTCACGATCGGCACCGCCCGGCACCGCCTGTTCGCCCAGCGGCAGGGACGCGGGGTGGCGATCAAGATCGCCTCGAACCCGACCGCGCTGCGCGAAGGGGAGCGGCAGATCGCCGCGGTGGCGCCCGAGATGGCCAACCAGCAATCGAGCAATTCGCTGACCCAGGCGGCGGCGAAGGTGGGCGAGACCAGGACCCAGACCGATCCGACCGTGCGGCGAGTCGATCTCGAATCGGAGAATGCCAGCCAGCGCCAGCCGCTCGCAACGCTCGACACCACGCTCCACGCCAAGGCAGCCGAGGTGCAGCAGGCGGTGGCGGTGGCGGCGGCCGACCCGCAGCTCGAGACCAGTCCGGCCGGCGGCCCGCTGATTCGCGCCCGCGAGCCCCGGCTCGACACGGTCGAGGGCGCGGTCGGCACCTATTATCAGCGCGGGCAGGCCACGCAGCGCAATGTGCCGCGCAGCCCCAGCAGGCGGCGGATCTCGTCCTTTGTCGAGAACGACCATGTCATCGAGAAGCAATGGCCGAAGCGGCTGATCGAGGCGCTGTCCAAGGGCGAGCTCAACCCGCCGGGTGCGGCGCGGAACCGGGACGGCCGGCCGTCGGCGCGGGCGACCCCGAAGATTGGCCAGCTCACTCGGCGCTCGGCGATCAGCAACAACATGCAGACCTATCCGGCCATCTCGATCTTCCGCGCGATCCACGATGCCAAGGACGTAACGCGAAAAGCCAATATCAATGCGGCGATCACCGCCGCTGCGGCGACACCGATCCCGGGTGTTACGATCAAGCAGAGCATTCGCGACGATCTCCAGCGCGAAAGCGACGAGATCGCGCAGCTCTACAGCCGCGACACCGGGGCGCCGCCCAGCGTGCGTGCGTCGGTCATGACCGGGCTGCGCGATATCAGGCGGCTGAACTTCGAGCGCTATGGGCTCGGCACCGGCGCCGAGTCCGACAGCACGACGCCATCGGTCGCCGCGAGCGGCGGCACGGACTCGCGCTCCGAAGCGCCGTTTGCGCCGCGCCAGGGCGCAGCGCGCGTCGGCGTGCCCAATTTCAGCGCGACCGAAGGGCTCTACCGTCCCTATTCGCTGCGCGAGCAGAATGTCGGCCTGTTCATGGAGTTCGACCATGTCGTGGAAAAGGGGTGGCCGCTCCGCGCGCAGGGCATCACTTTCGCCAACGCGCTGCTGATCGGGCCGGTGGAGGCCGCGCTGGGGCGGGGGTCGCCGGGCCCGGCCGATCCCGTCGTGGCGGCGCGCCTCGCTGCGTTGCGGCAGGAGTGGTTGTTCCATAACGGCATACCGGTGCGCCGCTACACCGAGGAGAACGGGAAGGCGATCGCGCTGTACCTCCCGATCCACCGTGCGGCCTCGCTGGGCGCGCAGCCGCCGGGCAGTGCGGAGGCGGTGCTGGAAAGGCTGGGAACGGGATTCGTCGCCCCTGCCGTCCGCTATCTGCGTACCGGTGAGGACGCGGCGAAGAACGATGCGTTCGACCGGGTCCGCACGCACATCCGGCGCCGTGTCGAGGCAGCGACGACGCGGCATACCGGCGTGATCAGCCGGCAATATGACACCGAACCGCCGCGGATACGCGCTGCCAATCCCGGACGCGAGGACGCGGCCATCGCGGCCTTCGCGCCGATCGCCGACCGGATCCGCACCAGCGTCCGCACCGCACGCGAGGAGGTCGTCCAGATTTTCAGCGCACCCTGATTGCGCGCCGCAGCATTCCGCTCTATTGACATTCCTGTTAGCAAGCCGCTCGGCTGGGCCGATGCACAGGAATCCCACGATGTTTCGCCACCCGATCGGAATTCTGCCCGCCGACATCGACCATATGGGTCATGTCAACAATTCGGTGTATCTGCGCTGGGTGCAGGAGGCGGTGGTCGCTTATTGGGAGAAAGTCGCGCCCGCAGAGGCGGTTGCGGCGCATCTCTGGGTCGCGCTCAAGCACGAGATCACTTATCGCCGCCCGGCTTTCCTCGAGGATATGGTCGTCGCCGACGTCATCGCCGAGCATGTCCAGGGAGCGCGGACCTTCTTCAGCACGGTGATCAAGCGCGGCGAGGACGTCGTCGCCGAAGTGAAGAGCTCGTGGTGCTGCCTCGATGCCGTCACCAAGCGCCCCGCGCGCCTCGCCAAGGACGTGGTGGCCCGCTTCCTGCCCGGTTGAGGCCCTTTCGAGGCCGAAATTGTCGTTCATCTCCGGTTGCGGGGCTGGGGCGTACACCCCAGATCGGACCCCCGCGGCCGTTACTTTCTACGGCTGCCGGTTTTTTGACGGCTGTGGAGACACGTGTGGGTGTTTTGGGCATGAAGCTTTCGGCGGTCCGGCTGGGCCTGGCGCTCGGCGCCTTTGTTGCGATTTCGGGCGCGCAGGCGGTTGCCGGGCCCGAGCCCGCGCCCGCGCCGCAGGCGGCGTGCACCGGGCCGGTGAGCCCGGTGAAGCTCTATGTCAACGTGACCGGGGTACGCTCGGCGGGCGGGCTGATCGCAGTGACGCTCTATGCCGACAATTCGAGCAAGTTCCTCGCCAAGAAGGGCTCGCTCTATGTCGGGCGGGTGCCCGCGGTGGCGCCGGCGACCCGGGTGTGCATCCATGTCCCGACCACGGGAATCTACGCGATCGCGGTCTATCACGACGCCGACAGCAACCGGAAGTTCAACCGGAGCGGACTGGGGACGCCGGCCGAGGGCTATGGCTTCTCGAACAATCCGCCGACGCTGTTCGGGCTGCCGGCCTTCTCGAAGGTGCGGATCGGCGTACAGCGGACCGACACCCAGACGACCGTCAGGATGAAATACCCCTGAGGATCGTTGGGTCGATCTGTAACTGTTCCCCGATGCTGGGCCCAGCTCCGGCGGCGCTCAGGCGGCATCCCGCCATCTGAATCGGTTCGCAACTGGGCCCCGGCCTTCGCCGGGGAAAAGCTGGGTCGATGCGGCTGAATCAGCCCTTGAGCGCCGGATCGGCGGCCAGTGTCTCCGCCATCGCGTGGAAGCGCGGCTCGTCGACATCGAGCCAGCGCAGGCCGGTGACATCGGCGGTCCAGGCTTGACCCTGGTCGGCGAGGCGCTGGACGCCCTCCGAGATGCTGCCCGCTTTGCCCCCGGCGATCGCCTCGCGAATCGCTACAGCAAGGGCGGGCGTCGCCAGGAAGACGCCGGTATCGACTGCGTCGTAGTCGGTCAGCGTCTTGGCGATTCGCAGGATCGCGCCGTCCGGACCGGTCGCGACCTTGGTGGTGTCGTCGATATCGAGCAGCGGGCCCGATAGCAAAGTGTCGACCGCCAGCGTCAGCGCGCGGCGCGGAGCTGCCAGCACCCGGGCGACGATCGCCGGATCGACCAGATGGTCCGCCATCATCAGCAGATAGTCGCCGTTGATTTTCGCAGCGCCGGTGAGCACCGAATGGCCGTTGGGAAGGGACCAGTCCGGCGTGCGGGCCGGAACGACGGGCAGGCCGAGGCGCCCGGCGATGCCGGGCAGCGCGGCTTCGAGCGCGCCGGCCTCGTGCCCCGTCACCACGACGAACGAAGTCGCGCCGCCCGCGGCGGCGCGACTCATCACATGCTCGATCAGCGGAATGCCCGCGACAGGCGTCAGCGGCTTGGATGCCGAGATCGCCTGCAGCCGGCTACCGAAGCCGGCTGCGGGGATCAGGCATTTCATTCGGCGGCGACAGCCGCCTCGCCGGCGATGAACTCGTCGGTCATCCGTGCGGCATCGTCGTCGCTGAACTGGCGCGGCGGATGCTTGCAGAAAAAGGCCGATGGGCCGATCAATGCGCCACCGATGCCGCGCTCGAGCGCGACCTTGCAGCAGCGAATCGCGTCGATCACCACCGCGGCCGAATTCGGGCTGTCCTCGACCGAGAGCCGAAGCTCGAGGTTCATCGGAACGCCCCCGAACAAATTGCCCTCCATCCTGAGGAAGCAGAGCTTGTTGTCGTTGAGCCACGGGATGTAGTCGCTCGGGCCGATATGGATGTCGTCGTTGTTGAGACGGCGCGACATCGCCGACTGGACGGCATCGGTCTTCGAGATCTTCTTGGACTGCAGCCGATCGCGATCGAGCATGTTCATGAAGTCGGTGTTGCCACCGGTGTTCAGCTGGTAGGTGCGATCGACGTTGACGCCGCGCGCGCTGAACAGGTTCGAGAGCACGCGGTGAACGATCGTCGCGCCGACCTGCGCCTTGATGTCGTCGCCGATGATCGGGATGTTCTTCTCGCGGAAGCGCTGTTCCCAGGTCGCAGTGCTGGCGATGAACACCGGCATGCAATTGACCACCGCCACGCCGGCCTCGAGCGCGCATTCCATGTAGAAGCGCGTCGCATCCTCCGACCCCACGGGCAGGAAGTTGACCAGCACCTCGACGCGCGCCGCCTTGAGCGCGGCGACGATCGTGGCCTTGTCGGCCTCGGGTTCGTCGCAGCGCACGAAGCCGCGCTCGCTGCCGGTATCGAGCATGTGATCGGCCATCCCGTCGAGGATGCGGCCCATCTGCACGATCGTCCCCGTGGGGGCGACGTTCGGCTCGAACACGGTCGTGCAGTTGGGCTGGGCGAAGATCGCCGTCGCCAGATCCTGCCCGACCTTGCGCGCATCGGTATCGAACGCGAGGACGAATTCGACATCCCCCGTCGCATAATCGCCGATTCGTTCGTGCATCAAACCTGCGGAGGAGTGATCCGGATTGGAATAGTACGAAATGCCCTGCACGAGGGAGCTGGCGCAATTGCCAACGCCCACAAGGCCCACTCTGATCTTATTCATTGAGTCCCCCAACAGGTCCTCCATTAACGCTCGGCACAAAAGCGCGCCCAGTCAAGCACCTCGGTCTCCATAGTGACAGAAATGAGACTCAGGCAAGGCCATAGGAAGACGGAAACGTCGCGAAATGGGCGTGATTCCGCAATGAGCGTCCGAAACTGCGCCATCCGGCGTTTTCCGGCTTTCCCTTCGCGCATTATGTGCCCAAGGTCGCCGCCCCGAGCGTGACGAGGCGAGTGACCATGACGATTTCGGCGTCCCCGAGGCGCGCCCCCAAGACCCGGCCGCGCGAACTCGAGGACCATCTCAACCTTCATTTCTATCACCCGCTGGCGGCGAGACTGGCGCAGTTGCTCGTGCCCACCGGGATCACTCCCAATATGGTTTCGGTGACGGGGATGCTGCTGATCTGGGGTGCGGCGTGGAGCTATACTGCGCTCGCCTGGCCGGTGTCGGCGATCCTCGGCTTCGCGCTGCACCTGATCTGGCATGTAACCGACGGCGCCGATGGCGACCTGGCGCGGCTGACGGGCAAATCGTCGCCGACCGGCGAGCTGGTCGACGGGGTGTGCGACTATGCCGGGCACATCATCCTCTACATCGCGCTGGCGGCGATGCTCGACGACAGCATCGGCTGGTGGTCGTGGCTGTGGGCGAGCCTCGCGGGAGCCTCGCACATCGCCCAGACCAACCATGCCGAGACCCAGCGGCGCCATTATCTGTGGTGGGTCTATGGCGTGCCGTGGCTCAAGCAGGCGGGTGCGGCCAACGACGTGGTATTCAGGCGGCAGAGCTGGTTCGGCGCGACCTTCGGCTGGATCGTTCGCGGGTATCTGCGGCTCGCCAATGAAATGACGCCGTGGTCGGGGCGGATCGACCGGGTGCTGGAGGAGTCGAGCCCCGAATGCGTGGCGAAGTTCCGCGACGTGACCCGCGCCGCATCGGCGCGGTCGCTGGCGTTCCAGAAGCTGGTCGGCCCCAATCCGCGGACGATCATCCTGGGCGTGAGCATGCTGCTGGGCAGCCCGCTCTATTATTTCCTCGCCGAGTGCGTGCTGCTGAACCTGATCCTGGTCGCGTCGGTGGTGCATCACAACCGGGTGGGCCGGAAGCTGGCCGGCGAACTGGCCGAATGCGGCTGATCTATCCGGTTCTGTGGTCGAGGCCGGGGCGGAAGGCGTGTCAGGAGCAGACCGCCAACACCGTCGCGGCGCTCGCGCGGCTTGGCGTCGACGTCACGCTGCTGGTGCCGCGCGGGGCGGGGGATCCTGCGTTCGATGCCGATGGCTTTCGCGACTGGTTCCAGGTGAGCGGCGATGTGCGAATCGTCCAGCGGGCGAGCCGCTGGGCGGGGGAGAGCGCGCTGCGCTCGGGGCTGTGGCTGCGGCAGGCGTTCGCCGACCCGGCGGTGCGCGAGGCCGACCTGCTCTATTCGCGCGCGCCGGTGATGCTGGCGGCGGGCGGAGGCTCGCCGATCCCGTTCGCGACCGATCATTACCGGCCCTGGCCCGACGACTGGCCGTGGCTTCGCCCGCTGATCCGGCGGACCGCGCGGCAGCGGCAATGCCTGGGGATCGTCCTGCATTCGGGATTCGCGGCGGCGAGCTATGCGCGTGCCGGGGTGCCGGCCGGGAAGCTGCTGGTCGCGCACAACGGCGCCGATGCGGCGCGGATGGGAAGCCCCGTTGGCAAGGCCGAGGCGCGGGCGCGGCTGGGGCTGCCGGCGAATCGCCGAATCGCAGTCTATGCCGGGCGGATCAATGCGCAGAAGGGGCTCGACCAGGTGCTGGCGCTCGCCGCGCTGCGGCCGGAGACGCTGTTCCTGCTGGTCGGATCGGAAGGCGAGGGGCCGGTCGAGGCTGCGGCGCGCGCATTGCCCAACGTGACGGTATTTCCGTGGCAGGCGCCCGACGCGCTGCCGCTGTTCCTGTGGGCGGCCGACGTGACGCTGATCCCGGCGTCGAGCGTGCCGCTCGAGCGATTCGGCAATTGCGTGCTGCCGCTCAAGAGCTTCGCCTATCTTGCGGCGGGGCGGCCGATCCTCGCGCCGCGGGCGCCGGATACCGCGGAATTGCTCCGTGACGGCGAGAATGCGCTGCTGGTCGCGCCGGGCGTTCCCGGGGAAGCGGCGGCGGCGCTCGACCGGGTGCTGGGCGATTCGGCGCTCGCGGCGCGGCTGGGTGCGGGCGCGCTGGCGACCGCCGAGGGGCTGAGCTGGGATGCGAGGGCGCGGACGATCGCGGGGTTCCTCGAGGCGCGGCTGTCCGCGGCGAGGGCGACGGGGTGAGGATGGAAGGCGTGCCGCAGCTCCTGTTGTCGTTTCCCGATGCCGCGTCCGCCGAACGCCGGATCGCCGGGCTGCCGGTGATTGCGCGCGCGGTCGCCGAGGCGGCGCGTGCCGGGATCGGAGATATCGGAGTCGCGATCGGCGAGGGGCAGCTTTCGATGGAGGCTCGTTCCGAGATCGATCGGGTGCGCGGCGGGGCGGCGGTGCGGATGCTCGAAGGCGATGCGCAGGGGGTGCCGACCGTTTTTGCCGGAACCGGATTGCTGACCAGCATCGGCATCGCGCGGCTGCTGAAAACACCGGGCACCAAGCTGCTGCACGGCGACCTGCTTGTCGCGGTCAACGATCCCGGGCCCGGCGGCGCGGCGCTTCAGGCGGACGCGAGCGAGGCGATCGACTTGCGCGAGCCCGGTGCAGCGGCGCGCGAGATCGTTCGCCGCACCGCCAAGCCGGGCGACGGGCTGGTCTCGCGCTGGCTCAACCGGCCGGTTTCGCAGGCGATTTCGGGGGTGCTGCTGCGGATCCGCGGGATTCGCCCGTGGCATGCGACCGTGGGCGCGGCGGTGATCGGGGCGGTGATGATGCTGGAGCTGCTGTTCGGCGGGAAAACCGGGCTGATCGCGGGCGGGCTGCTGTTCCACACCGCCTCGGTGATCGACGGAGTCGACGGCGAGATTGCGCGGGCGACTTTCCGCAACAGCCGGTTCGGGGCGATCCTCGACACGACGATCGACATGATCACCAATCTCGGCTTCTTCGCCGGCTTCACCATCGCGCTCGTCAGGCTCTATGGTCCGATCCACTGGGTGGGGGGCGGCCTGGCCGTAGGCCTCGCAATTGTGGGGATGCTGGCGATGAGCGCGCTGTCGCGGCGCGTGGGCGAGCCGGGGAATTTCAACATCCTCAAGCGCTATTATGCCGAGCGTTTCCCGACCGGGATTCCGGCGGCGATCGTCTGGATCCTGGTGACGCTGATCAGCCGCGACATGTTCGCGTTCGTCTTCGCGGTGGTGATCCTGCTGGGCGGCGCGGCGATCATGACCTTCACGCTCGCCGGCTTCATCAGCCTGTGGGTGGTGACGATCGTGGCGGCGACCCCGGCGCTGCTGCGGAGCGCGCCGGCCTATTCCCCGGCATCGGCATAGCGCCGGGCGATCAGCGCGCAGGCGACCAGCTGGAGCTGGTGGAACAGCATCAGCGGCAGAATCACCACCCCGACCTGCGCCGCCGGGAACAGCACCCCCGCCATCGGCACCCCCGAGGCGAGGCTCTTCTTCGAGCCGCAGAACAAGAGCACGATCGCATCCTCGCGCGCCAGGCCGAGCATTCGGCCCGCGGCCCAGGTGGCGAGCAGGACGATCGCCAGCAGAACGGTGCACAGCGCCAGGATCAGCGCGAGATCGCTTGCCGGCAGCTTTTGCCACAGCCCCTCGACCACTGCGGCGCCGAACGCCGTGTAGACCACCAGCAGGATCGATCCGCGATCGGTGATAGTCAGCAGCGTCTTCCGGCGCGCGACGAAGCCGCCGATCCACGGGCGGAGCAGATGCCCGGCGGCGAAGGGCAGGAGCAGCTGGAACAGGATCGTCTCGAGCGCCGCGAACGAGATGCCGGTGCCGGTGCCGTGCATCGTCAGCGCGACCAGCGTGGGGGTGAGGACGATCCCGATCAGGTTCGAGAAGGAGGCGCTGCACACCGCCGCCGCGACATTGCCGCGCGCGATCGACGTGAAGGCGATCGACGACTGGACGGTCGAGGGGAGCAGGGTGAGGAACAGCATCCCCGCGGCGACCGGCGGGGTGAGGAAGGGCAAGGCGGCGGTGCCGAGGCCCAGCAGCGGGAACAGGACGAAGGTGCTGGCGAGCGCGGCAAGGTGCAGCCGCCAGTTGCTCGCGCCCGCCCTTATCGCCTCGCGCGAGAGCCTGGCGCCCTGAAGGAAGAAGAGCAGGACGATGCCGGCATCCGCCGCGAAGTCGAAGACTGGCGCCCACCCACCGCGCGGCGGGAACAGCGTCGCCGCGACCATGGTGGCGAGCAGGGCGAGGATGAAGGGCTCGAAGACCGCGAGGAAGCGGCGGAGCACTAGACGGCTTTTGTGTGGGCACGGCGGCCGCGGAGGAAGGTGGCGGCGATGGAACGGTCGTCGCCCAGCACCTGGAGCGCGAACAGCCGGTCGTGGAGCGAGGCGCCGGCTGTGCGGCGGGCGAGCAGGGGCGTGGCGCTTTGGTCGAGCAGGACGAAATCGGCTTCCTGCCCCGGCTGGAGCGCGCCGACGCGATCGGCGATCCCCATGACGCGCGCGCTGCCCGCGGTGGCGAGATGGAGCGCGCGGAACGGGTCGAGCGCGGTGCCGCGCATCTGGCAGATCTTGTACGCCTCGCCGAGGGTATGGAGCAGCGACAGGCTGGTGCCCGCGCCGATATCGGTGCCGATGCCGGTCTTCACCCCGTGGCGGTCGGCATGGGCGAGGTCGAACAGCCCCGAGCCGAGGAAGAGATTGCTGGTCGGGCAGAAGGCGATGCCCGCACCCGCCTCGGCCATCCGTGCCATAGCGGGGTCGCTCATATGGACGCAGTGCGCGAACACCGAGCGCGGGCCGACCAGCCCGAAACGGTCATACACGTCGAGATAGTCACGCGCCTGCGGGAAGCGCGCGGCGACGGCGGCGATCTCGTCGCCATTCTCGGCAAGGTGGGTGTGGAGCAGGATATCGGGATGCGCTGCGAGGAGGGCGCCGGCGCTGGCGAGCTGGTCGTCGGACGAGGTCAGGGCGAAGCGGGGGGTGACGGCATAGCCGAGCCGTCCGCGCCCGCGCCACCGGGCGATCAGCGCCTCGGTCTCGGCGCGGCCTTCGGCGACCGAGTCCCGAAGATCGGGCGGGCCGAGATCCATCAGCACCTTGCCCGAGACGATCCGCATGTCGCGGGCGAGCGCCGCCTCGAACAGCGCATCGACCGAGGCGGTGTGGACGGTGGCGAAGACCAAGGCGCTGGTGGTGCCGTTGCGGAGCAGCTCGTCGAGGAAGAAGGCGGCGATGGCGTCGGCATGCGCGCGGTCGGCGAAACCGGCTTCGGCGGGGAAGATGTGGCTTGTCAGCCATTCGAGCAGCTGCGCGCCGTGCGAGGCGATGCGCTCGACCTGCGGATAATGGACATGCGCGTCGATGAAGCCGGGGACGAGGAGGCCGGGGAGGGTTTCGACCGGCGTGTCGGCGAAGCGCGGGGCGAGCTCGGCATGGGGTCCGATCGCGAGGACGACGCCGTCCTCGACCACCAGCAGCCCGTCGGGATGGTGCTGGACCGCGTCGGGCACGGTGAGGATCTCGGCGCGGAAGGCCTGGCGGGTCATGCCGCGGGCCTCAGCGTGAGGAGCTGGGCGAGGGTGGCGATGGCGATGACTTCGGGCTCCTTGCCGATGATCCCGGGCAGGCCGATCGGGCAGGTCAGGCGGGTGGCGTCGATGCCGTCCTTGGCGAGGCGCGAGAGGAAGCGGGCGCGCTTGGTCTGCGAGCCGATCAGGCCGACGAATGTGGCTCGGCTGGTGAGGGCTGCGGCGGCGAGGCGATAGTCGAGCGCGTGGTCGTGAGTGAGGATCGCGACGGCCGATCCTTCCGGCGCTTCGCCGGCGCAGGCGGTCATCGCGTCGGGGTCGGCGAGCATCACGCCGGGGGTTTCGGCTTCGGCCGGGCGTGTGTCGAACCAGGCGAGGTGGATCGGGAGCCCGGTGGCATGCGCGGCAATCGCGCGGCCGACATGGCCCGCGCCGAACAGGTAGAGCGGGAGGGTGTCGGCTTCGACGGGCTCGATGAAGGTTGCGCCGGAGGTGGGGAGGGGCCCTCTGGCCGCCACTTTTCCCCGGCGAAGGCCGGGGCCCAGTACCGACGGATTGTCGGCGGCATCCCGCCCTCTGAATCGGCTCGCAACTGGGCCCCGGCCTTCGCCGGGGTGGGGCTCGCGGCGAACGATATCCGAGAGCATGACCTCGAAGGGGCCTGTACCCTCCGGCGCCCCCTCCAGCCGCTCGACCATCAGCCGCACCCGCCCGCCGCAGCATTGCCCCAGCAGCGGTCCCAGCGGATAATCCTGCACGCGCCAGCTTCCCGGCGGATGGGCGAGGATCGCCCTGGCCTGCTCGGCCGCCTGGTGCTCGAGCGCGCCGCCGCCGATGGTGCCGTGCAAGCGATCCGCGGTGACGACCATCCGCGCGCCGGGGCCGCGCGGGGCGGAGCCTTCGGTGGCGAGGATCGTGACCAACGCGGTGGGTCCCTTCGCGAGCGCGTCGCGGGCGGCTGCGGCCCAGTCAGCCATCGCGGCCGCGCAGTTCGGCGATCGCGGCAAGGATGCGCTCGGGGGTGGCGGGGGCGTCGAGGCTCGGCAGCCCCTTGCCCGGCGCCGCGGCGGCGACCGCCTGGGTCAGCGCCGAGAACACCGAGATCGCCAGCATCAGCGGCGGCTCGCCGACTGCCTTTGAGCGGTGGATCGTGTCCTCGACATTACGCCCGCGCTCCCACAGGCGGATGTCCATGTGGGCGGGGCGGTCGCTCGCGGTGGGAATCTTGTAGGTCGAAGGGGCGTGGGTGAGCAGGCGCCCGCGGTCGTCGAACACCAGCTCCTCGGTGGTCAGCCAGCCCATGCCCTGGACGAAGCCGCCCTCGATCTGGCCGAGATCGATCGCCGGATTGAGCGACTTGCCGACATCGTGGAGGATATCGACCGCGAGCACGCGATGCTCGCCGGTGAGGGTGTCGATCACGACTTCGCTGAGCGCGGCGCCATAGGCGAAGTAGAGGAACGGGCGGCCGCTATGGGTCGCGCGGTCGTAGTGGATTTTCGGCGTGGCGTAGAAACCGGTCGCCGAGAGCTGGACGCGGGCCATATGCGCGGCGCGGCAGAGCTGCGCGAAGCTCCAGCCCGCCGATTCGGGCCGGGTGGTGGCGAAATCGTCGAGCCGCTTGCGGATCTTGTCGGCGGCGATCCGGGCGGCCATGCCATTGAGATCCGTGCCCGAAGAGGCGGCGGTCGCCGAGGTGTTGGGCACCTTGTCGGTGCGGGTCGCCATGATCCTGACGGTCTCGACCGGCACCGCGAAGACGTCGGCGACGACTTGCGCGACCTTGATCATCAGCCCCTGGCCCATCTCGGTGCCGCCATGGTTGAGATGGATCGAGCCGTCGGCATAGACGAGCACGAGCGCGCCGGCCTGGTTGAGATGAGTGGTGGTGAAGCTGATCCCGAACTTCACGGGGGTGAGCGCGAGGCCCTTTTTGAGGACGCGGTGGCTCGCGTTGAACGCGGCGACCGCTTCGCGGCGGGCGGCGTAGCCGGCGGTTTCGGCGAGCTCAGCGATCAGGTCGGGGGCGACATTGTCCTCGACCGTCATGTGGTAGGGAGTCACGTCGCGGCCGGGGCCGTAAAGATTGGCCTGGCGGATTTCGAGTGGATCGCGGACGAGATGCGCGGCGATCGCGTCGATCACCCGTTCGATCGCCATCATCCCCTGCGGGCCGCCGAAACCGCGGAACGCAGTGTTCGAGACGGTGTGGGTCAGCAGCCGGTGGCTGACGATCTCGACCGCGGGGAGATAGTAAGTGTTGTCGGCGTGGAACATCGCGCGGTCGTTGATCGCGAGGCTCAGATCGGCGGTGGCGCCGCAGCGCGAGGCGAGATCGAGGCGGATGCCGGTGATGCGCCCTTCGCCGTCGAAGCCGACATCGTAGTCGGCAGTAAAATCGTGACGCTTGCCGGTCATCGCCATGTCGTCGTCGCGGTCGGCGCGGATCCTGGCCGGGCGGCCGGTCTTTGCGGCAACCAGTGCGGCAGCGGCGGCATAGGCGGCCGCCTGGGTCTCCTTGCCGCCGAACGCGCCGCCCATCCGGCGGACCTCGACCGTGACGTCGGCGCTGGTCAGGCCGAGCAACGTGGCGACGAGGTGCTGGACCTCGCTCGGATGCTGGGTGGAGCTGAGGATATGGACATGGCGCCCCTCGCCGGGGGTGGCGAGCGCGGCCTGGCCTTCGAGGTAGAAATGCTCCTGGCCGCCGATCTCTAGGGTGCCCGAAAGGCGGTGCGGGGCGGCGGCGAGCGCGGCGGTGGCGTCGCCGCGCGCCATGATCTGGGCGGCTTCGAGCTGCGAGCCGGCGTCGCGTGCCTCGGCGATTGTGACGAGGGCGGGGAGGGGGTCGTACGCTGCCTTGCCCAGCCGCGCGGCGACGCGGGCGGCGCGGTGGCTGGTCGCGGCGACGATGAAGAGCGGCTGGCCGGGGTAGAGAATCTCGCTCTCGGCGAAGAGCGGATCGTCGTGGAAGACCGGGCCGACATTGTTCTCGCCGGGGATGTCGGCGGCGGCGTAGACCGCGACGACGCCGGGCGCGGCGCGGACGGCGGTCAGGTCGAGGCCGGTCAGGCGCGAATGGCCCTCGGTGGCGAGGCCGAAGGCGAGGTGGAGCGTGCCCGGCAGTTCGGGCATGTCGTCGACATAGCGCGCGGTGCCGGCGACATGGGCTTCAGCGCTGTCGTGGCGCAGCGGCTGGGCGACCTCAGACATCGAGCACGCTGACGGGCTCATCGAGCCACAGGCGGCGGAGCAGGTTGGCAGCGGCGGTGCGGCGATACTCGGCCGAGCCGCGCAGGTCGCTGAGGGGTTGAAAATCCTGCGCCAATCGCGTGGCGGCGGCTTCGATCGTGGCTTCGGACCAGGGGTGGCCGGTGAGCGCGGCCTCGGCGGCGGGCGCGCGGGCGGGGATTCCGGCCATGCCGCCGAAGGCGATCCGAGCCTGGGTGACGACGCCGTTCTCGATCCGGATCGCGAAGGCGCCGAGCAGGGTGGAGATGTCGCTGTCGAAGCGCTTGGAGAGCTTGGCGATGCGGATCAGCGTGCCGGGTGCGGGGCGGGGGATGCGGACGCTTTCGACCCATTCGCCGGGCTGGCGGTCCTGCTTGCCGTAGCTCAGGAAGAAGGTCTCGAGCGGCATCGTGCGGCGCACGCCGCCGCAGCGCAGCGTCAGTTCGGCATCGAGCGCGATCAGCGCGGGGGGCATGTCGCCGATCGGCGAGCCGTTGGCGATGTTGCCGCCGATCGTGCCGGCGTTGCGGACCTGGAGTCCGCCGATGCGGCGGACCAGCTCGCCGAGATCGGGGTGGAGCCGGGCGAGCGCGTCCTTTGCTTCCGAATAGCGGACCGCGGCACCGAGGGTGAGGCCTTCGAAATCCTCCTCGATGCCCTTCAGGTCGGCGATGTCGCCGATGAAGATCACGGCGCCGAGGTCGCGGAGCTGCTTGGTAACCCACAGCCCGACATCGGTGGCGCCCGCGACGATGCGGGCGTCGGGATGCTCGAGCAACAGGGCGGCGAGGTCGTCGGCAGTGCGCGGGGCGAACCAGCCGGGGCCCGAGCGCCCGGGTTCGATCGTGCGGAGCAGCGCGGCGGTCTCGCGGTCGTCTACCGCGGCGGCGGGGTTCGCTTCGCCCGCGGCGAGGATCGGGCCGTAGCCGGTGCAGCGGCAGAGATTGCCGGCGATCACGTCCTTGACCGGGGCCCCCTCTGTGCCGGTCGCGCCGATGCTGCGCGCGTAGAGCGACATCACGAAGCCCGGGGTGCAGAAGCCGCATTGCGAGCCGTGGCCGTCGGCGAGCGCCTGCTGGACGGGGTGGAGGCTTCCACCCTGCGACAGGCTCTCGACGGTCTTGAGCGCCTTGCCGTCGAGCATCGGCACGAACAGGATGCAGGCGTTGACCGCGCGCCATTTGACCGCGTCGCCGTCCAACTCGCCGAGCACGACGGTGCAGGCGCCGCAATCGCCTTCGGCGCAGCCTTCCTTGGTGCCGGTGCGGCGGAGATTGTTGCGGAGATGGTCGAGCACGGTCGCGGTCGAATCGGCTTCGACCGCCATCACTTCGCCGTCGAGGAGGAAGCGGATCATTGCGGGGCTCCCGCCGCGATCCAGGCGCCGAGCTTGTCCCGCTCGGCCCGGGTCATGCCGGTGGTGTTGCCCATCGGCATCGTCTCGGTATCGACCGCGCGCGCCTTGATCCGCGGCGCGGCGGCGCTGACATGCGCATAGCTGTCGAGCACCAGCCCGAGCGGGGGCGAGGCGAAGGCGGGGTTTGTCGGATGCGCGCTGTGGCAGGCGGCGCAGTGGGTGGCGACGATCGGGGCGATTTCGGCATAGGCGACATGCCCGGCCGGCGCGGGCTTCGGAGCGCCTTTCTCCCAGGTGACATAAGTGACGCTGGCGAGCGCGAGGGTGATGGCGAGGAGGATGGTCCGCCCCGTCGGCTGGCCGCGGCCGCGCAGGTTGAAGACGTGCCGGACGGCGACGCCGGTGAGCCCGAGCAGGGCGAGGACCAGCCATGGCCGCTCGGCGCCATAGGTCATCGGGTAATGATGGCTGATCATGATGAACAGCACCGGCAGCGTCATGTAGTTGTTGTGGAGCGAGCGCTGCTTGGCGGCTCTGCCCAGCGCCGGATCGGGCGCGCGCCCGGCGATCAGGTCGGCGACGACCTTGCGCTGGTTCGGGATGATGATGAAGAACACATTGCCCACCATCACGCTGCCCATGATCGCGCCGACATGCATGTACGCCGCGCGGGCGCTGAACACGGTGTCGAGGCCGTAGGCGGCGAGCAGCAGGCAGATGAACCAGCAGATGCCGAATGCGAGGTTGTTAGCCCCCAGCGACGAGCGGCACAGCAGGTCGTACGCGACCCAGTCGAGCGCCAGCGCGACGAGGCCGATGGCGATCGCCGCGGCGGGGCTCAGTGCCGCCTTGGCCGGATCGATCAGGAAGCTCTGCGCGCCGACATAATAGACGAGGACGAGCAGCGAGAAGCCGCTGATCCAGGTGAAATAGGCCTCCCATTTGAACCAGTGGAGCTGCTCGGGCATCTGGCTGGGCGCAACCTGGTATTTCTGGTTGTGGTAGAAGCCGCCGCCGTGCACCGACCACAGCTCGCCCGAGGCCTCGCCCGCGGCGGGGGGCTTCAGGTGATTGTCGAGCCAGACGAAGTAGAAGGACGAGCCGATCCAGGCGATGCCCGCGGTCAGGTGCAGCCAGCGGATCGCGAGGTTGAGCCATTCGGCAAGGTCGAAGGGCATCGCTCAGCTGCCCCGGTAGGTCGAATAGCTGTAAGGCGAGACCAGCAGCGGGACATGGTAATGCCCGCCCTCCGCGGCGATGCCGAAATCAATGGCCACTTCGTCGAGGAAGGGTGGATCGGGGAGGGCGACACCGTGGCTACGGAAATAAGCGCCGACGCCGAAGCGCAGCGTGTAGCGGCCCGCGGCGAGCTCGCCTGCCGCCAGATCGGGGCAGCGCCCATCGGCATTGGTCGTGCCGCGTGCGATCTCGCCGCCCGGCCCGCTCAGCGCCACCGTCATGCCCGCAGCCGGACGTCCGTGCGTCGTGTCGAGGACATGGGTTGAAAGCGTGCTCACGCCACATACTCCAGCCGCAGCCGGACGATCTCGCCGATCTGCTCGAGCGCCGTGGCGATCTCGGTGTCGCGGTCGTTGGCGAGGCGGCGTTCCATCGCGGCGAGGATGCCCGCCTTGTTGGTCAGGCGCACGCAGATGATGAAGGGGAAATCGAATTTCGCGCGATAGGCGGCGTTGAGCGCGTGGAAGCGGTCGAATTCCTCCTGCGTGAGCTGGTCGAGGCCCGCGCTGGCCTGCTCGGCGGCGGAAGCATCGGTCAGGCTGCCCACCTCGGCTTTGTTCGCGAGTTCGGGATGCGCGCGGATCAGCGACAGCTGTTCCTCGGGGGTGGCATCGTGGACGACCTTCATCAGCCCGCCATGGAGGCTGGAGAAGGGCAGCATCGTCGCGGCGCGCCGGGCGATCCAGGGGCTGTGCTCGAACAGCTGGCCATAGCGGGCGATGAACTGCTCGCGGTCTTCGAGCGAGGTCATCGCGCCACCTTCCCGATCAGCCGCAGCCGGCTGACGCCGCCATCGGGAATGATGTTGAGCCGCACGAAGCGGACCGGGCCGAGATCGGCGACGAGGCTGTAGGTTTCGGCCATGTGGGGATAGAGCTTCGTCTCGGGCAGCAGCACCGGCCAGCTCTCGGCGGCCGCCGCGATTTCCTCGGGGGTGCCGCTCGCGATGGGTGAGGCCTGGATGAAGCAGCGGTCGGGGTAATTGCCCTTGAAGTGGAGGGTATCGACGGTGATTTCGTCGATGCGCCCCGCTGTGCCGAGCTCGAGGATGGCCCAGTCATGCCCGGGCTCGCGCCGCCGCCGCGTCTCCCAGCCGTCGCCCATGTTGAGCGCGCGGCCGGGGGCGGTGAGATTTTCGACGGCGCCATAATGCTCGTCATTGGCAATGATGCCGCGCCCGCCATGCTCCATCGCCAGCAGGTCGAGGCGTGTGTTGTCACCCACCGCGGACCAGTCCTTGACGACTCGGCCCCAGACGCGGAGGCGCGCGACGCCGCCATCGGGGAAGATGTGGAGGCGGACATGCGTGACCGGATCGGCATGCGCGATGGGAACCCAGATGCGGTCATGGCCCTTGAGCGCGAGGCGGGGAGTCACCCTGGCCCATCCGGCATCGTCGCCGGGGACGGCCTCGCCGCTGTTGCAAACCTCGATCTCGGCGCCGGGCGGGTAGTTGCCGGTGAAGTGGGCGGTGTCGATCTCGAAGCCCGCGACGAGCCCCGGCACGCCGAGGCGGATCACGCACCAGTCATGCCCGGGGATGCGCTTGCGGCGGCTTTCCCAGCCGTCCATCCACTTGCCGTTGTCGTCGTATTTGCCGGGGATGAAGACCGGGTCGGCAGGATCGATCAGCCGCGCCTTGTCGGCGAAGAAATCGTCGGTGGCGTAGACGACCTCGGCTCCCAGCCTGGGCTGGGCGAGGTTGACGTACCGGCTGCGTAGCGTGTCGAGCATGGTCATTCCAGATGCGGGTGCGTGGCGCGCCAGTGGCGGGCGATGTCGATGCGGCGGCAGAACCAGACATCGTCATGGCCAAGCGCATGGCGGAGGAAATGTTCGAGCCCGGCGAGCTTGCCCGGCCGGCCTGCGAGGCGGCAGTGGAGGCCGACCGACATCATCTTCGGGCTTTGCTCGCCCTCGGCATAGAGGACATCGAAGGTGTCGCGGAGATATTCGAAGAACTGGACCCCGGTGTGCATGTTCGCGGAGGCGAACCGCATGTCGTTGGTCTCCAGCGAATAGGGCACGATGAGGTGGGGCCTGCCCGTGGCGGTCGTCCAGAAGGGCAGGTCGTCCGAATAATCATCGGCGTCGTAGAGGAAGCCGCCCTCTTCGGCGACGATCCGGCGGGTGTTGGGACTGGTGCGGCCGGTGTACCAGCCGAGCGGGCGCTCGCCGGTCAATTGCCTATGGACCTCGATCGCGCGCGCCATGTCCGCGCGCTCGTCGGCTTCGGAGACCCATTGATAGTTGATCCAGCGCCAGCCGTGCGACGCGATCTCGTGCCCCGCCTCGAGAAAGGCCTCCACGACCGCAGGATTGCGCTGCATCGCCAGCGCGACCCCGAACACGGTGAGCGGCACATCGAAGCGCTCGAACAGCCGAAGCAGCCGCCAGACCCCGGCGCGCGAGCCATATTCGTAGATCTGCTCCATGCTCATGTGCCGCGCGCCCAGGACGGGGGCGGCATTGGGAATGTCGGACAGGAAGACCTCGGCGCCCGGATCGCCGTCGAGGATATTGGCTTCGGCGCCTTCCTCGTAGTTCAGCACGACCTGGACCGCGATGCGCGCGCCGCCCGGCCATGCCGCATGCGGCGGCGTGCGGCCGTAACCGGCGAGATCGCGCTTGGTGCTATCGTGACTCAAATCCGGCCCCTATCAAGCATGCTAGATGAAACGGGGTTCTCCGGGGCACAAGCCGAAATGCGGCTTCGGCAGGATCGCCGGTGCGGGATTGAGGGAAGATCGATGCGCGAAATCACGCCCGAGCCGCTGACCGCCGGTGCCTTCGCGCCGTTCGGAAGCGTGATCGAGGCTTCCGACGACGCAGTGAAGCTCGAGATCAACCAGGGCCATGCGGTCCGCTACGACCGGCTGGCCGAGGTCGATGTCGCGGACCAGGGCGGGGTCGGCGCGATCAGCCTGTTCCGCGCGCGGCCGCTGGAGTCGCTGGTGTTGAAGGTGTTCGAGCGCCACCCGCTGGGCAGCCAAGCCTTCGTGCCGCTGAGCGGGCGGGGCTATCTCGTCGCGGTCGCCCCCGCGGGCGCTTTCGACGCTGGCGCGGTCCGGGTGTTTCGCGCCGAGGCGGGGCAGGGCGTGCAGTACCGCAAGGGCGTGTGGCACCATTTCCTGCTCGCCCTCGACGCGGAGAGCGATTTCCTCGTCGTCGATCGCGCCGGGCCCGGCGACAATTGCGACGAAATCGAAGTGGCGCCGTCCGACGTGATACGGGTGCGCCGATAGATGCCGCGCATTACGCTACGCCAGTGGAGCATCGCCGCCGGGTGGAGCGTGCTCGCGGCGCTGCTGACGACGGGCGCGTTGATGCTGCTCGGCCCCGATTATTCGCGGTTTGCCGCGGCGACATGCACGGCGACACGCTGCTTTTGCGAGACGCCGCGGCTCGGCGCGCTGATCCTGCAGCCTTCGGACAGCTGGTCGGCCTATGGGTATGTTCTGGCCGGGTTCCTGATGATCGTGCTGGCACGCGCGCCTGCGTGGGACTCGGCGTTCCCGCGGACGGCGGCGGCGATTTTCGGCGTGACTGCGATCATGGTCGGGATCGGGTCCGTGCTCCTGCACGCGACGCTGACGCTGTGGGGGCAGTTCCTCGACGTGCTCGGCATGTATCTGGTGGGGTCGTTCCTGCTGGTGCGGGCAGTCGCGCGGTGGCGCTCGATCCCCGACAGGATCGCGATCCTGATGTACCTGATCCTGTGCGCGGCGCTGACGGCGGTGCTGATCGTCGAACCGGAGGTGCGGCGCTGGCTGTTCGCCGTCGTGCTGATCGCCGCGATCCTGCTCGAGCTGGTCTTCGCCCGCCCTTTAAGAAACGGGGCGTTGGTGCGCTTCTACCTGCTCGGGATCCTGGCGAAGGCGGTGGCGTTCGCGATCTGGATCATGGACCAGCGCGGGACGTTGTGCGCGCCCGAGAGTATCGTTCAGGGGCATGCGGTCTGGCACCTGCTGGGGGCGCTCTCGATCTGGCTGAGCTTCAGCTATTACCGTTCGGAAAAGCCCGCTGAGGCGGCATAGAAATGTTTCACCCCGCCGAGAGCCACACGAAGCGCGCGACGAACAGCGCGGAGAGGGCGAGGAGCAGCCAGTCGGTCCTGGTGATCCTGCCACGCAGCAGCTTGAGCAGCGCGTGCGCGGTGATGCCGAAGGCGAGGCCGTTGGCGATCGAGAAGGTCAGCGGGATCATCGCGACGGTGAGGAAGGCGGGGATCGCGATCGCGGGATCGTCCCATTCGATGTCGACCAGAGGCGCCATCATCAGTCCGCCGACGAGGATCAAGGCGGGCGCAGTGGCGGCGAGGGGGACCAGCTGGGCGTAGGGGGCGACGAGCATCGCCAGCAGGAACAGGATGCCGGTGACGACCGCGGTGAGGCCGGTGCGCCCGCCCGCCTGGACGCCCGCGGTGCTCTCGACATAGGAGGTCACCGTGCTGGTGCCGGCGAGGCTGCCGAAGATCGTCGCGATCGAATCGGCGAAGAGGATGCGGTTGAGGCGGGGGATGCCGCCCTGCGCGTCGATCAGCCCGGCGCGGCGCGTGACGCCGACCAGCGTGCCGATATTGTCGAACAGGTCGACGAACAGGAACACGAACAGGATCTCGAACAGGCCGAGACCATATTTTCCCGAGAACACGCCGGCGAGGTCGAGGTGGAAGGCAGTCTGGGTGATCGCGGCGACGTCGTAGGGCTCGGGCTTGAACTGGACCCAGCCCAACAGGAAGCCCAGCAGGGTGGTCGCGACGATGCCGATCAGGATCGCGCCGCGCACTTTCCACGTCGTGAGCGCGCCGATCACGGCGAGGCCGAACAGCGCCATCGCCGCGCCGGGGGCGTGGAGGTTGCCGAGCGTCACCAGCGTGACCGGATGCCCCGCGACGATCCCGGCATTCTCGAAGCCGATGAAACCGATGAACAGCCCGATCCCGCCCGCGACCGCGGCGAAGAGGTGGCGCGGGATCGCGGCGATGATCAGCTGGCGGATGCCCGCGAAGGTCAGCAGCAGGAAGGCGACCCCTGAGATGAACACGCAGCCGAGCGCGACCGGCCAGGGCACGCCCATGCCCTGCACCACGGTGAAGCTGAAATAGGCATTGAGCCCCATTCCCGGGGCGAGCGCGAGGGGCACGTTGGCGGTCAGCCCCATCAGGATGCTGGCAAAGGCCGCGGCGAGGCAGGTCGCGGCGGCGACCGCGGCGACGGGCATCCCCGCGGCGCCGAGGATCGCGGGGTTGACCAGGATGATATAGGCCATGGTCAGGAAGGTCGTGAACCCGGCCAGGACTTCGGTGCGGACGCTGGTGCCGCGCGCGGTCAGCTCGAACCGGCGTTCGAGGAAGCCGGTGGCGGCTTCGGGCTCATCCGTCATCTGCACCCCCCGGTCAGGCGGGGATCAGCGCGCCGGGGCGGTTTCGTTGCCCTCGTCGTCGCGCGAGACGCGTGCGGTCATGCCGGTGGCGTCGGCATCGTCCTGGGTCTGCGCGCCGTCGGCGAAGTCGGCGCCGCGGGCGGCGGGGCCCTGCGAGACATTGGCTTCGGGCGACGGAGTCGGCGTGACTTCGTTGCCGAACGCGCCGTTGCCGGGCTCGGCGAGGTTGGCGACATTGGTCTCGACCGGAGCCTCTTCAGGCTTGGGGCCGCCGCACGCGGCGAGCGCCAGCGCGAGCGAACCGGCGGCGGCGATCAGAGCAAATTTCTTCATCGTCAATCTCCCTTTAGCGTGCGGCCGTGACGGCCTTGGCGGCGGACCGCCGTTCAATCCGGCCCGCGAGCGTCTTGTCCCATTTATAGGGGTCGCCGCGGAAATTCATCGTCCCGTTCGCGCTGGCATAGGCGGTCCAGTAGAGCAGATAAACCGCGACCTGGTCCTCGGGCTTGAGCTGGACGCGGACGGTCGCCTTCTTGCCGACGGTCGCGAGGATCGCCTCGGGGGTCCAGGCGGGATCGTTGCGCAACAGCAGCCGGGCGAGCGCCGCGGGCTTTTCGAGGCGGACGCAGCCATGGCTGGCGAGCCGGTCGAAGCTGTTGAAGGTCGCCTGGCTCGGCGTGTCGTGGAGATAGACCGCGTACGGGTTGTCGAAGTCGAACTTGTAGCTGCCGAGCGCGCTCTGGCCGGGCTGCTGCTGGAGCCGCCGGTTCGCGCCTTCGCCGATCACCTTGAAGCCGTGCGACGCGAGATAGGCCGGGCCCTTCGGGAACAGCTCCTTGGCGGCGATGCCGGCGGGGACGTTCCACGGCGGATTGAGCACGATCGAATGGATGCGCGACTGGAGCATCGGTGTCTCGCGGCCGCCCGGCGCGCCGGTGACTGCCTTCATCGAGGCGATCGGGGCGTCGCCGTCGAACACGGTCAGGATCGCGGCGGCGATGTTGACCTGGATGCGGTTCTTGGGAAGCTCCTGCGGCAGCCAGCGCCAGCGCTCCATGTTCGCCATGATCTGGCGGACGCGGTCGGCGGCGGGGACGTTGAGCGACGCGCGGGTCTGCGCGCCGAGATTGCCGGTGGGGTTGAGGCCGTAGCGGCGCTGGGCGCGCTGGACCGCGGCGACCAGCTCGGCGTCGTACTTGTCGCCCTTGGCGACGACCTGCGAATCCTCGATCGCGAGCCGGGCGCGCAGCGCGGCGACGCGCGGGCCGGTGGCGCCGACGGTCAGGTCGGGACCCGCGGCAATCGCGGGCCAGCCGCCCGAGGCTTCGATGCGGCGATAGGTGTCGAGCCCGGCCTTGAGGCCGTCATAGCCCGAATAGGGCGGCGGCAGCGCCTTGATCCAGCGGTCGAGCCGGTCGCGCTTGACGGCGTCGGCGAAGCCGGGGAGCGGGTCATAGGCGGCGGGGCGCAGGCCCCAGTCGGACTGGAAGTCCTCGGGATCGAGGCGGCCCGAATGGACGGCATGGGCATAGTCGAGCGCGGCGCGGACGAGCTCGTCATTGGTGCCGGGGGCGGGCGAGTCGACGGCGTCGTGGACGAGACCCTGGGCGAAGCGCGCCTCGGCGAGCATCGTGACGAGCTGCGAGGCCTGGGCGGGCGAGAGCATCGGCAGCGGCACGGGCGCCGGCACCGACTGGACGAGGCCGGGTGCGGTCTGCACGCCCGATCCACTTGGCGGCGGCGGCGCGTTCTGGGCGATGCCGGGCGCGGCGAGCAGGCCCGCGATCGTGGCGATCGTTGCCCACCGGGCCGTTCGGTCGCTGGCAAACTTCATCATCATCACCCTTATGGCACGCGGTGAACTTCGGTTCGTCGTTCGTAATACACGTTTCATCGTACGGATGCTATCGATTAGTGGGTCAGGACCACCTCGGCCACCCGGCGCTTGCCGCCGGTGCGGGCGAGCTGGACGAAGACGTCGACCGTGCTGCGCACATAGTGGCGAACATCGTCGCGGCCAAGCTGGGTTCCGGCCTGGAGGACGAGCAGCACGATCTGCTCGATCGCGCGCTCGGCCGAATCGGCATGGACCGAGGTCATAGAGCCGGGATGGCCGGTGTTGATCGCGCGGAGAAAGGCATAGGCCTCGGGCCCGCGCAGCTCGCCGAGGATGATCCGGTCGGGACGCATGCGGAGAGAGGCGGCGAGCAGGTCGTTCATGTCGACGCGCGCCTCGCCGAGCTCGCTGCGCGCCGCCAGCAGCCCGAGCGCATTGGCGTGGTGCAAGTGGATCTCGGGAGTATCCTCGATGAAGATGAGGCGCTCCTCGGCCGGGATCTCGCGGATCAGCGCGTTGAGGAAAGTGGTCTTGCCGGTCGAGGTGCCGCCCGAGACGAGGATGTTCTTGCGCGCACGGACCGCGGCGGAGAGCATGCCGGCGATGTCGCCGTCGTCGAGCAAGGCGGCGAGCGCTTCGTCGACCGGGGAGGCTTCGGGGGCGTTGCGGCGGCGCGTGGCCTCGAACGCGCCCGCGGCGACATAGTCGTCGAGGGTCAGGTCCGACGAGACATGCTTGCGGATCGCCAGCGCCATCGGGCCGCGCGTGGCGGGCGGGGCGATCATCTGGACGCGGGCGCCGTCGGGCAGGGTCGCGGAGAGCAGGGGATGCTCGCGGCTGATGCCCTGGTGCGACAGCGCGGCGATCTGGCGGGCGAGGCGGGCGAGGGTGGCGTCGCTCAGCCCCGGCGCGTCGTGGCGCTCGATCGATCCGCCAATCGTCTCGACCCAGACCTCGCCGGGCCGGTTGACATAGATGTCGGTGACGTCGGCGCGCGACAGCATCGCCTCGAGCGGGGCGAGATAGCTGCGCAGGTAGACGCGGCCGCCGTCCTTGGCGTCGTCCCTGGCGTCGTCGTTGACCGCGGCGCTCACCGCCGGTTCTCGGCGCCGGTGAAGTCGAGGTCGCGCGCGACGAAGATGGTGATGCTGGTGCCGGGCTTGACCGTCAGCGTCGGGGTGACCTGCTGGTTCTGGGTGATCGGCTGGGCGGTGTTCTGGACCGCGCCGGGCAGCGCGACGATGATCGGCGAGCCGGTGCTGCGCGAGGCGAGATTCACCCCGACATCGAGCGCCGACTGGAGGATCGCGCCGGCGAAGCGCGAAAAGAAATGATTGTTGACGCGCGCGCCGATGCCCCCGCGGCCGAGCGGGTCGCTCGCGGGGGAGCCGATCGAGACGGTCACCCCGTCGGGGCGGATCAGGCGGATCCAGTTGACCAGGGCGCGCTTCTGCCCCGGCTGCGCCTCGGAGCGGTATTCGCCGATCAGGCGGCTGCCGCGCGGGATCAATATCTTGCTGCCGTCGAAGCCGCGCACGTCGCGGGTCACCATCGCGCGGGCAAGGCCGGGGCGCGTCGAGTCGAGCCCGGTTTCGAGCACCGCGGGGATCAGCGTGCCCTGCGGGACGGTGCTGGCGCGGTTGGCGAGAACCCCGGCGCGGGTGCGGCTGCCGGCGATGGCGGCGGCGCTGCCCGCGGGGCCGGCAGTGGAGGCGGCCGAGCCTTCGCCGGCGGGCGCCGGCGCGGCCTCGCCACCGGTGCCGTCGAACACCAAAGCCGGGTCGGCGCTCGCGCGCGGCGGCGGGGCCTGGGGCTCGGCCTGCTGGACCGGCTGCTGCGCGGGCTGGGGGATGTAGATGATCTGCGGCTGGGGCGGGGGGAGCTGGCGGACGGGCTCGGCGGGCGCGATCACGACCGGCTCGGCCGGGGCGGCCGCGGGCGGGACATAGAGTGGCGGCGCGCTCGGGGCCACCGCGGAGGCGGCGCGGTCGGCAGTGCTCGGGCGCACCGCGGGGACTTCGGCGGCGCGGCGGCGCCCGTCGAGCACGCTGAACAGCAGCACCCCGAGGATCGCCATGCCGATCGCGATGACGACCCAAGACGGACCGCCGCGGGGCAGCGCGACGCGGGGCGCGACCCCGCCCTCGCTGGGCTCACCGCTCGCGGGGGTGACGCGGGGATCGCCGCTCGGGGGCACGGTCGCCATCAATCGGGCTCGCGCGCCGAGACGCGCACCGCGCGTGCGATCTGCTTGTCGAGGCGGAAGACGAGCCGCGGCACGACGCTGTCGATCACGAAGATGCCGTCGCGCATATTGCCGTTGACCAGCGCCTCCTTGCCCTTGGCATCGACCGAATAGACCGCGGGCAGCGCGCTTTCCGCGGCCCATTCGATATAGGTCTTGGCGCCGTCGTCATCGATCCCGCTCGGGCGGATCGAGCGGTCGCCGCTGAGGCGGTAGCGACCGCGCGCCGGCTCGGTGCCCGCCGCGGTCTCGGTGCCGTCGGGCGCGGCGGCGGCGGCGCCCGGATAGCGGAAGCGCACGGTATAGGCCATGTCGCTCTGCGCGCCGAATAGCGGGCGCAGCTCGAAGGCGTAGAGCCGCGAGTCGGTCAGCACGGTCATGTTGGTGGTGACGCCACCCTGGATCGGCTTGACGAAGAGATGGTCGCCGCGCTTGTTCGGAGTCGCCTGCCACGCGCCGCTGTCGCCCAGCGCGACATTCTCGATCCGCTCATCGGGAGCGAACTCGACCGAGATCTGGTAGCCGGGGGCGGCCTGGAGCAGCACGACCTGCTCGGCATTATACTCGACCGACTGAACGCGCGGATCGCCCGGGCCGGGCTGGGGCCTGGTCTGCGCCGCGGCGGGGACGGTTGCGACGAGCGCGAGCAGGACGAGAAGCAGCCTCACAGCGTCAGCACATCGCCATTGGGCATGCGGCGACCCTCCTGGCTGGGCTGGGCGCGGCCGTTCTGCGGCTGCTGCTGCTCGGGGATGACGATGCCGCCCGGCCCGGCCTGCGCGCCGTCGGCGGGGACAACGCCTTGCGGTGCCGGGTCGGCGTTGAGCGTCTCGGCGCTGCGCTGGTAGCGCTGCACCTGGAAGCCGAGCGGGTTGATGTAGCGGTCCTCGACGCGCATCGGCTCGCCCGAATAGCGGTATTTGATCACTGCGACCCAGGATTGCGCGGGCTGGGGCTGGCCGCCGGCGTCGCGGCGGATCGTGTCGAAACGAACCATCGCGGTGCTGTTCGCCATCGGGGTGACGCTCTTGACGCGAGTCTCGACCACGGTCGAGCGCGGCAGCCGGGCGAGGAAGCTGTCGGGGTTCGAGGCCTGGACGGCGCTCAGGTACTGCTGGCGCGCGCCGCCTTCGGACCAGAGCGAGACCTTGCGGTAATTCTCCTGCAAAGCGGCGATGTCGAAGCCTTCGCGGGCGATGACATACTGGACGAGGAAGCTCTGGGTCAGCGCGGTGTTGCCGGCGATGGTCGCGGCTTCGAGCGGCTTGAGCGCCTGGACATAGCCGGTGTTCTTGTCGACCAGCAGCGTCAGCGGCTCGACGGTCTTGAGCGGCGCGAGCTGGGCGATCGCGAAGGCCTCGACCAGAGCGATCAGCGACGCGACCGCGGCGACGATCCAGGCGATGCGGCGCGAGCCGCGCAGGCTGTCCTGCCGGTCCTTGCCCCAGGTCTCGGCCTGTTCGTAATAAGTGTCGAGCGCCTCGCGCGCTTTCATCTTCATGAGCCTGAATCCCGTCTGCCGGCGCTGCCCGAGGTGCGGGCGCGGGCGCGGCGCGTGTAGCTTTGCCCGAGCGGCGTCGGCGCCGGGGGCGGTAGATCGCGGGCGAGGCCCTGCGCCGACTGGCGCGGCGCCTGCGCGGCACCGGCGACGGCCATCGCCATCTCGCGGCGCTGCGTCGCGGCGACCGCCTCGGCGACCGCGGCGGCGCGCGAATGCTGCTCGGCGGGGACGTGCTGGGCGGCGGCGGCGCGTGACTGGGGCTGCGCGCTGGTGAGGGTGGAAACGAACTGCGACGTGGCGGCGCGCCACGAGGGCGGCATGCGGAAGCCCATCGCCAGCCGGGTCACCGTCGCCAGCGCCGCGAGGATCGACAGCGCGAACACCGTCGTGACGACGAACAATTCGGTCGGCGACCCGACCACCGACAAGCGGGCGGCGCGGCGGGCGAGGAGCTGACTCAGCCACGGCTCGATCAGCGCCAGCTCGACCCCGAGGATGACGGTGACCGCGACCGCGCCGAGCGCGGCGGCGGCGAGCCCGCGCACCCAGCCCTCGAACAGCCCGCGAGTGCCGTCAAACAGCAGGAAGGCGATAAAGAACGGCCCGAGCGCGAGCAGCAGCCCGGCGACCAGCCGCACCGAGGCGAAGCCGGCCAGCGCAGTGACGAGGTACATCACCCGCGCACCGCCGAGTGCCCAGGGCTCGAAGCTGTCGGGCTGGTGATCGGCAATGACGATCTGCTGCGGCTGGCCGTTGACGACGCGGACCTGAGTCGATTTCTCGCTGCCGACGAGCGAGCCGACCCCGAGCCGCGCCAGCTCGATCAGCCCGGCATCGACTCCCTGGAGCCGCGCGACCAGCCCGCCCTGGGCGCCGGGCAGGCCGGCGGGGGCGCCGACATCGCCGGCGATCTCGGCGGGGCCGTGGAGCGCGACGTCGTAGACCAAAGCGCGATAGGCGGGCCAGCTGGTCGCCAGCGCGAGGACGATCCCGATCTTCGCGAGCGCGAGCACGCCGTCGCGCATCCCGGGGGTCTGGCCGAACAGCATGCGATAGCCGTAGAGCGCGACGAACAAGGTGAGGAAGCCGGTGAGCACCAGCGACAGCGTCGATCCCGGCGCGGCGAGCGCCTGGTAGCCGCCCGAGCCGATATTCTGCGCCTGGCAATCGGTGAAGTTGAGCACCCCGCTGACGAAGCCGGTCTCATAGGTGAGGGGCTGGCACGCGGCCATCAGGCGACTTCCAGCAGGCGGGGGATCCAGTCGGCCGGGTCGTCGCCGCTGGTCTCGCGGATCTCGTCGAGCAGGCGGACGGTGCGCTCGCGGCCCGAGAGGATGGTGAGGATGTCGCGCTCGCCGGTGAGGTTGAGCCGGGCGACCACGCTTTCGGCGCCGTGCTTGATCAGGAAGCAGTGCGCATTGTCGGGCAGGGTGCGGATCAGCTCATATTCGTGCGGGGTCAGGCCGAAGCCGTCGATATAATCGGCGGCGCGGGCCTTGGGGTTGGCCATGAAGATCTGAGTCGCGGCCTGCTCGATGATCGCGCTGGCGATCTTGCTCTCGAGCGCGTCCTGCGCCGACTGGGTGGCAAAGCCGACGATGCCGTTGCGCTTGCGGATCGTCTTTTCCCAATCCTTGATCCGGCGCACGAAGACCTCGTCGTCGAGCGCCTTCCAGCCTTCGTCGACGACGATGATCGCGGCGGTGCCGTCGAGCCGCTCTTCCACCCGGTGGAACAGGTACATCATCGCCGGGGTGCGCAGCGCCGGGTCGTCGAGGATCTGGGTCATGTCGAACCCGACCGCCATCGCGGCGAGATCGGTCTGGTCGGTGTCGTTGTCGAACAGCCAGGCGCGCTCGCCTTCGCCCCACCACGGGCGGAGCCGCGCCCAGAGGTCGGCGGCGTGGGGGCGGTGGCCGCCGCGGAACAGCTCGGCGAGGTGGCGGAGGCGCCGGTGCGCGAGCGGCTGCTGGAAATTGGCGTCGACCGCGTCCTTGATCTTCGCGACTTCGTCGATGTCGGCGCCGCCCGCGAGCAAAGCGACCCAGTCGATCAGGAACTGGCGGTTGACCGGGGTGTCGGCGAGCTGGAGCGGGTTGAGGCCGGAGGCCACGCCCGGGCGCAGCTGGTCGTAGCGGCCGCCGATCGCGCGGATGAAGAGTTCCGCGCCGCGATCCTTGTCGAAGAAGATGATGCGGGGGCGGAACTTGCGGCTCTGTGCGAGCAGGAAGTTGAGCACCACGGTCTTGCCCGAGCCCGACGGGCCGATGACGGTGAAGTTGCCGAGATCGCCCTGGTGGAAGTTGAAATAATAGGGGCCGGCGGCGGTGGTCTCGAGCAGGGTGACCGCTTCGCCCCAATGGTTGCCCGCGGCTTCGCCCAAGGGGAAGTTGTGGCCGCTGGCGAGCCCGGCGAAATTGCCGGTCGAGACCATGCCGCGCCGGGCGATATATTTGAAGTTGCCGGGGAACTGCGCCCAGAAGGCGGGCTCGAGCCCGATCTCCTCGCGCACCGCGATGATGCCCAGATCGGCGAGCGCGGCCTGGACCTCGGCGACGCCGTCGTCGACTGCGGCGGGCGAGGCGCCGCGCACTGCGATCGTCATGTGGTGCTCGCCGAAGCCCGCGCGGCCGGCGGCGACTTCGTCCTTGGCGCTGGCGAGATCGGCGCGGAGCGACACGGCTTCGTCCTCGGCCGACTTCATCCGGCGCAGCGCGAGGTTCATCTTGGAGAGCGCGGCCTGGCGCTCGACGAAGCCGAAGCTCTGCGAGACGGTGATCTCGAAGGGGAGGCGGAGCAGCTCGTCGAGCATGCCGGGGGCGGTCTGGCCGGGATAATCCTTGATCGAGACGATGCCGAGATACGAGCGCGGCGTGGCGCCGGCCTGGCCGAGCTCGACCGTCTCCTGCCCGAAGCTGACGCGGCGATAGGGGAGATAGTCGCCGAGATCCTGCATCGGCAGCAGGGCGGGGCGGACCTCGCCATTGTACAGCGCCGAGAGGAATTCGAGCGGTTCGGAGCAGGGGCCCTGCGCGGTCTGGTAGACGCCGAGCAGGCGCGGGCCATAGGCGGCGAGCGCGGCGAGGATCGCGTCGCGCGCGACGTCGAGCTGGCGGAGCTCATAGGCGTTCTCGCCTTCGCCGCCGGCCGAGCCGTTGGCGGGGCGGCCGAGGAACTCGCGGATGCGGTCGAGGACGCCGACGCGGCCCTGAAGCGGGCGGCGGACGATCGTCAGGAACAGCTCGTTGACGTAGAGCTGCTTCGTCGCGAGGCGGGCGCGCCAGGCGTCGTCGAGCTGCTTCGAGAAGCTGTCCGGATAGTCCGCGGCCATCTCGACATCGACCTTGCGGCGGACGATGTGGTGATAGATCGCGAAGCGCGACGAGCCGATCGACTGGAGCATCGCGTCGCGCAGCCGCTTGCGGTAGTTGATCTCGTCGGTGTCGGCGGTCTCGAACAGCAGGCCGCGCAAGTGGATCACTTGCATCAGCAGCCCGTCGCGGGTCTCGATCGTGTGATCGTCGACGTGGCGCGCATAGGGCAAGTGCTTGCCCGCGGGCGCCTCGCGCGCGACGACCTTCGGGTCTCCGCTGCTCAGGGACGGTAGGAGTTGCATCGCCAGATCTTGTAGTTCTTGATGCGCGGCGTGCGGCTGAGCCGGGTCAGCCACAGGTCGAAGAAGCGCGGCTCGCGCACGCAGAGCAGCACGCCCGCCAAGTGGATCACCAGCGCCGCGAGCAGCACCCAGGCCGATTTGAACACGAGGAACAGCTCGGTCGCGATCACCGCGTTCATGATGAAATAGCTGTAGGTCACGCCCGCAAACATCTGCGGGCGCGTGAGCGCCACGAAACAGGGATCGCGCTCGAGACCGTTCACTGCATCACTGCCCCATCGTTGCCGTGGACTGGATGCCGGCGACGATGCTGGCGGCGCCGAACAGGATGAAGCAGCCGATGATCACCGTCGCGCCATAGCGCCAGTTGATCCGGCCGGTCAGCATCAAGAGGCCCACGGACGCGACTGCGATCACGGCGACGACGGTGGCGATGGTGCCGAGCAGCGTGCCCTGCAGCCAGCGCACCGCCGAGACGATCACGCCCGACCCCGCCGGATCGGCGAGCGAATCCTGCGCCTGCGCGGCGGTTGCCGCCACCATGGCCCAAACCGCGCCGAACCTTGCCAACACGCGTTTCCGACTTGCCAATTTTCCTCGCCTTTGCATCGTGATTCGTCCCCTGCACGATACTGCGCGGTCGCGCGAGCCTTGCCAATAGCCGGTGGGGCGGGCGCAACGCTCCAATCCGGGCCGGTTATTCGCGCGCCGTGACGCCTATGCCACGGTTTTGCGCGAATTGCCCCGATCGTTTCGCGGCGTGATTGAATTCGCAAAACGGGCGTGATACGCCGCCCGCCGTCCAACGAAACCTTTGCGGGGCCATGTCAATGAATTCCGAACCCAAGACGATGAACGCAGAGACCGCCGTGCGTGACGCGTGGGTGAAGCCGGAGATCGCTTCGTTCGAGCCCGTCTCGGCGACCGAGTCCGCCACCATCAATCCCGGTGACGCACTCAGCAGCAACAGCTGAATCGGCGACCTGGCGTTTCCTTATAGTTTTGGCGGGCTGAAGCTCGGTTCCAGCGTCCAGCTGGGCCAGCTGCGGCCCGTTCGTGCTGAATCGGCCCCGGCGCGGGCCGATCTGGGCCTGACCCTCGAAGCGGGTCCACCCCCCGAACCCGACCAGATCCTGTTCAGCTGGGGCGGCCGCTACGGCCTTATCCTTGGCACGTGCGGCGGCGACTGGCTGATGGCCTCGGCGCTCGACGGGGTGTTCCTGATCGATGCCGCGGGGCGGACGGTGCGCTGCTTCGCCGAGCGTCCGCATGAGGATGCGTGGCTCGATGTGCTTGTCCGCCGGGTGCTGCCGCGCGTCGCGATGCTGTTCGGCGCGACGACGATCCATGGCGCGGCGGCGGTGCACGATGGCGCGGCGCTGCTGCTGCTCGGGGAATCCGGGGCGGGCAAGTCGACGCTGTCGGCATATCTGGGCAGCGCGGGCTGGGGTATCCTCAGCGACGACATCTCGATCCTGTGGGATCCGGAGGCGCCGCTTGTGGCGCCGGCGACCACCGGGGTGTGCGTCTGGGCGGATTCGCGTGCGGGGCTGGCGCTGCCCGAGGCGCTGTGCCGGCCGCTGACCGGCTATCCGGGCAAGGTCCGCTATGTGCCCGGGGGCGAGGATGCGACCGACCTCGTGCCGCTGAAGGCCCTGGTGTTCCTCGCGCGCTCGGACGTGGCCGAGCCGGTGCTGCAGCCGGTGCCGCCCGGCGAGGGGCTGATCCGCGCGGCGCACCAGCGCATCCGTTTCAACCCCGCCGATGCGACGGGCGCGGAGACGATCGGCAATTTCGAGCGGCTGACCGAGATCGTGCGGGTCACGCCGTGCCACCGGCTGTGCTACCCCGCCGACTATGGCGCACTGCCGCGGGTGGCGGCGATGCTGGAGCAAGTGTTGCGAGCATGACCGCGGACCGCAAGCATTACGACCTGACCGGCGCCGGGCACGACTATCCGGCGCGGGACGGCCCGCCGCGGCGCACATTGCTGGTCTGCACGCATCCGCGGTCGGGGAGCAGCTTGCTCGGCGAGGCGCTCTATTTCGCGGGCGGGCTCGGCTGCCCGATCGAGTATTTCCACCGCGGCTTCCGCCCCGGGCTGGCGGCGCGCTGGGGCACCGAGACATTGGCCGAGCAGGTCGAGGCGGTGCACCGGCTGCGGACCGATCCTTCTGGCACGCTTTCGGTCAAGATATTCTGGCGCGATATCGAGGAGATGGCGGCCGAATTCGCGCCCGGGCGCTTCGCCGATATCCAGGCGATGCTTCCCGAGACGACGTCGCCCGAGACCTATCGCGAAATCGCGGCGCTGCTGGCGGATGCGTTTCCCAACGCCGACTACGTCCATCTCTGGCGGAGCGACCGCGTGCGGCAGGCGGTGTCGGGGCTCACCGCGATCCAGACCGGGCTGTGGCGGGTGATCCCCGAGATGGGCGAGAAGGCCGCGACCGGCGCGCCCGACTATGATTTCGACCGGATCGACGGCTTCGTCGCCTATTCGGACTTCTGCCATGCCCACTGGCGCAATTTCTTCGCGGCGATCGGGGCGGCGCCCTTCACGCTGACCTATGAGGCGCTGGTCGGGGATTATGAAGGCAGCGTGCGCGCGGTGCTCGACCATCTCGGCAGCGACGCGGCGGTGCCGCCGATCCGGATGAAGCGCCAGTCGGACTCTGGCAACGAGGCGTTCGTTCTGCGCTACCTGCGCGAGCGGGCGGCGCTGCGGTGAGCGATGCGAGGCCGCTCGGGCCGATGATGCCCTATCGGGTGCTGCACGATTTCCTGCCGGCCGAGCAGCATCGCGAATTGCTCGACTGGACGCTGGCGAACGCGGACCGCTTCCGCGCGGCGCCGCTGGCGGGCGGGGTGGTCGATCCCGCGCTTCGCCGCGCGTCGGTGCTGCGCGATCTCGGTCCGATGGGGCCGGTGATCGAGGCGCGGATCGCGTCGCTGGTGCCCGAATGGATCGCGGACTTGCGCGTCACCCCGTTCGAAGTCAGCGAGATCGAGCTGGAGCTCGCCGCGCACAATGACGGCGCGCATTTCGCGCTCCATGCCGACACCTACGCGACCGGGATCAAGGCGCGCGGCGACCGGATGCTGAGCGGCGTCTATTATTTCCACGCCGTGCCGAGGGGGTTCGACGGCGGGATGCTGCGGCTGCATCGGATCGGCGGACGGGCGGGGGACACGACCGGGGCCGACATCGCGCCGACACAGAACAGCCTGGTGGTGTTCCCGTCCTGGGGGCCGCATGAAGTGCTGCGGGTGCGTTGCCCGTCGGGCGCGTTTGCGGACTCGCGGTTCGCAGTGAATTGCTGGGTGTACCGGGCGCGGGGTTCCTAGCCCCTTCCCTTCAGGGGAGGGGTTGGGGTGGGGCCTATCCTCTGGACGCTGGTCTCGGTGAGACTGACAGGCCCCCCCCAACCCCTCCCCTGAAGGGGAGGGGCTTAAGAAGCCGTCACCGTCGCCAGCGCCTTCGAGCGCATCAGCTCGAGGAACTCGACCACCTCCGCGCGGCAGGTCGCGGAGTCGACTTCGAACGCATCCTCGACCCTGGCGCACAGCGCGGCGACGGTCATCGGCGCTTCGAGCAGCGCCCAGATCCGCGCGGCGGTCTTGTTGAGCTGGAAGTAGAAGCCGCTCTCGATGTCGAGGATCACGGCTTCGTCGCCGATCTCGGCGGCGACCTTGTTGGCCGCGCGCGCGGCGATGTCGGTGTCGGCAATCATGCCGCGCCTATAGCCCGAAAGCATGCTCGAGCCAGAGGTCCATCGCGACGACGAACCAGACCGGGCCGAGCGTGGTGCGCGTCAGCGGCTCGGTCGAACGCGCGTCGCGCCATGCCTGCGCGGGGGCGAACATCGCGCGGACCTTCGCGCCGTCGACCCAGCCGAGCTGGGCGGGGAGCATCGCCTCCGGGGGTCGCTCGCGGAAGCGCTCGGCGATCGTGTCGACCATCGCGGTGATGAAGATCGCCTTGTCCTGCCGGGTGCGCACGCTCTCGGGCAGCGTGCCGCGCATCGCCTCGCGCAATATGTGCTTCTTCTCGCCGCCGCGGCGCAGCATCGGCCCCGCCGCGCCCATGAAGAAGCGCGAGAGGCGGAGGTCGTGCATCGGGTGGCGCATCTCGACGCCGTGGCGCTCGGCATAAGCGAGGATATTGTCGTGGCCGATATGGCGGCGCGCCTGGGCGTAGGTCGCGTAGCGCTGCTTCTGGGCATAGAGCGGGAGATCGACCGAGGGCCGGTAGCCGCGCCAGCGTTCGTCGAGCTGGGCCTTGGCGGCCCATTCGGGGCGGATCCAGTCGGGCAGGCCGGTGTCGTAGCGCAGATAGGGCAGGACGAACTGACGGCGATAGGCGGGGCTGAGCTGCGGCGCGACCGCGAGGAAGGTCGCGCGGCGCAGGCGCACCGCCACGGACTCGCGCGGCCATTGCGCGATCGCCTCGTGCCACAGCGCGCCGACCCGGCCGGCGCGGAGCAGGTCGGGGAAATGGGCATAGCCGCCCGACATCCAGTCGTCGCCGCCCTCGCCGGTGAGCAGCACCCGGCTGCCCTCGGACTGGAGCAGGCGGATCGCGGCGGTGGTGGTGTCGAAAACGTTGGGGCGGACCGGCAGCTGGAGCGTCTCGGCGCACCAGGCGCGCGCGGCGTCGAGCGAATAGGGCTCGGCGGCAGTGACGCGCGCGGTGATGCCGCTATGCTTCTCGACCGCTTCGCTCCAGACGGTCTCGTCCTGATATTCGCCGGGGAAGCGCGCGGTGATCGCATTGACTTGCGCGGGGACGCGGCCGGCGCGGTGGAGCTCGGTGAGGCGCGCGACGACCGAGGAGGAATCGAGCCCGCCCGAGAGGTGCGAAGTGACGGGCGTGTTGCTGCGCATCGCTGCGGTCAGCGCTTCGTCGAACAGCGCCTTGAAGCGGTCGATATGATCCTGGTCGGGGCGGTTCGACCAATCCTCGAACGGGCCGTTGTGCCAGTGCCAGGTCCGCACCTTGCCGTTCTCGAGCGCGAGCGCGCCGCCCTGCTCGAGCCGCTCGATGCCGCCCCAGAAGGTGTCGGTCTGGGTTACGAAACGCGCGGCCATGAACTCGCCGATCGCGCCTTCGTTGAGCCGCCGCTCGACGCCGAGGCCGACGACCAGCGCGCGCGGTTCGGTGGCGAAGCCGAAGGTCTTGCCGTCATAGCTCCACAGGAACGGGCGCCACCCCATCGGCGAGCGCGCGCAGAACAGGCGGCGTTGATCCGGCTGCCAGATCGCCATCGCCCAGTCGCCGACCAGCGCATCGAGGAAGCGCTCGCCCATCGTCTCGAACAGCGCCAGCGCGATCTCGACATCGGGGGCGGCGGCCAGCGGCTTGCCGCGCTCGCCGAGCAGCGCGAGCAGCTCGGCACGGTTGTCGAGCCGGCCGTCGAACGCGATCACGGCGCCCGAGGGGCCGGCGAGCGGCTGGACCTCGCCGACCGCCTCGGGGGTGGTGGCGTGATGGAAGCGGATCAGGCCCGCGGGACCGGCGTGCCAGCGGCTGATCCCGTCGAAACCGCGCGGGGCGGCGGCGGCGGCGATCTGCGCGAGCAACGCGTCGGACATGTCGCGGCCGTCGGCGAAGGCCGCGCCCGCGATCGCGCTCAAGCCGGGTCCTCCA
>JAZKCD010000013.1:91007-100482 GCA_040388355.1 Pseudomonadota bacterium | reverse complement strand
TGAACTCGCGGACATGCCCCGCAATGGTCTCGCGCGGCGCGTCATGGCTCGCGGCGAGCGCATCGACGATGGCTTCCTCGTCGAGCCCCGCCGCGATCGCGCGCCAGATCGCCGCGCCCGGTCCGTTGAGCGCGTGGTAGCGCCCGTCGCGCGAGTCGAACAGCGCCAGCTCGCCTTCGACCGGGTTCCAGGCGATGTGCGGCGCGATCTTGGGCAAGCGGGAAGGCTCCAGGCAAGGCAGGCCCCGGCGCCTAGCAAGCGCAGGCCGCGCTCACAATCGCCGCGCGGCGGTCTCGCGGCTATTGCTAGGTACTTCTACGTAGCGCGCGCAAGTTGCGGCAAGAAATCGCGCGCGGCGCAACGAACAAGTCGAATCCGCTCGCGCGCCCGAACGAAATTCACTATGAATCCCGCCGCGCCGCCTGGGCGTGCCGTCGTTGCAACCCTGTGTATTCTCTGGGTTTGCAGCCTCGGAGGAACCGGGTTTCGAGTCGAATCCGCTCACTGGGCGAGCGGAGGATGGCTATTGTTGCACGTCAACCGCGCAAAATGCGCGACATAGTGGGAGGAAGCGATGTTTTCCGTCGGCAAGAAACTGATGTTGACCACCGCCGCGATCGTGGCCAGCGGGATGCTCTATAGCGCCCCGGCCTATGCGCAGGCGACCCGGACCTGGATCTCGGGCGTGGGCGACGACGTCAACCCGTGCAGCCGCACCGCGCCGTGCAAGACCTTCGCGGGCGCGATCTCGAAGACCGCGAACGGCGGCGAGATCAACTGCCTCGATCCGGGCGGCTTCGGCGGCGTGACGGTCACCAAGTCGATGACCTTCATCTGCGACACCGTCGAGGGCGGCGTGCTGGTGACCGGCCAGAACGGCTTCACCATCAACGCGGCCGACACCGATGTCGTGACGATCAGCGGCATGGACATCTTCGGCCCGACCTCGGGCCCCGGCCTCAACGGCGTGCGCTTCATCAACGGCGCGGGCCTCAACATCCGCAACACCACGATCAAGGGCATGTCCACCCAGGGCGTCTCGTTCGAAGTGGGCGCGGGCGACACGTCGTTCCTCAACATCGACAACGTCACGATCATGGGCAGCGGCACCACGGGTGACGCCACCACCGGCGCGATCAAGATCGCGCCGGGCACCGGATCGACCGCGAACGTGGTGATCACCAACACCCGCGTGCAGGGCAACCAGAATGTCGGGCTTCGCGTCGACCTGACCGGCACCACGACCAGCAAGGCCAATGTGCAGCTGGTGGACAGCACGATCAACAACAGCGGCTCGGGCGTCCTGCTCAAGGCGCTGGCCGGCACCGGCGCGATCGCGCTGACGGCAACCGACTCGCTGTTCTCGGGCAACACCAATATCGGCGTTGCCGCCAACGGCACCGGCGTCACCAGCCGCTTCTCGCGGACGACGATCACGCAGAACGGCGCGGCCTCGCCTTCGGTCTCGACGGGCGTGCTGACGAGCAACGGCGCCGCGACGATCAGCTATGGCACCAATGTGCTGGCCGGCAACTTCAACAACACCAATGCCGCCAGCGACGGTGTCTTCTCGAGCACCGTCACGCAGAACTAGGCTCTCGCGAAAACGCGATGCGATTGCGCCCGGGCCGGAAACGGCCCGGGCGCTTTCGTTATGGGGAAGGTCGGCTTCTGCCAGATCAATTCTTTCCCCGGCGAAGGCCCGGCCCAGGTACGAGCTGATTCAGATGGCGGGATGCCGCCTTGAGTCCGTCGAAGCTGGGCCCCGGCCTTCGCCGGGGAAAGGCTGACTTCGATTTTTGCTGCTAGCTGCCCGGCGCGAAATCCTCGACCAGGTCGTAGCGGTCGCCGGGGAAGATCTGGCGGACGAAGGTGACCGGGGCGCCGCGGCGCCAGGTCCAGCGCTCGACCTGGAGGCAGGGGGCGCCGCTCGCGAGGCCGAGGCGGCGGGCGATGGCGGGGGCGGCGGCGACCGCGCTGATGCGATGGCGGGCGTCGCTCCACGGGACGTGGCCGAGCAGCCAGGTGCCGGGGGCTTGCTGCGCGAAGTCGATTGTCTCGGCCTCGGGGACGGTCAGCAAGTCGATCCAGCGCGCCTCCCAGCCGAACGGCGTGGCCGAGGCCTGGTGGACGCCGGCGAGGCGGAGCCAGCGGCCGCCGGCGCGCGCGACCGCCTGGTCCGGGGCGTCGCGATCAACGCCGCGATCGGCCAGCGCCCAGCCATAGCGCTCGCCTCGCGCGGCGACGAGCAGGCCGATATCGGGCACCCCGATCACCGCCGAGCGGAACTGCGGCCGCGCGACGAACGATCCGGCGCGGCGGCGGCGCTCGATCAGCCCTTCGCGGGCGAGCCGGCTGAGCGCCTTGTTGACCGTGCCGCGCGCGCAGCCATGCTCGGCGACGAGCTCGTGCTCGAACGGGATGCGCGTGCCCGGCGCCCATTCGCCCGAGCGGATACGCGCCTCGATCGTCCCGCGGATATGCGCCTCGATGGTCATGCGAGCAGGCGGGCGAGGGTCTGGCGGTAGCGCGCGGCGATGGCGTCGGCATGGATGTGGCGGCCGTTCGCGACGACCTTGCGGCCCGCGCGCCAGACGCAGTCGACCGGCGCGCGCGACGCGAAGATCCAGCTGTCGAGGATCGCGTCGCCGCTGCGTGCGGCGAAGGCGGAGTCCTTCGCGTCGAGCGCGACGAAATCGGCGGGCGCGCCGGTGACGCCGAGCGCGCGACTGCCGCCCTCGCACGCGGCGTGGAACAGCCGCGCGCCGGTCGAGCGGCCCGGGGCGGCAAGCACGTTGCGGGCGCGGGCGGTGAGGCGCTGGCCATATTCGAGCAGGCGCAGCTCCTCGGCGGCGTCGATGCGGACGTTGGAATCGCTGCCGATGCCGATCGCGCCGCCTTGGTTGAGATAGGCGGCGGCGGGGAAGATGCCGTCGCCGAGATTGGCTTCGGTGATCGGGCAGAGGCCGGCGATTGCGCCGCTTTTCGCCAGCGCGGTGCGTTCGGCGGCGGTGACGTGGGTGGCGTGGACGAGGCACCAGTCGGGGCCGACCGGCATCTCGCCGAGGAGGTATTCGACCGGGCGGCGGCCGCTCCAGGCGAGGCAGTCGGCGACTTCCTTCACCTGCTCGGCAATGTGGATGTGCACCGGGCCGCCGAGCGGGAGGATCGCGCGGAGCTGGTCGGGGGTGACGGCGCGCAGGCTGTGCGGGGCGATGCCGACTTGCGCCACCGAGGCGCGCGAGGCTTCGACCAGCCTGGCGAAGCTGTCGGGGGTATTGAGGAACCGCCGCTGCGCTTCGCCTGCGGGTGCGCCGCCGAAGCCGCCATGGGCGTAGAAGACGGGAAGGAGGGTGAGGCCGATCCCCGTCGCTTCGGCCGCGGCGGCGATGCGAGTCGCCATTTCGGCGGGGTTCGCGAAGGCGCGGCCGTCGGCGTCATGGTGGAGATAGTGGAACTCGCCGACGCGCGTGAAGCCGCTGGCCAGCATCTCGGCATAGGCCTGGGCGGCGATCGCCTCGAGATCGTCGGGAGTCAGCCGATCGACGAAGCGGTACATCAGCGCGCGCCACGACCAGAAATCGTCGCTGCCCGGCCCGCGCGCCTCGGCGAGCCCCGCCATGCCGCGCTGGAAGGCGTGGCTGTGGACGTTGGGGAGTCCGGGGACGCCGATCGCATGGCGCTCGTCGGTGGGCTGCGGGCCGGTGCCGGTCTCGACGCTCGCGATACGGCGGTCGGCGAAGGTCAGCCGGACCCGGCTCGCCCAGCCGTCATCGATCAAAGCCGTCTCGAACCACAGGCTCATCTTCGGTCCTCCCCCGCCAGGGGGAGGTGGCGCGCGCAGCGCGACGGAGGGGGAGGAAGCACCCCGCCCGCGTTCTGGCATCCTCCCCCTCCGTCAGCCTGCGGCTGCCACCACCCCCTGGCGGGGGAGGATATGAGGAACGCATCTCGCGGATCGGGGCACGTCATGCGAATATGTCTAGACATATTCGCGCGGCTGGCCAAGACCAAGCTGCATGGCGACTCCTGCGGACCGGCTCTGGCGAAACGCGCGTCTGGCGACGATGGCGGATGCCGGGTCGATTGAGAATGGCGCGATCGCGGCCAAGGATGGGCGGATCGTCTATGCCGGGCCGGTCGAGAGTGCGCCCGACGCCGCCGAGATCGTCGACTGCGCGGGCCGCTGGATCACCCCGGGGCTGATCGATTGCCACACCCATCTGGTCTATGCCGGCAATCGCGCGCGCGAGTTCGAACTGCGCCTTCAGGGCGCGACTTATGAGGAGATTGCGCGGGCAGGGGGCGGGATCGTCTCGACCATGACGGCGACGCGCGCGGCGAGCGAAAGCGCGCTGATCGAGGCCAGCCTGCCCCGGCTCGACGCATTGATCGCCGAGGGCGTGACCACCGTCGAGATCAAGTCGGGATACGGGCTGACGCTCGACGACGAGCGCAAGATGCTGCGCGCGGCGCGGGCGCTGGGCGCGGCGCGCGACGTGCGGGTGCGGACCTCGTTCCTCGGCGCGCATGCGGTGCCGCCCGAATATCGCGGCGATACCGAGGGCTATGTCGACCTGGTGTGCGGCACGATGATCCCGGCGCTGGGCGGGCTGGCCGATGCAGTCGATGCCTATTGCGAGGGGATCGGCTTTTCGGGCGAGCAGACCGCGCGGATCTTCGCGGCGGCGAAGGCGCAGGGACTGCCGGTCAAGCTCCACGCGGAGCAGCTTTCGAACATGGGCGGCGCGGCGATTGCTGCGGCAAATGCTGCGCTTTCGGCGGACCATCTCGAGCATCTCGACCCGGCCGGAGTCGCGGCGATGGCGGCGGCGGGGACGGTCGCGGTGCTGCTGCCCGGGGCCTATTATTTCATGCGCGAGACCAGGCTGCCGCCGATCGCGGAACTGCGCGCCGCCGGGGTGCCGATCGCGCTCGCGACCGACTGCAATCCGGGGACCTCGCCGCTCACTTCGCCGCTGCTGGTGATGAACATGGGGGCGACGCTGTTTCGCCTGACCGTCGAGGAATGCCTGGCGGGGGTGACGCGCAACGCGGCCCGGGCGCTGGGGCTCGATGACGTCGGGACGCTCGAGGCGGGCAAGGCGTGCGACCTTGCGCTCTGGGATATCGAGAGCCCGGCGGAGCTGGTCTACCGGATCGGGTTCAACCCGCTCCATGCGCGCGTGATGGGAGGCGTATGATCCTGAAACCGGGCCATGTCACTTTGGCCGAATGGCGCGCGATCTACCAGGGCGCGCGGGCCGTGCTTGATCCGGGCTGCCACCCGGGGATCGCCGCCAGCGCGGCGGCGGTCGAGGCGATCCTCGCGCGGCACGAGCCGGTCTATGGGATCAATACCGGGTTCGGGAAGCTGGCGAGCGTCAAGATCGGCGACGCCGATCTGGAGACGCTCCAGCGCAACATCGTGCTGAGCCATGCCGCGGGCGTCGGCGATCCGGTGCCGGTGCCGATCGTCCGGCTGATGCTCGCGCTCAAGCTCGCCAGCCTCGCGCAGGGCGCGTCGGGGGTGCGGCCGGCGACGATCGCAATGCTGCAACATATGTTGCAGCATGACGTGATGCCGGTGATCCCGGGGCAGGGCTCGGTCGGGGCGAGCGGCGACCTCGCGCCGCTTGCGCACATGGCGGCGGCGATGATCGGGGTGGGCGAGGTCATCGTCGACGGGGTGCGGCGGCCCGCGGCGGACGTGCTGACGCCGCTGACGCTCGGGCCCAAGGAAGGGCTGGCGCTGCTCAACGGGACGCAGTTCAGCTGCGCGCATGCGCTGGCCGGGCTGTTCGAGACCGAGCGGCTGTTCCGCGCCGCGCTGGTCACCGGCGCGCTGTCGACCGAGGCGGCCAAGGGGTCCGACACCCCGTTCGATCACCGCATCCATGTGCTGCGCGGGCACAAGGGCCAGATCGAAGTCGCCGACGCGTTGCGCGGGCTGATGGCGGGATCGGCGATCCGTGCGTCGCATGCCGTCGACGACGAGCGGGTGCAGGACCCCTATTGCCTGCGCTGCCAGCCGCAGGTGATGGGCGCGTGCCTCGACTTGCTGCGCCAGGCGGCCGCGACCTTGGCAGTCGAGGCGAACGGGGTGACCGACAATCCCTTGATCTTCGCCGAGACCGGCGAGGCGTTGTCGGGCGGCAATTTCCACGCCGAGCCGGTGGCGTTCGCCGCGGACATGATCGCGCTGGCGATCTGCGAGATCGGCAGCCTTGCCGAGCGGCGGGTGGCGATGCTGGTCGATCCGGCGCTGTCGGGGCTGCCGGCGTTCCTGACGCCGCATCCGGGGCTCAATTCGGGGTTCATGATCCCGCAGGTGACTGCCGCGGCTTTGGTCTCGGAGAACAAGCAGCGCGCCTATCCGGCGAGCGTCGATTCGATCCCGACCTCGGCCAACCAGGAGGACCATGTCTCGATGGCAGCGCACGGCGCCCGGCGGCTGATCGGGATGGCGGCCAACCTTGGGCATGTGATCGGCATCGAGTATCTCGCCGCCGCGCAGGGCTGCGACTTCCACGCGCCGCTGAAGTCGAGCGCGGAGCTGGAGCGGGCGCGCGCGCTGCTGCGCGGCAAGGTGCCGATGCTGCAGGAGGACCGCCACTTCGCGCCCGACATGGCGGCGGCGACCGCGCTGCTTCCGGCGCTCGATTTCGACCTGCCGGGCGTAGCGGCATGATCGCCGCCATTCGCGGCGAGGCGCCGCTGATTGTCAGCATCCCGCATGCCGGAATCGAAGTCCCCGACGACCTTGCCGGCGATGTCCATTCGCTCGAGCGCGCGCGGTACGATGCCGACCTGTATATCGACCGGCTCTATGCCTTCGCCGTCGATCTCGGCGCGACGGTGTTCCGGACCACCATCTCGCGTACCGTGATCGACATGAATCGCGATCCCTCGGGCGCGTCGCTCTATCCGGGGCAGGCGACCACCGGGCTGTGTCCGCTGACCACCTTCGACGGCGAGCCGCTGTGGCGCGAGGGCCGGGAGCCGGACGAGGCCGAGATCGCGCGGCGCCGGACGATGTATTTCGAGCCCTATCACAGCGGCCTCGAAGCCGAGATCGCCCGGCTGCGCGCGGTCCACGCCAATATCGTGCTGTACGAGGCGCATTCGATCCGCAGCTTCTGCGCGACGCTGTTCGACGGCGAGCTGCCGCAGTTCAACATCGGCACCAACAGCGGCAAGGCGTGTCGGCCCGAGCTGGTCCGCGCGGTCGAGGCGGCGTGCCCGCGCAGCCAGGTCACCGACGGGCGCTTCAAGGGCGGGTGGACGACGCGGCACTATGGCAACCCCGAGGGCGGGGTGCACGCGATCCAGATGGAGCTGGCGATGCGGACCTATCTCGACGAGGTGGCACCGCAGGATTGGCCGCCCGCATGGAATGCCGCGCGCGCGGCGCCCTGTCAGGAAGTCCTCCGCACCATCCTCCTCGCCGCCATCGGCTTCGCACTGGACCATTCATGACCCGCATCGACAATGCCCGCCGCATCAAGGCGCCGACCGGCCCCGAGCTGACCGCGAAGAGCTGGCTGACCGAGGCGCCGCTCAGGATGCTGATGAACAATCTCGACCCCGAAGTGGCCGAGGCGCCCGAGGGCCTGGTGGTCTATGGCGGGATCGGGCGGGCGGCGCGCGACTGGGAGAGCTTCGACCGGATCGTCGCGTCGCTGCGCGAACTGGAGGACGACCAGACTTTGCTCGTCCAGTCGGGCAAGCCGGTCGGGGTGTTCCGGACGCACCCCGATGCGCCGCGCGTGCTGATCGCCAATTCGAACCTCGTGCCCAAATGGGCGACCTGGGAGCATTTCCACGAGCTCGATCGCAAGGGGCTGGCGATGTACGGCCAGATGACCGCGGGGAGCTGGATCTATATCGGCAGCCAGGGGATCGTGCAGGGCACCTACGAGACCTTCGTCGAGATGGGGCGCCAGCATTATGGCGGCGACTTGTCGGGCAAGTGGATCCTGACGGGGGGCCTGGGCGGGATGGGCGGCGCGCAGCCGCTCGCGGCGACGATGGCGGGGGCCTCGTGCCTCGCGGTCGAGTGCCGGCCGAGCAGCATCGAGATGCGGCTGCGGACGGGCTATCTCGACCGATCGGCGGCTAGCATCGATGAGGCGCTGGAGACCATCCGCGGATCGGACAAGCCGGTGTCGGTCGGGCTGCTGGGCAATGCCGCGGAGGTGTTTCCCGAGCTGGTGCGGCGCGGGGTGCGGCCCGATGCGGTCACCGACCAGACCTCGGCGCACGATCCGCTCAACGGCTACCTCCCGCTCGGCTGGAGCCTCGAGGAATGGGCGACGCGGCGCGAGCTCGACCCGTATGCGGTCGAGGCGGCCGCCAAGCAATCGATGGCGGTGCATGTGCGCGCGATGCTCGATTTCCACCATGCCGGCGTGCCGACCTTCGACTACGGCAACAATATCCGCCAGGTCGCCAAGGACGAGGGCGTCCATGACGCGTTCGATTTCCCGGGCTTCGTCCCCGCCTATATCCGCCCGCTGTTCTGCCGCGGGATCGGGCCGTTCCGCTGGGCGGCGCTGTCGGGCAACCCCGAGGATATCTATAAGACCGACGCCAAGGTGAAGGAGCTGACCCCGGGCAACACGCACCTGCACCACTGGCTCGACATGGCGCGCGAGCGGATCCACTTCCAGGGGCTGCCCGCGCGGATCTGCTGGGTGGGGCTGGGCGACCGGCACCGGCTGGGGCTGGCGTTCAACGAGATGGTGGCCAGCGGCGAGCTGGAGGCGCCGGTGGTGATCGGGCGCGACCATCTCGACAGCGGATCGGTCGCGAGCCCCAATCGCGAGACCGAGGCAATGAAGGACGGGTCGGACGCGGTATCCGACTGGCCCTTGCTCAACGCGCTGCTCAACACCGCGAGCGGGGCGACCTGGGTTTCGCTGCACCATGGCGGCGGAGTCGGGATGGGCTATTCGCAGCATGCCGGGATGGTGATCGTCGCCGACGGCACCCCCGAGGCGGCGGCGCGGATCGGGCGGGTGCTGTGGAACGACCCGGCGACGGGGGTGATGCGGCATGCCGACGCGGGCTATCAGATCGCCATCGATTGCGCGCGCGAGCAAGGGCTGAATTTGCCTTCGGTTTGAAGGGGTTCACCATCCACGCTCCCTCCGTCACCCCGGCCTTGTGCCGGGGTCCATAGTGCGTCTGACCGCTGAACAGGAGCCTCTTGTCCAACGCGTGCGGATGGGTGGACCCCGGCACAAGGCCGGGGTGACGGTGTATTTTGTTAGAGGGCGCGAAGGGCCTCGATCAAGCGGTCGACCTCGGCCGCCGTGCTGTAGTGGCAAAGACCGACGCGGACGAGACCGCCCGATGCTTCCAGCCCCAGCCGCGCGATCACTTCGACCGCGTAGAAATGCCCCGACCAGGCGTAGATTTCTTGGCGCGCGAGATGCTCGGCGATCGCGTCGGGGTGATGCCCGTCGATGGT
>JAZKCD010000013.1:0-90997 GCA_040388355.1 Pseudomonadota bacterium | reverse complement strand
CGGCGGGCCCCAGAGCTTGAGGCCGGGGATCGTTGTCAATCCGGCTAGCAAGCGCTCGCCCAGGCCGCGCTCGTACCCCACCATCGCCTGCATCGCCGCGACCAGCCTGGCGCGGCGGCTGTTGGCCTGGGGGTCGGCCTCGGCGCCCAGCCATTCGAGATAGGCGATGGTGCCGAGCACGCCCGCCTGTCCCTCGAAGCTGGGGGTGCCGCTCTCGAAGCGGTGCGCGCCTTCGTCGCCGGCGGGGCGGACCTTGTAGGCGGCGACCGCCTCGGCATCGCGCGCCCACAGCACGCCCTGGTGCGGGCCGAAGAATTTATAGGGCGAGCAGGCGAGGAAATCGGCGCCGAGCGCGGCGACATCGGTGACGATGTGCGGGACCGACTGGACGGCGTCGACATAGACCGAGGCGGTCGAGCGGGCGCGGACATGGGCGATCGCCTCGGCGACCGGGTTGATCGTGCCGAGCGCGTTGCTCGCGATGCCGAGCGCGACGAGGCGGGTGCGCGGGCCGAGCAGCGCGGGGAGGTCGCCGGCGTTCCAGCGGCCGGTGGCGGGGTCGAAGTCGAGCCAGCGGACGGTCGCGCCGCGGTCGCGCGCGGCGAGCAGCCAGGGCGCGACATTGGCGTCGTGATCGAGCCGGGTCAGCACGATCTCGTCGCCCTCGGCCCAGCTCGCCGCCAGCGCGCGCGAGACCGCGAGGGTAAGCGAGGTCATGTTGGGTCCGAAGGCGATCTGATCGGGGGTGCCGCCGAGCAGGTCGGCCATCGCCGCATGCGCCTCGGCGCTGACCGCGTCGGTCTCGATCGAGGTGCGGAAGGCGCCGCCCGAATTGGCGGTGCCGCTTTCGAGATGCGCGACCATCGCGGCGATCGCGGGCGCGCAGGTCTGGGTGCCGCCGGGGGCGTCGAAATAAACGCGCCCAAGTGCTTTGGCTCCCGGTTGATGGAGCGCCTTGAATTGCGCGCGGACGGCGTCGATGGGAAAGGTCATGCGCACGGCATAGGCAAGCGAGAGGGGAGTCGGCAATGATCCGCACCGGCGTCATCGGATATGGGCTCGGCGGGATGGCGTTCCATGCGCCGCTGGTCGACGCGGTTCCCGAGCTCGAGCTCGCGGCGATCGCGACGTCGCGGGCTGACGAGGTGCAGGCGCGCTATCCGGGGATGCAGGTCACCGATGCGGCGGCGATGATCGCCGATCCGTCGATCGAACTGGTCGCGATCTCGACGCCCAACGACAGCCATTTCCCGCTTGCCGAGGCGGCGCTCAAGGCGGGCAAGCATGTCGTGATCGACAAGCCCTTCGCCAATTCGGTCGCGGACGGCGAGGCGCTGATGGCGCTGGCGGCCGAGCGCGGGCTGGTGCTCGCGGCGTTCCACAACCGGCGGTGGGACGGCGATTTCCTGACGGTGCAGAAGCTGATCGAGAGCGGGCGGCTGGGCGACGTGATGCTCGCCGAGCTGCGCTGGGACCGCTACCGGCCCGAAGTGACTCAGCTGTGGCGCGACCGGCCCGAGGCGGGATCGGGGATGCTCGCCGACCTGGGGCCGCACCTGATCGACCAGGCGCTGATGCTGTTCGGCGCGCCCGAGGCGATCAGCGCCGATATCGCGGTGCAGCGGGTGGGGGCGCGGACCGACGATTATTTCGAGCTGACCCTGCATTACGGGAAGCGGCGGGTGATCCTGTGCGCTTCGCGGCTGATCGTGGCGTTGCGGCCGCGCTTTGCGCTGCATGGGACGCAGGCGGGGTTCGTGAAGTACGGGCTCGACCCGCAGGAGCCGGCGATGCGCGCCGGGCGGAGCGCGAACGATGCGGATTATGGAGTGGAGGATGCGTCGCAGCACGGGGTGCTGACGCTGCCCGACGGGACGCGCGAGACGGTCGTGTCCGAGCGGGGGGATTACCGGCGGTTTTATTCGGGGGTGGGCCGGGCGATCGCCGAGGGGTCGCCGGCACCGGTGACGGCGGCGGATGCGGTGATGGGGTTGCGGCTGATCGAGCTGGCGCGGCGGAGTGCGGCGGAGGGGCGGCGGGTGGCGTTGTAACCCTCTCCCGCTTTCGCGGGAGAGGCGCGAGACTTAGCGAGCGCAGCGAGCTTAGTCGCAGCGGTGAGGGTCTTCTTCTTTGTCGGGGTTAGAAGGAAAAGAAGAAGACCCTCACCCATCCTCTCCCGCGAAAGCGGGAGAGGAGCAAGAAGGAGCTGAGCTAGGGCCGCCAGGTCGCCGGCAAGGTGCGCGCCTTGAGCGTCACCTGCACCGTCTGCAACGTCTCGCGCGCCGAGGTGGCGAGGATCACCGTGTAGGTGCCCGCCGCGATGCGCCAGCAATGGCCCTTCACGTCCCAGGTCGCGAGCAGGCGCGGGTCGATGCTTGTGGTGAAGGCCATCGACTTGCCTGGATCCAGATCGGCCTTGCCCCAGCCGGCCAGCCGCTTGGGTGCTTCCCAGCCGGGCCCTGAAACATAGATTTGCGCGACCTCGGCGCCCCGGAGCTTGCCGGTATTGGTGATGCCGTACAGCACTTCGATCGTGCCGTTCTTGGCTTCCGCGCTCAGCCCGCCCAGCTTGAAACGGGTGTAGCTGAGCCCGTGCCCGAAGGCGAATTGCGGCTCGAGGCCCTTGGCGTCGTACCATTTATAGCCGACCGCGGCGCCTTCGCTGTAGACCGTGTCGCCCTTGTTGGGCTCGCTCGGCTTGGGCAGCTGGTCGAGGCTCTTGGGGAAGGTCGCGGGGAGGTGGCCCGAAGGGTTGACCTTGCCGGTCAGCACGTTGGCGATCGCTTCGCCGCCGGCGGTGCCGGGATACCAGGCCTCGACCAGCCCGGCGACCTGCCCGGCCCAGGGGGTGAGCACCGGGCCGCCGCTCTCAAGCACCACCACCGTCTTCGGATTGGCGGCGGCGACGGCCGCGATCAGCGCGTCCTGATTGTCGCTCAGCGTCAGCGACACGTCGAACGCCTCGCCCGCCCATTGCGTGGCGAAGACGATCGCGACATCGGACTGCTTCGCCGCGGCAGCCGCGGCGGCAGGATCCTTGCCGTCGACGAAGGTCACTGCCGCCCAGGGCGCCTGCCGGCGGATCGCCTCGAGCGGCGAGGAGGGATAGTACATCACCGGCCCGGGCCAGCTGGTCGGGGCGATCCCCGGCACGGCATTGCCGCCGGCCGGATAGACCAGCGACGAACCGCTGCCTGCGAGCACGCCCTTGTCGGCATGACCGCCGATCACGACGATCCGGCGCGTCGACGCCGAGAGCGGCAGGATCGCGCCGTCGTTCTTCATCAGCACGATCGATTCCTCGGCATCGGCGCGCGAGATGGCGGCGTGGCTGGCGAGGGTGGCGGCGGGCAGGTCGAGCGGCGCGGCGGTGACCGGATGATCGAACAGCCCGTTGGCGAACATCGCGCGCAGCATGCGATGCGCCATCTGGTCGAGCCGCGCCTGGCTGACTTCGCCCCTGGCGACCGCTTCCTTGAGCGGCGCGCCGAACCAGGGGGTGCTGCTGAGGCCGAAGCCCGAATCCTGCTCGAGCCCGGCATTGGCGGCGGCGGCGGTCGAATGAGTCGCGCCCCAATCGGCCATGACATAGCCCTTGAAGCCCCAGTCGGTGCGCAGCACTTGCGTCAGCAGCCACGAACTCTCGCACGCATGGGTGCCGTTGACCTTGTTGTAGGCGCACATGATCGAGCCGGGATCGCCGATCTCGATCGCGAACTGGAAGGCGAGCAGGTCGGACATGCGCGCGGCGCCGTCCTCGATCACCGAATTGCCTTCGCCGCGATCGGTCTCCTGGTCGTTGACTGCGAAATGCTTGATCGTCGAGACGATGCGGTTCGACTGGATGCCGCGGACCTGCTGGCCGACCATCGTGCCCGCGAGCCACGGATCCTCGCCGCCATATTCGAAGTTCCGGCCGTTGCGCGGCTCGCGCATCAGGTTGACGCCGCCGGCGAGCAATATGTTGAAGCCCGACAGGCGCGCCTCGCGACCGATCATCGCCCCGCCCTTGAAGGCAAGGCCGGGGTTCCAGGTCGCGGCGGTGGCCAGCCCCGAGGGGAGGGCAGTGCGCCCGCGCTTGTGCGCCGCGCCGCCCTGGGTGGCGACGCCGATCCCGGCATCGGTTTCCCATTGCGCGGGGATGCCGAGCCGCGGGATGCCCGGGATATAGCCGGCGCTGCCCGCGCGCGCCTCGGCATGCGCCTTGAACGGGGTGCGGCCCGGAAAATCGGTGCCGAAATAGCCGAAGACGAGGACCAGCTTCTCGTCGTTGGTCATCGCCGCGACCGTGAGCTGCGCGCGCCGGTCGGGCGAGAGCCGGGCGTTCATCCACGGCCGGGCGGGCGAAGCGGCGGGCCTGGGCGCGGACTTGGGCGCGGATTGCGCGGCGGCGATTCCGGCGCCGGCGAGCAGGACCGAGGCGCCGATCAGCGGGGCCATCCAGGCAAGGGTGCGGCGGGTCGTCATCGGGCTCTCCTCGGTCGCGATCATTTTCTGATCTGTCAGCGTTGTCGGCAGCGTGCTTATAGGGCAAACAGGGCGGAGCACCAGCGGCATCACGAACGCCGGGCCATGAGTCAGGGAGAGCGGAATGCAGAATCAGAGATCAGCCTCGGGCGCGCTGCCGGCCTTTGCCGCGGTGACCGTCCTGTTCTTCGCCTGGGGGTTCATCACGTCGATGGTCGATCCGCTGGTCGCGGCAGTGAAGGGCATCTTCACGCTGACCACCTTCGAAGCGAACGCGGCGACCTTCGCCTTCTTCATCGCCTATGGCGTCTGCTCGTTCCCGGCCGCAGCCCTGCTCGCGCGCGCCAGGTCGATCCCGACGATCCTCATCGCGCTGGTCACGATGATCGCGGGCTGCATCGTCATGCTGGTCGCGGCGAACCTCGCGGTGTTCAAGCTGGTGCTGCTCGGGCTGTTCATCCTCGCCAGCGGAATTACCGTCCTGCAGGTGGCGGCGAATCCGCTCGCCGCGGCGCTGGGCAATCCGAAGTACAGCCATTTGCGGCTGACCTTCAGCCAGACCTTCAACTCGCTCGGCACCTTTATCGGGCCGCTGCTCGGCGCGCACCTGTTCCTCGCCGGAGTCGAAGTGAAGGAAGGCACGGCCATCACCGAGGCGGTGCGCAGCCAGGCGCTCGCGGGAATCGACACCGCCTATCTGTGGATCAGCGGGCTGATCGCGGCGCTGGCGCTGTTCTTCTGGGTCAGCCGCCGCGTCGTCACTGCCGCCGCGCCGCCCTCCTCGGTCGAGGCGCGCGGCAGCATGATGGCGCTGATCAGCGACGCCTTCTCGTCGAAATGGGCGCTGTTCGGCGGGCTCGCGATCTTCCTCTATGTCGGCGCCGAAGTCTCGATCGGGACCCAGATGGCGTTGTACCTCAACGACAACAGCGTGTGGGGCCTGTCCGACGCGCCGTTCGGCGTGCCGCTGCTCGGCTATGCGATGGGCAGCGACGGGGTTCCCGGCGTGTCGCTCCAGGAGGCCGGCAAGGCAGTCGCCTTCTATTGGGGCGGGGCGATGGTCGGCCGCGCGGTCGGCTCGGCCCTGCTCGGCTTCGTCCGCGCGGCGTGGCTTCTCGCTTTCTTCACCGCGGTCGCCGCGGGGATGTGCGCCTATATCGTCTTCGTCGGCGGGGTCGATGCGGGCTTCGTCGCGCTGTCGATCGGGCTGTTCAACTCGATCATGTTCCCGGTGATCTTCACGCTGACGCTCGAGCGGTCGAGCGCGAGCGAGGAAGCGACTTCGGGGCTGCTGTGCACGGCGATCATCGGCGGCGCGTTCCTGCCGCTGCTGACGGGCAAGGTCTCCGACCTTACCCACAGCTACGGCTTCTCGCTGGTGGTGCCGGCGGCCTGCTATGCGGTGCTGTGCGTGTTCGCGATCGCGGCGAGCCGGGCGAAGACGGTGCGCGCCGGAGGCGAAGTCGCGTCGATCCACTGATCGACGAGGTTCCCGCGGTCCTTGGGGGCCGCGGGAACGCAGTTGTTCCCCTGCGAAAGCAGGGGTCGAGGGTCACAATGTTGAACTGCCTGGCTCTGGGCCCCTGCTTTCGCAGGGGAACAAGGAAGCATTCAGCGACCGGCTGGATCAGACCAGCCGCGACTGCTTCAGGCGTAGTCGTAATCCTCGGCCTGGGCGGCGCTGCCCTGCGCCTTCCACAGCGCGTTGGCCTTGGGCAGCAGGAAATGGCTGAACGGCAGGATCGCCGCGCCGACCGCGGGGGCGTCCTCGGCGAGCATCGCCCGGCGCACCGGGGCGAGGACCGGCACGTTGCCGGCATAGGCGTTGAGATGCTCGGTCAGCCGCGCGGCGAGGCGATCGACATAGGGGCCGGGCAGCCGTCCGCCGATCAGCACCGCGGCGGGATTGATCAGGCAGTTGATCGCGATCAGCGGCTCGGCGAGCCGCTCGACGGCTTCGGCGATCCAGGCATCGACGATCGGCTCGATCGCCGGGTCCGATCCGCGCGCCTCGAGCATCGCGACGATGCTCGATCCCGCCGCGGCGAGCGGGCGCGACAGGCCCGAGAGCGAGACCTGGTTCTGGATCTGGCTGCGCCCGCCCTTGCCGTCGCTGCCCATCAGGAAGCCGATCTCGCCGCTGCGCCCGTCGGCGCCGCGAAAATAGACGCCGTCGATCACCAGCCCGCCGCCGAGGCCCCACGAGATCAGCACGTAGAAGAAGCTCGACAGCTTCTGGCCATGGCCGAGCTGCTGCTCGCCCATCGCGGCGGCAGCCGAATCATTCTCGACGAACACCGGCAAGTCGAGCGGCGCGGCGAACAAGGCGGCCATGTCGACGCTGTCCCATTCGGCATAGGCGGCGGGGCGGCCGGGCAAGTCGACATGGCCGAGCTCGTCGGGGCTGGCGACGCCGATGCCGACGATGCGGGCGCGGTCGATGCCGGCTTCCGCGATCAGCGCGTCGACCGACTCCAGATAGAAGGCCTGGACGTCGCCGGGCAGCGCGAACCCGGTCTCGCGCGCGCGCCGGGCCAGCGTCGCGCCGGCGAAGTCGACCAGGACGATGGTGATATGGTCGCGGTCGATGTTGATGCCGATCGCGTAGCAGGCGTCGGGATTGATGATCAGCTTGGTCGGCGGCTGGCCACGCCCGCCGATGCGGCGCCCGGCGGCGGTGATCAGTCCTTCCTCGCGCAGGCGCTTGGTGATGTTGGCGATCGCCGGCGGGGTGAGCCCGGTGATGTTGGCGAGATCGACGCGGGTGAGCGAGCCGTTGACGCGGATCGCATGGAGCGTGACGCGCTGGTTATGGTCCGCCGCGCGTTCGAGATTGGTGCCTGAAAGGCGGATCGACCCCGGGGGTGGCGCTGTCATGCGGCCATGTGCCAGCCTTGCGCACTGCGACGCAATAGCGCCTTGGCGTTTGAATTGCGAAATTCGTTGAATTAAATCGAATCGGCGGCAGAACGCATGAAGGGCTTGGCAGGAGAGGGTGATGGCGAGGTTTGCCGCAGGCGGCGGTGCGCCTGACCGCCGGTTCGGGGGAACCGACGGCCAGGACCAACTGGTGCGCGTGGTGCTCCGCAACCGGAGCCCGACGCCCGCGCTCAACGCCAGGCCCATCATGGTGAACGACCATGGCGCGCGAATCTTGCGTCTCGCCCCGGCAGGGGGCGGCGGCGCGCCGCACTTCATGCTAAGCGGGTGGAATGCCGCCCCGCCCCGCACCGTCCCGGCCACGTGAAGGACGCCCGGTGCTCGGCATGATCGCATTGTTGATCGCTGTCCTGTTCGCCTCGGGGGACGCGCCCGCGCGGGTGTCGGTGACCGGCGGCGTGGTCGAGGGGAGCGTGGCGCCGGGGGGCGGGGCGCTGCTGTTTCGCGGGATTCCCTATGCGGCGCCACCGGTCGGCGAGCTGCGCTGGCGGCGGCCGATGGCGGTGCGGGCCTGGCGGGGGGTGCGCGCCGACAATGGCGACGCGCCGGCCTGTCCGCAGAACGACCAGGGCTGGAACCATGGCGACGCTTCGCGTGCCAGCGAGGACTGCCTGACGCTCGATATACGCACCCCGGCGCTGGGCGGCAGGCTGCCGGTGATGGTGTGGATCCATGGCGGCAGCAATTTCTCGGGCTCGAACCGCGGCACGGTCCAGTCGCGGATCACCGACAAGGGAGTGGTGCTGGTGTCGATCCAGTACCGGCTCGGGCTGCTCGGCTTCCTCGCGCACCGCGGCGCGGCGGCGGAGGCGGGCGGGCATGCCGGCAATTACGGGCTGATGGACCAGATCGCGGCGCTTGGCTGGATCCGGGACAATATCGCGACGTTCGGCGGCGATCCGGCGAATGTGACGATCTTCGGCGAATCGGCGGGGGCGCAGGACGTGTCGCTGCTGCTCGCCGCGCCCGCCGCGCGCGGGCTGTTCGCCAAGGCGATCATGGAGAGCGGGACGCCCGGCTTCGGGATGCCGCCGCGGCCGCTGGCGAACGCGTTGGAGCTCGGCGATCAGGCGCAGCACCTGCTCGGGGCGAAGTCGCTTGTGGAGATGCGCGGGCGGCCGCTCGCGGAGCTGCTCGCCGCCGACCTGAAGCTCGTCGATCCGTCGTTGCTCAGCAATGATTTCCGCTGGCTGCGCTCCACGATCGACGGCCTCGTAATCCCGCGCGCGCCGCGTGAATTGCTGGCGGAGGCCCCGCCGCGCCCGGTGATCATCGGCAGCAACCGCGTCGAGTTCGGCCCGAGCCCTGGCGAGGTCGACTGGAACAGGCAGCTCACCCATATCTTCGGCGCAAATGCCGCCAAGGCGCGGGAGTTCTACCGCGCCGCCGACCCGCGGATGGGCCACCCCGAGCTGCAATTCTGGACAGACTGGATCTTCCGATGCCCTGCCGGGCGCGTCGCCCAGCTTCTCGCGGCGCGCGGCGCGGAGGTCTACCGCTACGAGTTCGACGTGGTCGAAGGCGAGGGGCTGACCAGCCATTCGGCCGAGATCGCCTGGGTGCTCGGCGGCAAGACGCTGATGAACGGCGACAAGAACGTGTCGCTATCCGATTACTGGGTGAATTTCGCCACCAACGGAGATCCCCATCGGCGGGGGATGATGGGATGGCCGACCTTCGAGCCGGTAAATCAGCGCTATCTCATGTTCAACGCGCAGGGCGTCATGATGGACGAGTATCTGCGCGAACCCGTCTGCTCGATGCTGGAGGAATTATGATCGACCGCCGCTCACTCGTCGCGCTGGGAGCCCTGCTGCCCTTCGCCGCATCGGCGCAGACCGCGCCCGAGGAAACCTGGGACCAGAAATGGCAGCGCGGGCTGCGCGAGGACTGGCCGGGGCTGCGGCGCTATGCCGAGGACAACCGCAAGCTGCTGGCGAGCGGCGCGAAGACCAACATCGTCTTCCTCGGCGATTCGATCACCGAGGGCTGGCGCGACAAGAGGCCGGGCTTCTTCAGGCGCGGGCGAGTCGGGCGCGGGATCGGTGGGCAAACCACGCCGCAGATGGTGCTGCGGATGATGCAGGACGTGATCCAGCTCAAGCCGCGCTACCTCCACATCATGGCGGGGACCAACGATATTGCCGGCAATACCGGCCCGATCACACAGGCGCAGACCCAGGACAATCTCCGCGCGATCGCGCTGCTGGGCAAGGCGGCGGGGATTCAGGTGCTGCTCGCGTCGGTGCCGCCAGCCAAGGGCTTTCCGTGGCGCACCGGGCTCGAGACCGTCGCGCCGATCCGCGCGATCAACCGCTGGGCGGCGGCCAACGCGAGGGGGATGGGCGCGACCTGGATCGACTATACGCCGGTGCTCGCCGACGCATCGGGCGCGATGAAGCCGGGCCTGGCCTCCGACGGGGTCCACCCGACCGAGGCCGGCTACGACGCGATGGCGACGGTGATCGAGCCCTTCCTCAAGGCGCGCAAGATATGAGGGCGCTGCTCGGTGCGCTGGCGCTGCTCACCGCCACCCCGGCCGCGGCGCAGATCGCGCTGACTTCGCCCGACGGGACCAACACGATCACGATCGGAGTCAACGGCCAGGGAACGCCGACCTACAAGGTCGAGCGCCGCGGCGGGGCGGTGCTGTCGCCCTCGCCGATCATGCTCGATCTCGACACCGACACGCTCGGCTATGGCCTGTCGATCGCGGGCAGCGAGAAGGCGAGCGCCGACGCCCCCTATCCGATCGTCGCGGGCAAGGCCTCGGCCGGGCGCGACCATTACAACCAGCTCACCGTCCATTTCGAGGAGAGCGGCGGGCGCAAGCGCAAGATGGACGTGGTGCTGCGCGCCTATGACGACGGCGTCGCCTTCCGCACGGTGATCCCGATCCAGCCCGCCACGTCGGCGGCGATCGTCCGCTACGAGCGGACCGGCTTCTATTTTCCCGAGGCGTATAAATGCTGGGGGTTCAATGTCGGCAAGTTCGGCAGCAGCCATGAGGGCGAGTTCGATCCCGTCGATACCAGCCGCACCCGCGAGCATAATCTGTTCGACCTGCCCTTCGTCTGCGAGACCGGCAAGGCGGCGTTCGCGCTGGCCGAGGCCGATCTGCTCGATTTCGCGGGGATGTATCTGACCGGGCGCGGCGATGGCGGGCTGGGGCTGTCGCTCAAGCTGTCGCCGTCACTCGACGATTTCCGGATCGCGGTGCACACCCGCGTCGGCAGTCCGATCGTCACGCCGTGGCGAGTGGTGATGCTGGCCGACAAGGCGGGCGAGATGGCCAATTCGACCTTGCTCACCAGCCTGTCGACGCCGTCGCGGATCGAGGACGCCAGCTGGATCAAGCCCGGCCTCACCACCTGGGACTGGTGGAACGGCCCGGTGATCGCGCGCTATCCGGGCAAGCGGACCTCGACCGAGGTCGCCAAGGCGCTGATCGACTTCGCCGCCGAGCAGGGCATGCCGTACGCGATGATCGACGAAGGCTGGTACGCCGGGGCGGGCGGAGGCGGGGTGCGCCGACCGGGAGTCGACATCACCCGCTGGAACGATCCGATCAATGTCGAGGAAGTCGCGGCTTACGCCAAGGCCAAGAAGGTCCGCCTCTGGCTGTGGACGCACTGGCAGGCGCTCGACGACCAGATGGAAGAGGCGCTGACGCTGTACGAGAAGCTCGGCATCGCCGGGATCAAGGTCGATTTCATGGACCGCGACGACCAGTGGATGGTCAACTGGTATTCGAAGCTGCTCGCCGCGGCGGCGCGGCATCATCTGATGGTCGACCTTCACGGCGCCTACCCGCCGCGGGGGCTGACGCGGACCTACCCCAACTTCGTGACGCAGGAAGGGGTGATGGGGGCCGAGTACAACAAATGGAGCCGCCGGGTGACTGCGCGGCACAATGTGATGCTGGCGTATACGCGCGGGCTGCTCGGGCCGATGGATTATACCCCAGGCGGCTTCCGCAACACCTCGCCCGACAAGTTCAGGGTGCGCAACGACCTGCCCTTCGTGCAGACGACGCGGGCGCACGGGCTGGGGCTCTACGTCGTGTTCGAGAGCGCGCTGGGGAGCGTGGCGGACAGCCCGGACAGCTATGAGGAGAGCCCGGCGGGGCTGGAGTTCATCCGGGGGGTGCCGACGTCATGGGACGAGACGCGGTTCCTTGCGGGCGAGGTCGGCGATTTCATCGTCGTTGCGCGGCGGAAGGGGAAGAGCTGGTATCTCGGCGCGATCAACGGCGAGGCGGGGAGGGCAGTGAGCGTGCCGCTGTCGTTCCTCGGGGGCAAGCGCTTCGACATGACGCTGTGGGCCGATGGCGATGCGCCGGACGCGGTGAAGAAGAGTGAGCGGCAGGTTGTGGGGGCGGATGTGCTGGAGCTGCAGCTGGCGCCGACCGGTGGCGCAGTGGCGGTTTTCAGGGTGCGGTGAGCCTCTCAGCCGTCATCCCCGCGAAAGCGGGGACCCATCTCGTGCAGAAGCCACGTGAACCACGGCTGTCGTGCGGGGCTTATAGTTCGGGAGAGGGGGCCCCGCTTTCGCGGGGATGACGGGTTATTGGTCGGCGGCAAGCCAGCGCCCGCGCATCCAGCGGGTGGCGGCGGCGGTGACGAGGGCGGGGTAGTTCGGCCATTCGGAGCCGGTCAGCGGCAGGGCGAAGCCGGCGATGGTCGCGGCGATTCCCTCGGCGTCGATCTCGCGCCCGGCCGCGCGGGCGTGGCGGGCGATCTCGAGTTCCTGGCCCCAGAAATAGACCGCCTGCGCGCCGATGTTCGCCTGCATCGCGCGGACCTCGTCGACGCGGCCGTCGTTGATCAGCGGCAGCCAGATATCGGGCATCAGCAGGTCGACCGGGGCGTCGGGGACCCAGGTGTCCGCGTCTCCCTCGATGATCCGGAGCTTTGCGCGCGCGGCGTCGGGCAACTGGCTGAAAAGATCGAGCTCGGCGTGGAGCGCGAGCACGTCCGAGTCACGCTCGACAATAGTGACTGCAGTCACTTCATCGCGCATCGCCGTCGCCGCGGCGGCCCAGCCCAAGCCGAGCCCCATTACCAGCACATGCCCGCGCGCCAGCCGGATGCCGATCTCGGCGCTCTCGATCTCGAGCGGAGTCATCGACATCCACACGTCGCGACCGCGCGTCAGGATCGGCATTTCGGCAACCAGCACCGCCGAGGACCAATACCCCTGCGCCATCACGTTGCGCCCGATCTTGAGGTGCCAGTCGCCGCTGGCGATCTCGCGGTAGCGGGGGAGGAAGAGGTCGGTCTGGAAGAACATGGCGCGAGCGATATGGCTGGCCGCGCGCCGCTGGTCTATCGTGATCGGCATGGACGCCATCTCCACCGCGCGGTTCGCCCGCATCGCGCCGGGCGGGGCAGGGGCCCCGGTCGATCGCGCGCTGGCGGCGGAAGTGCCGGTGGCGGTGGAAATCAACGGCATCGGCTATGCAGTGATGATGGCGACTCCGGCGGACCTCGAGGATTTCGCGCATGGCTTCGTCGCGGCCGAGCGGCTGGGGGAGGTCGTCGACGTCGAAGCGCACGCGGCCGAGCGCGGTGCGATCCTGCGGATCACGCTGGCGAGCAGCGAGGCGGTGATCGAACGGGTGCGCCACCGCACCACCGATTCGGCGTGCGGGCTGTGCGGGATCGATAATCTCGAGGCGGCGCTGCGGCCCTTGCCGAAGCTGGCGCCGGCCACGCTGGCCCCGCCCGACGCGATCTTCCGGGCGCTGGCCGCGCTGCGCGGGCACCAGCCGCTCAACGCGCAGACCGGCGCGCATCACGCCGCCGCGCTGTGCAACGCCGATGGCGCGATCCGCCTCGCCCGCGAGGATGTCGGCCGCCACAACGCCTTCGACAAGCTGATCGGGGCGATGGCGCGGCAGCGGCTCGGCTGGGACGGCGGCTTCGCCTTGCTGTCGTCGCGTTGCTCATACGAGCTGGTCGAGAAGGCGGTGCTCGCCGGCTGCCCGCTGCTCGCGGCGATTTCGGCGCCCACTGCGCTGGCGGTCGACGCCGCGCGTGAAGCGGGGCTGGCGCTGGCGGTGCTGGCGCGCGACGACGCATTGCTGTGGATGGCGCCGTGAGGCTGCTCGGCGCGGTGCTGGCAGGCGGGGAATCGCGGCGGTTCGGATCGGACAAGGCGCTGGCGCTGCTCGACGGCAAGCCGCTGATCCAGCACGCAGTCGACGCACTCGCCGCGCAGACCGATGCCGTGATCGTCTGCGGCCGCGACTGGGGCGACGGGCTGCCCGACCGGCCCGAGCCCGGGCTGGGGCCGCTCGGCGGGATCGCCGCCGCGCTGCATGAAGCGGCGCGGCGAGGATATGACGCGGTGCTGACCACACCCTGCGACGTGCCGGGATTGCCAACCGACCTCGTCCGGCGCCTGGGCGATGGCGGCGTGCTCGCGGAAATGCCGGTGATCGGGCTCTGGCCCACGGCTTTGGCGGCGAGTCTCGACGCGTGGCTTCGCGACGGCAGGGATCGCTCGGTACGCGGCTGGGCGCGGGCGGCAGGTCTTGCCGAGATCCGGCTCGGGACTCGGCTCGCCAATATCAACCGGCCCGCAGATCTCGACGAAGCCGTCCGAGGCGGTAGAACGCAAGACTGAACCATCGGGGGACGGAAGCGATCATGGCCGTAGAGCCCAGAACCATCACCGCGTCGCGGGCCAAGAGTTCGCTATTGCTTCTGGGCAGCCTCGTCTTTGTCGCGCTGGGCATCGCGATGATGCGGGATCCGGCATCGGACGGAATTATAGGATGGGTGCTGGTGGGCGCCTTCGGTCTCGGTGCCGCGGTGGCCGTCTGGTCGCTTGTTCGTCCGTTCACGCTGACGCTGGACGGCGACGGCTTCATCCTCCGCGGCAGCGTGTTCGCGACGCCGGAGCTGACGCGCTGGCGGGATATCCAGGGCTTCCATCTTTGCCGCATGCCAAGGGGTGGACAGACGATCGGTTTCAACTACGAACCGGCCGCCCGGGGGAAGTCGATGTCCCTGCGCGTCGCCCGCGGATTCGCCGGCGCCGATGGCGGGCTGCCGCCAGGATGGCCCGGCTCCCCCGAGGAACTGGTCCTTGAGCTGAACGCGTATCGGTTGCGCGCTTTGAGCGGACTCTAAAGCAGGCGGATTCGGCCCTCGTCGCCTTCATGGCAAGTTCCCCCGCAATTCGTCGATCCACGGCCGCGCCACCCCGTCCGACGGCGCGCGCCAGTCGCCGCGGGGGCTGAGCGCGCCGCCGGAGGAGACCTTGGGGCCGTTGGGGATCGCGCTGCGCTTGAACTGGCTGGTCTGGAAGAAGCGGAACAGGAAGGCTTCGAGCCATTTGGCGATGGTCGCGAGGTCGTATTCGTTGCGGTTCGCGAGGGGGAAGTCGATCGGCCAGGAACCGGCGTCGCGGTCCTTCCACGCGTGCCAGGCGAGGAAGGCGATCCTCGACGGCCGCATCCCGTGGCGGACGGTGTAGTGGAGGAAGAAATCGTGCAGCTCGTAGGGACCGACGCGGTCCTCGGTGCTCTGGAGCCGGCCCTCGGCGTCGGCGGGGACCAGCTCGGGCGAGATTTCGGTGTTCAGGATCGCAGTCAGCACGTCCGCGGCGGCGCCCTCGAACTGGCCCGAGGCGATCGTCCAGCGGATCAGGTACTGGATCAGTGTCTTGGGCACGCCCGAATTGACCGCGTAATGGCTCATATGGTCGCCGACGCCATAGGTGCACCAGCCGAGCGCGAGCTCGGACAAGTCGCCGGTGCCGATAACGAAACCCTCGCGCTGGTTGGCGAGGCGGAACAGGTAATCGGTGCGCAGCCCTGCCTGCACATTCTCGAAGGTCACGTCGTAGACCGGCTCGCCGCTGGCATAGGGGTGCCCCATGTCCGCCAGCATCCGGTTGGCCGCGGGGCGGATGTCGATCTCCTCGCCAGTGACGCCGAGCGCGTTCATCAGCGCCCAGGCATTGGCCTTGGTCGCCTCGCCGGTGGCGAAGCCGGGCAGGGTGAAGCCGAGAATGTCCGCGCGCGGGCGGCCGAGCCGGTCCATCGCCTTGCACGCGACGATCAGCGCATGGCTCGAATCGAGCCCGCCCGAGACGCCGATGACGAGATGCTTGACCCCCGTCGCGGCGATGCGCTTGCGCAGGCCCTCGACCTGGATGTTGAACGCCTCGTAGCAATCGTCGGCGAGTTTGGACGGCGTGTTGGGAACGAACGGGAAGCGACGGATATTGCGGCGAAATCCGATATCCTCGAATTTCGAGCCGTGATCGAATGCGACCCGGCGGAAGCGCGTCTCGGGATGCCCCGCGGCCACCGCCGCATCGTTGAAGGTCCCGGTCCGCATCCGCTCGAGCCGCAGCCGCTCGAGGTCGATATCGGCGCAGACCAGCTCGGTGGTCAGCTCGAACCGCTCAGACGTCGCGAGCAGCTCGCCCAGCTCGTAGATCTCGCCCTGGCCGTCCCAGGCGAGATCGGTGGTGCTCTCGCCGGGGCCCGAGGCCGAATAGAGATAGGCGGCGACCGCGCGCACCGATTGCGACGCGCTCAGCAGCGCGCGCTCGCGGGCCTTGCCGATGACGATGTTCGACGCCGAGAGGTTGCACAGCACCAGCGCGCCGGCGAGAGCGCCCGCGGTCGAGGGCGGGGCGGGCGCCCAGAAATCCTCGCAGATCTCGATATGGAAGACGAAGTCGGGGATGTCGCTCGCGGCGAAGATCAGGTCGGTGCCGAACGGCGCGGTCTGGCCGGCCACCTCGATGCTGAGCCCGGTCAGGCCGACCCCGCTCGCGAACCAGCGCTTCTCGTAATATTCGCGGTAATTGGGCAGGAAGCTCTTGGGCACCACGCCGAGGATGCGGCCGCGCGAAATCGCCAGCGCGCAATTGTAGACGCGGCCACTCCGCCGCAGCGCTGCGCCGACCAGCAGCACCGGCTTGAGCTTCGCGCTCGCCGCGACGATCGCGGCGATCCCCGCCTCGGTCGCATCGAGCAGCGCGTCCTGCAAGTGGAGGTCGTCGATCGCGTAGCTGGTGACGTTGAGCTCGGGGAACACCAGCAGATCGGCATTCTCGGCATCGCCCTGCCTGGCCAGCGCGATCGTCGCCTCGGCATTGGTCGCGGGATCGCCCGCGGTCGCGATCGGCGTGCAGACGCCGGCGCGGATCATCCCCTGGCGGTGGAGCGAATGGAAGGCGTGCGGCTTGGCCATGCGGCTTCCTACTAGAGCGGGGCGGGATTTGGCAGGGGGTTTGGATTCGGGCGGCTTAGCTTCACAGTTTTGACGCGAATCGTGAATTTTCGTTGCGCCGGAGCGCAAGATTGTTTCCCGGGCTGCGCGCGTGTCGAGGCGGGCCGGGTGGGACATGTGGTGAACATGGCAGGTTTTGGGGCTGTAGGACAGCGTGGCCGGGCAATGACCGTTCTTCTTTCCCCGGCGAAGGCCGGGGCCCAGTTGCGAGCCGATTCAGATGGCGGGATGCCGCCTCAGGTGCGCCGAAGATGGGCCCCGGCCTTCGCCGGGGAAAGGTAATGTTTCGGGAGGAAGCCTCGGGGCTTCGCTCTCAAACCTTCGCGGAGTAGATCATCCGGCCCGCGCCGAGGCGCAGGAAGACCTTTTCGAGATCGCTCTCGCCGACTGCGAAGCAGCCCTGGCTGCGGCCGAGCTTGCCCCATTTGGCGATCATGTCGGGGTTCGAATACCAGGCGCCGTGGATCACGATCGCGCGGTCGAGCGCGTTGTTGTTGCTTGCATCGAGCCCGTCGAGCCGCTGCGACGCGCCGTGCTGGCCCTGATAATATTCCGAAGCGACGAACGCGCCCTCGCACGTCGCGTTCGATCCCGGATCGTTCGAGAAGCGGTGGAGCAGCCCGGTATGCTCGGGGTCCGAGCCGATGCCGTGCGCGACCAGCAGGCTTTCGACCTGGCCGGTGCCGAGATGGACGAGGTGGAAGCGCGGCTGGGCCGAGGGAACCGAGAAATCGGCGATGGCGATGCGATCGTGCGCGGCGATGCGCATCGAATGCCGGTCGAGCGCAGCGACGGCGCGCTTGAACAGCTCGGGCCGGACGCCCTGCGGCGTGATCAGCCGCGAAACCTTGGCGGGAACGGTGGCGACGACTGGCGGGGCCGCCATCGGCGGCGGCAGCGCGATCGGCCGCGCCGCGACGGTCGCGACGCGCGAGGTGCACGCGGTCACCGCCGCACCCCCCGCAATGATCAGCGCCGACCTGATCAGCGCACGGCGCGACTGCACCGAATCCAATGTTTCCATCACGCTAGACATCTGCCCAAATCATCCCCGTGCGGAGTGTATAACAGAATCCATGCCTTCGGCTTGCTGAACAACTGTCCCAAACCCGGCGATTCGGCGCAAGGTTGGACCGGTTCGCCGATGGATCGCCTTTTTCCCGAAGCAGGACGGTGGCGCAACTCAGGGCTTCTCCGCTGATTCGCGGTCGGGAGCGAAATGGGTTAACGGACGTTAACGATTGGACGCCGGAACGCCGGCGGAGACGTTCGCAAAGGGGTTTCGATGCCGCGTGGCAGCATGCGTTCCGCTGTGATCTTCGCCCTGGCGGCGCTGCTATCCGTGCTGGGCACGGCGACTCCGGCCGCCGCGCAGATGCCGCGCGCGAGCAGCGCCGACATCGATGTCGCGGGGATGCGGCCGGGCGAGTTCATGTGGTTCGACGATCCCGCGCTGCTGCCCGCCGGCTATGCCGCGCCCGGGCCGGTGTCGCTCGTCGTCAGCATCCCGGCGCAGCGCGCGTACGTCTATCGCGACGGCGTGCTGATCGGGGTCAGCACCGTCTCGACCGGCAGCCCGGGGCGCGACACTCCGACCGGTGACTTCACCATCCTCCAGAAGCAGGTGTTCCACCGCTCGAACCTGTACAGCAATGCGCCGATGCCGTTCATGCAGCGGCTGACCTGGGACGGGATCGCGCTCCATGCCGGACATCTGCCGGGCTATCCGGCGTCGCACGGCTGCATCCGGCTGCCCAAGGAATTCGCCAGGCAGCTCTACCAGCTCACCGAAATGGGCGGCATGGTGTCGGTGATCGGCGAGGATGTGCCCGATCCGCAGTTCAACGTCTGGACCGCGCCGCAGCTGGCGGCCGATCCGGCGACGCTGGGCGGCGAGGCGTTCAACATGGTGACGGTGGGGAGCCTGGGCCCGCCGCCGCCGCTGGTGCCCGTCGCCGGAGACGGGACCCGGCGCTTCACCTCGTGGGTCACCGGCCCGGCCGCCGAGATCGTCCAGCCGATTCCGCGCGGGACGCGCTGAGTCGCGGATTGTCCTCGTCTGACAAAGATGTGTGTTCGGCTTTCTTGTTCTCCTGCGAAAGCAGGAGCCCAGGATCACAAAGGCTGAACTGCTTGGCCCTGGGCTCCTGCTTTCGCAGGAGACCATAGAGAAGTGTGTGGCGCGGAGGACCAAGCACGCTGATTCGGGCGTGCGCTGGGCGCGCGAGGCGCTAAAAGCCTCGCCATGGCGGTGATGAATTTCGAGGATGCGGCGTTCGCGCTGGTCGAGGTCGGGCGGCGCATCGATTCGCGCGGGTGGGCGCCGGCGACTGCGGGCAATTATTCGGTGCGGCTCGACGACGGCAGCTTCGCCGTGACGACGTCGGGGCGGCACAAGGGGCGGCTCGAGGTCGGCGACATCATGCGGGTCGACGGCGCGGGGCAGGGGCTGACCCCGGGCAAGCCCTCGGCCGAGACCGCGCTCCACCTCGCGCTCTACCATGCCTTCCCGGATGCCAATGCCGTGCTCCACGGCCATTCGCCGCAGGCGGTGGGGCTCAGCCGCGCGGTGCCCGAGGCGAGCGAATGGGTGTTTCGCGGGCATGAGATGCTCAAGGTGTTTCCGGGCATCGACACGCACGAGGCCGAGCTTCGCCTGCCGATCGTCGACAACAGCCAGGACATGGCGGCGATCGAGGCAGCGGTGGCGCCCGCGCGGCTGGCGCCCGGCACTGCGCCCGCCTATCTTATCCGCAGCCACGGGCTCTATGCCTGGGGTCAGGACCTCGACGAGGCCGAGCGCGTGCTCGAGGCCACCGAGTGGCTGATCGCGGCCGAGCTGGCGGAGATGGGCTTCAGGAACGGAGCGGGACGATGAGCAGATTGCGAGTCTACACGGTGGGCAATGGCGATGCGCCCGAGCTCGACACCAGCGAGCCGGGCGAGATCGCTGCGGCGCTGGCGCCGGCGGGGGTGCATTTCGAGCAATGGCCGTCGCGGCCGCTTCCGGCCGATGCCGGTCAGGAGGCGGTGCTTGCGGCGTTCGCGCCCGAAGTCGAGCGGCTCAGGGCGGCCAAGGGGTACCAGTCGGTCGACGTGATCCGGCTGTCGCCCGACCATCCCGACCGCGCGGCGCTGCGGCAGAAATTCCTCTCCGAGCATCGCCATTCGGAGGACGAGGTCCGCTTCTTCGTCGAAGGCGAGGCGCTGTTCAGCCTGCGCGACGAGGACAAGGTCTATGCGGTGCTGTGCAGCGAGGGTGATCTGATCTCGGTGCCCGCGGGGATGCGGCACTGGTTCGACATGGGGCCGGCGCCGCGGTTCTCGGCGATCCGGCTGTTCATCAACCCCGACGGCTGGATCGCCAACTATACCGGCGATGCCATCGCCGACCGCTTTCCGCGGCACGAGCCGGTGGCGGCGTGAGCGCCAGCCCCAAGGCGATCCTGCTCGATATCGAAGGCACGACCAGCAGCATCGCGTTCGTTGCGGAAGTGCTTTTCCCATACGCACGCAAGCATTTACCGGACTTTATTGCGGCGCGTTGTGAAGAGATTTCCGGGATCCTTGCCGACGTGCCCGGCGATCCGGTCGACACGCTGATCCAGTGGATCGACGAGGACCGCAAGGCGACTCCGCTCAAGACGCTCCAGGGGATGATCTGGGAGCAGGGCTATGCGACAGGCGAGCTCGAGGGGCATGTCTATCCCGACACGCCCGAGGCGCTGCGGCGCTGGACCGCGGCGGGAATCGCGGTGCACATCTATTCCTCGGGCTCGATCGCGGCGCAGAAGCTGATCTTCGGGCACAGCAATGCCGGCGACCTGACGCCTTTGCTCAGCGGCTATTTCGACACCACCACGGGTCCCAAGCGCGAGGCGGATTCCTATTCGAAGATCGTCGATGCGCTCGATCTGGCGCCGTCGGAGATACTGTTCGTGTCGGATTCGGCGGGCGAGGTCGATGCGGCGCGCGAGGCGGGGCTGCAGGCGCTGCTGATCGACCGTGATGGCAGGGGCGGCGACGTCCACAGCCTGGCCGAAGTGCTGCCATGATCCTCGAGGGCCAGCATCGCCGCTCGATCCGCCGCACCGAGGACGGCAGGGGCGTGTGCATCCTCGACCAGCGCAAGCTGCCCTGGGAAGTGAAGTGGGTCGAGCTGCGCAGCGCCGACGAGGCCGCGGTGGCGATCCGCGACATGTGGACCCGCGGCGCGCCGATGATCGGGGCGACCGCGGCCTATGGGCTGGCGATGGCGCTGGCGGCCGATCCGAGCGACGAAGGGCTGGCGAAGGCGCACGCGCTGCTGCTGGAAACCCGGCCGACTGCGATCAACCTGCGCTGGGCGCTCGACGCGGTCCGCGATGCCGTCATGGCGTCACCCCCCGAGGCGCGGGGGGAGGCCGCGTTCGCCAAGGCCGACGCGATCGCCGACGAGGATGCCGGGCTGTGCCGCGCGATCGGCGAGCATGGGCTCGAACTGCTCAAGGCGCTGCACGCCAAGCACCCGGATCGCCCGCTCAACATCCTCACCCATTGCAACGCCGGCTGGCTGGCGACGGTCGACTACGGCACCGCGACTGCGCCGATCTACCTCGCGCATGATGCAGGGATTCCGATCCATGTCTGGGTCGACGAGACCCGGCCGCGCAACCAGGGCGCGCTGCTGACCGCGTTCGAGCTGCGCAACCATGGCGTCCCGCACACCGTGATCGCCGACAATGCCGGCGGGCTGCTGATGATGAAGGGCCGGGTCGACGCGGTGATGGTCGGCACCGACCGGGTCACTGCGAACGGCGATGTCTGCAACAAGATCGGCACCTATCTGAAGGCGCTCGCGGCGGCGGACAATGGCGTGCCCTTCTATGTGGCGCTGCCCTATACGACCTTCGACCCCGACACCGCCAGCGGCGCCGACATCCCGATCGAGGAACGCGACGCCGCCGAGATGACGATGCTGAGCGGGCCGGGGGCGGACGGCGGGATCGCATCGGTGCGCGTTACCGATTCGCCCGCCGCCAATCCCGCCTTCGACGTCACCCCGGCGCGGCTGGTGACCGGGTACATCACCGAGCGCGGAGTGCTCGACCGAATCTAGAGTTGGATGCGGCTCATATGACTTCTTTTCCCGGCGAAGGCCGGGGCCCAGGTTCGACGGACTCCAGGCGGCATCCCGCCATCTGAATCGGCTCGCAACTGGGCCCCGGCCTGCGCCGGGGAAAAGCCTGTTCAATCCAGCTGAATGTCTAGCTGGATCAACTCTAGCGCTGCTGCCGGGTCGTGATCGTCGTGGTGGTCTTGGTGGTCGCGGCCGGCACGCGGCGGACCGGGGCGCGGCGTGCCGCGGTGCGGCGGACGACCTTCTTCCTGGCGACCGGCGCGGCGGCGGGGGTGACGGTTGCCTGCTCCTGGCGCTCGACGGTTACCGTGGTGGTGGGCTGGGGCGGCGGGGTGGCGCGCGCCGCTGCCGCTTCGGCAGCCGAAGCGGCGGCAGCCTGCTGCGCCGCATCGGCGCGGGCATTGGCGTCGGCGGCGCTTGCCTGGGCGGAGGCGGCGGCATTCTCGGCGGTGGCGCTGCGGGCGCGCTCGGCAACGGCCGCATTCTCGGCGTCGGCCGCGCGCTCGCGGGCGGCGACGGCGTCCTCGCGCTTGCCCTGTTCGGCAACGCCGAGCGCTTCGTCGGCCAGCGCCGAGGCGCGGTGGGCGTCGGCGATCGCGTCGAGCTCGCGGCTGCGCGCAAGGTCCTCCTCGGCGGCGCGGAGCGAGGCCTGCGCCTGCGCGACGAGGCGCGGCGCCTCGCCGGTCGCGCCGACCTTGACGGCGGCGTCGATCTTGGCGCGCGCCTCGACGATCGCGGTCCGCGCGCGATCGGTCTTGCTCTGGGCGAAGGCGGGCGAGGCCGAGACGATCAGCAGCGCCGAAATGCCGAGGCCGCGCGCCATCCATCGAGAATATCGCATGGGGTTTACTCCTGTTACTGGGGATCGCGGCCTCAACGACCGGCCAGGAGCGCATGTTCCGGCCGGCTAACGGCCGAACGCTTCCCGCGCACGGCTCATCCGCTCGAGCACGGTGCTGCCATTTGTCTCGGCGGCATACAGTCGGTACCTTGGCACGTCGGCGCCGGAAAGCGCCGTCGAGAAGACGACTGTTCGGCCAATGCTCGGGGGGGACGAGACCGGTGAAGAGAAGCTTTGAACAGAACGCGCAGAATTATTTCCGCTACTCGGCAGTCATGAGCAACACCCATTATGACTGTTCGGTTATCTTCGAGAGGCGGCATCGCGCGCTGGGCGTCATCGTGGTTGTCTTTTCCGCGATCGTCGGAACGTCGCTGTTCGCGTCGCTGACGTCCTCGGCCGACTGGCGCGTGACTTTCGCTACCGGCTTGCTCTCGCTGGCCGCGGCGACCTTGTCTGCCCTCCAGACCTTTTTCGGCTTTGCGGACCTCCAAGCCAGGCACAAGCGCGCTGCCGCCGGCTACAGCATGTGCCGGCGGCAGATCGAGATGCTGGTCGCGCGGCATCCGGACGTAACTTCAATCGAAGTGCCTCTCGCCGGGTTGGCGCAGATCGTTCTGAAGCTCGACGAGCTCGACGAGCAAAGCCCTACCGTGCCAGACCCGGTCTACAACGCGGCGATGGAGAAGACGCCGATCGAATGATCCGCGCGGCGGGGCGCTTCATCCGCGTTTCCAGTCCGCTATCCGCTCCAAGGCGGCGTCGAGCGTGGCGTCTTCCTTGACGAAGCAGAAGCGGACGACGTTGGTCACCGGGCTCTGCGCGTAGAAGGCGGAGACCGGGATCGAGACCACCCCGGCCTCGATCAGCCGCTCGCAGAAGGTGACGTCGTCGAGCGCGATTCCCGAGGCGGTGAGGTCGACCGACAGGAAATAGGTCGCCGCGCTCGGCAGCGTCGCATAGCCCGCGGCTTCGAGCCCGGCCTTGAGCCGGTCGCGGCCGCGCTGGAAGCGGTGGCGCGCCTCCTGCACCCAGGCGTCCTGCGTCTCGAGCCCTTCGGTCACTGCCCATTGCAAATTGGGCGGAGTGGTGAAGGTGAGGAACTGGTGCGCCTTGGCGAGCACCCGCGCGATGGGTGGCGCGGCGCACATCCAGCCGACCTTGAACCCGGTCAGCGCGAAGATCTTGCCCGCCGAGCCGATCTTGACTGTCCGCTCGCGCATCCCCGGGAAGCCGATCAGCGGCAAGTGGCGCGCGCCGTCGAAAGTGACATGCTCCCACACCTCGTCGCAGATCGCGATCAGGTCGTTGGCGACGCAGAAATCGGCGATCCGCGCGAGTTCCTCGGCGCTCGACATCGTCGCGGCGGGGTTGAGCGGGTTGCACAGCAGCAGGAAGCGGGTCTTCGCACTCAGCGCGCCTTCGAGCATCGCCGCGTCGATGCCCCAGTGCGGCGGCTCCAGCCGGACGAAGCGGGGGACGCCGCCCGCGCGTTCGATCAGCGGGACATAGGCGTCGTAGAGCGGCTGGAAGCAGATGACTTCGTCGCCGGGCTCGATCAGCGCGAGGAAGGTGGCGGCCAGCGCCTCGGTCGCGCCCGAGGTGACGATCACTTCCTCGGGGGAGAGGTTCAGCCCCTGGTGCCGCGCATAATGGTCGGCCACGGCGCTGCGCAGCTCGGCGAGGCCGGGCATCGGCGGATACTGGTTCGACTTCTCGAGCACCGCCTTCGACGCCGCCTGGAGCACCGCCTCGGGACCGCGGCCGTCGGCGAAGCCCTGGCCGAGATTGATCGCGCCGGTCTCGCGTGCGCGCGCCGACATGGCTTCGAAGATGGTGGTGCCCATCCGGGCATAGACCGGGTTCATGGCGGCCTTGTGCATCCCCGAGTTGCCAGCGCGCAACTGCAACGTTAGCCGCTCGTTGAGCATTGCGCGTCACAAGAGAGTGTCATGAGCCAGAAGCCGCCGCTACCCGAAGCCTCGCAGTCTCCCTATCCGCTCACCGAGGCGCCCGAAGAGAGCGAGGCGCTCGCCGCGGTCCGCGAGATGGCCGAGGCACGCAAGCGCTGGAACGCGCGCAAGCAGATCGGCGTGGGCGCGGCGATCGGGGTCGGATCGGCCGCGGTGGTGGCGGCTTTGCTCTACTGGCGCGGCAACCGGAAATAGCTGCACCGAATCTCCTTCCGATCCGGATCACCGCTCGACCCCCTGGCCCTATCGCCGCGCCTCAAGATGCGGAGCGCGAAGCCTTGGTTGACCAGACGGCCTATTCGGTGACACCCATGCCGGCGATGAGCCGCAACATCCTCGTCGTCGACGACGACCCGCATATCCGCGACCTGCTCGCCTTCGCGCTCGGCAAGGCGGGGATGCATGTCGAGCAGGCGGGCGACGGCGAGGAGGCGCTGGCGATGATCGCCGCGCGCGCGCCCGACCTGATGGTGCTCGACATCAACATGCCGCGGCTCGACGGGCTCGACCTGTGCCGCCAGCTGCGCAGCGGGGGCGGGGCCAATGCCAACCTGCCGATCCTGTTCCTGTCGTCGCGCGACGACGAGATCGACCGGATCGTCGGGATCGAGATCGGCGCCGACGATTATGTCACCAAGCCGTTTTCCCCGCGCGAAGTGGTCGCGCGGGTCGGCGCGATCCTCAAGCGCGGCGGGACGCTTGCCGAGCCGGCGGCCGAGCCCGTGGTCGCGCACGGCCGACTGACCCTCGACAGCGACGCCTGGGAGGCGCGGCTGGGCGGGACGGCGGTGCCGACCACCGCGACCGAGTTCCAGCTGCTCCGCCTGCTCGCCTCGACTCCGAGCAAGGTCTTCTCGCGCGACGCGATCATCGATCGGCTGCGCGGGCCGGGCTTCGCAGTGACCGACCGCACGATCGACAGCCATGTCCGCAACCTGCGCGCCAAGTTCGCCGCGGCGGGCTGCGCCGAGCTGATCGAGACCCGCGCCGGGGTCGGCTATCGCATCGGCAGCTGCGATTGATCGTCCGCCTCAAAGCTGTCCTCAAGCGCTACTGGCCGTCGCTCAGCCTGCGCACTATCCTGTTCGGCACCTTGCTGTTCGTCGCGGCGCTGCCGGGCTTCGGCGCGGTGTTCCTGCGGGTCTATGAGAACACGCTGGTCCAGCAGACCGAGTCCGAGCTGATCGCGCAGTCGGCGGTGCTCGCCTCGGCCTATCGCGTGGCGTGGGGCGCGCCGAGCCAGGGCAAGCGCAAGCCCGCCCCCGAGCCGCCGCAGATCGACTTGCAGAGCAACCCGGTCCTCCCGCAGGAGCCGCTTCCCGAAGCGGCGGGCCCGTCGAATCCGCGGGCGATGGCGGTCGCGCGCCAGCTCGCGCCGATCGTCGACGATGCCGCGGCGGTGACGCTGTCGTGGACGCGGCTGCTCGACGGGCAGGGGATCGTCGTCGGCGGGCAATCCGATATCGGCTTCAGCTACGCCAACCTCCCCGAAGTCACCGAGGCGCTGCACGGCCGCAACGCGACGGTGCTGCGCGAGCGCTATGACGAGAATCCCAACCGGCTGCCGACCTTCCTCGAGATGCTGAGCAGCGCCGCGACGATCCGCGTCCATCATGTCCGCCCGGTGGTGGTCGACGGGCGCGTGGTCGGGGTGGTGATGGTCGCGCGGAGCCCGCGCGGGCTGTTCCTCGGCATCTACCAGGACCGCGGCAAGATCGCGCTGGGGGTGGTGCTGATCTTCCTCACGCTGATGGTGCTCGCGGCGCTGCTGTCGCGCGGCATCGCCAAGCCGATCCGCGCGCTGACCGCGGCGAGCGAGAATGTCGCGCGCGGGCGGATCGACATCCCCGATCCGCCGGTCACCGCCGCGATCGAGATCCGCGAGCTCTACGTCAATTTCGGGCTGATGGCCGAGCGGGTGCAGGCGCGCGAGCGCTATCTGCGCGATTTCGCCACGGCGGTGAGCCACGAGTTCAAGACCCCGCTGGCGGGCATCCGCGGCGCGATCGAGCTGCTCGACGAGCATGGCGTCGAGATGGACCCTGCCGATCGCGCGCGCTTCCTCGGCAACGCCGCGGCCGATGCCGAGCGGCTCGCGCGGCTCGTCCAGCGGCTGCTCGACCTCGCGCGCGCCGACATGGCCAGCGCCGGCGCCGATGCCTGGACCGACATCGCCGCGAGCGTCCGCGCGCTTCCCGCCAAGGGAATCGAAGTCGCGGTCGAGGCGCCCGCCTATCTCCCGAACGCGCACATCGCCGCCGACACGCTCGAGACGGTGCTGACCACGCTGGTCGACAATGCCCGCCAGGCCGGCGCCACGCGCATCGAGATCCGGCTGGCCGAGGCCGAGGAGGGCGTGACGATCCGCGTCGCCGACAACGGCAAGGGCATCGGCGAGGCCGACCGCGCGCGGATCTTCGAGCCCTTCTTCACCGGCAACCGCGAGCATGGCGGCACCGGGCTCGGCCTGCCGATCGCGCGCTCGCTGCTCGCCGCGACCGGCGCGACGCTTGCGGTCGAGCCCGGCGGGCCGGGCGCGGTGTTCGTGCTGACGGTCCCGACGGGCTGAACCTTCAGGCGAAGATCGTCTCGAGGTCGGTCGGCGCCACGCCCTCCTTCACCGCGCGCAGCTCGATATAGGTGCAGGCCTGCAGCGTCGCGGCCACCATCCCCGAAAGCGCGGCCGTCGCTGCGGAGACCAGCGCCGGCAGCATCGGCAGGCCGCTCCTGCCCACCGCCGTGGCCAGCCGCGCGGAGCCGAACCAAAGCAGCAGCAGCGCAATCGTCAGCGCCGCCACCAGCGCGAACATCTTGCGCCGGGCGCCCCTGGTCAGAGTCGAGCTGCGCCCGAGGCTCTCCAGCAGCCCGACGCGCTCCTCGGCATAGGCCGGGATGGCGAGCGACCAGATCAGCCACAACAGCAGCGCCGGAATCGCCGCGACGAACCACAGCACCACAAGGCCCGCTATCCCCAACCGCGCGAACGAGACGATTGCCGCCAGCAGGAATCCGGCGACGAACCCGACCAAGCCGGAACCGAGCGTGATCAGCACCGCGACCAGCGCCAGTGGCAGGACCAGCGACACGCCGAGCATCAGGCAGTGGACGAAACCGGCGGGCTGGTCCGCCAGGCGCGTTACCGTCGCGCGGGTGAGCGCCGCCACCAGCATGGCATTGGTCACGCACTGCACCAGCGCGGTCACGAAGATCGGGAGGTACGTCGCGACCGAGAACCAGCGCTCGCCGTTCGCCCGTGCGGCCGCGGCCGCATCGAGCTGCCACCAGCAGGCGAGGACCATCGGCAGCCCGACGATCAGTGCCGAGAGCCCTGCATAGAGCCGGAAATCCCCGCCGATCAGCCCGAAGCTGCGCGTCGCCACGCGGCCCAGGCTGAAATTTTCGGCGCCCTTGGTCTCGTCGATCACGGCATCCCCCCGCCGGGCCCGCGCCGGCCCACAAAACTGAACAAAAGCAAGGTCCGAGTCCATCCCAACCCGCTTTGCAGTCCCGCCCTGGTGAGTTACTGATCACCCCAAGGGGAATCGAGTGACGCGTGCAGCCTCGACAGCGCAGACGGTCGCGGAGGCGCATGCGCGCCTGCGGGCGAACCCCGATATCCAGTTCGATCTGCCCCATGCCGAGCTGCCCAAGCCGCCGACCTGGTCGATGAACATGCCCGGGCTCGACTGGCTGTTCTGGCCGCTGGTCGCGATCGGCGCGGCGGCGATCCTGTTCCTGATCGCGCGGACGATCGTCTTCCGGATGCGCGACGCCTCTCCCCGGATCAAGGCCGAGCGCGAGGCCGAGACGTGGCGGCCCGAGGAACGGGCCGCACGCGCGCTGCTCGCCGAGGCCGATGCGATGGCCGAGGCGGGCCGCTACGACGAGGCGGCACGGCTGCTGCTCCACCGCAGCCTCGAGGATATCGCCGCGCGCCGCCCCCGGCTGCTTCGCCCGGCGCTCACCAGCCGCGAGATCGCGCGCGTCGCCGCACTGCCCGAGGCGGTGCGCGGCGCGTTCGCGGCGATGGCGGCGCCGGTCGAGCGCAGCCTGTTCGGCGGGCGCAGCCTCAGCCGCGACGCCTGGGAGGAGGCGCGCGCCGCCTATCGCCGGTTCGCGCTGCCCGGGGCCTGGGCATGAGCGCCGCGGCGGACCATTCCCCGTTTGCGCTGCGCACGATCGTCATCGCGGTCGCAGTGGTGGTGGTCGGTTTCATCTCGTACCTGCTGCTCGCCACCTATGCGGTCGATTTCCGCTCCGAGCGCAACGGCGACGCGCATGCGCTGTCAACCTCGGCGATCGGCTTTTCGGGGACGGCCGAGCTGATCCGGCTGACCCAGGGCAGGGTCGGGCTGGTCCGCACCGGGCCGGGCCTCGGGGAGGAGGGGCTGCTGATCCTGACGCCCGCAACCGGCACCCGCGCGGCGGACGTCAAGGCGATCCTCGACGCGCGCGTCGATCTGCCGACGCTGATCGTGCTGCCCAAATGGCGCGTCAGGCGGCTGGTGGGGCATCCGGCCTGGGTCCGCGCGTTCGGCGCGGTGACGGGCCCGGAGGCGCTCGCGCCGCTCGACGGCCAGGTCCATGCCAGCCTGTCGGAGGGGCCCGAGGGCGAGCTCCGGTCGATCACGGGGCAGGATCTCGAGCCGGTCGAGACGACAGTCGACGGGCGGCCGCTGCTCGTGCAGATCGGCGAGACGCCGCATTATATCCTCGCCGACCCCGACATCCTCAGCAACCAGGGGCTCAAGACCCGTAGCGGCGCCGAGCGCGCGATGGCGCTGCTCGACCAGATCACGATCGTCGACCGCGAGACGGGCTTCGACCTGACGCTGATGGGCTTCGGCGCCAATCCCAGCCTGATCAAGCTCGCCTTCGAGCCGCCCTTCCTGCCACTGACCTTGTGCCTGTTGTTCGCGGCCTTGCTCGCCGGGCTCCACGCTGCGCGCCGCTTCGGCCCGACTGCGCGCGAAGGCCGCAAGGTCGCGTTCGGCAAGCGCGCCATCGCCGAGAATGCCGCGGCGATGCTCCGGCTCGCGCGGCGGCGGCACCGCACCGGCGGGCGCTACGCCATGCTGACCCGCGAGGCAGTCGCCACGGCGTCCGGCGCGCCGCCGGGGCTCAGCGGCGAGGCGCTCGACCGCTATCTCGACAAGCTGACTCGCGAGGGCGAGCCCTTCACCAGCCTCGCCGCCCGCGCCGAAGCCGCGCCCGACCCGCGTCGCCTGCTCATCGCGGCGCGCGCCCTGCACCATTGGAGAAGGACCGTCACGCGTGAACATTGAGGAAGTGAAGGCGCTCGGCAACGCGATCCGCGCCGAAATCGCCAAGGCGGTCGTCGGCCAGGAGGAAGCGGTCGACCTGATGCTCGTCGCCTTGTTCGCCTCGGGCCATATCCTGCTCGAAGGGCCCCCGGGCACTGCCAAGACCTTCCTCGCGCAATGCTTCGCGCGCGCCGCTGGGCTCGATTACGGGCGCATCCAGTTCACTCCCGACTTGCTGCCGGGCGACATCCTCGGGTCGAACCTGTTCAACTTCCAGACCTCGTCCTTCACGCTCACCCGCGGGCCGATCTTCACCGAGCTGCTGCTCGCCGACGAGATCAACCGCACCCCGCCCAAGACCCAGGCAGCCCTGCTCGAGGCGATGCAGGAGCGCGTCGTGACGATCGACGGCGTCGATCACCAGCTGAGCGACCGCTTCATGGTCGTCGCGACGCAGAACCCGATCGAGAACCAGGGCGTCTATCCGCTCCCCGAGGCGCAGCTCGACCGCTTCCTGTTCAAATATGAGTTCGCTTATCCGTCGATCGAGGAGGAGCGCCGCATCGTCGCCGAGCATGGCAACCGCTTCGGAATGCCCAAGCCCGAGGAATGGGGCGTCACGCGCGTGGCCGATGCCGCGTCGATCCGCGCCGCCGCCGACGCGGTCGCGTCGAACCGGCTCGCTGACGAAGTCACCGACTATGTCGTCCGCCTCGTCCGCGCCACCCGCGCCACCGGCGATCTCCAGACCGGCGCTTCCCCGCGCGCCGCGGCCACGCTCGCCGCCGCCGCGCGTGCCCGCGCCGCGCTCGACGGCCGCGATTTCGTGCTGCCCGACGACGTCAAGGCGCTGGCCCCGGCGGCACTGCGCCACCGCGTCATCCTGTCGCCCGCCGCCGAGATCGACGGGCGCGCGGTCGACAGCATCATCGCCGCGCTGATCGACCAGACCGAGGCGCCGCGTTGATCATCCCGACCCGACGCGCCGTGCTGCTGATGGCGGCGGGGGCGCCGCCGGCGCTGCTCGTCGCGGTGTTCCTGCCGGCATGGTGGTTTCTCGGGCTGATCTGGATCCCGGCGGTGCTGACTTTGGTGATCGCCGACCGCCTCTTCGCCACGCCTGCGCCGGCGATGGAAGTCGAGTGCGCCGGCGCGGTCGAGATCGGCGCGCCGCTGATCGTCGAGATCGCGATCCAGCCCCGCGGCGCGATGCCGCGCGGGCTCGAGCTGGCGCTGTCGACCGGGCCGAAGCTCGAGCCGGCGGCTGACAATGTCGTGACAGTGGGCCCCGACGAGCTGCGCCCGGCGCTCGCGTTCGTCCCCGTCCGCCGCGGCACCGAGACGATCGAGCGGCTGTGGGCGCGCTGGCCGGGCCCGCTCGGGCTGGCGTGGCGGCTGCGCGAGCAGGCGGTCGGCCGCGAAGTCGTGATCGCCCCCGATATCCGCCCGGTCCGCGACAGCGCCGCCCTGCTGCTCCGCGACGCACGCGCGGGCGAGATGGCGCGAGTCGACCGCGGCGAGGGCAGCGAGTTCGAGGCGCTGTCCGAATGGCGCAGCGGCATGGAGCGCCGCACGATCGACTGGAGCCACAGCGCCCGCCACATGACCCTGCTCGCCCGCGAATACCGGATCGAGCGCAACAACCAGATCGTCTTCGCAATCGATGCCGGGCGGGTGATGTGCGAGCCGGTCGCCGGCGTGCCGCGGATCGACCGGGCGATCTCCGCGGCGCTGCTCGCGGCCTATTCGGCGCTCAAGCTCGGCGACCGCGTGTCGCTGTTCGGCTTCGATTCGCGCCCGCGCATCTCCTCGGGGGCGGTCACCGGGATCCGCGCCTTCACCCAGGTCCAGCGCCTCGCCGCGCAGCTCGACTACAGCACCGCCGAGACCAACTACACGCTCGCGCTGGCCACGCTCAGCGGCGAGCTGACGCGGCGCTCGCTGGTGATCGTCTTCACCGAATTTACCGACCAGACCGGCGCCGAGCTGATGATCCGCGCCGCCGCCAGCCTGATGGGGCGGCACCTCGTGCTGTTCGTCGTGCTGGTCGACGCCGAGCTCGAGGAAATGGCCGCCGCCGAGCCCGAGACGGTCGACCATGTCTCGCGCGCGGTCACCGCCGCGGCGCTGCTCCGCGAGCGGCGGCTGGTGGTGTCGCGGCTGCGCCATATCGGCATCCATGTCCTCGAGGCGCGCCACGACGCGGTCGGCCCGGCGCTGGTCCGGCAATATATCGAGTTCAAGCGGAGGAACCTGCTGTGAGCGCGCGCGACTCTTCGGCCGGCCTCACCGTCAGCAGCCGCCGCTTCCGCGATGCCCGCGGGATCGATTGGGCGCGGCTCGAGGAGATGCTCGACGAGATCGAGCGCGGCAAGGCGTCGTCGCTCTCGGACGAGGATCTGTTCGAGCTGCCCGTGCTCTACCGCGCGACGCTGTCGTCGCTCTCGGTCGCACGCGAGACGTCGCTCGACGCCGATCTCGTCGCCTATCTCGAATCGCTTTCGACCCGCGCCTATTTCATCCTCTACGGCGTCCACGCGCCGTTCCTGCGCCGCGTCGCCGGCTTCTTCGCGCATGACTGGCCCGCCGCGGTGCGCGAAGTGTGGCGCGAGACCGGAGTCGCCGTCGTGATGATGCTGGTCGGCGCGGTCTCGGCCTATCTGCTCGTCCGCAGCGACCCGAGCTGGTATTACGCGATCATCGGCGAGGGGCTGGCGCAGGGACGCGATCCGACGGCGAGCGCCCAGACCCTGCGCGAGTCGCTGTACGGCTCGGGCGATGGGCTCAGCGTCTTTGCGAGCATGCTGTTCGCGCACAATGCATCGGTGGCGATCGTCTGCTTCGCGCTGGGTTTCGCTTTCGGCGTGCCGACGCTGCTCACGCTGCTCCAGACCGGCTGCATGATGGGCGCCTTCTTCGCGGTCTTCGTGCCCAAGGGGCTGGGTCTCCAGTTCGCCGCCTGGCTCGCGATCCACGGCACGACCGAGCTGTTCGCGATCGCGCTTGCCGGCGCGGCGGGGTTGCGGATCGGCATGGCGATCGCCTTTCCCGGCCGGCGGACGCGCTTCGCCTCGGCGGTCGCCGCGGGGCGGACCTCGGGGATGGTCATGCTCGGCGTGATCGTCATGCTCGCGGTCGCCGGGATGCTCGAGGGCATCGGGCGGCAGATCGTCACCAGCGACTGGCTCCGCGTCGCGATCGGTGGCGGTGCGCTGCTCGGCTGGCTGGTCTATTTCTACTTCGCGCCGCTCCGCGCCGGGGCCCCGCGTGACTGACCGCCGCGCCGCCGCCGACGCGAAGCTCCGCCGCGCCTTCGTCACTGCCGAGGGCGTCGACCTGCGCCTCCAGCTCGGCAGCGCGGGCGAGCGGGCGATGGCTTTCATCATCGACGGCGCGATCATGTTCGTGACGCTCATCCTGCTGCGCCTCGTCGCCGGGATATTCTTCGATGCGGGCGGCGAGATGACGCAGCAGACGGTCGCGATCCTGTGGCAGCTCGGCGCCTTTGCGCTGCGCAACGGCTATTTCATCGCCTTCGAGCTCGGCACCCGCGCCGCGACCCCTGGCAAGCGCGCGATGAAGCTGCGCGTCGTCGCGCGCGACGGCGGCCGGCTGACCGGCGAGGCCGTGATCGCGCGCAACCTGATGCGCGAGCTCGAATTCTTCCTCCCGATAACCTTCCTCTTCTCCGCCGCCGACGAAGGCTGGCTGGGCCTCGCCGCATGGGCGGCGGCGGCGGCGGTGGTGCTGGTGTTCCTGCTCTTCCCGCTGTTCAACCGCGACCGGCTGCGCGTCGGCGATCTCGTCGCCGGCACCTGGGTGGTCCGCGTCCCGCGCCACCAGCTCGGCCGCACCGTCGGCGCGCAGGCACGCGAGGCGCATTATGTCTTCACCGACGCCCAGCTCGGCGCCTATGGTGAGTTCGAGCTGCAGAAGCTCGAGGAAGTGCTGCGCCGCGAGGACGAGCTGTCGCTGATCGTCGTCGCCCGCACGATCCGCGGCCGCATCGGCTGGACCGGCGGCAGCGACGACGACTATGCCTTTCTCCAGGCCTATTACACTGCGCTGTGCCAGCGGCTGGAGCGGGGGATGCTGTTCGGGAAGCGGCGGGCGGACAAGCACCAGGCGGGGTGAGCTGGAACACATCGGCGATATTCATATATATTCATATTGAATATCGGGAGCTGACCGCGTGGCGAACACCGGCCTGAGCCTGGGCGAGCATTGGGAGGGATTCATCCGCACCGAAGTGGCGAGTGGCCGCTACGGCTCCGCCAGCGAAGTGGTGCGCGATGCCTTGCGTTCGCTGGAGGAACGAAAGGCGAGTCTCGCGGCATTGCGCGCGCATATTGCGGAAGGTGCAAACCAGGCGCGGCAGGGTAGTTTCGTTGATGATTATTCGATTCACGGCGTGATCGAGGCGCTGGACGCGAAATGACGCCGCAGGTCGGCTCACGCCGCGTGCGCTGGAGGATTTGAAGAACATCGGCCGCTACACCCTGCGGCAATGGGGCGGCGAGCGTCGCAATACCTAACTCCTTGATCTCGACCGGCGCATTTGCCTGGTTGGCCGCCAATCCCGCGCTCGGCAGGCCGCGTGACGATATTGCGCCGGGTTCCCGCTGCTTCGCGCACGAGGCGCCCCTCGTCTTCTATCTGGTCCGCACGGGCGGCATCGACGTTATCGGCATCCCGCACCAGGCGATGGACATCCCCGGCCATCTCAACCCCGCCAGCGACGACTCGTGACTGTCGGCATTGGCGCGCCCGGAGCGAATGCCTTCGAACCCGTCAGGGCTCGCAAGGCCGAACGGCCGCCCGCGCTTATGCGAGGCACTTCAAACAAATTGGCGCGCCCGGACGGAGCGATTTCGAACCCGTCAGGGTTCGCAAGGCCGAACGGCCGCCCGAGCTTATGCGAGGCACTTCAAACAAAATTGGCGCGCCCGGCAGGATTCGAACCTGCGACCATCGGCTTAGAAGGCAGATGCTCTATCCAGCTGAGCTACGGGCGCGCGCGGGACCCGGTTAGCGCGGATTGCGCTGGCAAGAAACCGCGATCATAGATGCGCGCATGACCGAGGGGACGGGAAAGCCGGCGCATGTCGCCGCACGCGATATCGCCGGCGGGCAATTCCGCTATTTCGATTATGTGATGGCCGCGTTCGTCGCGATCATCCTGCTCTCCAACGTAGTCGGGGCGGGCAAGGTCGCCGAGGTCTGGCTGCCGGGCGTGGGCTATTGGCCGTTCGGCGCGGGCATCCTGTTCTTCCCGATCTCCTACGTCATCGGCGACGTGCTGACCGAGGTCTATGGCTATGCCCGCGCGCGCCGGGTGATCTGGGCGGGGACCGTCGCCGTGCTGTTCATGGCGCTGATGGCGTGGGTGGTGGTGCAGCTGCCCCCGGCGCCCGACTGGAAGAACCAGGCGGCGTACGAGACGATCTTCGGCCAGGTCCCGCGGATCGTGCTTGCCTCGGTCTGCGCCTTCTGGGCGGGCGAGTTCGTCAACAGCTACGTCCTCGCGCGGATGAAGCTGCTGACCCAGGGCAGGATGCTGTGGAGCCGCACGATCGGCTCGACGATCGCGGGGGAAGGGATCGACAGCCTGATCTTCTATCCGCTCGCGTTCCTCGGTGCCGAGGGCTGGACGACCAGCCTCGTCATCACCGTGATGTTCACGCAATGGGCGCTCAAGGTCGCCTGGGAAGTGATCCTGACGCCCGTCACCTATCTCGTCGTCGGCTTCCTCAAGCGCCGCGAAGGCGTCGACGTCTATGACGAGGGCACCGATTTCACCCCGTTCCGGACGCAGGTGTGAGCAACATCGCGATCGTCTACCCGCCTGCGATCGTCGAGCCCGGCACCACCTGGCTCCAGATCGCCAAGATCTGGCTGATGGGGCATGTCGGGCTCGAGAAGGACGCGCTTCACGTCTATTTCGCGCTGACGCTGCTGTTCGGCAGCATCCTGCTGTTCCGCTGGACGATCCGCAGCTGGAAGCCGCAGGTGCTGATCCTGTTGTTCTCGCTGGCGGGTGAGGCCTGGGACATCCGTGACGGGCTGATGACCCGGGTGCCGCTGGTGGTCAGCCTGCCCGCGAGCATCCACGACATCTGGAACACGATGTTCTGGCCGCTGGCGATCCTGCTGCTGGCCAGCTTTACCGATTTGTTCGGTGCGCGGGGCGGGACCGCGCCGATCGAGACAGCGGACTCGCTCGAAGATAACCAGTCAGGTTAGCAAGGCGCACGGGTCCGAGGCCGGAATCGAACCGGCCCATCGCGGATATTCGGATCCGCGCGTTCCCCTTTCGCCACTCGGATGTGACTGCTGCCCTCAGGGGTGACCGGCGGGACTTGCACCCGCTAGCATCGGAATCACAAACCGACCGCGCACTGGATTGCGTTCGGCCACACCTGAAGGCAGCAGAAAAGCGTTGGTTTAGGGAGAATGATGGTCGGGGTGACAGGACTCGAACCTGCAACCTCCCGCTTCCAAAGCGGGCGCTCTACCGATTGAACTACACCCTGACAGACGGGCGCAGTTCGGCGACCGTCAATGTCGACAGATGGTGGGTCGCGGTCGCGCGGAGAGAATCACAGTCGTCATGGTGGAGCGGCTAATGGCAGGGTTTTTCGGGTAGCGCAAGCCCATTTGGTGAATAACCCGGCTTGCGCTTTACGCACTTGCACGGCCGCGCGGATCGGGGGCAGCCTGGGCCTTCCGCGAACATCGAAGGAGGGCACGGCAATGACCGAAGCAGTGGCAGAAGCACGCGCGACCGAGGAGACCTTCGAGAGCATGGGCGGAGCCAACATCTTCCTGCGCTCCTGGCGCCCGGACACCGCGCCGCGTGCGGTGGTGGTGCTGTGCCATGGCTTCAACGCGCATGGCGGCCAGTATCGCTGGACCGCGGAGCGGCTCGTCGAGCAGGGCTTCGCTGTCTATGCGCCGGACCTGCGCGGGCGCGGCCGCTCCGACGGCGAGCGCTTTTATGTCGCGGACATCGCGGATTATGTCAGCGACCTTTCGGGCGCGATCGCGATCGCCAAGGCGCGCGATCCGGGCTTGCCCGTCTTCCTGCTCGGGCACAGCGCGGGCGGGGTGACCGCCGCCGTCTATGCGCTCGATCATCAGGCGGAGATCGATGGCTTCATCTGCGAGAGCTTCGCGTTCCAGGTGCCCGCGCCCGGCTTCGTGATCGCGGCGCTCAAGGGATTGAGCCACATCGCGCCGAAGCTGGGGGTGCTCAAGCTCGACAATGCCGATTTCTCGCGCGATGCGAACGCGGTGGCGGCGCTCAACGCCGATCCGCTGACGCGCGACGAGACCCAGCCGGCGATGACGGTCGCCGCGCTGGCCCGCGCCGACGACCGGCTGCACGACGGATTCCCGACGATCACGCTGCCGCTGCTGATCCTCCACGGCACCGCCGACAAGGCGACGGTGCCCGCGGGCAGCCAGTTCTTCTTCGATACCGCGGGATCGGCCGACAAGATGCTCAAGCTCTATGACGGCCATTATCACGACCTGCTCAACGATCTCGGCAAGGAAGCGGTGTTCGCCGACATCCTCGCCTGGATCGACGCGCATTTGCCCGGCTAGGAAACCGCCTCGAGCAGCCCCTCGAACAGCCGCCGCCCGTCGGTGCCGCCATGCGCGGCTTCGATGCAGCGTTCGGGGTGGGGCATCATCCCCAGCACATTGCCCGCCTGGTTGAGCAGCCCGGCGATGCCGCGCGCGGAGCCGTTGACGGCCTCGGCATAGCGGAACGCGATCCGGCCCTCGCCTTCGATGCGGTCGAGCGTCTCGGCGTCGGCGAAATAATTGCCGTCATGGTGGGCGACGGGGACGCGGATCTGCTCGCCCGCGCGATAGGCGCTGGTGAAGATCGACTGGCTGCTCTCGACGGTCAGCGCCACGTCGCGGCAGACGAAGTCGAGGCCCTGGTTGCGCATCAGTGCGCCGGGGAGCAGCCCGGTCTCGGTCAGTACCTGGAAGCCGTTGCAGATGCCGAGCACCGGCACCCCGCGCTCGGCCGCCTCGATCACAGCGCGCACCACCGGCGACCGCGCCGCGATCGCGCCGCAGCGCAGATAATCGCCGTAGGAAAAGCCGCCGGGGAGCGCGATCAGCCCGATCCCGTCGGGGAGCGAAGCCTCGCCGTGCCACACCATGTGCGGCCTGACGCCGGTCACATCCTCCAGCGCCACCGCGATGTCGCGATCGCAATTGGAGCCCGGGAAGACGATGACCGCCGTCTTCATCCGTGCTCGACCCGGTAATTCTCGATGACGGTGTTGGCGAGCAGCTTGCGGCACATCTCGTCGATCGACTCGTCGCTGGTGCCGTCGGCAAGCTCGAGCTCGAAGATCTTGCCGGCGCGGACGTCGTGGACCCCGTCGAAGCCCAACCCGCCGAGCGCGTGCTGGATGGCCTTGCCCTGGGGGTCGAGCACGCCGTTCTTGAGCGTTACGATGATGCGAAGCTTCATGCCCGCGCCCTATGGCGGGGGCGAGGGATTCGGGCAATCGGAAATAGCGTTATTGATTCACGCGAAGGGAAGAAGGGAAGAAGGAAGATGGTTCGCGCGGAGGCGCGGAGGCGCGGAGAAGAAGGCCGCCGCGAAAGCGGCACCCAGAATCTCCACGCCGCAGCAATTCCCGCCGCTGACGCGGCGCGATCCATCGCCGGAAGGACTGGAACCCTCCGCGTCTCCGCGTCTCCGCGCCTTCGCGTGAGAATCAGAAGTACCGGGCCAGCGCGAAGCGGAACCGCAACCGGTCGTTGGCGAAGTAGCTGAGCGAGCTGTCGGTCCGCGAATAGCTGGCGCTGACCTGCGGCGAGAAGCCGAGCAGGCGCCAGCGGCGGTTGCCCAAAGTCGCGCGCGCGCTGAAGCGCCAGTCCTTGCGCGGGTCGAGCGAGAAGATCGGCATCGGCGCATCGAAGCGCGCGCGGCTGGCGGTGCCGCTGAGGCCGAAGCTGATGCCCCAGGGCAATTCGCCGCCGAACCCCGCGATCGCCCCGAGCTCGACGCTCGAATAGGCGCCCGCCTTGAGCCAGTCGCGCCGCGCGAACACGCCGGTCGAGGCGACCAGCGTCTTCGAGATCGCGCGCTCATAGGTGGCGTAGCCGGCGGTCTGCCAGCCGTCATAGGCATTGTCGAACAAGGCGTTGGTGCGCCGCGCGTCGATCTGGATGCCGATCTGCTGGCGGTCGCCCAGCCGCATCTGGAAGCCGGCCTTGGCCCCCGCCTGGCGGCTGACCACCTGGCCGCCATACCAGCGCTGCGCCCCAACCGCCTGGAGCGAGACACTGGCGCTCCCGGACAGGCGTAGCTCGGCGCCCGCGGCGCCCTGCGCCTGGTAGTCGTCATAGGCGGTGCCCGAATAATTGTTGCCCGCGCTGTCGATGTCGACGATCGCCGACACCTTGTCGGCCACCGGCAGCCTGAGCCCGGCCGTCAGCGACGCGGTCTGGCCGGTGCCCGCGCGCGCCTGCGCCTGCGAGTCGAGAGTCAGGGGCAGGGTAGTGCCGCCCCACAAGATGCTGACCGTGTCCGAGGCGGTGGCGTTGTTGATGTTGCTGTCGGGCGCGATCCCGAAATCGACGTCGAGCCGCCACGCGCGGTGCGACCGGATCACGTCGCGCACCTGGCGGATCGTCCGCGCGACATCGTCGGGCAAGTCCTCGTCCTGCTGCGCGATCTTGAACTGGCGGTCGGCGCTCGCGGTATGCCCCATCGCCAGCATCTCGCGCGCCAGCTCGAGCCGGACGCGGGTCTGGCCGGGATCGTCGGCGAGGATCTTCTTATATTGTTTGGCGGCGTCGGCGTGATAGCCGGTGGCGGCGGCGAGCTGGCCGGTGAGGAAACGCGCCTCGAAACGGTGCTCGGGCAGCCGCGCCAGCGCCGCGATCAGCGGCCGTGCCTCGTCATAGCGCTTGCCCTCGATCATCCGCTGCGCCTCGCCGGCGAGCTCGTCGGCGGTCAGCCGAGCCTTGCAGATCTCGGCCTCGCAGCGGTCGATCAGCAAGGGGGGTGCGCCGGGCGCAGTCTGGGTCTGGGCGCTCGCCGCGGCGGGCGCCAGCAGCGCCGCCACCAGGGCGAGCGCTGCGAGGAGCCGAGTCATTTCTTGCCCGTGAACGCGCCGAGTATGTCGATCCGCTGGTCGGGCGTGCCGCCGACGATGCGGAAGCCGCCGCCGATCTCTTCGCCATTGGGGCCGAAGAAGGCGCCGTCGATGCTCGATCCGGCGATGTTGAGGACGAAATCGGCCATGCCGGGGCGCGTGAAGCGCGCCATCGAGAAGTTGCCGGTGAAGCCCGCCTTGTTGACCAGGTCGATCGTCGCGCCCGCAGTGGCCGTGAAGATCGACCCGCCGGGCAGCTGGAAGGCGCCGCTCGAATAGGCGTCGAGCGCCGGCGCAATCACGGTGCCGGTGAAGTTGCTGGTCACCGCGCCGGTGCCGAAATTGACGGCGGTCGTGTGGGTACCGTTGATCCACTGGAGATAGGTCGGATAGCTCGGGTCGAAATCGAGCTGCGAATTGAACGCCACGGTGGCGATCATCTCGCCGGTATAGCTGCCGCTGCCCGAGCGCGGGACCGCCGAATTGGCGGTGCGCTCGCCGAACACGAAGGCGGCGCGATCGAGGCTGTAGCTCTCGCGGAGATAGAGCGGCGCAGTCGCGTCGTCCTGCTGCTCGGTCGCGCTGATCGTGTTGCGGACGAAGCCGGCATAAGTGACGTATTTCGTCGTCGTGCCGGGCTTCTGGTAGAAGAAGGTCTGGGTGGTCGAGGTGTAGCCCTTGGCGCCGATCACATAGTCCGATCGCGCGGCGGCGGTGGTGTAGTAGGTGCCGCCCGTCAGCTGCGATCCGGTGCCGCTGCCCGATTCGAGATACTGGATCTTCTGCGCGGCGGGGAGGTTGGGCACGCCCGCCTGCGGGATGCGCACATTGGCGAAATCGGTGCGGTGCGCGGGATCCTGGAAGCGCATGCCGCCGGTGCTGACCAGCCCGAGCGGCCGGGCGATCGTCACTTCGAAGATCGCGTCCCGCGGATTATAGGCGATGGTGATGCCGCTGTCGCGCGCGGTGTTGGCGTCGCCGGCATAGAGCTGGCCCATCTGGGGCCCGCCGGTGATCGGCGAGCCGTCGGAGCGCGTGGCATATTCGTAATGCTGGACCGCGCCGATCGCCTCATAGGTCTTGGCCTCGGTCGGGTCGACGAAGCTGTGCGTCGGCGTCGGCGTGGTGCCGCCACCCGTCGGCGGCGCGACGCTGCCCACCGTCTGCAAGCCGGTGTCGCCACCGCATGCCGCCAACAGAACCGCACCGGAAAGCGGCAGCCACCTGACCATCGTTCGCATCGGAAAAACCCCTGAATTTCTGAAGCAGAGGTACAAGGGGTTGGTTAAGGAGGTCTTTAAGGGCTCGGCCGAACGCGAATTTTCGCGTGGTGTTCAGGGCTTGGCGGGCGCGGCCCTGCTTCGCACCGCGGCCGCCAGCACGGCGAGGGCGGGGTGGCGGAAGACGATCGGCCCCAGATAGCGCGCGCCGGCGATGGTAAGGTGCTCGCGGTCCTGGCTGATGAACTTGCCCTCGGGGGTGAACACCGGGACCTTGCCCTCGCCGTCGCCGATCATCCCGAGCAGGTCGGCATAGCTTGCCGCGGGCAGCGTGCGTTTCGCGGCCCGGTTGGCGGCGACCGCTTCGGCGCTCGGCCGCACCCGCCAGGTGAGCCGCACCGATTGCGGGAGCAGCATAACGGCATTGTTGTTCCATCCGAACGACTTGCGACCGATTATGGTGACAGGGGCTGAAGTGATGCCGCGCAGCGCCGCCACTCGCTTCTGGATGCAATGCACCTGGAAGTCGCGGAAGCGGCTGGCGAGCACGATGAAATCGGCGCGCGCGGCGTTCGCGATCAGCGCTGGCGGCAGGCGCTGGCAATCGCCGACCTCGGCGATGCTGAGCGCCTGGGGATCGAGGCTGCCCGTCTCGAGCCCCATGTTGATGAAGTCGCGCCCGAACGAATTGCCGATCACCAGCACGCGCACCCGCTCGTTCGTCGCGGGCAGAACCCGGTCGCGGAACCGCTCGGGCGCGACATTGTAGGCGATATTCGCGCCGCGCTCGAACCCGGCGCCCGGCGCGGCGAGCTCGGGCCAGTTGCGGTAGAAGCCCGAGGTCAAGTGGAAGGTCAGTCCCACGGCGACCACGAGCAGCGCGGCCGCCGCCGAGCCGGTCAGCACCACGCGGGTCGAGACGCGGTTGCGGTCACGGCAGGGCTGCTCGACGAAGCGCCACGACGCCCAGGCGCACAGGAAGGCCGGCACCAGCAGCGCCGCCATCAGCGCCGGGCTCGGCTCCTCGAGGCTGGCGAGGCGGACAAAGGCGAAAATGGGCAAATGGAACAGATAGGCGCTGTAGCTGATCAGCCCGATGCCGACCAAAGGCGGGCTCGCCAGCAGCCGCCCCACCGGATCGCGGCTGCCGCCGAACAGCAGGATCAGGCAGATACCGGCGATCGGAATCACCGTCACGAGACTGGGGCCCGAGCCGCTGTGATAGACGAAAACGCCCAGCGCGATCAGCGCCAGTCCTGCGACCGCGAGGACGGCGGACGCGGCCTTGCCCGCCAGCGGGCGGATACGCGGCTCGACCAGCATCGCCAGGCCCCCGGCGCCAAGCTCCCATCCGCGCGAGACGATCAGGAAGAAGTCGAAGCGCGGGGCATAATGCGCGAGCACCAGGCAGGCGAGGAAGCTCAGCAGCGTCGCCGCCGCTATCCCGATCAGCAAGCCGTGCGCCTTGCCCCATCGCCATGCCGCCCACATCAGCAGCGGGACGGCGAGGTAATATTGCTCCTCGACCCCCAGGCTCCACGTGTGCATCAGCGGCTTGAACTGCGCCTCGACCCCGAAATAGCCGCTGGTGACCAGCAGCAGGATGTTGTTCGCGAAGAGCGTGGTGCCGACCAGCGACTGGCCGAAATTCTCGAGATCGTCGGGCAGCATCAGCCAGATGGCGAACGGAATCGACAGCAGCATCACCAGCATCAGCGCCGGGATGATCCGGCGGATGCGGCGCTCGTAGAAGCGCGCGATCGAGAAGCGGCCCTCCGCCAGCTCGGATGCGAGGATGCCGGTGATCAGATAGCCGCTGATCACGAAGAACAGGTCGACCCCGATGAAACCGCCGCTCCAGCCCGCGAAGTCGGCATGGAAGAGCATGACGATGACCACCGCGATCGCGCGCAGCCCGTCGATCTCGGGCCGGTACGCGACTGCGCGCGGCGTGCCGGTCACCGGCGAGGCTCGAGCACGCGGAAGGCGGGGTCGCGGAACAGGATCTCGCCGACATAGGCCGCGCCCGGCCTAGTCAGGTGCTGGCGGTCCCAGCTGATCAGCGCGCCTTGCGGCGTGAACAAGGGCACGCGGCCCTCGGCATCGCCGAGCATCGCCAGCATGTCGACATAGGTCTCGCCCGCCAGCGCCTGCTTCGCCGCCGCATTGTTCGCCACGGCGCGCGCGAGCGGCTGCGCGCGCCACGCGATGCGCGCCGCGGGGGACAGCATCAGCGGCGCATTATTGGCCCATCCGAACGATTTGGTCCCCAGGATGATCACGGGCGCCTTGGTCGCGGCATGGACCAGCGCCACCCGCCGCACCACGCAAGCCATGCTCTCGGGCAGCACCCGGTCGGCGAGGACGATCACGTCGGCGCGGACCACGTTGCGCAACACGCCCGGACCGAACGGTCCCGGCTTGCAGATCTTCGGCGCCGCGAAGCTGACCGCCCAGCCGTCGAACCGGTGCGTCGCTGTGCCCATGTTGATGAAGTCGCGCGCAAAGCTGTCGCCCAGCACCAGCAGCCGCGGCTTTTCGGCCGTATCGGGCAGCGGCACCCCGACATAATCGAGCGGGGCGCGGTTATAGGCGACGTTGGCGCTGCGCACGAAGCCCGCCTCGGCATCGGCGAGGTCGGGCCGGCTGGCGCTGAACCCGCCGGTCGCGGCCAGCACCAGCCCCGCCGCCAGCGCGAGCCCGCTTCCGCCGAGCATCGTGATCGTCAGCGTCCGGGTCGAGACACGCTTCGGATCGCGGAACGGCTGCTCGACGAACTTCCACGACAGAAAGGCGCACAGCAGCACCGGTACGATCAGCGCGGCCATCAGCGTCGGGCTCGGCTGGTCGAGGCTGGCGACTGCGACAAGCGCGAAGATCGGCTGGTGGAACAGATAGGCGCTGTAGCTGATCAGCCCGACCCCCACGAGCGGCCGGAGCGCGAGCAGCCGCCCCGCCGGACCCTCGCGCCCGGCGAACACCAGCAGCAGGCACGCGCCGATCACCGGCACCGCGCTCGGCCAGTCGGGCAGCTTCATCTGCTGGACGAACAGGAACAAGGGCGCCACCGCCAGCGCCAGCCCGGCCAGCCCCAGCGCCGCGGTGACCCGGCGCCCGGCCTGCGCGCGCAGCCGCGGCTCGGCCAGCGCCGCCAGCGATCCCGCGCCCAGCTCCCAGGCGCGCGAGAAGATCAGGAAGAAATTGGCGGGCGAGCGGTGATAATGCGCCAGCGCGACGCACAGCAGGAAGCTGATTGCGGTGACCGCGACGATGCCGATCCACACCGCGCGCCGCCCGCCGGTGCGCCACGCCATCAGCATGAAAAGCGGCACGACGAGGTAATATTGCTCCTCGACTCCCAGGCTCCAGGTGTGGATCAGCGGCTTGAAGTCCGAAAAGGTCGCGAAATAATTGGCGGTGCCGGTCAGCAGCACATTGTTGGCGAACAATATCGTCGCCGCGACCGACTGGCCGAAATTGGCGAGATCGTCGGGCACCATCAGCAGCACCGCCGCGGGGATGGTCAGCAGCACCACCAGCAGCAGCGCCGGCAGGATGCGGCGGACGCGGCGTTCGTAGAAGCGCCCGAACGAGAGGCGGTCCTCGGCCAGCTCGCCCACCAGGATGCGGGTGATCAGATAGCCGCTGATCGCGAAGAAGATGTCGACCCCCAGGAACCCGCCCGGCATCCAGGCGAAGCCGGCATGGTCGAAGATCACCGCCAGCACCGCGACGGCGCGCAGGCCGTCGATCTCGGGGCGGTAGTCCATGCTGCGGTGGGGCTTGGGTGTCGTCGCGGCTTCGGTCATTGGGGCCCCTGGGCTCCCGGCGGGGAGGTGCGCTCTGCATAAGGGGCGTCGCCGGCTTTGAAACAGGAAAATGCTATCACGGCTGCGCAACGGGCGGGAGCATGACGATGTCGGTTCCCGGATGGTCGGCGCTGCGACCCCTGTCCTTCGCCGCGGCGCCCGCGGTCGCGCAGAGCGACGTCGCCGCCGAGCGCGCGCGCCGCGCCAGGGCGGAAGTAGGGCGCAATTCCATTCTTCCCTCGCCCCTATCAAGGAGAGAGGGAAGAAAGGTTACTTCCCCCGGCGCTTCCGGTGAGTCTCGAGGTCGAGCACCGCCGAATCCGCGCCTTCGGGGAAGAGGCCCAGCCGCCGCGCAACTTCCTGATAAGCTTCGACTTCGCCGCCAAGATCGCGGCGGAACCGGTCCTTGTCGAGCTTCTCGTTGGTCGCGACGTCCCACAGCCGGCAGCCATCGGGGCTGATCTCGTCCGCGAGGATGATCCGGCTGTAATCATTGTCCCAGATCCGCCCGAACTCGAGCTTGAAATCGACCAGCTTGATCCCGACTCCGGCGAACAGCCCCGACAGGAAGTCGTTCACCCGGATCGCCATGTCGGCCATGTCGTGCAGCTCTTCCTGCGCGGCCCAGCCGAAGGCGAGGATATGCTCGTCGGTGACCATCGGGTCGCCGAGCGCATCGTCCTTGAAATAATATTCGACGATCGTGCGGGGCAGGGGGGTGCCCTCCTCGATCCCGAGCCGCTTGGCCAGGCTGCCGGCGACGACGTTGCGCACCACGACTTCGATCGGCACGATCTCAACCTGGCGAATGAGTTGCTCGCGCATGTTGAGACGGCGAATGAAGTGCGTCGGGATGCCGATATGCCCGAGCAGGGTGAAGATATGCTCGGAAATCCGGTTGTTGAGGACTCCCTTGCCGCTGATCGTGCCCTTCTTCTGCGCGTTGAAGGCAGTGGCGTCGTCCTTGAAATACTGGATCAAGGTGCCGGGCTCGGGACCCTCGTAGAGGATCTTGGCCTTGCCTTCGTAGATTTGGCGGCGGCGTGCCATGGCGGCGTAAACCCCTGAAAAGCGTGGCCCCGGCGGCGCGGGTTTCGAGGGCGCGCTTGCCGGGGCGTGGAAGGTTCGGGCCTATATCGAAACGGCTTGCCGCGCGCAATCAGCCTTCGGGGGCTTGCGGCGGCAGACTGTCCCGCATCCGGCGCATCCGCCGCCATACCAGCCAGCCGATCGGGCCCAGCACCAGCATCCACGGCGCCAGATAGATCAGCAGCGTCAGCAGCGCGCGCAGCGTCAGCAGGAACGCCGCGCCCGAATCCCAGGTCGCCTCGCCGAGGCCGCTGCGGGTGACTTCGGGCGAAATCTGCCGCGCCGCCGCCTGGTAGCTGATCTCGAAGTCGGACATCGCCACGCGGCCGCGCAACTCGGTCAGCCAGGCCTTGGTCTGGTCGAGCTCCTCCTGCGCCTGCGCGACGCTGCGTTCGGCCTCGACCAGCTCGGCGACCTTGCCGCTGCGGGTGCGCAGGATTTCGGTCAGCCGCGCCACCAGCAGCTCGCGCTGGCGGATGCGCGCCTCGGCGTCGACGATCTCCTTCGACACGTCCTCGGCCGAGACGCTGGTCTGGATCGCGCGGCCGCCTTCCGCCGCGACGGTCTTGATCAGCGCATCGGAGAAGCGCCGCGCCTCGGCGCTCGCCACGCGCAGCTTGAGCCGCGCCTCGGTCTCGGTGTCGTCCGAAGCGCCGCGCGCCATCGCCAGCAGCTGGCAGCGCGCCAGCCCCATCTGCTCGCACAGCGCGCGATGCGCTTCCTGCGCCGCCGCGATCCGATCGCCGGCGAGCCGGAAGCCGAGCGTATAGGCATAAGCGAGCCGGGGGATGCTGACTGCGATCGGCGCGACACCGGCGGCATCGCTTGCCTCGCCGCCGAGCGAGGCTTCCCCGGGCGCGGCGCGCTCGCTGGGCGGCGCGGGTGCGTTGGTCGCCAGCGGCGGCGCGACGGCCTGGGCGGGCGGGGGTTCCTTGATGTCGTAGGCGTTGAGGTCCGCCATCTTGTGCGCAACGGGGTTCGGCCGCGCGCTCAGCATGATCAGCACGACCATCACCAGCACCAGCAGCGCCATCACCACCGCCGCGATCCGCGCCCTTCGAGACATGCGCATCGGCTCTCTCCTTCGTTTATGTAATGGTATACTATCACATAAACGAGGGGAGGCAAGATGGGTCCTCCATCCTTCGCGGCAAATACCCCGCCATTCCCCTGCGAAAGCAGGGGCCCAGGACCAAGCAGGTCATCGCTCGTGACTCTGGACCCCTGCTTTCGCAGGGGAACAGGAAAGGTGATTCTACCCCTCACCCGCCGGCGGATCCGCGCGCTTCCGCCGCAGCCGGCGCACCACCAGGATCACCGGAATCGCCAGCAGCAGCCACGGCACCAGATAGATCGCGATCGTCAGCAGCCCGCGCAGCCCGATCAGGAAGGTCGCCGCCGAGCCCTGCGTCGCCTCGCCCAGCTGGCCGCCCACGCTCCCCGCCGAGGCCGAGGCGGCAACCGCGGTGTAGCGGATCTCGAAGTCCGACATCGCCACCCGGCCCTGGAGTTCGGTCAGCCACGCCTTGGCCTGGTCGAGCTCTTCCTGCGCCTGCGCGACGCTGCGCTCGGCCTCGACCAGCTCGGCGACCTTGCCCGCGCGGCTGCGCAGTATCTCGGTCAGCCGCGCCACCAGCAGCTCGCGCTGGGCGATCCGCGCCTGCGCGTCGACGATGTCCTTGGAGACGTCCTCGGCCGCGACATTGGTGTCGGTCACGCGCCCGCCCGCCTGCGCCACCGATTTTGTCGCCGCTTCCTGGAAACCGCGCGCCTCGTTCCCCGCGACGCGCACCTTGAGCAGCGCGCCCGCGGTCACGTCCTGTCCCGCGCCGCGCTCGAGCGCGAGCAGCTGGCAGCGCGCCGGCCCCATCTGCTCGCACAGCGCACGGTGCGCCTCCTGCGCGCCGGCGAGCTTGTCGCCCGGCACGAGGAAGCCGAGCCGGTACGAATAGGCGAGCTGCGGAAGGCTGACCTTGACCGGCGCCGGCGCGCCGTCGGCCGCCTTCGCCCCGGTGTCGGGGGCAGCGGATTGCCGCGCCGCCTCGGTCGATGTGGTTTGCGAGCTTCCGGGGCCGGTTTCGGCGGAACAACCGCCGATCGCTACTGCCGCCGCGAGTGCCAATGCCGTGCGCATATCACCGTCTCCTGTGAGGACGGTGATATCCCACCATCAAAGTGGGAATACGTCAATATGGCAAAATCAGGGCGCATGATCGACAACGCCACAATTTTGCCTAATTGTGCGGCGCCTCTTCGTCGCGGCGGTCGTTATTATCGTCGTCGCGCGAGAACCAGCGCTGGATCAGGTTGCGGTTGTCGTGCCGCTCCTCCTCGTGATGCGCCGGCGCGGCGTGCGCCTCGCTCTCGCCCGCGGGCAGCATCCCGCCGCGGCCATGGACGATCCAGCGCAGCACGATGACGAGCACCAGCAGCACGAGCAGCCACGGCCCGACCAGCGCGAGGAAGATCAGCACGCGCGACACCGAGCTTTCGAGCGAGGTCCCGGCGTTGCGGAAATTGGCGTCGGCCGATCCCAGGCCGGTGAGCGCATTGCTCGATTCATAGGTCATCAGCACCGGCGCGGTCGCGAGCGACTGGCCCTGGCCGGCCTCGACCTCGGTGATCGTGTCGAGCGCGCCCTGGATCTTGTCGGCGCGCGCCTTGGCGGAGGGGTCGGTGGCGGCCTGGGTCTGCGCGCTCTTGAGCTGGTCGCGCAGGCGATTGATCAGCGCGAGGCTGCGCGCCGCATTGGTCGAATCGGCGCCGGTGATCTCGGTATCGACCAGCAGCCCATCCGATCCGGTCACGGCCTTGGTGACTGCCTCGCCATAGCTGCGGGCGATCGCCGGATCGATCTTGAGCGTCAGCACCGCGCTGATCTGGCCGCCATCGGCGACGCGATAACGCATCGCCAGGATGCGGCAGCGCGCCGGCCCGAGCCGGTCGCACGCGTCTGCATTCGATTGCAGCACCGCCTTCAGCCGGTCGCCGCGCAGCCGATAGGCATAGCGATAGTCGAAGCCGCTGCCGGTCGAGGCGAAGCCTTCGACGCCCTCGCTCGGATTGACCTGGAGCGCGTCCTGCTTCGCCGGGCCGCCCCCGGTCTGATCGCATCCCGCAAGCAGCATCAAAGCTGCCAGTGCCGCAACGACTCGCATCCGTTCCTCCCTGGTCAGCCCCAGCCTTAACGGAGAATTGAGCATGCCCCAACTGCGGCTTGCCGGGGCTGTTCCGTTTCGGGAACCCGGCGCGGTGGGCGGGGTGGCCTATCCATGAGTACTGCTTGTCGAACGGCGGATACGGAAAAGCGGACGGCGCGCACAACGCCGTCCGCTTGCCCGCGGGTGCCTGGGGGAATGTTCAGCGCCCGTTGGATGCGATCTCGATGGCCGGGACCCCGGCCGCCGCGAGCGCGCTATGGCGCTGTTTCGTGACAGTCGCGAGTGCGGCGTCGCGGCACCCCTGCGCCTGCTGGACCTGACGCAGCGCGCGGTTGTCGCTGGCGGCGGGGCACACCGTGGCGACTGCGCGGTTCAGCCGGCGGTCGAGCTCGGCGCGCCCGGCGGCGGTGTGGAGGTTGAGGTCGCTCACTTGCACCCGGGCGGTGGCGGCGGGGTCCTGCGCGGCGAGGGGCGTGGCGGCGAGGAGGAGGGCGAGGGCAGTGATCATGGCGGGGTTCCTTTCGTGTTCCGGTGACTCCGATGTGGCTCGCCGCGCGCCGCCAGGCCAACAAATCGTTGGACACCAATCATCAGCACAGCTTATGAATAGCGATGCGCAGGCTCCCTCCGCTCGCCGCCGTCCGGGTGTTCGAAGCCGCCGCGCGCGTCGGCAACTTCACGCGCGCCGCCGAAGAGCTGGGGATGACCCAGGCCGCGGTGAGCTATCAGGTCAAATTGCTCGAGGAGCGGCTCGGCGCGCCGTTGTTCGCGCGCAGCGGCCGCGGCATCGCGCTCACCGACATCGGCCGCCGCATCGCGCCGCAGGTCAGCGCCGCATTCGACACGATGGGCGAGGCGTTCGCCTCGGTCCGCGCCGAGAATGAAGGCGTGCTGACGATCACCGCGCCGCGCACCTTCGCGACCAACTGGCTCGCCGGGCGGCTCGGCTCGTTCCAGCTCGCGCGTCCCGATCTCGCGGTGCGGCTCGACGTGTCCGACGTCATGACCGATTTCACTTCGGGCGAGTTCGACCTCGCGATCCGCGGCGCCGAGTTCGCCTGGCCGGGGCTGGTCTCGCATTTCCTGATGCGGATGCCGGTGGTGCCGCTCGCCAATCCGGCCTTCCTCGCGGCCTATCCGCGAGTCAACGCGCCGCGCGACCTCTTCGCCATCCCGCGCATCTCGCCCGGCGACGACTGGTGGGATTTGTGGTTCGAAAGCGCGATGGAAGGCGAGATCGAGGCCAAGCCGCGCCCCGCGGTGCGCTTCGATTCGCAGGTGCTCGACGGCAATGCCGCGATCGCCGGGCATGGCGTCGCAATCCTCAGCCCGCCGATGTGGCAGCCGGCGATCGCCGCCGGGCTGCTGGTGCCCGCGAGCCCGTGCGCGGCCTGCTACAAGAACAGTTTCTGGCTGGTCTACCCCGAGACCAAGCGCAACCTCGCCAAGGTCCGCGCCTTTCGCGACTGGCTGCTGGCCGACATCGTCGCCGCGCTGGGCGACGATCCCTATGGCGCCTTGCTCTCGCCGGGGGCCGGACAGCCCTCGAAGTGACGCCTGAGCAGCGCGGTCCACGCCGCCTCGCCCGCGGGCTCCTCGGCGAGCAGCCGCAGGCGGAAATCCTTGTAATTGTCGTGGTTGGGCCGGCCCCATTGCACGTCGACGATCTGCCCGCCCGCCGCATCGATCCATAGAGGCCCGCCGCCCTTGTCGCCGAACGCGAGCCCCGTGACGTCGAAGCGTAGCGTATCGCGGTCGAGATGGCGTTCGGCGGCGGCGAAGCGCGCCTCGGCGCCGCCCAGCCAGAGCAGGCGGGGTCCATTCGAGTCCGCCCAGACCATCGCCATGCCGAAACGCATCGGCGCGCGGCTCCCCGCGCGCGCCTCGAACGCGGCGCCGAGCGTGGCGAGATCGAAGTCGTACATGTGCCACGGGCGGGTGCCGACCGTCGTCTCCAGCGGCAGCGGCGGATGGACCGAGAAGATCGATCCGCGCAGCACCGAAGCGGCGGGGTCGAGCAGCACCGAGGCATAGGGCTCGCTCGCGGCGCCGGGCCGTAGCTGCGCGGCGACGAGACCCGAGGCCTCGCCTGTCGCCGGGTCGATCGTCGCGGTAACCAGCGCCGAACGCGTGCAGCGCTCGGCCATCTTGTAGACGGCGATCTTGTCGGGCGCGGCGCGGTGGAAATAAATCTGCTCAGGCTCGCTGCCGTCGATGTTGGTCCGCTCGTAATGGAAGGTCCGGCCGACCCCGTCCTGGGCATGCGCCGCACCTCCGAACAGCGAGGCCGCCGCCGCCAGCATCAGCTTCGTCCGCATCTGCCTCTCCACCATATTGTTCTTATATTCTGCTCTCCTGCGAAAGCAGGAGCCCAGAGCCAAGCAGTTCAGCCTTTGGGACTCTGGGCCCCTGCTTTCGCAGGGGAACATAGAAGCCGGTGCGCGGGGATGCACCAATCTTCATGACCCGCTCGCAACGCGCGAAAAGCGCTGCTAAGCGCGAACATAATGGCACTCGACACCGAACTTCCCGAACCCGCCGGCCCCACCGACGTCCCCTTCGACAGTGCGCTTTCCGAGCGGTACCTCGTCTACGCGATGTCGACGATCACCGCGCGCTCGCTTCCCGACGTGCGCGACGGCCTGAAGCCCGTGCACCGCCGCCTGCTCTGGGCGATGCGGCTGCTCAAGCTCGATCCCGCCTCGGGCTACAAGAAATGCGCGCGCGTCGTCGGCGATGTCATCGGCAAATATCATCCGCATGGCGACCAGTCGGTCTATGACGCGATGGTCCGCCTCGCCCAGACCTTCTCGCTGCGCTATCCGCTGGTCGACGGGCAGGGCAATTTCGGCAATGTCGACGGCGATAACGCCGCGGCCTATCGCTATACCGAGGCAAGGCTGACCCAGGTCGCGATCGACCTGATGGACGGGCTCGACGAGAACGCCACCGATTTCCGGGCAACCTATAACGGCGAAGAGGAAGAGCCCGAGCTCTTCCCCGGCCTGTTCCCCAATCTGCTCGCCAACGGCGCCGCCGGCATCGCGGTCGGCATGGCGACCAGCATCCCGCCGCACAACGCCGCCGAGCTGCTCGACGCCGCGGTCGCGCTGATCGACAACCCCGATTACGACGTCCTCCAGACCGTCCAGGGGCCCGACCTGCCGACCGGCGGCATCATCGTCGATTCGCCCGCCGCGATCCGCGAATCCTACGCGACAGGCCGCGGCAGCTTCCGCGTCCGCGCGCGCTGGAACCAGGAGGATCTGGGGCGCGGCACCTGGGTCGCGGTGGTCACCGAGATCCCCTACGGCGTCGCCAAGGGCAAGCTGATCGAGAATATCGCCGCGCTGATCAACGACAAGAAGCTGCCGATCCTGGCGGACGTCCGCGACGAATCGGCCGACGATATCCGCATCGTCCTCGAGCCGCGCAGCCGCACCGTCGATCCCGCGACGCTGATGGAGAGCCTGTTCCGCCTCTCCGAGCTCGAGAGCCGCGTGCCGCTCAACCTCAACGTCCTCGACAAGCTCCACACCCCGCGGGTGATGAGCCTCAAGGAGGCGCTGTCGGCCTGGGTCGAGCATTGCTTCGTCGTGCTGCGCCGCCGCTCCGAGCATCGCCTGTCCAAGATCGCCGACCGGCTCGAACTGCTCACCGGCTACATCATCGCCTTCCTCAATCTCGATCGCGTGATCGAGATCATCCGCACCGAGGACGAGCCCAAGCCGGTGATGATCGCCGAGTTCGAGCTGACCGACCGCCAGGCCGAGGCGATCCTCAACATGCGCCTCCGCTCGCTGCGCCGGCTCGAGGAAATGGAGCTGCGCAAGGAGCAGGAGAAGCTCGAGAAGGAAAAGGCCGAGCTCGACCTGCTGCTGTCGAGCGACGCGCGCCAGCGCACCCGGATGAAGCGCGACATGGGCAAGATCCGCGAGCGCTACGGCCCCGAGACCTTGCTCGGCAAGCGCCGCACGCTGGTGGAGGAAGCCGGCCCCACCGTCGAGATCCCGCTCGAAGCGATGATCGAGCGCGAGCCGATCACCGTCATCCTGTCGCAGCGCGGCTGGATCCGCGCGATGAAGGGGCATGTCGAGCTGGCGTCGGCCGAGACGCTCAAGTTCAAGGAAGGCGATGGCCCGCTGTTCGCCTTCCACGCCCAGACCACCGACAAGCTGCTGCTCGCCGCCGACAATGGCCGGTTCTACACACTGGGCGGCGACAAGCTCCCCGGCGGCCGCGGCTTCGGCGAGCCGGTGCGGCTGATGATCGACCTGGACGGCGAGCGCGTCATCATCGGGCTGATGCCCGCAACCGTCTCGGCCCGGCTGCTGGTCGCCGCCAGCGACGGCCGGGGCTTCGTGGTCAAGACCGAGGACGTCATCGCCGAGACTCGCAAGGGCAAGCAGGTCGTCACCCCGCGCCCCGGCGCGCACCTCACCATCGTCCGCCCGATCGCGCCCGAGGACGACGCGGTCGCGGCGATCGGCGACAACCGCAAGATGCTGGTCTTCCCGCTGACCGAAGTCGCCGAGTTGGCGCGCGGGCAGGGGGTCCAGCTCCAGCGCTACCGCGACGGCGGCCTGTCCGACGCCAGGACCTTCCGCATGGCCGACGGCCTCAGCTGGGCGATGGGCGGCGACAGCGGCCGCACGCGTTCGGAGACCGACCTTTCCCCCTGGCGCGCGGCGCGCGGCGCGGCGGGAAGAATGCCGCCGACCGGCTTCCCGCGGGATAACAAGTTCTGACTACCGTTCCCCTGCGAAGGCAGGGGTCCAGGGTCACATAGGCCAGACCTCGCGGCCCTGGGCTCCTGCTTTCGCAGGAGAACGGCGATTGGCGGACTCGTTTCTCCCCGCAACCCACCGTTCCGCCTGCGTAATTACCCTCTGCTTCAGACGGTTTTAACCAATCCCGGTTAGCCCGGACGATGATGGCGTTCACACGAGCCAAGCCAATTGCCCCCGAGGCCGCGCCCATGTCGCAGGCGCAGGAGCCGCTCGCCTTCGGTCCAGGCGCCGGCGCGCTGTTCCTCGACCTGCTCCCCGTGCCCGCCGCGATCGTCGAATGGACCGGCAAGGCCTTCATGTTTGACGCGATCAACCGCCCGTTCCGCCTCGCCGGGCTCGGCACCGTCGCCAGCGATTCGCCGCTGATCCGCCTGCTCGGCCCCCAGCTGCGCCGCTTCCTCGATTCGAGCGAGACGCACAGCGAGATCGCCTGGCAGTTCGGCGACGCCGTCGATTGCCGCTATTTCCGGGTGATGTTCGCGCGCCGCGCCGACAAGCGCGCCGGCCCGCGCTGCATGGTCACGCTGATCGACCAGACCGCCGAGCTGCGCACCGAGCACAGCCTGCGCCGCGAGATGATGACCGACAGCCTCACCGGGCTGCCCAACCGCCAGGGCTTCAGCGACGAAGTCGAAGCCGCGATCACCGCCGACAATCGCAGCGACTATGCCGTGCTGGTGGTCAATCTCGACCGGTTCAGCCGAGTCAATGCCTGCATGGGCGGGCTTGCCGGCGACGAGCTGCTGATCTCGGTCGCCCGCCGCCTCAAGGGCGCGCTGCGCGGCCGCGACATCCTCGCCCGGATGAACGGCGACGAGTTCGGCGTGCTCCTGCTGCTCGACGACGGCCCGACCGACGCGCTCCATGTCGGCAAGCGCATCCACGCCGCGCTCGCCAACCCGTTCCGCCTCTCCGATTTCGAGATCCGCGTCGATTGCGCGATCGGCATCGCCTTGGGCGCCGACAATGACGGCGATCCCGAGGATCTCGTCCGCAACGCCCAGTTCGCCGTCAAGCGCGCGAAGAAGACCGGCCGCACCGAAGTCTATCACACCCGCGCCTTCGACATCGCCCGCGAGCAGTTCGGCATGGAGACCGAGCTGCGCCGCGCGATCGACGGCGGCGCGATGACGCTCAACTTCCAGCCGATCTGCGATCTCGCCAGCGGCCGCATCACGTCGTTCGAGGCGCTCGCCCGCTGGACCAACGAGGAGGGCGTCAAGCTCTCGCCCAACGACTTCATCCCCGTCGCCGAGGAAGCCGGGCTGATCGTCCCGCTCGGCCGCTGGGCGATGGACGAGGCGGCGCGCACCATCGCCGAATGGGACAAGAGGGCAGGGGGCGATTGCGGCGTCCGCGTCGCGGTCAACCTCTCGGCGATCCAGCTCCAGCGCGACCAGATCCCGAATATGGTCAAGGCCGCGCTCGACCGCCACGGCATCGGCGGCGACCGCCTGACCCTCGAACTCACCGAAAGCGCGATCGTCACCGATCCCGACCGGATCAGCCAGACGATGAAGGCGCTCAAGGACCTCGGCACCACGCTGGCGATGGACGATTTCGGCACCGGCTATTCGAACCTCGCCTATCTCCAGAAGCTGCCGATCGACCTGCTCAAGATCGACCGCAGCTTCGTCTCGGGAATGCTCGCCGACCGCGACAAGATCGCCATCGTCCGCGCGATCCTCAGCTTGGCGCAGGCGCTCGGCATGCAGACCACCGCCGAGGGCATCGAGACCAACGAGCTCGCCCAGACGCTGGCGGCGCTGGGCTGCACCTACGGCCAGGGCTTCCTCTACGCCCGCCCGCTCGAGGCGAACGACGCGTACCGGTACCTCACCGAGCGCAAGGGCTGAGCCTTATCCCCGCTCGTTCCCCTGCGAAAGCAGGGGCCCAGGGCCAAGCAGTTCAGCCCTTGTGACTCTGGGCCCCTGCTTTCGCAGGGGAACAAGCAGGTACCTGAAACTGGGGGGACAGGCATCCATTCCGGGAGACGACAAAAAAGGGGGCCGCGAAGCCCCCTTTTCCGTTGCCCTGAAGCCCTGCCTCAGAACTCCGCGGTGAACCGCCCGTAGAGGAACCGCCCGTTGAACCCGAACGGCGAGAAGCTGCTGAACGGCTGGTAATAGGCGTCGACCGGATAGACCCCGCCCACCGTCGCCGGCCGCGAGCCGGTCGGGCGTGCGGTCGGGTAGATGTCGAACACATTGTTCGCCCCCAGCGCGAAGGTCGCATGCTCCTTGAAGGTGAAGCGGATCTCGAAATCGGTGACCCATTTCGGCTCGAGGAAGAGATCGTCCGGGCCGTAATCGGTCAGGCTGGTCGGCGCGGCGATCGGCACCGAGGCGCCCGGCGCGATGACCTTGCCGTAGCGCGTGGTGCGCGCGTTGAACCCGACATCGCCGAAGGTCGCGTCGGCGCTCAGCACCACCTTGTCCTTGGGCTGGCCGTTGGTGAAGCGGATCCCCTCGACGCGGCCGAACAGGATCAGCCCGGGGATCGTCGCGAGCGGGCCCTGGGCGGCGATGCGCTTGTCGATCCGGTTGGTGTTGCGGTTGTACGCCGCCGAAAGCGACCATTTGCCGAGCGACTCGAGATCGGTGCGATAGGTGCCGACCACGTCGAAGCCATAGGTCGAGGTGTCGAGCCCGTTGATGAAGAAGCGCGCGGCGCCGACCGACTGGAAGCCGTTGGCGTCGAGCACGGCCTTCACTGCGGTGTTCACCGTCGCCGTCCCGCTGCCCGCCGCGCCGAGATTCTCGGTGAGGACGACGCGGTCCTTGATCTTGATGTGGTAGTAATCGGCCGTGACGTTGAAGCCGCGGAACGGGTTCAGCGTCGCGCCCACGCTCCAGTTGGTCGATTTCTCGGGCTTGAGCGGCTTCGATCCCAGCGCGACTGCCACCGGGCTCGACACCGGCTGGGTGCTGATCTCGACCGGCACGCCCGCGATGAAGTTGGTCGAGGTCGTGGTGAAATATTGCTGGTGGAGCGACGGCGCGCGGAAGCCGTTCGAGACCGAGCCGCGGACCGCGAAGCCGCGGACGAACTCGTAGCGCGCGGCGAGCTTGCCGTTCACGGTGCCGCCGAAGTCCGAGAAATGCTCGTAGCGGCCCGCGGCGGTCAGGGTGAAGCCGTCGAACGGATCGGTATCGAGCTCGGCATAGCCCGCAAAGCTGTGGCGGCTGACATCGGTTGCGGCCGATGTCGGGAAGCCCGGGAAGCCCTGCGCGCCGACCAGAGCGGCGCGGCCCGGGAAGCTGCAGATGCCGGTGCCGGCATTGTAGACACCGGCCTGGGTCGTGCAGTTCGCCGCGGTGGTCGCGAACGACGCGCGGAAATAGGGGCCGATCGCGAAGGACTGAGTCTCGCCCGGGCGGATGTTGAAGTCCTCGTGGCGGAATTCGCCGCCGAACGCGAAGGTCAGCGGCTTGGCCAGCCCGAGGTCGAACTCGCGGCTGATGTCGAGATTGCCGGTGAACTGGCCGAAGGCGAGCCCGCCCGAATCGAAGTTGCTCTGCGAGGCGGGGCCGTAGGACGTGTTGAGGCTGTTCTCGGTGCGATAGTCGAACTGGTTGTGGCCATAGACACCCGACAGGTCGAGCGACCAGCCGCCGACATCGCCGCGGATGCCGACCGCGCCCGAATAGTCGGTCAGGTCCGAATGGATGAAGGGCAGGAAGCCGTCGGCGCGCAGCGGCACGAAATTGGCCGTGGTCGGGGTCGTCGCGGGGGTGAGCACCGAGAAGTCGCGGTTGTTCGCGGCGGCCGACTGGCGGTAGTTCGCCGCGCTCAGCCCGTCGCGCTTCGAATAGGAGCCGAACGCATAGAGCTCGAAGTCGCCGATCGGCACCCCGGAGTTGACGAAGATGTTCCAATCCTCGGTCTTGGGATCGCCATATTGGAAGTTGAGGCGGTTGAAGGTCGCCTCGCGCGCGTCGAACGCCGCGGTCGGGCGGTTATAGTTGGGGCGCAGATCGTAGCCGGCGCGGTTGGTGTTGTCGCGGTCGCGATATTCCGCGGTGAAGTTCAAATAGCCCTCGGGGCCGATCGGCAGGCCGATGTTGAAGCCGAGCGTCCACAGGTCGCCGTCATTGGCGGTGCGCTCGCCGCTGCGGTTGGCGGCGAGGATGCGCCCGTCGGCGGGGTCGAAGCTCGGCTGGCCGCCGGTCAGCACCAGCCCGGTGACGTTGGGCACGCCCGCGAGCGTGGTGACATACTTGCCATAGCTCACCGATGCGCGGCCGCCATGATTGGCCTTTTTGAGCTGGACGTTGATCACGCCCGCGATCGCGTCCGAGCCATATTGCGACGAGGCGCCGTCGCGCAGCACTTCGATCCGCTCGATCGCGAGCGCGGGGATGGTGTTGAGATCGACCGCGGCCGAACCGCGCCCGACCGAGCCGTTGATGTTGAGCAGCGCCGTCACGTGGCGGCGCTTGCCGTTGACCAGCACCAAGGTCTGGTCCGGCGCCAGCCCGCGCAGCGAGGCGGGGCGGATCACGTCGGTGCCGTCGGTGATCGAGGGCTGGGGGAAGTTGAACGAGGGGACGAGCTGGTTGAGGATCTTGTTGGTCTCGCCGAGGCCCGAGGTCATCAAATCGTCGGACGAGATCACGTCGATCGGCACCGGGCTGGACGCGACGGTGCGGTTGGCGGCGCGGGTGCCGGTGACGACGATGGTGTTCTCGGGCGCGGCCTCGACGTCGGGGCTGACTTCCTCGGCGGGGGCCTCGACGGTCTGGGCCTGGGCGGCGGCGCTGAATGCGAGCAGCGAAGCCGATACCGAAAGGGCGGACAGGATCGTTCGACGCATAGTGGATCTCCCGAAGGCGAGCTGCCTTCTCATGCGTTCACTATGAATTCACTTTCCCGTAACAAAAGCGAAACCGTTGTGCGCCGCGTCAATTTCGCGCGCTGTGTCTGTAGAGCAACACAGACTAATTGTGCGATATCGGCCAAGACCTTCGAATATTCGGCGGAATCCCGACGAATCTGCACGATGTCTACGTATTTATACGGAGACGGGTTCTTGCATGTCGATGAAGATACTTCGCGCTTACCAGCGAAGCCGGGACGTCACGCCAGCAGCAGCGCGGCGATCAGCTCGGGCTTCTGGAAATGCACCAGCCGCCCGGCATCGGGCACGATCACCACCGAACAGCCCGGCCATGCCGCCTGCCAGCTCGGCAGCGAATCGGCGGCGCTGTAGAGCGGGTCCTGCGATCCGCAGAGGATCGTCATCCTGCTGCCGTCGGTGATCGGCCGCGCGGCCTCGAACGGCTCGGTGCCGGCGATCGCCCGAAAGCCCGCGCCGCCCTGGAGCGCGGCCTGCTGCGACGCGAGCACATAGGCGGCGCGTATCTCGGGGTCGCCCAGAACCGCACGGTCCGCCTCGCTCGAGTCGAGCGAGCGCAGCACCAGCCGCTCGACGATCCCGGCCGAGGCATTGCGGCCGAGATAATTCGCCAGCGCCCCGATCAGCCATGGCTTGGCATAGACCAGGCTCTTGATCGCGCCGGTCAGCCCGACGCGGCGCCGGTCGGCGGCCGAGGGCGGCTCGGGATTGACCACCACCGCGCGTCTTATCCGCTCGCCCCAGCGCGCCGCGAAGCGCGCCAGCACCATGCCGCCGCCGCGCGCGAGGAAGCAGGCGCGCTCCAGCCCCAGCGTGTCGAGGATATCGGCCAGATCCTGCGCCGACTCGCCCAGATAGTCGCCCGCCACCATGCCGGTCAGCCCGAACCCCGGCCGGTCGAGCGCGATCGGGCGGATGCCATGCGCCTGGAGCGCGGCGATGAAGGACGCCGGATTGTGGCGGCTGGTGGTCGCGGTGTGGAGGATCAGCACGGGCAGCCCGCCCGGCGGTCCGTGATCGACCACCGCGACTCGCCCCGGCCGCCCGATCCGCGGGATCAGCCGCAGCGGCTCGGCATCGCGGGGCGGAGTCGCCGCCTCCATGCTCGTCGCGCGCACGATCCGCGTCAGGATGCGGATCTCGCTCACCAGCACCGACAGCGCGGCGACGGTCGGCACCTGCAGCGCGGCGAACACGGCCTTGAGCTCGGTCTTCACGACATGCTCGGACACGCCCAGCGCCTCCGCAGCATCGCGTCGGCTGCCGCCATCGGCGACCAGCACGGCGATCTCGGCCTGCCGCGCGCCGATCCCGAACAGCGCGGCGAGCGCCGCCAGCAGGGCAGGGCGCGTCACTGCCTCGCCGGTCTGCAACCCGACCCACAACCCGACCAGCTCGCCCTGGCGCCGCACCCCGGCCTTGCGCATCGCCGATTTGGCGGCCTTGCGCGCGGTCTCGTAGGGCAGCCCCGCCGCCTTCGCCGCACCGCGCAGGTCGCCCGTCCGCACCAGCCCGGCGGCGACTCGCGCCTCGGGCCCGGTCAGCCCGAACAGCCGCGCAACCTCGGTCCGCGCCGGATCGACGCTCGACAGCGGCCGGCAGGTAAGCACCGCGAGGCACCCGCGCTCGCCCGCCATCCGCAGCCGCACGGCATCGGACAGCGGCCAGTCCTTCGCGCCCTCGCCGGATACGACAGCCGCCACGACGGTGCGCCCGTCCGCCCCGGTCAGCAGCGAAACCCGCGCCCCGCTTCGCGCCGGAAGCCGGTCCAGCCGCGCCCCGGCGACGCCGTCATCGGCGAACACCACCACCCCATCCGCGTCGCACAGCGCCGAGGCGAATCCCGCCGGGTTGAGAAAGGCGGGCCCGGCCCCGCCGCCATCGCCCGGCACCGGCATCGGCCCGACCGTCGCGACCAGCTCGGCAGGCAGGTCGGCAACCGCATCCGACGCGGGGAGTACGACGCCGCTCATGCCCGGCGATCATCAGCGAGGGGCGGGATCCGAACATCCAGAAACCGTCTTGCAGTCAGCACGGAGGCTCATTCTCGAAACGGGTAATGATCTCCAGATTCAAACGTCGGCTCTCCAGTGCCTGCTCGAACCTGGCAATCAAGCGCGTGTCGAACGCCATCATTGGCGTCACAGTCTTGCTTCGTTTCGCGATCATGGCTGCGGCTTGCACGATGCGTAGAAGCTCGCTCGGGTCCACAATGTGAAGATAGCCGCCCGTCACCTTGGTGAAGTCACACATCAGCTCGAACCCGAAGTCGCCTTCCAGCAGATGTAGGTCGGGCACTAGGATGACGGCATGAATCGGCGGACCGCGTTCAATTTTCCAGACCTTGCCAGAAATGTCGGTGACCTCCGTCCCCGCTTTGATCTTTCGGATGGCACCCTTGAGCTGCTTGGCGGCTTTCTCGATATGGCCGATGATGTTGCGGGAGAGCTTCGGTCGATCCGGCAACGTTGGCCGGCCAAGGATTGCCAGTGCTTTGGATTCAAATAGAAAGGTCCCGTACTGGTAGCTTAGAAGCGCGTCTGTAAGTTCCTTCTGAAGGCCCTTCATCATAATCTGCGGCTGATCGAGGCTTACGGTGGGAAACAGGTTGTCGGTAAGCCAGGCCACCACCTTTTCCTGCTGTCGGCCCTCGTTGAGGTCAAAGATATTCAGATCGCTAGCGCCGGCCAGATTGGTGATGAGCGTGGTTCGAACACGATGCCAATCTGTGATGCCGGGCAAGTCGACGATGAGCCTGTCGGGGTCGGTGGCTCCGTTGAAATGGATATCGTCCAAAGTGGAGTCTGCTGCGGCTTGGAGGCTCGCATGGTCGGCATCTCCAAGCGCGGCATAAGCGGCGAGCGACCCAAGCTTTGTGCCCGAGAAGTCAACCGCGAGTTCGGCCCAGGCCATGTTCACTGCCAGCTCATTGAAAAGAAAGGCCTGACATCGCTCCCCTCGCGCCAGCGCGAAGAGGGCGTCGCGCTCCTGTTCGCGCTCCAGAACCGACCAAAGATTGCCAGGCTTGTCGGGGTCGTCAAACACCTTCAAACCGTAGAGCAGGCGGTCGCCGTTGACCCTTGCGAGGACGAGCTGCATCCGCGTACCCTTGATCAGATACTTCAGGATCAGATTGTCGCCTTTGATGAGAAGCGTCGGCTCGAATCCGTCCTTACCTTGTGCATAGTCAAAGCGGACCAGTTGAGGCGTCGCGAGGAACTCGCCGCGATAGTTATCCGAGAGCCAGTGCATCGCTCATCATCCCCGCCCGAGCACCGCCGCCACCGCTGCGTCTGCAATCGCCTCGACTCGTGCCGCGTCGGGAAAGCCTTCGCCGACCCACTGGTCCTCGATCGCGTGCATCAGCCGCGCCACTTCGGGCCCCGCCTTCACCCCGCGCGCGACGATCGCGCCGCCGCTCAGCGGAAAGCGCGGCGCTTCCCAGCCGGCGATCGCCTGCAACTTCTCCGCCACCGCCGCATCGGCCAGGCCCGAGAGCAGCAGCTGGTCCTCCGCCCCCGTCGCGCCGATCCGGTAGCGCAGCACCCGTGCATCCTCGCTCGCCGGCGGCTGCGCGGCGACGCCCATCCGCCGCCGGTCGGCATTCGAGAGCTTGAGCCGCGCGCCGACTCCATCCACTGCCTCGGCGGGCAGCAGCGCGACCAGCCGGCGCAGCGCGTTCGGCGGAACATCGGCCTGCGCCTCGCGCGCCACGGTCCGCTCGAATCGGGCGAGATCGCCGATCTCGGGGATCACCGGCGCGAAGATGCCGCGCGCGACCATCATCGCCACCACCCGCACTGCGTCCCTGGCGACCAGCAGCTTGAGCAGCTCGTCGGCGATTCGTTCGCGACTGAGCGCCATCAAATCCTTGGCGCGGACGGTGCACGCCTCGAGCCCGGCGGGGTCGGCGACATCCCCGAATCGCGCGAGGAAACGGAAGAAACGCAGGATGCGCAGATGATCCTCGGCGATTCGCTGCAGCGGGTCGCCGATGAAGCGGACATGCCGCGCGTCGAGATCGGCCTTGCCGCCGAAATAGTCGAACAATTCGCCGCTGACCGGGTCGGCATAGAGTGCGTTGATCGTGAAGTCGCGCCGCGCCGCGTCCTCCTTCCAGTCGTCGGTGAACGCCACCGTCGCGTGCCGCCCGTCGGTCGCGACGTCGCGGCGCAATGTCGTTACTTCGACGGGGCCGCTGTCGAGCACCGCAGTGACGGTGCCGTGCTTCATCCCGGTCGGCACAACCCGGATCCCTGCCTGCTTGAGCATCGCGATCACTGCTTCGGGGGCGTGCCGCGTGGCGATGTCGATATCGGCGACCGGAATCCCCAGCAGCGTGTCGCGCACTGCGCCGCCGACGAATCGCGCCTCGCCTTCGCCCAGTATCCGCGCCAGCGCGTCGAGCCCCGGCCGATGGCGCCACTCGGCGTCGGGAAGAGTCATGCCGTCCATTGCAGCCGCCGCGACAGGTTGACGATCATCGCCGCGGTCGCGCCCCAGATGCGGCGCTCGCCCCACATGATCTCGTAATAGCGCCGCTGCCGCCCGAGATACTCGACCGAGGCCTCGCGGTGGTTGGCGTCGTCGAGCAGGAAGCTCAGCGGCACTTCGAACACGGCGGCGACTTCCGCCTCGGCGGCGACATAGGCGATGTCGGGCGCGACCACGCCGATCACCGGGGTGACGGAGTAGCCGGTGACGGTGCGATAGCGGTCGGCGATGCCGATCACTTCGACTCGGCCGCGGGGCAGGGCGATCTCCTCCTCGGCCTCGCGCAGCGCCGCGGCGACCGGTCCGTCATCCTCGGGATCGATCCGGCCGCCGGGGAAGGCGACCTGGCCGGCGTGGCGGCGCAGCGTCTCGGTCCGCTGGGTCAGGATCACGCCGGGATCGGCGCGGTCGGTCACTGCGACCAGCACCGCCGCGGGGTGAGTCACGTCCTCGGGGTCGAAATCGTGATGATCGCCGGTCAGCAGGATCGGCTCGTGCGCGGTCTCCAGCGCCCGCCGCAGGCGTTCGGCGAGAGTCATGCGGGCTCCAGCGCGAAGAAGGCGCCGTTGCTCCACACGCCCGGCGGGCTGCTGCCATTGCCCAGCGCGATCTCGGCCAGCTCGTAATAGACCGGCCGCGCGATCAGCGCCTCCATCCCGCCGCGGACGTGCAGATAGGGGCGGGGGCCTTCGGGTTCCCTGGCCTCGAATCGCAGCCCGTGCCCGGGCCCCGCGGTCACCAGGTCGCCGGTGTTGAGCCGGAACCCCAGCCGCATCGCGTCGCCCGCGCCCTCGGCCTTCATTTCGACCGCCTGGAACGGCGCATCCTCGACTTCGATGCTCAATTTCTCGACCGGCGTCACCAGCACGTAGGACCCGTCGGCCTCGCGGCGCAGGATCGTCGAGAACAGCTTCACCATCGCTTGCCGCCCGATCGGCGAGCCCTGGTGGTACCAGGTCCCGTCGCGCGCGATCCGCATGTCGCTGTCGCCGCAATGCTCGGGGTTCCAGCTCTCGACCGGCGGCAGCCGGTTCTCCTCGGCCAGCCGCGCGATGTCGGTGAGCGAGAGGCTGGCGAAATCGGGGGGCGGGGGCGTGGGCATCCCGGTTTCGTTAGGCGACCCCGCGCCCGAGCGCAAAGGGCGTCAGACCGCGTGAAGCACCCGCGGCCCCAGCACCCCGGCGCAATCGGGCACGCCCGCGCCTCGCGCCAGCAGCCGATGCGGCTCGAACGGGCCCGGCAGCCGCCACCCGCCGGTCCGGTCCGCGACGAAGCCGAAGAATCGGCCATAATATTCGGGATCGCCGATCAGCATCAGCGGCATGCCCGTGCCCGCCGCGGCCGCGAGCATATGCTCCATCAGCGCGCGGCCCACGCCTTCCTGCTGCCATGCGGGCTCGACCGCGACCGGGCCGACCATCACCATCGCGACCGATTCGCCCGAATCGCACGCCAGCGCCACCGGCCAGCACTGGATCGTCCCCGCCAGCGCATCCTCGCGCAGCGCCGCGAAGCTCAGTTCGGGGATCGCCTGCGTCCCCATCCGGATGCGATAGGCGGTGCGCGCGCGTCGGTCGGCGCCGAAAGCCCGGTCGAGCAGGTGCTCGACGGCTTGCGGGTCGATCTGGGCGAGCGGCGCCAATCCAGTCACTGCGGTTCCTCGGGAAGGGTTGCGGGGGCGGGCGCTTTAGACCCGTTGGCCGCGGGCGCAAGGCCGAATCGCCTTCCCAGCCCCCGCGCTTCTGCTATGGGCGCGGTCCAATTCCCACGAAGGGCTCGCGCTTGACCGATCTTCTCCAGCTCCAGGTGCACGACCTCGAAGTCCAGGTGCTGACCGGCATCTATTCGGAGGAGACTCACCTGCCGCAGCCGCTGCGGATCTCGATCACCGCGGATGTGGCGCTGCCCGAGCGATTCGCCCCTGATACCCCGCTCAGCGCCTCGAAAAGCTATATCGACCTCAAGCATGCCGCGACCGGCGCGCTGCCCCAGGGCGTCCACTTCACCCTGATCGAAGGCGTCGCCGAGCATATCTGCGACACGCTGTTCCTCTCCGACGACCGTGTCCGCCGAGTCGAGGTCAGGATCGTCAAGCTGGCGATCGCCGAGGGAGGCGAATCGATCGGGATCACGCTGGTGCGTCACCGGCGATGATTTGAGACAGCCCCTTCTCGCTCCTCTCCCGCGAAAGCGGATGCGCTGTCTTACCGGCAAGCCCCCAGCTCGCGCCGCACCGTGGCATAATCCTCGCGCGCGGCCTTGGCGTTGTCCGGCTCCTCCGACTCGAGGCTCGATCCGGGCAGCTGCGCCGGCAGCCCGCAGGCGAGCCGGTACCACAGCAACGTATCCCTGGGCGGCGCGCCCGCCGATTCGTCGACGATGTCGCCCATCGACACCGACCAGCGCGGCCGCGCGCCCGGGCGGCGCAGCACCTGGAGCGAGACCGGCACGTTGGTCGCGGTGGTCAGGAATATCTGGGTCTCGCCTTCGCCGGGCAGCGAGCCGGGGACGTGGAAGGCATTGCCGACTCCGGTGATCGCCGGCGGCGCGTCGGCCGCCAGCGTCTCGCGGGTGATGCCGCGGATCAGCGCGTCGAGCCCGGCATCCCACGCGCGCTGGCCCTCGACTCCGGTCAGCTGGACCTGCGCGGGCTGCCCCGCGATCATCCGGGCGAACAGCAGCACGCGCTGCTTCTTGAGCCTGGGAAGCTTGCCCCGCGAATCCAGCGCGACGTCCGCCAGATAGCCGATCCGGGCGGGAAGCGCGTTGCTGCCGCGAATCAGCGCGAGCACATCGGCCTCGATATAGAAGCGCGCCCGTCCCGGAATAAGACCGGGCGACTCCGAATCCTTGACCCGGCTGGCGCTGCGGATTCGCGCATCGACGATCAGCGGGGCGCCGAGCACCTGGCTCGCCGCGGTGGCGTAGCTTGGGCCGGCAGGGGCGGATTGTGCTTGGATTCGCGTCGGTTGGGCGCCTGCCGTAAGAGAGGCCGAAAGCGCCGCCACGCAACAAAACATCAGCGAAGGGATACGGATCATGGTCTTTGGCGTTACCGGAATGTATCGTTCTTAAACAGAAATAATTCGGGCACAGGCAGGTGGTACGTTCGAAATGTCCGATTAAGGGTTTGCGTCCCCCGGGGTGCCGCGATAGAGACTCGCGCTCCGCTGGGGGATGCCTAAGGTGCGCAGCGGACGGCTATGCGCGTGGTTAATTCGCGTTAGGTCGCGAATAGGATAGAGGAGTGACGGTGCCGAATGGCTTACGCTGACCGGAATGTAAGTGGCAGCCGGATTGTGGCGATCGTCATAGTCGCGATGATCGTCGCTGGCTTGGGATACGCCTTCGTCACGGGCTTGGCCTATCAATATATCAAGAAGAAGGTGGAGGACCTGAACGCGTTTGACGTGAAGGATCCGCCGCCGCCGCCGCCCGAGGAAGTGCCGCCGCCGCCTGACGTGCCGGTGCCGCCGCCGCCGACGCAGGTCTATATCCCGCCGTCGATCGTGCCGCCGCAGTCGTCGCAGCCGGTGTTCCCGCCTTCGCCGATGTTTCCGCCGCCGCCGCCGACTGCGCCTCCCGCGCCGCCGGCACCCCCGGCACCCCCTCCGCCTCCGCCTCCGCCGCGGATCGCGAAGCCCCTGCAGCCGCGTAATCCGGCCAGCTGGGTCACCAACGACGACTATCCGGCAGCGGCGCTGCGCGGAGAACAGCAGGGAACGACTCGTTTCACGCTCGCCGTCGATGCCGGTGGCAAGGTGACTACCTGCACGATCACCGGATCGAGCGGATCGGCGTTGCTCGACAACACCGCCTGCTCGCTGCTCAAGCGTCGCGCCAGGTTCGGCCCGGCCGAGGACTCCAACGGAAACAAGATTCCCGCGAGTTATTCGAACAGATTCCGCTGGGAAATTCCCAAGGAGTGATTGGAGAGCGCGTGCTCTCGGGGGAAGCCCGAAGCGCGGTCTAGGAACGAAGAAGCGAACATTTTTAGAGGAAAGAACCGCACATGCTCACGACCATTCTCGCCGCAGGGACCGCGGCTGCTCCGGCCAAGAATCCCTACGGCCTGTGGGAAGCTCTCGAACAGGGGGGCATCATCGCCTGGTCCGTCTTCATCATCCTCACCGTCTTCCTGTTCTTCTCGCTCTACATCTTGTTCACCAAGCTGTTCGAGCAGCAGAAGATCATCGCCCAGGGCAAGCGCGTCCGCCAGTCGTTCTGGAGCGCGAACAGCCTGCGCGAAGGCGCGGCCAAGCTCGCCAAGAACTCGGCCTATCGCCAGCTGGTCGATGACGGCCTGCAGGCGCAGGAGCAGTACAAGGAGCTGACCGATCCGGTCGAGGCGCATGACTGGCTGCACGGCTCGCTCGCCCGTTCGGAAGCGTCGATCAACTCGCAGCTCGCCGGCGGCCTCGCATTCCTCGCGACGGTCGGCGCGACCGCGCCGTTCATCGGTCTGTTCGGTACGGTTATCGGCATCTACCGCGCGCTCATCAAGATCGGCGCCGCCGGTCAGGCCTCGATCGACGCCGTTGCCGGCCCGGTCGGTGAGGCGCTGATCATGACTGCGCTCGGCCTCGTCGTCGCGGTTCCGGCGGTGCTCGCGTACAACTGGCTGCAGCGCCGCAACAAGTCGATCGCCGAGGATCTGGGGTCGTTCTCGAACGACGTGCTCGGCTATCTCGCTTCGGACGGGCGCGTGCGTCCGACGGTCCGTGGCAAGACTGCGGCGCCCAAGGCTCCGCAGGCTTCGACTGCCGCTCCGGCGCGCCCGTAACTGATGTCGAGGGGACCGTGCGGGTGTCCGCGCGGTCCCGCTCCGGCTTCTGCCGGGGCAGGCTGCGAATGATAGGATAGCGCGCAAATGGCGATTAGTACTGGCGGCAGTGCCGACGATTCCACCCCGATGTCGGACATCAACACCACGCCACTCGTGGACGTGATGCTGGTGCTGCTGATCATCTTCCTGATCGCGGTTCCGGTCGTGATCCAGTCGGTGGACCTGCATCTTCCCAAGGTTCGCTTCGAGCCGACGATCACCAAGCCGGAGAATGTCCTGCTTTCGGTCAAGAACGGCCCGGGCGGTTGCGAGGTCTATTGGGGCGTGACTCCGATCACCAGCCGCGACCTGCTCGAAAAGGCTGCGGCCAAGCTGCGGTCGGAAATCGACAAGCAGGGCGGCGTGAATGCCGCCGGGCTCGAGCTGCCGGAAGTTCATATCCGCGGTGACATCGACACGCCGTACCGCTGCATCGGCGGTACGATCTTCACGATGCAGATGGCCGGTTTCGCCAAGGTCGGATTCATCTCCGAGCCCGAGCCGATCGAGAACGTCAGGGCTTCGTGATGCGCACCGTTTTCAAGGAGTACGCCAAATGGCAATGAGCGGTGGCCGCGACGACGGCGAACCGATGATGGAGATGAACACGACGCCGCTGATCGACGTCATGCTCGTGCTCCTGATCATGTTCATTATTACCATTCCGATTCAGTCCCACGCCGTGAAGGTGGATCTCCCGCAGAATCCGCCGAACCAGCCGTTGCCGCCGGTCGAGCCGGACAAGAACAAGATCTACATCGACGCCACCGGCGCGGTGTTCTGGAACAGCGTTCCGGTCGACGATCTGACGCTGCAGCAGTATCTGGAGCGCACCACCGAGCTCCCGACCGAGCCCGAGCTGCACTTCCAGCCCGATCCCAATGCGCGGTATGAAGTGGTCGATCACGTCCTCGCGATCGTGAAGCGGACCAACATCACCAAGCTCGGCTTCGTCGGCAACGAGCAGTATCGCAACGACTTCTGATCCGCCGCGCCCCATGGCGCAGCCATCCGAGACGAGAGAGGCGGCCTCCGGGCCGCCTCTTTTTTTGTGCCTTGCTTGTGATTCCGCAACAAAACTGTCATAAGAAGGAAATTGAAGTGTCACATTAGCGACGCTCAACTGTCATATTCGGGAGAGGCTCGATGCGTTTCGCACCCTGTTTCCTGCTTGCAGCCCCGCTGCTCGCGATCGCCGCGCCGGCGCACGCCCAGGAATTCGAGACGGTTGCGAGCACAACGATCGAGCGCGGCGACTATCGGACCGCCGAAAAGCTGCTCACCCAGGAAGTGCGGCGCCACGGCACTCGCCCCGAATTCATGCTCAATCTGGCGGCGGTCTATGTCCATACCGGCCGCGCCGCCGAGGCGCGCGCGCTCTACCAGCAGGTGCTGGCGCGCCCCGACGTCGCGATGGAACTGGTGAACGAAAGCGCCGCGGGCTCGCACGCCATCGCCCGCGCCGGCCTCCGCCGCCTCGAAACCCCGACGCAGACCGCGCGCGCGGACTGATCGTCGGCCGGTTGCGGCTTGCAACCGCCTGTTCTCCTGCGAAAGCAGGAGCCCAGGGCCAAGCAGTTCAGCATTTGCGGCGCTGGACCCCTGCTTTCGCAGGGGAACAGCGGGTATTTGATTTGGCGGAAGACAAGCCGCCAAAACACCGCTTCGCCTGACTTTTTGTGACTTGCCGGCCGCTCAGAGCCGCGGCAGCGTCACCCCGCGCTGCCCCATATATTTGCCCGCGCGGTCGGCATAGCTGGTCTCGCACGGCTCGTTGCCCTGGAGGAACAGGAACTGGCACGCGCCTTCGTTGGCGTAGATCTTGGCGGGCAACGGCGTGGTGTTCGAGAATTCGAGCGTGACATGCCCCTCCCATTCGGGCTCGAGCGGCGTCACGTTGACGATGATCCCGCAGCGCGCATAGGTCGATTTGCCGAGGCAGATCACCAGCACGTCGCGCGGCACCCGGAAATATTCGACCGTCCGCGCCAGCGCGAAGCTGTTGGGCGGGATGATGCAGCAATCGGTCTTGCGGTCGACGAAGCTGGTCGACGAGAAGTCCTTGGGGTCCACCACCGCGCTGTCGATATTGGTGAAGATCTTGAACTCGTCCGCCACCCGCGCGTCATAGCCGTAGGACGAGAGGCCATAGCTGATGCACCCCTCGCGGCGCTGCGCCTCGACGAACGGCTCGATCATGTTGTTGGTCAGCGCTTGCTCGCGAATCCAGCGGTCGGACAGGATCGACATTCAATGCTCCGGATCGTGAGCGCCCGCTTTCGCGGCAAGCGGCGCGATCCGCAAGGGGGCTGGAGGGTTTGAAGGCGAGGACGCCCGCGATCGCCGCCTTGCGATGTAGGAATTGCTCTGCTTTCGTTCGGGCCATGCGCGTCCGTTGCCTTCCCGCTTCGCTCCGCCGTCGGCGCCGCCGGGCCTCGTGGGAGGGGAAAACAATGGGGACGTAGCGTGAACTTTGTGAACTTCCGGCACGCGACTCGCCCTGCCGCCGGCCTAGTGAACCGCCAGCTCGAACGGCCCGGCGGGCAGGCCAGACCGGTCGTAGAGATTGCACAGCGGGCTGTCCCCCCAGCAGAAGCGGACGCGGTCGATGGGGCCGCGGCCGGCCTCGAGCACCACCCGGTTCCCCTCGATCCTGCCCGTCACGAAGCGGCAGCTGCCGATCGCCGCGCCGCACAGCTCGAAGCCGATCGGCTGGAACGCGCTATAGGCGACCAGCCCGCCTTCGACTGCATCGAACCCCACCGCGACGCCGGAGCCTTGGCGCGTCACGGCGACCGCCCAGGGGCCCGAGGGCGAGTCCTTGCCGCCATAAGCCCGCGCCCGCGCCGCCCGGGCGAGGCGGTGGCCGACGTCCTGCTTGTTGGTGGGATGGATGTCGTTGACCTCGCCGAGGTCGAACGCGACGATCAGCGCCGCATGCGGATCGGCCGCCACCGCCTTGCGCTGCTCCTCGCGGATCGACGCGAAGCCGCTCTCGCCGGGTTCGAAGTTCCGCGGGCCGTACCCGGCGAGCTGGACGATCAGGAAGGGCAGGTCGCGATTGCCGAACTGGTCGCGCCAGTCGCGCATCATGCTGGCGAGCTTGCCGGCATAGCCCCTGGGCGTTCCGGCATCGGCCTCGCCCTGGTACCAGGCGACTCCGCGCAGCCCGTAGCGGCCGAGCGGGGCGACCATCCCGTTGTAGATCGACGCGAACTCGACGGTGTTTTCCCAGGGCGCATGCGGCGGATCGGCGGGGCCGGGTACGACGCGATAGCGCCACTGCGCCGCCTCGGGCAGCGGCACCACGCTGCCGTCCTCGAAGCGGATCGCGCGCTGCGCCGCCGTTCCGCTCAAGCCCCCGCCGCCGCCGGTATCGAGCGCGGCAATGGCGATGCGGTTGCTGCCCGCATGCAGCGTGCCCGGCGCGACAGGATAATCGCGCGGCTGGTTCCAGCTGGTGGTGGTGCCGACCGCGATGCCGTTGACGAAGGTCATGTCGGTGTCGTCGACCGGACCGAACCCCAATTTCGCGAACATCCCGGCCTGCGCCGCGGAGACGGTCACTTCGGTGCGGTACCAGACATAGCCGTTGTAATTGGCCAGCGCGGGAATGCCCCAGCCTTCCCAGTTGGTGAGCGCCGGAACCGGCTGCCATTCGCCGGGCGGATTCGCCTGCCACGGCTCCTTCCCGGGAGCATCATGGCTCCAGCTGCGCCACCAGTTGGTCCAGATATCGCCCCACAGGCGGTTCCCCCGCACCATATCGCTCCGGTAGATGGCGAGCAGCGCGAGACGGTCCTGCATCGCCGGATCCCCGGTCAGCGCGTCGCCGGTCCGCCACGCGTCGATCGGCGTGCCGCCCCACGAGGCGTCGATCAGCCCGAACGGCACCTTCTCGGACTGGCGCAGGTCGCGCGCCATGAAATAGCAGGCGGCGGAGAAGTCGCCGACGGTCTCCGGCGTCACTGCCTGCCAGCGCACCGGGGTCTTGAACGCAGCCTCAGGCTGCTTCGCGGTGTCCTTGCCGACGGTGAGCAGCCGCATCTCGGGATCGTTGGCGGTGCCGATCTCGCCGCCGCTGTTGAGCCCGTGCGCCACGTCGAACTCCATGTTCGACTGGCCCGAGCACAGCCAGACATCGCCGACCAGCACGTCGCTGATCGTCTGGGTAAAGCCCGACGCTGTCGTGACGGTGATGGTGTGCGGCCCGCCCGCGGGCATCGCCGGCAGCGTGACGCGCCAGCTGTAGCGCCCGTCCTTCTCGGTCGTGTAGGCATGGCCGTCGACCGTGACGACGACGCCGCCGTCGTGCCGCGGATCCTTGCCCCACAGCTGGATGGGGCGGTCGCGCTGGAGGACCGCGTGATCCTGGAAGATGTCGGCAAGCAATTGCTGGGCATTGGCGACAGGCGCAGCCAGCAGCGCGGACGCGACGGCCAGAATACGCAGCAGCTTCGTCATTCGCCTCTCCTCGTGCCGTCGATGAAAAGCCCAGGCACCTGGGCAATGCAAGCGCGATCAGGCCAGGCCAAGATCCTTCGGCCCGAACGCATGGGGAAGGAGCGCGGAGAGCAGGTGCGTATCGATTCGCTCCCCCTCGGCGCTCCCGCAATGGACCGGGATATCGCGCCCGCCGGCCTGCGCGGCTTCGTTGATGACTTGGCGGCAGCGCCCGCACGGACCGACCGGCGTGGTGCCGGTGGGGCCGTCGGGGCCAATCATCCCGCCGATCACGCCGATCTCGGCGACGTCCTTCAGCCGCCCCTGCGCGCTGACCGTCGCCAGCGCCACGGTCTCGGCGCAGAGCGACAGGCCGTAGCTGGCATTCTCGAAATCGGCGCCGGTCACCACGCTGCCGTCGGTCAGCAGCACCGCCGCGCCGACCCCGAACCCCGAATAGGGTGCATAGGCGTTGCGCGCGGCCCGGCGCGCGGCCTCGATCAGCTGCTTCGGCGTGCTCATTTCACCATGACGTCCCAGTTTACGGCGCGCGGCACACCTTCGATCCGGCGGAAGCCCGATGCCTGCCACATCGTCCAGGGCTTGTCGAAATAGTCGGGCGGGAAAAAGGGCTGCACGCTCCACAGCCGGCGCGGGATCGCCTGGCTGACGCGGTAGCGCGCCTCGAAAGCGCGGGAAACGCGCAGGATCGCGGGCTTGCCTGCCGGCGCCTCGACTCCGGCGAGGAAGCGGCCGATCTCGCCCAGCACCACGTTGCGCTCGGGCCGCGCGGCGCAGCCGGGGTCGAAGTCGAGGTCGAGCGCCATCGGCAGCTGGTCGTCCGAGCGCGGCACGGTCTTGACGAAATTGCCGGCCTGGTCGGCGGCGAGCTGGCAGAGCGAGAAGCTGTGGATCGCGCCGCGCGGCATCGCCACTGCGTAGAGCCCGCGCCAGTTGCGGCCGAAGCTTTTGTCGCGGCGATCGGCGCCGATGGTGGCGCGGGCATAGGCGAAGCCGACCTCGCTGTTGGCCTTGACCGTCCACCAGTCGATCGGTCCCTGCGCTTCGCTCACGTCGATGCCCTGGAGCGGGAAGGCCTTGGCATCGGGTCGCCAGTTGACCGCGGCCAGCCAGGCGAGGAACCCGATCAGCGCCAGCGCGAGCGCGAACCCCGCGCCGATCCGCGTCCGCCGCCAGAGGATGCGGGCCGGCGGCACCCTCTAACCCTTGATGTGCAGCACGCAGATCAGCGTGAAGAGCCTCCTGGCGGTGTCGAAATCCACGTCGATCTTGCCCTCCAGCCGTTCCTTGAGCAGGTCGGCCGCCTCGTTGTGAACGCCGCGCCGGGCCATATCGATCGTCTCGATCTGCGCCGGCGAGGCGCTGCGAATCGCTTGATAGTAACTGTCACAGATAGCGAAGTAATCCCGGATCGGGCGGCGGAATCGGGCCAATCCGAGGACAAGCGTTTCAAGCGGGGACCCGTCGGCGCGCGTGATCTCGAAAGCGAGCCGGCCTTCCTCGACGCGCAGGTTGAGCTTGTAGGGGCCGGCATAGCCGTCGGGGTGCGCGCGCTGGGGCGCGAAACGATTGTCCTCGAGCAGGTCGAAGATCGCGATCCGGCGCTCCTGCTCGATATCGGCCGAGCGCCACAGGATGGTGCGCTCGTCGAGAGTCACGTCGATGATGCGCGGATCGGCCATTCGTCGCTCCTATCCGGTTATTCCCCGTTTTCCACAAGGACTCTGCTTGGTGGTGGAGCGGGTTTGGACGACAGCGATATCCATGGCCGAACCGATTCCCTTTCCGACGACCCCCGGCGCTCCCGAGGGCACGACGCTTCCGCAGAATGTCGAGGCGGAGGCGGCGTTGCTCGGCGCGATGATGATCGACAACCGCATCGCCGAGGATGTCCTCCAGCGGCTGCGCCCCGAGCATTTCTTCGAGCCGCTGCACGGGCGGATCTACGAATCGATCGCCTTCCTGGTCGGCGAGAACCGGCTGGCCAACCCGGTGACGCTGCGCCCGCTGTTCGCCGCCGATCCGGCGATGAAGGAGCTGGGCGGGCCCGCCTATCTCGCGCAGCTGACCGGCAATCCCGCCAGCCTGATCGGCGCGCGCGCGTTCGCCGACCAGGTCTACGACCTCGCGATGCTCCGCGCGCTGGTGACGGTGGGGCGCGACATGGTCGATGCCGCGCTCGACACCAGCCAGGACATCAATCCGGTCGGCCAGATCGAAACCGCCGAGATGAAGCTCTACGAAGTCGCCGAGAAGGGCGGGGCGGACACCGGCGCCAAGAGCTTCACCCGCGCCGCGGCGCTCGCGGTCAAGCAGGCCGAGCGGGCGATGAACTCGGGCGGCAGCGTCTCCGGCATCACCTCGGGGCTGACCGATCTCAACGCGATGACCGGGGGCATGAACCATTCGGACCTGATCATCCTCGCCGGGCGCCCGGGCATGGGCAAGACCTCGCTCGCCACCAACATCGCGTTCAACGCGGCGCGGCGCTGGATCGACGACAAGGAAGCCGGCATCCCCGAGGAGAAGTCGATCGGCGCGCCGGTGGCGTTCTTCAGCCTCGAAATGTCGGCCGACCAGCTGGCGATGCGCATCCTTTCCGAGCAATCGGAAATCGTTTCCGAGAAGCTGCGCACCGGCGACATCAGCGCCGCCAATTTCCAGAAGTTCGCACGCGCGGCGGCCGACCTCGAGCAGCTCCCGCTGTTCATCGACGACACGCCCGCGCTGACGATCGCGGCGCTCAGAACCCGCGCACGGCGGCTCAAGCGGCAGCACAAGATCGGCATGGTCGTGGTCGACTATCTCCAGCTGCTCCAGGGCTCGGCGCGGGCATCGGGCGACGGGCGCGTCCAGGAAATCTCCGAGATCAGCCGCGGGCTCAAGACGCTGGCCAAGGAGCTCAACGTGCCGGTGCTGGCGCTGTCGCAGCTGAGCCGCGCGGTGGAGAGCCGCGAGGACAAGCGGCCGCAGCTCTCCGACCTTCGCGAGTCGGGATCGATCGAGCAGGACGCCGATATCGTCATGTTCGTCTACCGAGACGAATATTATCACGACTTCAAGGCGCCCAAGGCCCCCGACGCCAACACCTCGGCCGACGATATCCAGAAATACCAGGACTGGCAGGCCGAGCAGCTCCGCGTCGCGGGCAAGGCGACGGTGATCATCGCCAAGCAGCGCCACGGCGCGACCGGATCGGTCGACCTCAAGTTCGACCGCCAGTTCACCAAGTTCAGCGATCTCGCGCCGGGATATTAGAGTCGGATTCGGCCCATTTGGATTGCTTTCCCCGGCGAAGGCCGGGGCCCGGTATCGAGGAACTCCAGGGGGCATCCCGCCGTCCGAATCCGCCCGCAACTGGCCCCCGGCCTTCGCCGGGGAAAGGCCTGGCTCAATCGAGCTGGATCAAACTCCACGCTTCGCTAGCGGCGCTCCACCATGAGTATCATCGGCATCGCCCAGGTCGCGTTGGCGAAGGGCCAGCGCAGCAGCCTGACCCGCTCGCCAGTGACCTGCGCTTCCCAGCGGGCGTAGAATTTGCGGTGGAAGCCGGGCGCGCGGATGCTCTGGCAGGCGATCGGGCCGCCATCGAGGTTGAGCGCGACCCTCAGATCGAGCGGCGCGGCGATCAGGAAATCGGCGAGGCGATCGAGCGAGAAGAAGGCGTCGCGGGTGGTGCCGATGACGATGCGCCCGTCGCGGGCCTGACCCACGAAGCTGCGGTTCGCCAGCCACCGGGTCCGCGACGGAACGTGCGATGCGCCGTCCTCGCCGATCAGCAGCGGGTAGGAGACCATCGCGTCGCGCGCGCCGGCGAAGGCGGATTGCCAGCTGCGGCCGTGCAGATCGACGACCCGCGCCGTGCCGTCCGCCGATACGAACGCGCCGGCCTTCGCGTCGTAGGTTTGTGGGCCGAGCGCAGTGCCGTCGCTGACGATCGGCGTGTCGGCGCGACCCTTGCGGTCGTAATAGCTGGCGTTGACGATCAGCAGCGCTTGGGGGAGCGCGGCTTCCCACTCGTCGATGCCCTTGCCGGCGCCGCCCTCGTTGCGGACCGCGAACCGGTAGCGCGACGGGTCGATCCGGGCGAGGAGGATGCGATCGACCTCGCGGCCACCGGCGAGAACCGGCAGCGTGCCCGCCTCGAACCCAGGTTCGAGCGTCCTCCAGCGCACGGGACCCGAGCTGGCCTTCGGGACGGGTTGCTTCAGCGCCGCGCGCATCGCCGGCGAGAGGCGCGGATCGTCGACCGCCATGGCCTGCCAATAGGAACCGCCGCGCCGGAGCAGCACGCCATAGCCATAGGCGCCGTAGGTCGCCCAGAGCCAGATGGCGCCCGCGGCCACCGCCAGAAAGGCAAGCGCGAAGAAGGTCGGCACGGCTTTCTTCAGCATCGGCGCGTCTCCCATTCGCTCCAGCCAGGCACGGATTCGAACAAATCCGAGGCGAGCGTCTGGCTATTCGCCGGTGTTATTCGAAGCCAATGGAGATATTATCCAAAATGCGTGCGTGACCCCCGTGGAGCTGGCGGCGGCCCTGCGAACGTCAGGTCAACCTGCCCACCGGCCTCACCCCGTCACGAGCGCGGCTGTGTTCGCCTATGCCGGCCTGACGCTAAGGACCGGTCCTGACCAGGGTCCGTACTCAGTTAGCTTGCGCTCGCTCTTCTCCTCTCCCGGGGGAGAGGATACCGGAGCTTGGCAGCTTGGTGCCTGGCAGGTTGGTGAGGGGTTTTGCGCTATCGATAGCTCCCGAAACCCCTCACCCAGCTCCGACCAAGGCCTTGCAAGAGCAAGACCCAAGTCTGCGCAACCCTCTCCCAATGGGAGAGGGGAGCCGTGCAGCTAATTGAGTACGGACCCTGGATTGATTCCCGTGCCCGCCCTCACGCCGGCAGGCGGAAAGGCGCGCGGTAGCGGGGCGTAATCAGGGCGTTGGCTTCGGCGTCGCCCTTGAACTGGCCCGCCGCGGCGTCCCAGTGGACCTTGCGGCCGGTGCGCCAGGCTATGTTGCCCATCTGGCAGACGGTGGCCGTGTTGGCCGCCGACTCGATGGGGCAGGCGGGCGTGCGGGAGCGATCCTTCACGCAGGCAATGAAATCCGCAGTGTGCCGATCGAGGCCCTTGTCCGACGCCAGAGTGACGGGAATCTCCGGAGTCATGACCTTGCCGTCGCTCATCTCCGGCGAGACCCACCATTTGCTGCGGTCCACCACCAAGGTGCCGGTTTCGCCCACAAAGGCCACGCCATGGTCATGGCCGCCGAAGGGGCCGCGGCTGATGCCGACCGCATGCTCCCATTCCACCGAATAGTCGCCGAAGTCGAAGATCGCGGTCTGGGTGTCCGGAGTCTCCATGGCCGAGTCCGGATACCCGTAGGCGCCCCCCAGCGAGCTGACGGAGAGCGGCACCTGGGCCTTCATTCCCAGCAGGGCAATGTCGATCAGGTGGACGCCCCAATCAGTCATCAGTCCGCCCGCATAGTCCCAGTACCAGCGCCAGGTGAAGTGGAAGCGATTGGGGTTGAAGGCGCGTTGCTGCGCCGGCCCCAGCCAGCGATCATAGTCGACTCCCTCCGGCGCCTCCTGGTCAGGCCGGCGAGGGATGTTCTTCATCCAGCCCATATAGGCCCATGCCTTGACCTTGCGCACCCGGCCGATGCCGCCGGAATGGACATGGGCAATGGCGTCGGCCCAGTGCCGGTTGCTGCGCTGCCACTGGCCGACCTGGACAACCCGGTTGTAGCGCTGCCTGGCGGCGACCATGGCGCGACATTCGGCGATGGTGTTGCCGAGCGGCTTTTCGCAATAAACGTCCTTGCCCGCCGACATTGCGTCGATGAGCTGGAGCGCGTGCCAGTGGTCGGGAGTCGCGATGATCACCGCGTCCAACGACTTATCCTCCAGCATCCGGCGGTAATCGCCGTAAAGACGCGGCGCGCGGCCGGTGACCTTCTCAAGCTCGGCGCCGCGGCCGGCGAGGACATCGACGTCAACGTCGCAAAGCGCGACGGGCGCGACATCGGCCGCCTTGATCATCGCAGTGAGGTCGGCCCATCCCATGCCGTGGCAGCCGATCACGCCCACCTGGACCTTGTCGTTGGCGGAGAGGCGGCGGCGCTGGGCGAAGGCCTGGCTGAGCGGTGTCAGGGTAGCGGCCGAGGTGGCAAGCCCGCCGACCAGCAGGGTGCGGCGATCCAAGCTGGCGGTCATCCCGGTCTCTCCCCGATTATCGTCTCGACGTTGGTAGCGCGAAAACGTCCCCTCGCAAGGGCGCAAACTGCGCGTTGCCCGATCTGGACCGCGTCTGTCGTCAAATCCGGGGCCGGGTCTTCAGAACACCGGCAGGTTCGGGTCGCCATCGTCGAGCGGCGTGTGGATGCCGCACTCGGTCTTCTCCCAGCCGCGCCAGCGGCCGGCGCGGGGGTCTTCGCCGGGCTTGACCATCGAGGTGCACGGCGCGCAGCCGATCGAGAGATAGCCCTGCGCCTCGAGCGGGTGGCGGGGGAGGCCGTGCGCGGCGAACCAGGCGTCGAGATCGGCCTTGGTCCAGCTGGCGAAGGGGTTCACCTTGAGGCGCTCTCCGTCGATCTCGAAGCGGGGCAAATTGCCGCGGGTGCTCGCCTGGAAGGCCTTGCGGCCGGTGATCGTCGCGTCGAAGCCCGCCAGCGCTTTCTCGAGCGGGGCGACCTTGCGGATCTCGCAGCAGCCGTCGGGGTCGTACGACCAGCGCAGGTCGGTGGCGTCGCGCTTGGCGAGCACCTCCGGGTCGGGGTGGAGGATGCGCAGGTCCCTGAGGCCGAGCAGGGCGGCGACCTGGTCGCGATAGGCGAGCGTCTCGGGGAAATGCTTGCCGGTGTCGAGGAACAGGACCGGCACCGTCGAGTCGATCGACGCGACGAGGTGGAGCAGCGCCACCGATTCGGCGCCGAACGAGGAGACCAAAGCGACATCGCCGAGCATATGCTCGCCGAGCAGGATGCGCATCATCTCGTGCGTGTCGGTGCCGCGGAACAGGTTGTTGAGGCGCACGGCGTCGGCCTCGGTGAAGCGGGGCGCGACATCGATGCGATCAACCTTGCGGGCGATGGCTTCAGCCATGCCTCAGCTTCCAGACGGGAATCTCCCCATCGGCGGCCGGCTGGTAGACATAATCGTAGCGGGCGAGCGTGGCTTCGAGCACGGCTTCGTCGATCGGCGCATAGGGCGCGAAGCTGTCGAACCCGCAGCGGCGCATGAACAGCATCTGGTCGACCAGCACGTCGCCCGCGGCGCGGAGCTCGCCGGCATAGCCCGCCTCGCGCAGGATGCGGGCGGAGGAATAGCCGCGGCCGTCGCGGAAGCGCGGGAAGTCGACTTCGACCAGCGCGAGGCGATCGAGATGCGGGATCAGCAGGCGGGCATCCTCGCCGGCCTCGACGCGGACGGCGGTGGCTTCGGGCTGGGTGAGGAAGGCGTCGAGCGCGACCGCGGGTTCCTCGTGCACGGCGTCGGTGCGATAGCGCAGGAAATTATCCATAGAGCGCCTCCTTGAACGGCTCCATCCCGATGCGGCGATAAGTGTCGAGGAAGCGCTCGCCTTCGCCGCGCTCGCGCAGATAGACGTTGGTCGCCTTCTCGACCGCGTCGACGATGCCGTCCTCGTCGAAGCCCGGGCCGGTGATCTTGCCGAGGCTGGCGTCTTCGGCGCCCGAGCCGCCGAGCAGCAGCTGGTAGTTCTCGGTGCCCTTCCGGTCGACGCCGAGGATGCCGATATGGCCGGCGTGATGATGGCCGCAGGCATTGATGCAGCCGCTGATCTTGAGCTTCAATTCGCCGAGATCGCGCTGGCGGTCGCCGTCGGCGAAGCGCGCGGCGATCTTCTGCGCGATCGGGATCGAGCGGGCGTTGGCGAGGCTGCAGTAATCGAGCCCGGGGCAGGCGATGATGTCGCTGATCAGGTCGAGATTGGCTTCGGCAAGGCCGGCGTCGGCGAGCGTCTGCCAGACCGTGTAGAGATCGGCCTTGCGGACGTGCGGCAGGACGATGTTCTGCGCATGGGTGACGCGCAGTTCGTCGAAGCTGTAGCGCTCGGCGAGATCGGCCATCAGGTCGATCTGGTCGGCGCTGGCGTCGCCGGGAATACCGCCGATCGGCTTGAGGCTGATGTTGACGATCGCGTAGCCCGGCGCCTTGTGGGCGGCGACGTTCTGGTCGAGCCACAGCGCGAAGTCCGGGTCGCTGCGGTCGGCTGCGTCGGGCAGGCCGGTCTCGAAGGGAGGCGCGACGAACCAGGCCGCGATCCGGTCGAATTCGGCGCGGGGGACGTCTGACTTGTTGGGCAGGATCGCCTGCCATTCGGCCTCGACCTGGCGGGTGAATTCCTCGGCGCCGAGCTCGTGGACGAGGATCTTGATCCGCTGCTTGTGGATATTGTCGCGGCGCGCCGAGCGGTTCCAGACGCGCAGCGCCGCCTCGATATAGCTGAACAGATTGTCCGCCGGCAGGAACGGGCGGATCAGTGGCGCGACGAAGGGGGTGCGGCCCATCCCGCCGCCGATATAGACTGCGAAGCCGGGCTCGCCGGCCGCGTTGGTCACCAGCTTGAGGCCGATATCGTGGAGGCGGATCGCGGCGCGGTCCTCGTCGGCGCCGGTCACCGCGATCTTGAACTTGCGCGGGAGGTAGCTGAATTCGGGATGGAAGGTCGTCGCCTGGCGGATCAGCTCGGCCCAAGGGCGCGGATCGGCGACTTCGTCGGCCGCGGCGCCGGCATATTGGTCCGACGAGACGTTGCGGATGCTCTCGCCGCTGGTCTGGATCGCGTGCATCTCGACCGTGGCGAGATCGGCGAGGATGTCGGCGGCCTCTTCGAGCTTGATCCAGTTGTACTGGAGGTTCTGGCGGGTGGTGAAATGGCCGTAGCCGCGGTCGTACTTGCGGGCGATGTGGCCGAGCATCCGCATCTGGCGGCCGTCGAGCGTGCCATAGGGAATGGCGACGCGCAGCATATAGGCGTGGAGCTGGAGGTAGAGGCCGTTCTTGAGCCGGAGCGGCTTGAACTGGTCCTCGGTCAGCGCGCCCGACAGGCGGCGGGCGGCCTGGTCGCGAAATTCCTCGACGCGGGCATCGACGATCGACTGGTCGTATTTGTCGTATTTGTACATCAGCGGATCGCCTGGAAAGGGTTCACGCGAAGGCGTGGGCGCGCGAAGCAGAAAGAGAATTGGTTCGCGCAGAGGCGCAGAGAGCGCAGAGCGGTATCGCCTCGCTGCGCGAGCAGCCCTTCATACTTGCCCGATGGAAATTGGAGGCGCGCTGCCGCGCGCGCATTCTCTGCGCTCTCCGCGCCTCTGCGCGAACAAATCTTCGCGCCTTCGCGGCTTTGCGTGAAAAATCTCATATCACCCAGCTCCCCGCATTCGGATCGGCGGGTTTGAGGGTCAGGTCCAATCGCACCGTCGGGCCGAGCGCGCGGATGCGGTCCTTGATGTGGGCGGGGCGGGGGCCCTCGGGCGTGACGACCGCGTCGATGACATAGGCGGCGTTGACGCGGCGCGCCCCGATTTCCTCGGCGGCGATCGCCTCGCCATGATCGCCGACGTCGGCCGCGTCCTCGACGTGGCGCGACCAGCCGGTGCCGGTCCACCAGGTGACGTCGCCCGAGGCGAGATCGTTGCCGGTCAGCAGCTTCATGCGAGCACCTCCGCGGCCTTCGCCCAGGCGGCGAGCTTGTCCTCGGCATCGGCGAGCTGGACGACTTCGCCGACGACGATGATCGCGGGGCTCTGCACCTTCTCGCGAGTCACCATCGGGCCGAGATCGGCGAGCAGGGTGCGCAGCGCACGATGCCCCTCGAGCGTGCCGCGCTCGAGCACCGCGACCGGCATGTCGGGCGAGACGCCGTCGGCCATCAGTTTCTCGCTGATCTCGGGGCAGGTGGCGACGCCCATATAGATGACGAGGGTGCGGCCCTTGCCGGCAAGCCCCGACCAGTCCTGCGCGGCGAGCCCCTTGCACTGGCCGGCGACGAAGCTGACCGCGCTCGACCAGTCGCGATGGGTGAGCGGCAGCATCGCCTCCGCGGCGGCGCCGAGCGCGGCGGAGATGCCCGGGATGACTTCGACGGGCAGGCCCGCGGCGCGCACCGCTTCGACTTCCTCGCCGCCGCGGCCGAAGATGAAGGGATCGCCGCCCTTCAGGCGCACGACGATCGCGCCGGTCTTCACATGCGCGATGATGAGCGCGTTGATCGCCTCCTGCGGCAGCGTGTGCCGCGCGCGCTGCTTGGCGACCGAGATGCGGTGCGCCTGGGGGGCAAGATCGAGGACGCGCGCGTCGACCAGGCCGTCATGGACGAGCACGTCGGCCTGCTTGAGCGCCTCGACGGCGCGGACGGTGAGCAGGCCGGGGTCGCCCGGGCCTGCGCCGACGAGGATCACGCGCCCGCGCGCGCTAGGGTCGAGGAGGGATGCCATGGCGGCGGAGATGGGCCTGTCGTCCGCCAGCGGCAACGGAGGATGGTTTGGGGGACGTGTAGCGGAGCTATCGGCTTGCGGGATGACTTCCTCCCTCTCCCATAGGGAGAGGATACCGAAGCTTGGCAGCTTGCTGCCTAGCGCAGGTGGCGGTGTAAGGCGATGCGGACGCCGCTTACCGCGACCGCGCCGGTGCTGACCGCGGCGGCTTCGTCGACCGGGGGGCGGACCCAGTTGGCCTCGGCCTCTGCGATCATCGTGTCCTTGTGGCCGTTCGCGCAGAAGCGCAGAGAAGAAGAGAGAGGTTCACGCGGAGACGCGGAGACGCGGAGGTGTCTGGATTCGCTGCGAAGGATCGCGCCGCGCCAGCGGCAGGAAATGCTGTGGCGGAGAGATTATGGACGCCGCTGCGCGGCAGCCTTGCTTCTCCGCGTCTCCGCGTCTCCGCGTGAACCTCTCTCTTCTAACCCACCGCCGCCAGCGCCTTGGCGTGCCCGGCGACCACCGCCTTCGTGCTCGTGTCGCTGTCGAACACGCCGTACCAGCCCTGCGGCTCGTGGGGCGGGTCGCCGAGGAACATGTCGCCGTCCTGGTAGCGGTGGTTGCCGTGCGCGGCGCGGCCTTCGCCGTTCCAGGCCCAGAAATTGCTGCCCTGGATCGGGCCGCCCGCCTTCGCGCTGGCTTCGACCGCGTCGTAGATCAGCTGGTAATAGGCGTCCTTGTAGCGCGTCGCGCTTTCGGGGTCGTAGCCGCCGCCATCGCGGGGATAGCCGAATTCCTCGATCACCAGCGGCTTGCCGAGCTCGGCCGCGAAGCCGGCGTGCTGGGCGATGTAGTCGCGGACCTTGGCGAGGCCGGCCTCGTTGGTGGCGGCGAGGTTCTTCGCGTCGACCCAGCTCCAGTTGAGCGGCCAGATATGCGCGGTGCAGTAATCGATCTCGGGGATGGCGTGCGCGGCCTTGTAGACGTCGGCGCGCTCGATCGCGCCCTTGAGGCCCTCGCTGCCGGTCGAGACGAGGTGGTTGGGGTCGAGCGACTTGATCAGCTTCGCGCTGGCCTGGGTCCAGGCCTGGTAGGCGGGGAGCAGCGGCACCGCGACCTTGTCGCTGCCGCCGGGGCGCGGCTCGTTGGCGAGCTGCCACGCCATGATCGCCGGGTCGTCGCGATAGGCAGTGCCGGTGACTGCGTTGGTGCGGCCGACCATCGCGCGGATCCAGTCGTGGTAGAGCCCGACCGCCTGCGGGTTGGCGTAGAACTGCGCGGCCATGTCGGGGAATTCGGGCCAGGGATGCGCGGGGTCGTTCATGTCGATGTATTTGCCGCCGTTGACGTAGCTGAGATACGTCATCATCCCGCCCGACCATTCCCAGAAATTGGTGAGGTAGAGCACCGCGGTCATCCCGCGCTTGCCCATTTCGGCGAGGCAGAAATCGAGGCCGTCGAGCAAGGCCGGGTTCCAGACCTTGCCCTGGTTGCGGAAGCCGGGCTTGACCGAATTCCTGAGCGGCGAGGTCTCTGACGAGGCGAGGATGCGGATATTGGCGATGCCGAGCGCGGCGAGCGCGTCGAGCTCGCGGACCAGCCGCGCGCGGTCGCCCAACGGGGCCGCGGCACCGAGATAAGCGCCGTACCACAGGTTGGTGCCGGCATAGCGATAGGGCTTGCCGTTGCGGGTGAAGCCCGTCCCCTTGCGCTTGACGAACGGGCCGGCGGCGGCGGCGAGCGCGGGCGGAGCGGCGAGGGCTGCGGCCAGCGCGGCACTGGTGCCGATCAATTCCCTGCGCGTGACCATGAATACCGCTCCCAAGTTTCGTTATTGGCCACCATAGCCCGGGCGGCGCAATTGGGAAGCGTGATGGCATACGGTCTTGAGCCGAAACCGTGCTCCCCTGCGAAAGCAGGGGCCCAGGGTCACAGGGGCTGACCTGTTTGGCCCTGGGCTCCTGCTTTCGCAGGAGAACAAGCGTGGGGATTTCGCCGGCACCCTAAAAAAGGCGCCGCCGGAAGGGGAAACCGGCGGCGCCAGGGGGAACCTCAGTCGAACAGATCCTCGAGGAACGAGCGCTTGCGCCTGGGCGGGTAGCCGCCGCGGCGGTCGTCGTGATGGTGCTCGGCGTGGTGACGCTCGGGCTCGCGATAGCTCTCGCGCGCAGCAGGGGCGGCGCTGCGCTCGATGATCTTGTCGAGCTCGCCGCGGTCGAGCCAGACGCCGCGGCAGCTGGGGCAATGGTCGATCTCGATCCCCTGGCGCTCGAGGGGAACGAGGGTGGCGCCGTCGACGGGGCAGGTGAAGCTGGTCATGGCCTTACTCCCGCTCGCCCATCAGCCCCAGCAGCAGCTGGAACATGTTGATGAGGTTCAGGTAGAGCGACAGCGCGCCCATCACCGCGAGCTTCTCGGCGGCCTGGGTGCCGGCATAGGCGATATATTCGCTCTTGAGCCGCTGGGTGTCCCAGGCGGTGAGCCCGGCGAACACCGCAACGCCGACGATCGAGATGATGATCTGGAGCATCGACGAGCCGAGGAACAGGTTGACGATGCTGACCCCGATCACTGCGATCAGGCCGATGAACAGGAACGAGCCGAGCCCGGTCAGGTCGCGCTTGGTGGTGTAGCCCCAGAGGCTCAGTCCGGCGAACATCGCCGCGGCGGTGAAGAAGGCGCTGGCGATGCTGGTGCCGGTGAAGACGAGGAAGATGCTCGCCATCGACACGCCCATCACTGCGGCGAAGGCGTAGAAGGCGGTGCGCGCGCCCGCGGCGGACATCCGCTCGATCCGGAAGGTGAAGAAGAAGATGAAGGCGAGCGGCGCGAACATCGCCACCCACTTCAGCGGGGTGCCGAAGATCAGCGCGGCGAGCGGCGGGGTGGCGGCGACGGCAAGCGCGACCAGCCCGGTGATCGCGAGGCCGATCCCCATGTTGCGATAGATGCCGAGCATGTGCCGGCGCAGGCCCTCGTCGAACCGTGCGGCTGCCGCGCCGGTGCGGGGGATTTGGAAAACTGGGTTCACTTGATAAGCTCCTTCAGGCGGTGCGCGGACGGCGGAGCGCGATGCGCGCCACGCGGCGCATTTCGGCGGCGTCGGGGAAATGGCGGAACAGCCGGTCCTTGATCGCGAGCCGTTCCTTCTTCAGCCGGGTCAGGCGGAAGCGATCGGGAACGCGGCGCGCGAGCTCGCGGCGGATCTCGCGGTTGAGGACCTGGTGTGCGGCAATCAGCCGTTCGATCAGGTTGGTCATGTAGCCACTCCATCGATGTTGCATCGATCGAGCCTGCTGGAGGGGGAGTTGGGGGATCAGGGGCCGCCAAACTGCACCGAGCAAGCTCGATGCGGTCCGACATCACGGGGCTTCCTCAGGGAAGCCACCGCCAGAGGGGCCCGGTCCGCAATGGGGAATCTATGGGAGGCGGGGCGAAAGTTCAAGGGGTACAAATTGCCATATTGCGGGTGTGAACATCCCGACAAACAAGCGCGTGGTCATTGCGCTTCGGCAGGGGCGCTTGAAAGCAAAGTATTTGGTCTTGTCCGGCAATTCAAAGAGCGGCCGCGCGGCGCGGCCGGGCCAGTCGAGCAGGCGAAATCCAACATTGCAAGCGGCTCAGGCGTCCCTTAGCCCCAGCCCGATCGCCGCTCTTGCCTGGTCGGCTTCGGACGAGACCACCGGGTACGCGCAGTAGTCCGCGGCGTAGTAGGCGCTGGGGCGGTGGTTGCCCGACCAGCCGATGCCGCCGAACGGGGCGGAGGAGGAGGCGCCGTTGGTGGGGCGGTTCCAGTTGACGATGCCGGCGCGGATATTGGCCCAGAACTGGTCGTAGAGCTTGGGATCCTGGCTGAGCAGCGACGCCGACAGGCCGTAGCGGGTGTTGTTGGCCTCGACGATCGCGTCCTCGAAACTGTCCTTGCGGAAGACCTGGAGGATCGGGCCGAACAGCTCGACATCGGGCTTGTCGTGCGCGTCGGTCATGTCGATCAGGCCGGGGGTCAGGAACGGGCGGCCCTCGATCGGGCGCTCCATGTGGCGCAAGGGACGGCCGCCGCGGGTGGAGAGCGCGAGGAAGCTCTCGGTCAGCATGTCGGCGGTGTCGTTGTCGATCACCGGGCCCATGAACGGCGCCGGATCGGCATGCGGCTCGCCGATGATCAGCCGGCCGATCAGCTTGTTGATCTCGGCCATCAGTGGATCGTAGATCTTCGCGTCGACGATCAGCCGGCGCGCGGCGGTGCAGCGCTGGCCCGCGGTGGTGAAGGCCGACTGCACCACCAGCACCGCGGCCGAATAGAGATCGGGCGAGTTCCACACCACGATCGGATTGTTGCCGCCCATCTCGAGCGCGAGGATCTTCTCGGGCCGCGTCGCGAACTGGCGGTTGAGCGCGATGCCGGTATTGGCGGAGCCGGTGAACAGCAGGCCGTCGATGTCGGGATGGCCGGCAAGCGCCTTGCCCTGATCGGCGGCGCCGACCAGCAGGCGAATGCAGCCCTCGGGAATGCCCGCGGCGTGGAAGCAATCGACCAGGAACGCGCCCGACGCCGGGGTCTTCTCCGACGGCTTGAACACCACTGCATTGCCTGCGAGCAGCGCCGGGACGATGTGGCCGTTGGGCAAGTGGATCGGGAAATTATACGGCCCGAGCACTGCGAGCACGCCGTGCGGCTTGTGGCGCAGCGCCATGCGGACGTTCATCGTCCCCTCGATGCGCTGCTGGCCGGTGCGCTGCGAATAGGCGGCGATCGAAATGTCGACCTTGGCGATCACGCTCTCGACTTCGGTGCGCGCTTCCCAGATCGGCTTGCCGGTCTCGCGCGCGAGCAGGTCGGTGAAGGCGTCCGATTTCTGGCGGACGACATTGGCGAAGCGGCGCAGCGCCTCGATGCGATAGGCGAGCGGCTGCGACGCCCAGCCCGCCCAGCTGCGGCGCGCGTGCGCGACCTCCGTGTCGGCGTCGCCGACGCGCTGGCGCCAGAGCACGGCGCCGGTCGCGGGTTCGGTAGAGATGATTTCTGTGGCCGGCATTACTGTTCTTGTTGCGGCATCCCCGGATGATGGGCTGCTCTTGCACGAAATCGTGGCGCGACGCCACACCTGCAAGTGTAGTTACGCAAGCGCTTCGCCCATTTTGCGGATTTGCGCCACTTTGGCCTCGAACATCGACCAGTCATCGGCGTCCGCGATTCGCGCCCAGATCGTCTCGACTTCGTCGATCAGCATCGAGCAGGGCGCGTCGCCCTGCCAATAGGCGTGATCGCGCGACTTGCGGGGGGCGAAGCCGGCGAGCTGGGTGCGGAGATCGGCAAAGGCCTCGCCATAATGGTCGGGGACGGCGCCGCCGAAGCTGTCGAACATGAAGCGATCGACCGGAGTCAGCGTCTCGCGCATCGGGACGTCGAGCGCCTGGAGGAAGCGGCTGTTGCTCTGGTCGTCGCGCGGGAGGACGCCGAAGCGCCACAGCACCGCCTTCGCCACTTCGCCGCGGTAATGGTCGCCGAAACTCTCGAGCGCCTCGATCAGCGGCTCCTCGGGACTGATCAGGCGGAGCGACACCGCGAGCTGCATCGCGTCCCAATGGATCGCCTCGGGCTGGCGGCCGAAGGCGTAGAGACCATTCTGGTCGAAATAGGCGGCGGTGAAGCCGGGGTCCCAGGTCGGGGTGAAGCGCCACGGGCCATAGTCGAAGCTCTCGCCGGTGACGTTGATATTGTCACTGTTGAGCACGCCGTGGACGAAGCCCGCGGCCAAATATTGCCCGGCGAGCCGCGCGGTGCGCTGGGCGACGTGATGGAGCAGCTGCGCGGCGGGATCGGCGCCGGGCTCTTCGCCGTAGAGATTGCGCAGGACGTAATCGGTCAGCGCGCGCATCGCGTCGGCATCCTGGTGGTACGCCAGGCGCTGGAACATGCCGATGCGGATATGGCCGTGGCTGAGCCGGACCAGCACCGACGAGCGGGTGGGGGAGGGCTCGTCGCCGCGATGGAGCGCCTCGCCGGTCTCGATCAGCGAGAAGCTCTTCGACGTGTTCACCCCGAGCGCCTCGAGCATCTCGGTGGCGAGGATCTCGCGGACGCCGCCCTTGAGCGTCAGGCGGCCGTCGCCGAATCGGCTCCACGGGGTCTGGCCCGATCCCTTGGTGCCGAGATCGAGCAGCCGGCCGCCGGAATCGCGGAGCTGGGCGAACAGGAAGCCGCGGCCGTCGCCGATCTCGGGATTGTACACGCGGAACTGGTGGCCGTGATAGCGCAGCGCCAGCGGAGTCTCGAGGCTGCCGGCAAGCGGCTGGAAACGGCCGAAATGCGCGATCCACGCGGCGTCGGCGAGGCCGCCGAGCCCGACCGCCTCGGCCCAGCGCTGGTTGCGGAAGCGCAGGATGGTCTCGGGAAAATCGGCGGCGGCGACGCGATCGTAGAAGCTGTCGCCGAGCGCAAGGATCGCCTGTTGCGGAGTGAAGGTCATCCAGCGATATGGAGGGCAATGGGCGAACGGCGCAACCACATCGGATATTCCGACGGCTATTGGGCGTCCAGCGACGGGTTGCGGCTGCACTATCGCGACTATCCGGGGCGCGAAGACCGGCCTGCGATCCTGTGTTTCCCCGGGCTGACGCGGAATGCGCGCGACTATGAGGGGCTTGCCGGCCGGCTGGCGGGCGAATGGCGCGTGATCCTGGTCGAGTTCCGCGGGCGCGGCGAGAGCGCTTACGCCAAGGACCCGATGACCTATGTGCCGCTGACCTATCTCCAGGATGTCGAGGCGCTGCTCGCCGAGCTCGCGATCGAGCGGTTCGTCGCGGTGGGGACCTCGCTCGGCGGGATCGTGACGATGCTGCTCGCGGCGACGGGGGCGGGCCGCCTCGCGGGCGTGGTGCTCAACGATGTCGGGCCCGAGATCGACGCGGGCGGGCTGGCGCGGATTCGCGGCTATGTCGGCAAGGCAGTGCAGCACCCGACCTGGATGCACGCCGCGCGCGCGCTCGCCGAGGGCAATGGCGACGTCTATCCCGGGTACGGCGTCGAGGACTGGCTGCGGATGGCGAAGCGGCTGTTCCGGCTCAACAGCTCGGGGCGGATCGTGCTCGATTACGACATGAAGATCGCCGAGCCGTTCCGCGTGCCGGGCAACGAGGCCGGGCCCGACATGTGGCCGACGCTCGACGGCCTTGGGGGCAAGCCGGTGCTGGTGGTGCGCGGCGAGCGATCGGACATATTGAGTGCGGGCGTAGCGGCGAAGATGGTCGAGCGGCTGCCGGGGGCGGAGCTGGTGACGGTGGCGGGGGTGGGCCATGCGCCGTCGCTCGAGGAGCCCGCGGCGGTGGCGGGGGTGGACCGGCTGCTGGGGAAGGTGATTTCCCTCTCCCACAGGGAGCTGGGCGAGGGGTTTCGGGAGTCCCGATAGTCCGGGATCCCCTCACCAAGCTTCGCTAGGCAGCAAGCTGCCAAGCTACGCTATCCTCTCCCCGAGGAGAGGAGGAAGGGAGTGAGCGGTGGCAGGAAAGAAAACCGAACGCGCCCGCCGCATGCGCCGTGAACCCACCGATGCCGAAGCCCGTCTCTGGCGCCATCTGCGCAATCGGCAGCTGGAAGGCGCCAAGTTCCGAAGGGAGGAGCCGCTGTTTGGCTATTTCGCAGATTTCCTCTGCGAGGACGCGCGACTGATTGTCGAGGCCGACGGCGGACAGCATAGTCCCGAAGTGGATGCGCAGCGGACGGCGGCTTTGGAGGCTGCGGGTTATACCGTGATCCGGTTCTGGAATAACGACATTCTCGGCAATACCGAAGGCGTGATCGAAGAGATACGGCGGGTTCTCAGGCTCGCCCTTCCCCCTCTCCCATAGGGAGAGGG